>NZ_JBLUQA010000017.1:0-113371 GCF_048068295.1 Pseudomonas sp. NY15435
CGCCTCCAAGGTCGAAGTTGCTGGCGACAAGGTCAACGTCACCCGTGAAATCGACGGCGGCCTGCAGACCGTTGCCCTGAACCTGCCGGCAATCGTCACCACCGACCTGCGTCTGAACGAGCCGCGCTACGCGTCGCTGCCCAACATCATGAAGGCGAAGAAGAAGCCGCTGGAATTCCTTCCCCCTGACGCGCTGGGCATCTCCACGGCCTCAACCGTGAAGACCCTCAAGGTGGAAGCGCCCGCCGCACGTAGCGCCGGCGTCAAGGTGAAGTCGGTGGCTGAACTGGTCGAGAAACTGAAGAACGAAGCGAAGGTGGTCTGATGACTGTGCTGGTTGTTGCAGAACATTCCAATGGTGCGCTCAGCGCCGCGACGCTGAATACCGTCGCTGCCGCGCAAAAGATCGGCGGTGACATCGCTGTCCTGGTCGCTGGCCAGAACGTCGGTGGCGTAGCCGAAGCCGCTGCCAGGATCGCTGGTGTGGCCAAGGTGCTGGTCGCCGATAACGCTGCCTACGCTCACCAACTGCCGGAGAATGTGGCTCCGCTGATCGCCGCTGTCGTGAAAGAAAGTGGGTTCGGCCACGTGCTGGCCGCCGCCACCACCAACGGCAAGAACTTCCTGCCGCGCGTTGCCGCCCTGCTGGACGTCGACCAGATCTCCGAGATCATCGAAGTGGTCAGCGCCGACACCTTCAAGCGCCCGATCTACGCCGGTAACGCCATCGCTACCGTGCAGTCCTCGGCTGCCGTGAAAGTGATCACCGTGCGTGGCACCGGCTTCGACGCCGTCGCTGCCGAAGGTGGTTCCGCCGCTGTTGAAGCCGTTTCCGGCCCGGCCGATGCCGGCAAGTCCGCCTTTGTCGGTGAAGAACTGGCCAAGTCCGACCGTCCGGAACTGACCGCTGCCAAGATCGTCGTTTCCGGCGGCCGTGGCATGGGCAATGGCGACAACTTCAGCATCCTCTATTCCCTGGCTGACAAGCTGGGCGCTGCCGTCGGCGCTTCCCGCGCTGCCGTTGACGCCGGCTTCGTGCCGAACGACATGCAGGTCGGCCAGACCGGCAAGATCGTCGCTCCGCAGCTGTACGTGGCCGTCGGTATCTCCGGCGCCATCCAGCACCTGGCGGGCATGAAGGATTCGAAAGTGATCGTGGCGATCAACAAGGACGAAGAGGCGCCGATCTTCCAGGTCGCCGACTACGGTCTGGTTGGCGATCTGTTCGAAGCCGTACCGGAGCTGGAAAAGACTCTCTGACCCAGTTCTTCCCCTGGCCGGGCCTGCCTCATCGGCCCGGCGTTTTGCCAACACCCCAGTAGAAAGAAACAAGAACAATGAAAAATCGTCGTACCCCTGTGCTGGTCTCCGGACTGGCGCTGCTGCCCTCGTTCGCCCACGCGGATTTCCTCGCCGACAGCAAGGCCAGCATTGAAGCACGCAACTTCTACTTCAACCGCGACTACCGCCAGAGCGGCGCCGCCCAGTCGAAATCCGAAGAGTGGGCGCAGGGCTTCCTGCTGCGCTATGAATCGGGCTACACCGACGGCACCGTTGGCGTGGGCGTCGATGCCCTCGGCCTGCTGGGCCTGAAGCTGGACTCCAGCCCGGATCGTTCCGGTTCCGGCCTGCTGCCGTACTCGGCCAGCGACAAGCGCGCCGCCGACGACTACAGCGACCTCGGCCTGACCGCCAAGCTGCGCGTGTCCAAGAGCACGCTGAAGGTCGGCACGCTGCTGCCCAAGCTGCCGGTGGTGCAGTACAACGACACCCGCCTGCTGCCGCAGACCTTCCAGGGCGCGCTGGTGGAGTCCAAGGAGCTCGACGACCTCGACCTGCAGCTCGGCCAGCTGCGCGAGGTGAAGCAGCGCGATTCGTCCAACAACGAAGACCTGTCGATGACCCGCGGCAACAAGCGCAACATCGTCGCCGGCAGCCACCTCACCAGCGATCGCTTCAACATCGCCGGCGGCACCTACCGCTGGAACAGCCAGCTGAGCACCAGCTACCACTACGCGAACCTGGAAGACCTCTATCGCCAGCACTACGTGAGCCTGGTGCACACGCTGCCGATTGCCGAGGGCCAGTCGCTGAAGTCCGACATCCGCTGGGCACGCTCCACCGACGATGGCGGCAGCAACGTCGACAACCGTGCGCTCAACGCCATGTTCACCTACAAGCTGGGCAACCAGGCGTTCGGCCTTGGCCTGCAGCGCATGTCCGGCGACACCGGCTTCGCCTACCTGTCCGGCACCGACCCGTACCTGGTCAACTACGTGCAGATCGGCGACTTCGCCAACAAGGACGAACGCTCCTGGCAACTGCGCTACGACTTCAACTTCGCCTCCTATGGGCTGCCCGGCCTGAGCCTGATGACCCGCTACCTGCGCGGCGACAACATCGACCTGCTCAATGGCCAGGGCGACGGCAAGGAATGGGAGCGCGACACCGACGTTGGCTACGTGGTGCAGAGCGGCCCGATGAAGAACGTCGGCTTCAAGCTGCGCAACAGCACCTTCCGCAGCAGCTTCGGCAACGACATGGACGAGACCCGCTTCATCGTCAGCTACACCTTGCCGATCTGGTAAAGGGAGAGGAAGCCTTCCCGGTGCATGGCGCCTGGGGAGGCTTCGCTGCAAGGCTGTCGGGCGATTGGATAACCGGGCAGGAACCCATGTCAGCAGGTTCCTGGGACGAACGGCGCGAAAGCCCGTGCTTGAGCGAGTGAGGAGACATTTCCTACGTGCTGGCTGTCTCATCGGGCGAGGAAAAGTCTGGTCAGGGCCTGTGCCCTCGGCTTATAAAACCCCTTCGCCGCTGTAGACCCGCAGGGATGGCGGCCCCACGAGATCAAGGAACGATGATGCGACGAGTCACGATGATTCTGCTCGCTGCCGCCCTGTTGCAGGGCTGTGCGCACCAGAAGACCGGCAACCAGTGCGAAGACAACTTCAACACCGAAGGCGGCTTCATCGCCGGCAAGACCTTCACGTCCAATGTCCAGCTGGACATGCCTGTGTCCAAGGTCTTCGACCGGGCACAGAAGACGCTGGTGAAGGAAGGTTTCACCATCCAGAACGCCGACGAGAAGAGCGGCACCATCTCCGCCTACCAGGGCGTAATCCTGAGCAGCCGAAACGCACCGCTGAACGTCGTGGTGGAAAAGTCAGGCTCCGGCTCCAAGGTAAGCTATGTCTTCGTCACCCTGGGTGGCATGTACACCACCGAAAGCGCGGTGCGTGACGGCTTCTGCCGGTTCACCGACGGGATTCGGCAGTAAGTCGGCGGGGATTCCTGCCTGGACCACTGCGGGCGGATGGCGATCGCGGACGGAGTCCGCTCCTACCCAGGTATCAGGTTTCGTAGGAGCGGACTCCGTCCGCGATGTCCTATCGGCCGCTCCGTGGATGAGTTTGGCGCGTGGATCAGCCGATGGCGGAGGGATTCCGCTCCTACGCCTGAGTCAGCTTCTCGACGAGGCGGCGAGTGAGCGGGGCGATGACCAGCACCAGCGGGAAGCCGATGCTCCAGCTGGTGAGCCAGGCGCCGAGCCATAGCTGGACGAAGTCCGGCACCAGGCCGATGGCACGCCCGGTGGAAAGGCCGGAGACCAGCAAGGTCATCACGCCGGACAGAATCAGCGCGAACAATAGCGGAGCGTAGCGGCGCGGGATCATGCGTGGGCCTCCTGCGCGGGCTCGAGCTGTGGCTGCTGAAGGCGCCTGAGGGTTTCGGCGAAATGCTGGCCGAACACAAGCGCGGTCTTCAGGTCGCCGGAGCAGAAGTCCGGGGAGGTCTTGTCTGCCTGGGCCATCAGCCCGGACCAGGAGCCGAGGCGGTTGGCGGCTTCGTCGTAGGGCACGCCCAGGTGCTGTTCGGGGAGGATCGGGTTGCCGGCCCAGAGCATCCCGTGCTGCATGCAGAAGGTGAACAGCGAGATCAGCGTGGACTGCTTGTCGCCTGCCGGCAGCGCCGAGACGGTGAAGCCCGCGGCAAGTCGGCCGTGCAGCTTCTGCTGGCGCCACAATGGGCCGGTGCTGTCCATCAGGGCTTTCAGCGGCGCCGAAACGCCGCCCAGGTAGGTGGGTGAGCCGAGAATCAGGCCGTGGAAGGCGAGCAGTGCCTGTGGCCGTTCGATCAACGCCTGGGCCTGGAGCAGCTGCACATCGCAGCCGGGCACCCGGCGAGCGCCGTTGGCGATGGTCTGGGCGATACGTTCGGTGCGGCCGTTGGCGCTGTGGTAGACGATGGCGATGCTTTTCATGGAGTTCTCCTGTTTCTCACGCAAGGTCAAAGCCGCATCCGGTTGACCGTGAAGGGCTTTGGCGTGAACCTACAAGTTCAAGCGAACTTGAGGTCAAGAGGTGTTCCATGGATATCGCTGACGTGGCCAGGCGCTCCGGCGTGCCGGCATCGACCCTGCGTTTCTACGAGGAGAAGGGACTGATTGTTTCGCTCGCCAAGCCCGGCGCGCGCCGCCAGTTCGCCCCGCAGATTCTCGACCAACTGGCACTGATCACCCTGGGGCAGTCGGCAGGGTTCAGCCTGGAGGATATCCGCTCGATGTTCGCTGGCGACGGCGGGACGAATATCGACCGGCAGATGCTGGCGGCCAAGGCGGACGAGCTGGACGCCACGATCAGGCGCCTGCGGGCGATGAGCCGGGGATTGCGCCATGCGGCAGCCTGCCCGGCGCCCAGCCACGCCGAGTGCCCGACCTTCCAGCGATTGGTGAGGGCTGCGGCGAAGAGTGCGCTGGAGGGGAAGAAGGCGCGGGGTCGGTTGAGGAGGGGCGAGGGCGGTATCGCGGGATGATGGCGTGATCGGCTGGCCCAGCTTTTGTAGGGGCGAGCTTGCTCGCGAACAGTGTCGGCCGGTTAGATCGACGCTGGGCGGTTCGCGAGCAAGCTCGCTCCTACAGGGGCAGTGTGACTGGGGGCTGCCCGCAGAACCTTGACGCCCGACCATCGCGCCCGCGTTGCTGATGCCCCCGCAGCGACCAACTCGCCCGCGCTTCGAGATAGGGGCGTTCTTGTAGGAGCGAGCTTGCTCGCGAACAGTGTCGGCCGGTTACATCAACGTTGGGCGGTTCGCGAGCAAGCTCGCTCCTACAGGGGGAATTCCAGCGTGGCCGAGAGCCACTCGCAGAATCCCAGCGCCTGCGCATTCCGCTCGCTCTGCTGATGTACCAGCAGGGACCAGTTCGGCCCTCGCACGGTCTGCTCGCTGAGGGGCGTCAGCAGGCCATTCTGCCGTGCATCGCCGGCCAGCAGCTGGCTCACCAGTGCAACGCCCAGCCCCTGGCTGGCGGCATCCAGCAGCAGGCCGGGATCGGAGAAGTTCAGCCCTTCGCTGCGCTGGCCAACGTCCGCGCCGCCCTGCAGTTGCCAGTGCGCCCAGTCCATTTCCCGTTCGCCGTGCAGGGTGGTGCGTGCCGGTTCCGGCTGCTGCAGCAGCGCGGGGTGGCAAGCTGGATAGAGACGATCCTCCAGCAGCACGCGGAAGCGGCACTCGGCCTGGGCAGTGAGGTCGTCGCGCACAGCGATGTCGATGGTCTGGCTGGCCATGTCCGGAGTTTCGTCGGTGGTCAGCAGCCAGAGGTCGATCTGCGGGTGACGCGCGTGGAAGTCGCCCAGGCGCGGCACCAGCCAGTGGCGGGCGAAGGCCGGGGTGGTGTTGACCACCAGTTGGTTGGGCTTGCGGTACTGGTCCAGGCGACGGATGCCCACGGCCAGTTGCTGCAGCATGGATTGCGTGGTGCTGAGCAGGTCGGCGCCAGCGTCGGTGAGCGCTACCTTGCGCCCGGAACGATAGAACAGCGGCTGCTCGACGAAGCTTTCCAGGCTGCGGATCTGCTGGCTGATGGCCGACTGGGTGAGGTGCAACTCCTCGGCTGCCTTGTGAAAGCTGCCCAGGCGCGCGGCGGCTTCGAAGCCGCGCAGGGCGTTCAGGGGTGGCCAGTGTTTGAGCATGATCGATAAGTTCGTCTAATCAGATTTACGCAAAATCTATCGTTTGTTGTGACGTTTTTACAGGCCTAGCATTGTCATCAGGCGCCGCTGAACCCTTTCCTTCCGATAAAAATTCCTTACCAAAGGCTTGAGTATGCATCGCAACGACGACATGCAGAACGGCTGGCGCATGCCTGCCGAATGGGTCAACCACGCGGCGACCTGGATGGCTTTCCCGCACAACCGTCCGCTCTGGGAGGGCGGCTGGCGCGTCACGCTGGAGCAGGTGCAGGAAGACTTTGCCCGCGTCGCCAATGCCATCGCCCGTTTCGAGCCGGTGAAGCTGGTGGTGGACCCGTCCGCCGTGGCGCGCGCCGCCGAACTTTGCGGGCCGAATGTCGAGCTGGTGCCGCTGCCCATCGACGACAGCTGGTGCCGTGATTCCGGGCCGACCTTCGTCTGCCATCCGCAGTTTGGCGTGGCCGGCGTGAGCTGGCGCTTCAATGCCTGGGGCGGCAAGTCCGAGCACACTCTGGACGAAGGCCTGGGCCGGCGCATTCTTAACAGCCTCGGGCTCGACTGCTTCGGTACGCCGCTGTCCAATGAGGGCGGGGCGATCCATGTGGACGGCGAGGGCACGCTGATCACCACCGAGTCGGTGCTGCTCAACCCCAACCGCAACCCCGGCGTGAGCAAGCGCGAGATGGAGGAAATCTTCAGCCGCCTGTTGGGGGTAACCAAGACCATCTGGCTGCCGGGCGACCCGCAATATGTCACCGGCGACATGACCGACGGCCACGTCGACGGCGTGTGTGCCTTCGCCCGTCCCGGCGTGCTGCTGGTGGATGCGACCCACGACAGCTCCAGCGTCTACGCCCAGGTCGCGAAGGAAAACCGTCGCGCGCTGGAGCTGGCCACCGATGCCAAGGGCCGCTCCTTCGAGCTGATCGAACTGTTCGAAGCCAGCGCGGCGGTGGACCCGGAGGCCGAAGTCTTCTGCGCGTCCTACACCAACTTCTACCTGGCCAATGGCGCAGTGATCATGCCGGCCTACGGTATTGCCGCCGACGATGAAGCCGCGGCGGTGCTGGCCCGAGCCTTCCCCGGCCGCGAAGTGGTGCCGGTGCGCATCAACAACCTGGCCCACGGCGGTGGCGGTGTGCACTGCATCACCCAGCAGCAGCCGGCCTGGCCGCTCGGAGGCCTGTGATGAGCAAGTTGACCGTTGCTGTCCTGCAGTTTTCCTGCAGCTGGGATCTGCCGCGCAACCTCGCCGAAGCCGAGCGCCACGTGCGCGCGGCGGCGGCAGCGGGTGCCAAGCTGATCCTGCTGCCCGAGCTGTTCGCCACGCCGTATTTCTGCATCGAGCAGGACCATCGCCATCTGGCGCTGGCCCAGCCCTTCGACGACAGCCCGCTGCTGCAGCGCTTCGCCAGCCTGGCGGCAGAGCTCAACGTGGTGCTGCCCATCAGCTGGTTCGAGCGCGCCGGCAATGCCTACTTCAACTCCCTGACCGTGGCCGACGCTGATGGCAGCCTGCTTGGCGTGTACCGCAAGACGCACATCCCCAATGCCATCGGCTACCAGGAAAAGGAATACTTCAGCCCTGGCGATACCGGCTTCCGCGTCTGGGATACCGCCGTCGGACGCGTCGGCGTGGGCATCTGCTGGGACCAGTGGTTCCCCGAGACTGCCCGCTGCCTGGCGCTGCAGGGCGCGGAGATGCTGCTGTTCCCCACCGCCATCGGCTCCGAGCCGGGCGCCGAACAGCTGGATTCCCGCGACCACTGGCAGACCGCCCAGCGCGGCCACGCCGCCGCCAACCTGCTGCCGGTGCTGGCAGCCAACCGTATCGGTGAGGAAGTGGCGCCCAGTGATGACGCGCTGCGCATGCGCTTCTATGGCTCGTCCTTCATCACTGACCACAAGGGCGCGCTGCTGGCAGAAGCCGGCCGCAACGAAGCGGCCATGCTGGTGCAGGAGCTGGACCTGCAACTGGCTCGCGAAGAGCGCCTGACCTGGGGCGTCTACCGCGACCGTCGCCCGGAAATGTACGGCCCGCTGCTCGGCCTCGACGGCCGCCACCTGCACCCGCGCTGGCAAGGAGTCTGACCATGAACAAGCACCTGTTGATCGGCGCGCTGGGGTTGTCCCTGGCGTGCACCCTGCAACCGGCCACGGCCGAGGAGAAGGTCCTGCGCCTGTTCAACTGGGCGGATTACTTCGCCCCCGACACGCTGGCGAACTTCACCAAGGAAACCGGCATCCGCGTCATCTACGACGTGATGGACAGCAGCGAGACGCTGGAAGCCAAGATGATGGCCGGGCACAGCGGCTACGACCTGATCTTCCCCGGTGATACCGTTGCCGAGCGCCTGATGCGCGCCGGCGCCCTGCAGAAGCTTGACGAGAGCAAGCTGGAGCACCTGGGCGATATCGAGCCGGGCCTGCAGAGCCTGCAGACCAAGTACCCGTACTCGCGTCACGCCGTGGTGCCCTACACCTGGGGCAGCATCGGCCTGACCTTCAATCAGCAGAAGATCGAGCAGCGCATGCCCGGCGCGCCGGTGAACAGCCTCGACCTGATGTTCAAGCCGGAACTGGCCAAGCAGTTCGCCGACTGCGGCATCTCGATGATCGACTCGCCGGACGAAGTGCTCGCCGTGGTGCTCAACTACCTGGGCCGCGACCCGCGCAGCGGCAAGCCGCAGGACCTGGCCGAGGCCCTGGCGGTACTCAACGGCATTCGTCCATACATCCGCAAGTTCCAGTCCCAGCCAGTCACCCAACTGGTCAATGGCGACCTTTGCCTGTCGCTGGGCTACAGCGGCGACGTGATCCAGTCGCAACGTGCCGCTGACGAGGCTAAGAAGCCGGAGCGCTTCGAGTACCGCGTGCCACGCGAAGGCACTTCGGTATGGATGGACACCATGGCCATTCCCGCCGACGCGCCTCACCCGGAGTATGCCTATGCGCTGATCAACTACCTGATGCGCCCGGACGTGATGGCGGCCATCAGCAACGCCACCGGCTACCCGACGTCCAACGCCAAGGCGCGTCCGATGGTCGAGGCGAGCATGCGCGACAACCCGGACATCTATCTTGATGAGAAGGCATACGCGCGCTTGTTCCCTGGCAAGGACATCCCGCAGCGTGACATGCGTTCGCGGATGCGCACCTGGACCAGCTTCAAGACTGGCACTGGCGGTTGAGGAGACGAGGATGATGACACGCAGGAACCTGCTCGGCGCCGGCATGACGCTGGCGACGGGCCTCGGGCTCGGCCTGGGCCGCGTCGCCCTGGCGGCGAAGCCCTGGTACATGCCCGACGAGCACCGCAAGCAGGAGCGGGTGTTCGTTGCCTATGCGGCGAGCGCCGACGTGTGGGAAGACATCGCCCCTGACGTCAACGCCACGGTGGCGCGGCTGGCCCGCGCCATCGCCGAGTTCCAGCCGGTGACGGTGCTCTGCCGGCCGGAGCAACAGGCCGAGGCCAAGCGTGCCTGCGGTGGGCAGAACGTCGACTTCCTGCCGGTGCCGGTGGATGACATCTGGGTGCGCGACTACGGCGGCTGCTTCCTGGTCAACGACGCGCCGGGCGGCCTGGCGCTGGCCGACTTCAACTTCAACGGCTGGGGCGGCAAGCAGCACGCCGAGCGCGACCGCGAAGTGTCGGCGGCGCTCGCCGAGGAGCTGGAGGCGAAAGCCATCGTCAGCGAGCTGTGCGGGGAGGGCGGCGGTATCGAGGTGGACGGCCATGGCACGGCGATCTTCACCGAGAGTTGCTGGGTGAACGACAACCGCAATCCGGGCTGGACGCGCCCGCGTATCGAGGCCGAGCTCAAGCACATGCTGGGGCTGCGCAAGGTGATCTGGCTGCCGGGCATTCGCGGCAAGGACATCACCGATGCCCATGTGGATTTCTATGCGCGCTTCGTCGAGCCGGGCGTGGTGGTGGTCAACCTGGACAACGACAAGCGCTCCTATGACTACGAGGTCACTCGCCGGCACCTGGAGATTCTCAAGTCCGCGACCGACGCCGATGGGCGCAAGCTCGAACTGCACAGTCTGCCGCCGCCGATGAAACCCAAGCCCAGCGCCTACAACCGCGACAACCCGGACTTTGCCGCTGGCTACATCAATTACCTGCCGGTGAATGGCGGAGTGATTGCACCGAAGTTCGGCGATGCGGCGGCGGACGAGCATTGCCATGCTCTGCTCGGCGAACTGTACCCGGACCGGGAGATCGTGCAGCTGAATATCGACCCGATCGCCGCCGGCGGTGGTGGCATTCACTGCGTGACGTTGCAGATGCCGGCGGTATAGGGATTCGCCCCGATCGGCTCTTTGCAGGAGCGAGCTTGCTCGCGAACAGCGTTCCCCGATTGCACCGGTGTCAATCAGGTTCGCGAGCAAGCTCGCTCCTACGAAGTCGATGACATCGTGGACCCGGTGTGCAGCCCAGCCAGAAAGTAGGGCGCATAACCCATTCCGGGTTATGCGCCCTGCAGGGTGGCGGAATCAGCGCTCGGCAAAGGCCGCACTCAGCAGCGTCGGCAGTGTGGTGCCTGCCGCACTGGCGAGGGCGAAGTCACGTTCGCCGTGCAGCGGGCCGGGGGCGGGATTGACGTGGAGGACGGTGGCGCGAAGGCGCCAGGCGATCTCGGGAATTTCTGCCGCCGGGTAGACGACCCCGGATGTCCCGACGGAGATCAGCAGGTCGCACTGTTCGGCGGCCTGGAAGGCGTGGGTGATGGCGTCCGTCGGCAGGCTTTCGCCGAACCACACTACGCCGGGGCGCAGCGGGCCGCCGCAATGGACGCAGGCTGGCGGGGTGACGTGGCGCCCGGCTTGCGGCTCGTCCGGTACCGGTAGCGGTGCATCCGGTTCGCGCTGGCATTTGAAGCAGCGCGGGCGCTCCAACTGACCGTGCAGGTGGGTGACGTCCTGGCTGCCGGCGCGCTCGTGGAGGTCGTCGACGTTCTGGGTGACCAGCGTGAGCTTGGGCACCTTGCCCGCCAGGGCGGCAATGGCCAAGTGCGCGGGGTTGGGCTGGGCGCGATGGACGATACTGCGTCGCCATTCATACCAACCCCAGACCAGCGCCGGGTCGGCGCGGAAGGCCTCGGCAGTGGCCAGTGAGGCGGCGTCGAAACGTTCCCACAGTCCGGTAAGACGGTCGCGGAAGGTGGGAATGCCACTCTCGGCGGAAACGCCGGCACCCGTGAATACCACGACGTGGCGGGCACTGCGCAGTGCTTCGAGCAGTGTGGAGTCGAAGATCATTGCGGGGTTTCCTGCACGGTCGGTGCGCATTCCAGACGGTTGCGGCCGGCGGCCTTGGCGCGGTACAGCGCGCGGTCGGCGGACTCGATCAGGGCCTGCGGGCTGCTGTCGTTGCCACCGGGCAGGGTGGCAATGCCGATGCTCGCGGTGATGCGTCCCAGCGGGCTGCCGGCGTGGGTGAGGTTGGCCTGCTGCAGGCGTTGCATGAACTGCTCGGCCACGGCCAGGGCACCGTCGGGACCGGTGTTGGGCAGGATTACCGCCAGTTCCTCACCGCCGTAGCGCGCGGCAAGGTCGGCGGGGCGGCGCACACTGTCGGCGAGTACGCGGCCGATACGGCGCAGGCAATCATCGCCGGCCGGGTGGCCGTAGGTGTCATTGAAGCGCTTGAAGTGGTCCACATCGATCAGCAGCAGCGCCAGCGGCGCGCGCTCGCGATGCGCGCGGCGCAACTCGGCGATCAGGTGGTCGTCGAAGCTGCGGCGGTTCTCAAGCCCCGTGAGCGGGTCGCGCGAGGCGAGCACTTCCAGCTGGCGGTTGGCCTTGAGCAAGTCCTCGCGGGCATCGCGCAACAGGCGCTCGGTGCCGATGCGCCGCTGGATGGCGAGGATCAACAGGCTGCCGATCACCACCACGACCATCAGCAGGCCGAAGGCGATGGCTACCGTGCGCAGGGCGTCGGCGGCCCAGGCGTCGAGGGCTTCATCCTTGCCCAGGGCAACCGAGGTCACCAGCGGGTAGCGCTCGTTCTTGCGGAAGGCATAGATGCGCTCGATGCCGTCCAGCGACGAGGCGAAGGTGGCGCTGCCGACCGTGGCGCTCTCCAGGTACTGGGTGAAGATCGGCGAGCGCGAGAGCACCCGGCCCATGTCGCTCTCGCGGAACGGATAGCGCACCAGCACCTGGCCGTTGCTGGTGGCCACGCCGATGGCGCCGGTCTTGCCGATGTCGATCTTGCCGAACAGGCGCAGGAAGTCCTGCACACCGAGGGCGGCGACTATCACCCCGGCGAAGTTGCCCTGGGCGTCGTTGTAGCGGCGGCTGACGGTGATCACCCACACTCCCGTGGAGCGACTGTGGATCGGGCCGCCGATGTACGCCTCCAGCGATGGATTGTCGCGGTGGTGGATGAAATAGGCGCGGTCGGCGCTGTTGGAGCCTGGCGGGAAGGGCCCGGTGGAGGTCATCAGCCAGTTGCCCTGGGCGTCGTAGATGCCGACGCCATTGAGCTGGGCGAGGAGGTGTTGCTGGCGCTGCACCAGTTCATTGAGGCGTTGCAGTTGTTCAGCGCCGCGGCCTTCGTGCTCCAGGCGCTCGGCGAGGCCGAGCAGGAGCATGGAACTCTGGGTGACGATGCCTTCGACGTAGGTGTCCAGCGCCTGGGTGAGGTTGAGGTTGTGCGTGGTGGTTTCCGCCAGCGTGCGCTCGCGGGCCGACCACAGCTCCCATGCCGTGGCAGCGGCCACGGCGAGGCTGATGATCGACAGCAGGAGGATGGCAAGGCGGATGTCGCGTTTCACACTGGCCTCGTTGGGTCGTTCCCTGTGGCGGTCGCCACGCGCCCTGGGCATCGCCCGGCAGTAGAGCAGGGAGACGCCGGCCGCGCGTGCCGGGTTACGTGTCGTTCGTCAGACGCCAGGCATGCCGCTGAGTTGCACGCGGTTTCGACCTTTTTGCTTGGCGATGTACAGGTGCTGGTCGCAGCGCGCCAGCAGTTCGCGCGGTTCCCGCAGCCCGCTCTCGTTGGCCATCGCCGCACCCAGGCTGATGGTCAGGTGGCGCAGGCTGCCGGGCCGGTAGAGGTGCTCGATATCCAGCCTCGCCACCTGTTCGCGCAGCCGCTCGGCGACGCAGCGCAGGTCTTCGACGCTGGTAGCCTCCAGCAGGATGGCGAACTCCTCACCGCCATAACGATAGACGCTGGCCTGCCCGCCGCGCAGGGTGCCGACCAGGCTTTCGGCTACCTGGCACAGGCAACGGTCGCCGGCCTGGTGGCCGTAATGGTCGTTGTAGGGCTTGAAGTAGTCGATGTCGGCCATCAGCAGGGCAAAGGGGCGGCCATTGGTACGCATGCCGTGCCAGCTCTCGTTGAGCTGCAGGTCCAGGGCGCGGCGGTTGCCCACGCCCGTGAGGCCATCGGTGGCGGCCAGCTCCTGCAGGCGCAGGTTGAGGGCAGCGAGCTCCGTGCGCTGGCGGCGCTCCTCGAGGTCGGCGAGGAAGGCCTGGCGCACGCCCTTGATGTTGGTCCAGCTGATGAACAGGCTGAACAGTGCGATGGGCAGGTAGACCAGGGTGAAGATCAGCAGTGGCTTGGCCGCACCGTCGTGGATCAGCCAGACGTTGTAGAGAATGATCGCCGAGATGATCGCCGAGACCAGCGCGATGCCCTTGAAGGAGTAGCGCACGCCGAGGTTGCCGAGCAGCACGAACACCACTGAGGCATAGAGGAAGAAGGGTACGTCGGGCGAGGCGCTGCGCTTGAGCAGCTCGAACCAGGCGATGGTGGAGATGATGTCGTGCACCGGCATCAGCATATCCATCACCAGCACGCTGCGGCTGAAGCGGAACACCAGGAAGATGTTGAGCAGGCCTATCAGGCTCAGGCCCGTGCGCAGGAACAGCGATTCCCTGGCCATGTCCGGAATCAGCAGGGCATCAGCCAGTACGTAGGAATCATAGGCGGCCATGGCAATGAAGTTGATCGCCAACAGGAAGCGCCGGTAATGCTGGACCACGTACGCCTTGTAGGCATCCTGCAGGCGTGGCGGAATTCTCCCCTGGTACTGCTGCCGAGGAGGAACGGCGGGGAACTCGGGTACGGTCATCGAGAGTGGGAGCCTGTGTCTGCCATCCAGGGCGAATGCTGGCCAAGGGCTAGAGTAGGGTGGCGGCACCTTGCCGTCCAGCGGGGCGATGCATGGGGCGTACCAAATATTCGCTCGCCCCGGATTGGTCCTGTCGCCAGGGTTGCCAATGGATCTTTATTGGGTGCCAATGCGGCGGCATGATGACCGCCATCACCTGTTGTCGAGGCTTTTCATGTACGTACCTTCGCATTTCGAGGAAACCCGCCCGGACGAGCTGCATCGGCTGATCCGCGAGTACCCCCTGGGCATCCTGGTCACTGGCCACGACGGTCTGCTGGACGCCAACCACCTGCCGTTCGAGCTGGAGCTGTCGAGCGAGAAACCGCTGCTGCGCGCCCACGTGGCCCGCAGCAACCCGGTATGGCAGGAGGCCGACGGCGAGGAGGTGCTGGTGATCTTCCGTGGCGAGCACGCCTACGTCTCGCCCAACTGGTACCCGAGCAAGCACGAGGCGCACCGCCAGGTGCCGACCTGGAACTACCAGGTGGTGCACGTACGCGGACGCCTGAAGGTGATGGATGAGGAGCGCTTCGTGCGCGGCGTGGTCGGCCGCCTGACCCGCACCCACGAGGCCGGCGAGGAAAAACCGTGGAAGATGAGCGACTCCACCCCGGAGTTCATCAGCGGCATGCTGGCCAACATCGTCGGCATCGAGGTGGAAATCAGCGAGATCGTCGGCAAGTCCAAGCTCAGCCAGAACAAGGAAGATCGCGATCGGCTGGGCGCTGCCGCCGAGCTGCAGCAGCGCGGCAGCACCGAGCTGGCCGGGGCCATGGTCAGCTCGAAGGACGTTCCGCAATAGCCTGGACTCCAGGCCAGTTGTAGGAGCGAGCTTGCTCGCGAACCGCCTTGGCAGCAGAGCTACCGGGGGCATCGGTTCGCGAGCAAGCTCGCTCCTACAGGAGTTCCCCGAAACCTGGCACGGCTCAGAACCCGCCGAGCAGATCGTGGGAGTCGAGCAGGCGCCAGGCGATTTCCGGGTTCTTCTCCAGCCCTCGGCGGATCGCGGCTGGGATGGCCTGGCGAGTCTTGCGGCACAGGCCGGGTTGCTCGTCGAAGTCGAACTCGATGCCGCGCATGGTGCGCACTTCATTGAAGCCGGGCGCGATGTGCAGGCGGATGCCGAGTTGGTCGTAGAGCTTCTGTTGCAGACGCTGGAGGTCACCCAGGTCCTTGAGGTTTTCCAGGCGCTCCAGCAGGCGCTGTTCCTCGTGCCGGGTCAGCAGCAGGATGCGCAGGTCGGCGTTGGGGGTTTCCAGCAGGCGTTCCCGGTGGCAGTTGCAGGCGCCGGGCGGGCATTGCTGGCGGAGCGGGAGAGTGGTGGGCATGTCCCGATCATAGCGGGGGATCGGGGAATTGCGCAGGGGGACTGTTCTTGCTCTTTGTAGAAGCGAGCTTGCTCGCGAGCCTTGCGGCACTGGAGCCGCCGGCAAACTCGTTCGCGAGCGAGCTCGCTTCTACAAAAGAACCTTAGTGAGCCGGCTTGCGAATGGTCTTAAGCAGGTCTTCCGGGCTGATCTGCCCGACGATGTTGCTCACGCCCTCGCTGCCTGGCTGCGGCAGGCCGAGGATGTGGCCCTTGATCTTGCCGATCACGTGCATCTCGCACGGCTTGCAGTCGAACTTCAGGGTCAGCACTTCGTCGCCGTGGATCAGCTGCATCGGCTGCACCTTGGTGCGCACGCCGGTGACACCCTTGGCCTGTTTCGGGCACAGGTTGAAGGAGAAGCGCAGGCAGTGCTTGGTGATCATTACCGGCACTTCGCCCGTTTCCTCGTGGGCCTCGTAGGCCGCGTCGATCAGCTGTACGCCGTGGCGGTGGTAAAACGCGCGGGCCTTCTCGTTGTACACGTTGTACAGGAACGACAGGTGCGACTCCGGGTACACCGGCGGCGGGTTGGTCTCGGCCTTGCGGCCACCGCGCGGGTGCGCCTGTACGCGGGCTTCGGTGAGCGCCTCGATGGCCTCGCGGCGCAGCGATTTGAGCTGGGAATTGGGGATGAAGAACGCCTGCGGGGCGTCCAGCTCGATCTGGTCGGCGTGGTACTGGGTGGTGCCCAACTGGCCGAGCAGGTCGTGCAACTGGTCCAGCGCCTGTTCCGGCTTGTTGGCGACGCCGAACGGGCCGTCCAGGGCGACGCTGGCGCTGACGCCTTCCTCGCTGGTGGCGGTCAGTTCCAGGCGCTCTTCACGCAGCCTGGCGATCCAGGACAGGCCGACACGGCGCTCGGCGGACGTCTTCTGCAGCGCCTGCTGCCAGTTGTGGTCGAGGTTGCGCGACAGCGGATGGTTCGGGCGCAGGCGGTAGAGGCCTTCCGGCATCTCGTTGGGCTCGACGCGGTAGCGGTAGCGCTTCTCGCCGTCTTCTTCGAATTCGCCCTTGGGTTCTGCGATGTTGGCGCGGAAGCCGACCACTTCGCGCTTCACCAGCACGTTGAGGCCGTCGCCGTTGGAAAGCGGGTCCTTGGTTACCACCGTCATGTCGCGCTTGCCGACCTTTTCCACGGTGCCCACCGGCAGGCCGGTGAAGGTCGGCGAGTCGAAGGCGCCAATGTCGATCTTGCGGTCGCTGACGAAGTAGTCGGTGCTGCCGCGGTGGAAGGTCTTGTCCGGGTCCGGCACGAAGAAGTGGTCGGTGCGGCCGCTGGAGGCGCGGGCCAGGTCCGGGCGCTCGGCGAGAATGCCGTCCAGGCGCTGGCGGTAATAGGCGGTGATGTTCTTCACGTAGCCCATGTCCTTGTAGCGCCCTTCGATCTTGAAGGAGCGTACGCCAGCGTCCACCAGGGCGCTGAGGTTGGCGCTCTGGTTGTTGTCCTTCATCGACAGCAGGTGCTTCTCAAAGGCCACCACGCGGCCCTGGTCATCCTTCAGGGTGTAGGGCAGGCGGCACGCCTGGGAGCAGTCGCCGCGGTTGGCGCTGCGGCCGGTCTGGGCGTGGGAGATGTTGCACTGGCCGGAGAAGGCCACGCACAGCGCGCCGTGGATGAAGAATTCGATGGCGGCATCGGTCTCGTCGGCGATGGCGCGGATTTCCGCAAGGTTCAGCTCGCGGGCCAGCACCAGTTGGGAGAAGCCGGCCTGATCGAGGAACTTCGCCCGCTCCAGGGTGCGGATGTCGGTCTGGGTGCTGGCGTGCAGCTCGATTGGCGGGATGTCCAGCTCCATGATCCCGAGGTCCTGCACGATCAGCGCATCGACACCGGCGTCGTAGAGCTGGTGGATTAGCGCGCGGGCCGGCTCCAGCTCATTGTCGTGGAGGATGGTGTTGATCGTGGTGAACACCCGCGCGTGATAGCGATGGGCGAACTCCACCAACTGGGCGATATCGCTCACTTCGTTGCAGGCATTGTGCCGCGCGCCGAAGCTCGGGCCGCCGATGTAGACGGCGTCGGCGCCATGCAGGATGGCCTCGCGGGCGATATGCACATCGCGGGCAGGGCTGAGCAGTTCCAGATGGTGTTTGGGCAAGGACATGGTTTCTTCTTTATCAGGCGTGCTTATCAGGTGTGCTTTTCAGGTATGGCACGGGCAATCGCGCATTGTACCGGCCAAATGCCCCGCCGGCACCCGTGGCGTGCCGGACGGTGCGCCACGGCAGGCCTGATAGAACGGGGCGGCCGTTGCCAGCCGCCCCGGCGACTCAGTATTCGAACCGATAGCCGACGTTGGCGTGGTTCTGGTCGAAGTTGTCGCCATCGCGGTAGCCCACTTCCATGAACAGGCTGTGCCCTTCGGCAAGACGCGTGGAGACGCCCACCGCCGCTTCGCGCCAGCCGCCACTGAAGTCCGAACTCTGCTTGGGCGTGCCGTTGATCCGGTAGCCAATGTCATCGGCCATCAGTTCGCGCACATAGCCACCCTTCAGGTAAACCTCGGACTTGTGCTTGGCGTTGCTCAGCTCGTAGCCGACGATGCCACCGGCGCGGGCCAGCAGCGAGTCGTAGTCGTCGTAGTGGATCTTCAGGCCGTTGCTGGCGCGCGAGGAGAAGCCGCCCTGGTCGGTGTAGACCAGTTGCGCCTGGGGTTCGACGAACCACTGGCTGTCCTGCTCGTGGTGCAGGGTGAAGCGTTTGCCGGCTTCCAGCGAGGCGGAGTAGCCGTTGCTGCTGCCGGAGCTCTTCACGCGGTTGCCCTGGGTGTCGTTGACGCTGAAGTTGTTCTTCAGGTGTGCGGCCTTGAGCACGGCATCGAGGTAGAAGCCATTCTCGTGCAGCCAGGTGCCGTAGACGCCGATGTGCGTATTGCGCGCGCCGCCGCTGCCTTCATCGAAGCTCTGGTCGGCCTCGGTATGGCCGAGCATGGCGCCGACGAACAGGTCGCCGCTGCTGATCGGCACGCGGCGGTCCAGGCCGAGCTGGATGCCCTGGTAGCTCAGGCGGTAACCGTCGAAGTTGCCGCCAGCGAAGGAGTGCAGGCGGCCGCCGTTGGTGCGCAGCCAGACGTTGCCGTCGGTGTCGCGCTCGGTGTAGCGCAGCTCGCCCATGCGTTGCAGCAGAGTCTGCATGTCGAGGTAGGACAGCAGGTAGTTGGTGTGCACCTGCGCGTGGAAGGCGCGGGTGGTCGAAGTGCCGGGGCCTGGTCCCGGGCCGGGCGGGGTCGGCGCGACTGGATCGCCGGGCTCGCTCGGGCCTGGCGGTGTGGGATCGACCGGAGGCGTGGGGTCTACCGGCGGTATCGGGTCAACCGGAGGTACCGGATCAACTGGCGGCTGGGGATCAACCGGGCCAGGAGGTGTAGGGTCGATCGGATCGGGGGGACCCGGGTCTACCGGCGGCGCGGTGTAGCCATACAGTTCCCAGTTGTCATCCTCGTTCTTGCGCAGGGCATAGGTGTTGCCGCCCAGTTCCACCAGCGCACCTTCGTACAAGCCGAACTGGCCACTGCCGCCATTGGTTTCGATGACCTCGATGCGCTCGTCGCCCAGGGTGCTCTGCGAGCCATCGTTGGCGACCAGCACCGAATGGCTGCCGGTGCTGCCGCCGCTTTCGCTGATGGTCAGCTTGTCGGTCAGCTGGTTGACGATGTCGGTGTAGAAGTGGAACGCCCCGGCGCCGCTGAGCGAGCCTAGTTGCAGGCTGCCGTAATGCGCGGGCTGGTTGGCGGCGAAGCCGCTCTGCCAGGACTCGCGGCTGTTGAGGAAGACTTGCGAGTCGTCCTGCAGGTCCAGCGCGGTGAGGTTGGAGGCGGCGTAGTGATTGGCCTCGCTGCTGTTCTTGTCCAGCAGGTACCAGCGCGAGCCCTTGAGGTTGAGGGTGGCACTGCTGACGCTGCCGTCGGTCGCCAGGGTGCTGTCGGTCACCGCACGGCCTACCAGATCGCTGCCCTCGGCATTGAGCGTGAAGCTGCTGGCGAACACGTCGTCGGCACTGTTCTGGCTGGCGTTGATGTTGAGCAGGCTGCGCCCGTCCTGGGCGGTGGCGCTGCTGTTGGCCAGGTTCAGGGTGGCGTCCTTGACCGCATCGGCGACGTTCATGATGCCGGCGTTCTGGCCGTCGCTGGTACGCCCGACGAGGCCTCCAACCTCGATCAGGCCGGCGGTGCCGGTGGCGCCGTCGAGGTGCGCCATGTCGGTATCGGTCAGATTGATGACCTGGCCGCCTTCGAGGCGATCACCGTTGCTGGCGAGGCTGTAGCCATTGGCGAATGAATAGCGGATCGCACTGGCGGCGGAGTTGATGCTGTTGCGCACGCCGGCCACCAGCGGGGTGAGGGTGATCTGCGCGCCGTCGCCCATCACTCGCAGGCCGGCGGAGTCCTTGCCTTCGGTGGTGATGTCGGTCTTGCCGTACACCGTGACGTCGGAGTTGCCGTACTGCGAGCCGGCGTGGCCGGTGCTGTCGGTGGGGGCGCTGGCGTTGCCGCCACCCAGCGAGCCGGCGGCCAGGCCATGGGACTGTCCGCTGCCGGTGGTGTGGATCACCGTCTGGAAGTCCTGATGCTTCTCGCTGTTGATGGTCACCTGCGAGTTGCCGGTGGCCCAGGCGCCGATCTCGTTGTTGCCGGCGGTCTTGATCCGCAGGTGGCCACCGTCATAACCAGTAGCGGTGACGCTGGAGTGGTTCAGCGCGAACAGGGCGTTGGCGCCGTAGCGGCTGTTGCTGCCCTGGTTGAAATCGCCGCCCATGAAGGTAATCGACGAATTCTTCGTGGCATACAGGCCCACGCCGTTGCTGAAGCCGGTGCCGTTCATGTCCACCAGGTCGAGGGTCACGGTGCCGCCATTGTTGGCCTCCACCGATCGCTGGCTCGACTTGTTGGTGACCGCCAGCACATAGGGCGCGCCATCTTTCGAGGTCATGTCGATGGTCCCGCCGTTGGCGGCGAACAGGCCCTTGCCGCCGGCGATGGTCAGGTTGGCATTGCCGTTGAGCTCGGCGCTGGAGGTTGCGCCGTCCACGTACATCGCGCTTTTCGGGCTGTTGTAGCCCGAGCTGGTCGAGGTGGCGGTGAGGTTGCCGTTGAGCACGAAGCGCCCGCCAGCGGTCACGGCGATACCGTTGTAAACGTACTTGCTGTTGAGGTTGGTGTTGCTGCCGTAGTTGTAGGTGATGTCACCGTTGACGGTGACCAGGCTATTGGCACCCTTGATATCCAGGGTATTGCCGTCGACCTTGCCGCTGACGCCGGTCAGCACCAGGGGCGAACCGCTGGGCCCGGTCATGGTGATGATCGCGCCATTGCTCACGGCAAAGGTCTTGATGGTCCCGACCTGGGTGAAGTCTTCGTATTGGCCGCTCTGGTTGGCGGTGTAGCGCTGGTCGGTTTCGGTGACGCTGTTGGCCGCCGTTGCGGTGGCCACGGCCAGCGGGCTGGCCAGTAGAAGCATCAATGGGGTGTTCTTCATCACGGTTTCCTACCGCCTCTCGGCGGGATGGGTGAAGAGAACCCGGGTGCTCGTTTTCCGTGTGCCGCGCCAGCGAAATCCTGGCGAGAAGGGGTGGGAAGGTGGGTTTCAGTGGTGGTGTCCTGGCACTGTGAGTCGCTCACGGGGGTTGGTGTCGGGGCGATTGTCGACCGACGGGCCGGGAAGCACCGTTGAGTTATGTCAGAAGGATTTCGATTCCGGCATGGGTATTGAGAAACGTCATGAAAAGGCCAGATCCCACGTGACCTGCCTCAATACGCACCGGCCTTGAAGGTGCGCAAACCGCCGCCCATGCAGCACTGCACAGGGCAGCGCGATGCCCTTGCAGAACTGCAAAGTGACCCTGCAACCCTGTCTATTCCGCGCTTTGCAGGCATGGATCAAGATTCGTTCGTCCTCTCGGAATACCTCTCCCACTTTCAAGGAACCGAATCATGAACGCCAAGAAATCCCTGCTCGCCGCTTCCCTCGCACTGGCCATCGGCAATGCCTTCGCCGCCGGCAATCCCACCGTCGAACACAACACCCAGGCCTTCCTCGAGGCCCTGGAAGCGGGCAAGGGGCAGCCGCTGGAAACCCTTTCGCCCAAAGACGCTCGTGCCGTCCTGACCGGCGCACAGGCTTCGGTGAAGGTCGACCTCTCCGGCACCCAGGTCAGCGAGAAGACCGTGCAGACCGACGTCGGCCCGGTGAAGCTGACCATCGTTCGCCCGGCCGGCGTGAAGGGCACGCTGCCTGCGTTCATGTACTTCCATGGCGGCGGCTGGGTGCTGGGTGACTACCCAACCCACGCCCGCCTGATCCGCGACCTGGTGGTGAACTCCGGCGCAGTGGCGGTCTACGTCGACTACACCCCGTCCCCCGAGGCGCATTACCCGGTAGCGATCAACCAGGCGTATGCCGCCACCAAATGGGTGGCCGAGCATGGCAAGGAACTCAATGTCGACGGCAAGCGCCTGGCCGTGGCCGGCAACAGCGTGGGCGGCAACATGGCGGCGGTAGTCGCGCTGATGGCCAAGGACAAGAGCACGCCCAAGCTGCGCTTCCAGGCCCTGCTGTGGCCGGTGACTGACGCGAGCTTCGAGACCGGTTCCTACAACCAGTTCGCCCAAGGGCATTTCCTTACCAAGCCGATGATGCAGTGGTTCTGGGACAGCTACACCACCGACCCGAAACAGCGCGCCGAGATCTACGCTTCTCCATTGCGTGCCACGACCGACCAGCTCAAGGGGCTGCCGCCGACCCTGATCCAGACCGCCGAATCCGACGTGCTGCGTGACGAAGGCGAAGCCTACGGTCGCAAACTCGACGCCGCTGGTGTGGCTGTCACGTCCGTGCGCTACAACGGAATGATCCACGACTACGGTCTGCTCAACGTGGTGAGCAAAGTACCGGCCGTTCAAGCCGCCATGCGCCAGGCCGGCCAGGAACTGAAGGTCCACCTGCAGTAAGCCGCTTACCTCCCTCGCCGCCAGGCGGGGGAGGCCACTTCTCTGGAGGGAACCCACATGAGCCAGACTACGCAGCAAGAATCCGTCACCCTGATCATCCGCCACCGTGCCCGCCCCGACAGTGTCGCCGCCTATGAAGCCATCCTGCGCGAGCTGACCCGCGCCGCCAGCGAGTTCCCCGGCCACCAGGGGGTGGACGTGATGCGTCAGGGCGAGCACTTCACTTCGGTGTTGCGCTTCGCCAGCGCCAACGAACTGCAAGCCTGGCTGGACTCGCCGCAGCGCCGTGAGCTGATCGAACGCGCTGACCCGCACCTGCTCGAAGGCGAACAGAAGGAGCTGCACAAGGCCCACGAGTTCTGGTTCACCTCCCCGGAAAACACGCAGAAGCAACCGCCGCGCTGGAAGCAGGCTGCCGTCTCGTATCTGGTCATCCTGCCGCTGGTGATGCTGGTGCCGCAGCTCTGGCGCCCGCTGTTCACGCAAATCCCGCTGCTGGGCGGCTTCGTGCCGGCCAACATGCTTATCGTCGCGACCATCGTCCTGCTGGTGGTCTACGTTTTCATGCCACGGGCCACGCGCCTGTTCTCCGCCTGGCTCAATGCCCGCTGATCGAAAGAGGAACTTGCCCATGTACGCCGACCTGATCCTGACCAACGGCCGCTTCCACACCGTCGACCGCGAGAAACCCGAGGCCACCGCCGTGGCCATCGCCGACGGCAAATTCATCGCCGTGGGCACCGAGGCCGAAGCCATGGCCTTGCGCGCCGGCGCCACCCGCGTCATCGACCTCAAGGGGCGCACCGCGATTCCTGGCCTCAACGACTCGCACCTGCACCTGATCCGTGGCGGGCTGAACTACAACCTCGAACTGCGTTGGGAAGGCGTGCCGTCCCTGGCCGACGCCCTGCGCCTGCTCAAGGAGCAGGCCCTGCGCACGCCGTCGCCGCAGTGGGTGCGCGTGGTTGGTGGCTGGAACGAATTCCAGTTCGCCGAAAAGCGCATGCCGACCATCGAAGAGTTGAACCAGGCCGCGCCGGACACTCCGGTGTTCGTCCTGCACCTGTATGACCGCGCGCTGCTCAACCGCGCCGCGTTGCGCGTCGTCGGCTACACCAAGGACACACCCAACCCGCCCGGTGGCGAGATCGTCCGCGACAGCAACGGCGAGCCCACCGGCATGCTGGTGGCGCGGCCCAATGCGATGATCCTCTACGCGACCCTGGCCAAGGGGCCGAAGCTGCCCTTCGACTACCAGGTCAACTCCACCCGCCAGTTCATGCGCGAGCTGAACCGCCTGGGGGTCACCAGTGCCATCGACGCCGGCGGCGGCTTCCAGAATTACCCGGACGACTACCAGGTGATCGAGCAGCTGGAGAAAGACAACCAGCTCACGGTGCGCATCGCCTACAACCTGTTCACCCAGAAGCCCAAGGAAGAACTGGCCGACTTCAAGAACTGGACGTCCAGCGTCAAGTACGGCCAGGGCAGCGACTTCCTGCGGCACAACGGCGCCGGCGAGATGCTGGTGTTCTCGGCGGCCGACTTCGAGGACTTCCTCGAGCCGCGCCCGGACCTGCCCGGCAGCATGGAAGCCGAACTGGAACCGGTGGTGCGCCATCTGGTCGAGCAACGCTGGCCGTTCCGCCTCCACGCGACCTACGACGAATCCATCTCGCGGATGCTCGACGTGTTCGAGAAGGTCAACCAGGACATCCCGTTCAACGGCCTGCACTGGTTCTTCGACCACTGCGAGACCATCTCGCCGAAGAACATCGAGCGGGTGAGGGCGCTGGGCGGCGGCATCGCCATCCAGGACCGCATGGCTTTCCAGGGTGAGTACTTTGTCGACCGCTACGGCAAGCAAGCCGCCGAGGCGACTCCGCCGATCAAACGCATGCTGGCCGAAGGCGTCCCCGTAGGTGCCGGCACTGATGCCACCCGTGTTTCCAGCTACAACCCCTGGACTTCGTTGTACTGGATGGTCAGCGGCAAGACAGTCGGAGGCATGGAGCTTTATCCCGAAGGGCTGTCTCGCGCCACCGCCCTGCAGCTCTACACCCACGGCAGCGCCTGGTTCTCCAACGAGCAGGGCAAGAAAGGGATGATCAAGGTCGGGCAGATGGCCGACGTGGCCGTGCTCTCGGCGGACTACTTCAGCGTGCCGGAGGAAGAGATCAAGGTCATCGAATCGGTGCTGACCGTGGTGGACGGCCGTGTGGTGTTCGGTAGCGGCGACTTCGAGCGCCAGGCGCCGACGGCGATCCCAGTGCTGCCAGACTGGTCGCCGGTGGCCAAGGTCCCCGGCCACTGGCGCCCGCAAGGCCCGCTACAGCAGGCCGTGCACCAGTGCGCCGGCTCCTGCGGCGTGCATGGCCACAGCCACGACCGCGCGCGGCAATCCAGCGTGCCGGTGAGTGACTTCCAGGGTTTCTGGGGCGCTTTTGGTTGTTCCTGCTTCGCGTTCTGAAACTGGCGCAGCGGCCTACGCCGAAAGCTCTTGTGTAGGAGCGAGCTTGCTCGCGAACCCGCCTCACGCCGGATCGATAGGGTGCTGGGCACTTCGCGAGCAAGCTCGCTCCTACAGGTAGCTTCGGTGCGCTCCTTGTTCGCAAATCGCGAACAGAGTGCGTACTGACCGAGTCCGTTCCGCTAGAACCCCACCAACTGACCCACCGCCTGCGCTTGCGGATCATCGCTGCGGCTCACCAGTGCGTAGTTGTAGCCACCCTGGCTCCAGTAGCGCGCCAGCAGGTCGCCATCCGTGCGCTGCCCCTGTGGCAACATCTCGTGGCGCGGTCCTGGCGGACGGATGAAAAAGGTCAATCGCCGTCCCTGACCATCCTCGTAGATCACCAGCGCCGCCGCGCCCTGTTCGGTCGCGAGTAACCGCGCCCCGACTGTCTTCAAACCAACCTGCTCCAGCGAAGGCGGTGGCGGGGCATCTTTCAGGTAGCGGGCCAGCCAGCCGCGCAGGTCGCCGCCATCGCGCAGGTCCAGCCCGTTCTGGCTGGCATCGGCAAACAAACGGTAGGCCTGCACCGCGTCCTGCATCGGCAGCATGCCACGCAGCATCGCGTCGCCGCGCATCTGCCAGCCGCCCATGCCGCCGACACCCAGCGCCACCAGCAGCGCCGCCGCTGTAGCCAATCGCGAACGCCGCCGCTGCTGGACCTGCCGGCGAATCCGCGCCGGATCGAGCTGCTCCGGCACACCACGCGCCTGGCCGGCAAATGCCGCGCGCAGTTGCTGTGCATCCTGCCGCCAGCCTTCCACGCGGCGGGCGTCGTCCGGATGCGCGGCGAGCCAGGCCTCCACCCACTGGCGGCGCGCCGGGTCCAGCTGATCGTCGAGGTAGGCGTGCAGGTCCTGTTCCTGGGGAGTGCCGTCGGGAGTGCGTTCGTTCATTTCAGTACCCGCAAAGAAGGTGTCGCCGTCTGTCCTTCGCTCAGTGCGCGCAGCGCCGTGCGGGCGCGCGACAGGCGGGACATGACGGTGCCCATGGGAATATCCAGCGCCTCGGCCACCTCGCGGTAGCTCAGGCCTTCGACGCTGACCAGAGCCAGCAACGCGCGCTGCTCGGCCGGCAGTCGTTCAAAAGCTTCCAGTGTCGAGCGTGCGCTGACGATGTCCTCCGGCGATGCGCTGACTGCGCTGTCCGCGCCGAACAGGCTGAGGATGCGCGCATAACGGCGCGCACGGCGCTGCCCGTCGATGAAGTGCCGATAGAGGATCGAGAACAGCCAGGCGCGCAGGTCACCGTCGTCGCGGCGGCCGGTCCAGGCTGACAGCGCTTTCTCCAGGGTGGCCTGCACCAGGTCGTCAGCGCTGCTCGCGCTGCGCGTCAGCGATAGCGCGAAGCGCCGCAGCCGGGGCAGCAGTTCGCGCAGTGAATGGTCGTCCAGTGAATGCATCGGGGCGCCAGGAATGGGTGGGTTCGAGCGAGAAAGACGCTCCGCGCGGCAATCTATTCCCGCCAGGCGAAAAATAATTCTTTTGCAGTGGGTGGGAATAACGCTGCGCACGGTGCGTCGTACCGGCTCAACGCATTCAGCCTAAGCCTGAGGAGCTGGAAATGACAGAAACACCCACACCCAACGTGCCCCTGCGCCTGGCGGCCATCGGCGCCGTGGTACTCGGCGTGGCCGCCATCTTCGCCTACGTTGCCGGCTGGCTCGACCCGCAGCGGCTCACCCCGGACAAGGTCATCAATACCCTGGAGCACAACGGCGGCGTCTATCCCGGCTACCGGCGCAACCATGCCAAGGGCCTGTGCGTGATCGGCCACTTCGACAGCAACGGAGGCGTGGCCGATCTGTCTCGCGCCAGCCTGTTCTCGGTCGGTCGCGTACCGGTGGTCGGGCGACTTGCCATTCCCGGCGGCAACCCCAAGGCCAGTGACGGCGCCGCGCCGATCCGCAGCCTGGCGCTGCGCTTCCTGCCGGCAGATGGCCAGGAGTGGCGCACCGGCATGAATGCCATGCCGGTATTTGTCGTCCGCGACGTCGCCAGCTTCTTCGCCCTGCAAGAAGCCACAGCGCCGCAACCGGGCACCGGCAAACCCGACCCGGCCAAGGCCGGCGCCTTCTTCAAGGCTCACCCCGAGACCGGGCCCTTCCTGCAATGGGTGAAGTCCTCCACACCGTCCTCCAGCTACGCCAACAGCGCCTACTACGGCCTCAACGCCTTCTATCTGGTGAACAAGGACGGCAAGGAGCAGCCCGTGCGCTGGTCCGTGCAGCCCGAAGCACCGGTCGAGCCGTTGGCCGCGGACAAACGCGGCGACGCCGACTTCCTCGCCGCGGAACTGGCCCAGCGCATCGCCGCCGGCCCGCTGCGCTGGCGCCTGCAATTCACCCTGGGCGAACCCGGCGACAGTACCCGCGACGCCACCCAGGCCTGGCCCGACAGCCGCCGCAAGGTCGATGCCGGGGAACTGGTGATCGAACACCTGCAGCCGGAAATCGGCGGTGACTGCCGCGACGTCAACTACGACCCGCTGATCCTCCCCGATGGCATCCGTGCTTCCGACGACCCGCTGCTCAGCGCGCGCTCGGCCGCCTACTCGGAATCCTTCAACCGCCGCACCCGTGAGCAGGCCCAGGAGACCCACTGATGAAGCCGACTTACTTCCCGCTCTCCCTGCGTGTGCTGCACTGGCTCATGGCCGTGCTGGTGCTCGCCATGCTGCTGATCGGCCTGGGGATGGTCGCCAGCGTCTCGCCGCGCCATGCTGCCCTGGTCGCCATCCACAAACCGCTGGGTGCCGCGCTGCTGGTGCTCGTGCTGCTGCGCATCGTCGTGCGCCTGACCCACCGCATCCCCGCGTTGCCCAGTGACATGCCCGGCTGGCAGCGCAGCGCCGCACACCTTTCGCATCTCGCGCTCTATGGCCTGCTGCTGGCCCAGCCGCTGGTGGGCTGGACCATGCAATCCGCCGGCGGCTACCCCGTCGTGCTCTGGGGTGGCTTCGAACTGCCCGCGCTGGTCTCGCCCTCGGTGCAGCTCCACACCGTCCTGCGCAGCGCCCACACGGTCATCGCCTACGCGTTGCTGGCGACCATCCTCCTGCACCTTGCCGCCGCGCTGTTCCACGGCCTGATTCGCCGCGACGAAGTCCTCCCCAGCATGACCGGCGCGCCAATCCCGCGCGGTTCCACCGGAGAGCGGCCATGAAGCCCCGGTTCGCCATAGCTTGCCTTTTCACCTCCTGCGCGGCCCTCGCCGCGCAGGAGGTACCACCGGCGCAGGATTACCACTACGGCGAGAAGCTCGACATCAAGCACGTGGTGCAGGCACCCGACCTGGATTTCTGCGGGATTCGCGAGGTCGAAATGACCTACGAGGACAGCGCCGGGCAGCGGCATACGTTGCGGTATCCGGTGTGGGGGCAGGGGTGTGGGAATGAGAATTGAGAGGCGCGGTGTTCGAATGTGAGCCTCATGAAGAGGCTCACGCCACGTGACGGCTCATGTATTAGGGTTTCACGAGCTTGATATTACTTGCAGACTCGACGCACACGGACTGCATGGTGCCAGTGCGGCGAGGTGATAATTGGCAAACTAATAATTGCGCGTGAACGCTTTGCTCGAAACTGATTTCTTCCTTCAAGTCTTGCGGCATGATCTCGTTTTCGGCTGGGATAACCCCTAAGACCCGTTTGCTCTTGTCCAGGTGAATTCGGATGGAGGGAGTGCCGTTATGCAAAGCGATAGTTCCTTTGACTGATTTGCATTGACCGACCACCGCTGGATTTGCTTTGCATCCAGCGGAAGCGTTGATATCAGCGTGAGCCGAAAGTGGAATGGTAAATGCGACTAAAAGCGCTAATTTGTTGTTTGATTTCTTCATGGTTGCCTTGATGTTAAGTCATTGCGGTTAATGGTTAGCGCCCATAAGTGTTCGCGTAAACTCCGGAAGCCGGCAGGTCGTTCGTTGGGTAGCTGTTTTGAAGAGGTCCGATTTGAGTCTTTAATGGGATTCCATAGAAAGCTGCCCGGGAGTCATTTTTTCGGAAGTTGAAGTTTTTTTGCTCCGGAGGTTGGGTCTTCGTTATTTGCGCGCTGTGAAAACATTCTTTCGACTGCAACTTTGCATTGTGTGTATATGATCTCTTCTGCCGGCGGAACAGACGCATGTGCCGGGGCGGAAATGGGTCGTCGTCCGGGCGCTAAGTCCGCGTTAATAATCGCGTGTGCGACATTGATTCGGGCCTGCTGAATGTGGACTCCAGAAAGTGAGCGTGTCTCGTTAAAGACGATATTCGTTATTTGTGTGCGATTCAGTGCCATTGTCTTCTCTTTGGTTGATTAGAACGGAAAGGTGTTCTTGAGGGAGAGTCAATGGTGCCGATGGAGGTTCTGAATTGATGTAGGCGCTATGCTTGCGAGGCAGCGCTTAGCATATGGGTTGTTGAATGAATGTTCTGTGGCCAAAGAAGGAAATGCGTAGTGGGGATGTATAAATTTCTGAAAGACCTCAACTCGTTCGAGTACTACTGCTGGCTTGATGAGTACGCTTCTTTGTGCCGATTGCCATCCTTACCTTCCGCACTGTCTCCACAAACGGCGTAACGATCAGGCTCCACAGCGACGAATACTTCGCATCGTCATGTTCCCCCGCGCCGAACTGGATTGGTTCCGGCGCGCGCTGGGTGACGTAGAGCGTGCCGAACATCCAGTCCCACAGCGACAGGTTGATGCCGAAGTTTCGGTTGAAGTGGCGGGGCGCGTCGCTGTGGTGGATCTGGTGCTGGGCGGGGCTGTTGATCACGTGCTCGACCAGCGGCCCGAACGACAGCCACACATGGCTGTGGCGCAGGTTTGTCGCCAGCACATTGAACAGCAGGATCATGTAAGTCACGCCGAACAGCGTATAGGCGCTGATCTGCCCGCCGCAGAGGTACCAGAAGACGCCGGCGTAGGCGCCCAGCAGCACGGTCCCGGCCAGGTTCGCCGCCAGCTTCTCCACGAAGTGCACGCGGCTCGCCGTGATCGGCGTCAGCACCGCCGCCGAGTGATGCACCTTGTGGAACGCCCACAGCCAGCGCGAGTGAAAGGCACGGTGCACCCAGTAGTTCTTGAAGTCGCTGACCAGGAACACCCCCAGCCCATAGAGCAGCGACAGCCCAAGGTTCTCGCCCACCTGTGGCCGCGCGCCCCATAGGTGGGTGAAGAAGGCGATGTAGTCACCCGAGCGCAGGATGTACGGATCGACCAGCCCGACGATGGGCACCATCAACGCCACGTTGAGAATCCCGCGCACCAGGTAATAGCGGTAATCCAGCAGTGCCGAGCGATGCAGATTCACCCGGCTGCCGCCGATGAACTGCCAGAACGACGTCGCCTGCGTCAGCCCGCGCTGCTGGCGAAAGCGGAACAAGGCGTAGGCGATGGCATAGGAGCACAGCAGGAATACCACGCCGACGCGGCCGCTCAGGTCGAAAAGGCCGGAGAGCTGGTTGGCCACGGGCTCGAGGAAGAGGGTGGACAGGTGGTGGTGGAGGTGAAACAGGTCAGGCATGGAGAGTTACGCGCCGTTAAGTTCTGCGGCCAGAATATTCTTGCTCTAGCAGTTGCAAAAGGGGCGCGACAGTTCGTTTAGACAGGAGGGCGAATGGCGCTTGGGTGCAAATCCTGGCGGCTCGCGCCGGTGGGCACCGGACCTACGTGGCCGGTGTTGAGGGACCAGGGGCCGGGTAACGCGGGATTCGCGCAGCGGATGCAGGCCAAGGGGGCGGCCGCCGGGCGCTGGCGATGCCGTGGTTGATGGTGAGGAGCGGCGGGAGACAGGGTGGCGGAGGGCGTGATTGCCTGCGCTATGGGCGGCGGGGTAGGTTCGCGAGCAAGCTCGCTCCTACAAAGAGCGCTGTCGCAAAGGGGAGTATGGAGTTGGGTGTTGCCCTCTCCCCAGCCCTCTCCCTGAAGGGAGAGGGGGCCTTTCGGCATGAAGGGAGGGGATGCAGTCAGCCGGGGAGTGGTGTCCCCGGTTTGTCGTCACGCGGCCGGCGGCGTGCCTTCGGCATTGCCGACGACGGCGTCGATCTGGATCAGCGCGCCCTTGGGCAGCGCTGATACGCCGACGGTTCTGCGCGCCGGTGTGCCGCCGGGGAAGAAGGTCGCGTACACCTCATCGACGACGGCGATGTCGTCGATGTTCTTCAGGTACAGATTGACCTTCACCACATCGGCCAGGGCATGGTCGATGCTTTCGACGATGGCCTTGAGGTGCTTGAAGCACTGCGTGGCCTGTTCCTTCACGCCGCCTGCCACCAGTTCACCGGTCTTCACATCCAGCGGCAGCTGGGCGGAGATGTGGTTGTAGTGGGAGAAGGCGACGGTCTGGGTGGAGTACGGGCAGCGCGGTGCGGCGTCGGTGTTGCGGGCCTTGATGACGATGCCGTGGCGGTCTTCCACCGCTTGCGGCGGCGTGCCGTCACCGTGGGAGACCACGGCTTCGATCTGCACCAGGGCGTCCAGTGGCAGGGCTTTCGCCTGCACCACGGTGCGTGCGGGGAAGTAGCCGACGGCGCGGGCGATGGCGGAATCGGGGAAGAAGGTGGTGTAGACCTGGTTCACGGCTTCGACGTCGTTGAGGTTCTTCACGAAGACGGTGATCCGCACGATGTCATCGAAGGGCACGTCGATGCCTTCGAGGATGTTCTTGATGTTGCGCAGGCACTGCGCGGCCTGTTCCTTGATGCCGCCGGCGACCAGTTTGCCGCTGCGCGGGTCGATGGGCAGTTGCGCGGACAGGTTGTTGTAGTGGGAGAAGGCGACGGACTGGGTGGAGAGCGGGTTCAGCGGCGCGTTCTCGGTGCTGCCTTCGACCTTGATCAGGTCGCCGGCCTGCGGGGCGTTGGGGATGGTGCCTTCGCCGCAGGTGATGAGGGCTTCGACCTGTACCTTGGCGCCCAGCGGCAGTGCTGCCACGGCGACGCTGGTGAGGGTCGGCAGGTAGTCCGGGAAGAAGGCGGCGTGGACCTTGGCCACGGCTTCGGCGTCGCCGATGTCGGTGAGGAAGATCGAGATGCGGACGCTGTCGTCGAGCTTGTGGCCGATGCTTTCCACCACGGCCTTGAGGTTTCTGTAGCACTGCTCGGCCTGTTCCTTCGCACCGCCAGCGACCAGTTTGCCGGTGGCGGGGTCGACGGGGAGTTGCGCGGACAGGTTGTTGTAGTGGGAGAAGGCGACGGTCTGGGCATACGGGCCGATGCCCTGGGGTGCCTTGTCGGTGTTTCTCGCCAGTACTGCGTTGTAGCCACTCATAGGGTTGCTCCCTGGTTTGCTGGGAATCCGTGGGTTTCGTGGCAAAGGCTTACGTCGCTTCGCTATCGGTCGTTGCCACTGTTGGTCAGACGACGGATATCGAACTCGTCGAGAGGTGCGCAGACTATCGGGTCAAGGAGGGCGACCCCTTTGACTTAAGGCAAGGGTAGTGGGGTCTGTTTACCGGGTTGTTTCAATTGGCGATGGACGTTAGTCGGGATGGTTCGGCGGTGGGCCGTGAGCGGGAGCGGGTGCTTCCGTGGAAGATCGGTGCCAGAGCGTTTCCTTCTCCCCAGCCCTCTCCCTTACGGGAGAGGGAGCCGCCTGTGCCGGCTGACGTCGCAGTTTCGTCCTGCACGAACGGTCCCCTCTCCCGCTGCGGGAGAGGGTTAGGGTGAGGGGCTCTTGGCGCTCAACTCAGAAGATGTAATCGGTAGTCAGGAAGCTCGAATCGCGGTCGCGGATAATCTGGCTGATCAGCGCCTTGTTGGCGTCGGTGAAGCGTGTGGCGACCAGCGTGCGGATGGAGAAGGTACGCAGCGCATCATGGACGGAGAGAGTTCCTTCGGCGGAGTTCTTGCGGCCGTTGAAGGGGTAGCTGTCCGGGCCGCGCTGGCACTGGGCGTTGATGTTGATGCGGCCGACCTGATTGACGAAGGCGTCCACCAGCGGGCCGATCTGCTCCGGGTCGTCACCGAACAGACTGAGCTGCTGGCCGTAGTCGGACTGCAGGACGTAGTCGATCACCTCGTCCAGCTCGCGGTACGGCACTACCGGCACCAGCGGTCCGAACTGTTCCTCGTTGTACAGGCGCATGTCGGCGCGCACTGGACTGAGCAGCGCGGGATAGAAGAAGCTCTCGCGGCTTTCGCCGCCGCCGCTGTTGATGACCTTGGCGCCCTTGGCCAGGGCGTCCTGCAGCAGACCGTTCAGATAATCGACCTTGCCCGGCTCGGGCAGCGGCGTCAGCGCCACGCCGGGCTCCCAGGGCATGCCGGGCTTGAGTTCGGCGAGCTTGGCGCTGAACTTGTCGAGGAAACTGTCCAGCACGTCTTCGTGGACGAAGAGGATTTTCAGCGCGGTGCAGCGCTGGCCGTTGAAGGACAGGGCGCCGGTGATGGCCTCACTGACGGCGTTGTCGAGGTCGACGCTGGGCAGGACGATGCCGGGGTTCTTGGCGTCCAGCCCGAGGGCGGCCCGCAGGCGGTGCGGGCGCGGGTGGAGCTTCTTCAGGTCGGCGGCGCCGGAATGGGTGCCGATGAAGGCGAAGACGTCGACCTTGCCGCTGGCCATGAGCGCGCTGACGGTCTCGCGGCCGCGCCCGTAGATGACGTTGATCACGCCCGGCGGGAAGCTGTCGCGGAAGGCCTCCAGCAACGGGCGGATCAGCAGCACGCCGAACTTGGCGGGCTTGAAGACCACCGTGTTGCCCATGATCAGCGCCGGGATCAGGGTGGTGAAGGTCTCGTTCAGCGGGTAGTTGTACGGGCCCATGCACAGCGCCACGCCCAGCGGCACGCGGCGGATCTGCCCCAGGGTGCCCTGTTCCAGTTCGAAGCGGCTGGAGCGACGGTCCAGTTCCTTGAGCGCCTGGATGGTGTCGACGATGTAGTCGCAGGTGCGGTCGAACTCCTTCTCCGAATCCTTGAGGTTCTTGCCGATTTCCCACATCAGCAGCTTGACCACGGCGCTGCGCTGCTCGCGCATGCGGGCGAGGAAGCGTTCGACGTGGGCAATGCGTTCGGCCACGCGCAGGTTGGGCCATTCGCCCTGGCCGTTGTCGTAGGCGGCCACGGCGGCGTCCAGCGCAGCGAGGGCGGCGTCGGCGTCCAGCAGCGGCGTGCTGCCGAGGATCACCTGTTGGTCACCTTCGTCGGTGCTGAGGAATATCGGGCTGCGTACCGGCGCGAGCGGGCCGTCCCAGCGACGCAGTTCGCCGTTTACCAGGTAGTCGCGCTGCTCGACGGGCGCGTCGGGGCGCCAGGCGTCGGGGATGTCGGTGAGGCGGGGGAACAGATGGTCGAGCTTGTTGTTGTCGGGCATGACTCATCCCTCGGGGAAGGTGGGCGACTGGTCTGTGTAGGGCGCATGACGGTTCGCGGTCATGCGCCGATGTCCTCGTGTACTGTGCTGGTGGATGACGCTCATCGTGCCATGCACGCTGCGGAATGCTCTTGAGCCTAGTCCGGCCCCGTTTCGCAGGGCGTACAACGCTCCGCGTTGTACGCCGATTGACGGTGGTTCAGGGCGCCGCGAACCCACAGACAGGCAAGGTGAATCGGCGTACAACCGCGAACGGTTGTACGCCCTACGGGGGCGAGCGGGTTGGCTGTGGCGTTGGCGCGGGCTGCAGGAGTTCCTGCTGCTCGGCATAGCGGGCGCGGATGTCGAAATCGCGGGGCCAGGCGGGTTGGGCGGGGGCTTTCGGAGTTGCGGAGGAAGTCACGGGCGATACCTCGTTGCAGGAATCCGTTGGGCGGGCGGTTCGGAGCTCGCCGGGCGTTTTGGAGCGGGCCGTGATGGATATCGCTGCGCTCCACTCATCCTGCACACGAAGCTCAACGGGGCTCCCGCAGGATGGGTAGAGCGAAGCGATACCCATCGATCAGGGCATCAGACGAACAGTGACAGCAGCAGGATGAAGCCAAGGCCGACCACCGAGAGGATGGTTTCCATGGCCGTCCAGGTCTTGAAGGTCTCCATCACGCTCATGTTGAAGTACTGCTTCACCAGCCAGAAACCGGCGTCGTTGACGTGGGAAAGGATCAGCGAGCCGGCGCCGGTGGCGAGCACCAGCAGTTCGCGATTGACGCCGGGGATCAGGTCGATCACCGGCACCACGATGCCTGCGCCGGTGATGGTGGCGACGGTGGCGGAGCCGGTGGCGATGCGGATCACCGCGGCCACCAGCCAGGCCAGGAGGATCGGCGAAATCTGCGCATGCACCGCCATGTGGCCGATCACATCGCCAACGCCGCTGGCCACCAGCATCTGTTTGAAGCCGCCACCAGCACCGATGATCATCACGATGGCTGCGGTGGGCGCGAGGCTCTGGTCAAGCAGCTTGAGGATCTTCTTCGAGTCGAAGCCGCGGGCGTAGCCGAAGGTGTAGAGCGCCAGAAGCAGAGCCAGGAGCAGGGCGGTGATCGGGTGGCCGATCATGTCCAGCCAGGCGCGGACGATGTGGCCGTCTGCGAGCATGACGTCGGCGAAGGTCTTGAACAGCATCAGGAACACCGGCAGCAGCACGGTGAACAGGGTGACGCCGAAGCTGGGCAGGTTGCTGGTGTCCGGCTCGTGGGCGATCTGCGCGACCAGTTCTTCGTTGGGCTGCCCCGGGATCACCTTGGAGATCCAGGCGCCGAAGATCGGGCCCGCGATGGCGGCGGTCGGCAGGGCGACCAGCAGGCCGTAGAAGATGGTCTTGCCGATGTCCGCGCCGAACACGCCGATGGCCAGCAGCGGGCCCGGGTGCGGCGGCACCAGGCCGTGCACCGCAGAGAGCCCGGCGAGCAGCGGGATGCCGATCTTGATCAGCGACACACCGCTGCGGCGGGCGACGATGAACACCAGCGGTACCAGCAGGATGAAGCCGATCTCGAAGAACAGCGGGATGCCGACCAGAAAGGCGGCGAACATCATCGCCCAGTGCACGCGCTGCTTGCCGAAGGCCTGGATCAGCGTGCGGGCGATCTGATCGGCGCCGCCGGACTCCGCCATCATCTTGCCGAGCATGGTGCCCAGCGCAAGGATGATGCCGACGAAGCCAAGCACACTGCCGAAGCCGTCCTGGAAGGATTTGACGATGGTTGCCACGGGCATGCCGGAGGTGAGGCCGAGGAAGCCGGCGGCGATGATCAGGGCAATGAACGGGTGGATCTTGAACCGGGTGATCAGCAGGATCAGGCCGATGATGGTGACCACCGCATCCAGCAGCAGATAGGTCTCGTGGGACATGCCGAGCATGGGGCTCTCCTGTTGTTGTCGTTGTGTGCCGGAGCGGCTGTTCTCTAGGTTTAGAGAGATCGGTGAATTGAGATAGCGCTATCTTGAGCGGGCAGGCGCTATCAACTTCAGTCGCTGGAGTGCTGTCGCCACCACAGGTGCGCGGCTTCTGCCAGGTCTTCGACCGGGCGGGTGGCATCCAGGTGCAGGGTCAGGGGTTCGCTCAGCGGCGGTTCGAGGGCGGCGAACTGGCTGTCGATCAGGCTGGCCGGCATGAAGTGGCCGGGACGCGTGGCAACGCGGTTGGCGGCGGCATCGCGGGTCAGCTCCAGGAACACCACGCCCAGGCCGGGCACGGCCTGGCGCAGGCGGTCGCGGTAGATCAGCTTGAGCGCGGAACAGGTGAGCACCGGGCGCTGGCCGGCGGCGATGGCTTTCTGCAACTCGGCGGCGAGGGTGTCGAGCCAGCCGGCGCGGTCTTCATCGGTGAGCGGGATGCCGGCGCTCATCTTCTCGATGTTGGCGGCGGGGTGGAAGGAGTCACCTTCGATGGCATAGGCGCCGTTGCGCAGGCAGAGTGCCTCGCCGACGCTGGACTTGCCGCATCCGGAGACACCCATGATGAGGACGGCGTCGATGGAGGTGGTCATGCAGGGCCTCATTGCTGAGACAGCGCTATCTTTGTTGGGCGTAACGAAAAGCATCGGCTGCCTCCGTATTCTTGTCATTCTAGTCGGTCTGTCCCGGCGCTTCGGTGGGTGAGTTCCACCGGCGGGCGAGGGACCGGCGGGAGCCGGTCTCAGGCAATTGCCCTGGTTGCGAGACAGCGCTACCTTAGTGCCTCGATTTTTGTTTGGCAAGCCGCCCGATGACCGCCCGGAAGAACGACAAGAAAAACGACAGAAGCTCCCGCACCACCGGCAAACCCACCCTCAACGATGTGGCGCGCAGTGCCGGCGTCAGTCCCATCACCGCCTCGCGCGCCCTGCGCGGCGTGAGTACGGTGGCTGAGGATCTGGCGGAGAAGGTCCGCCAGGCCGCCGCGGATCTGGGCTACGTGGCCAACCCTGCCGCCCGCGCGCTGGCGTCCAAGCAGAGCCACAACATCGTGGTGCTGGTGCCTTCGTTGGCGAACCAGCTGTTCATCGAAACCCTCGAAGCCATCCATGCCGTCATGCATCCGCGCGGCCTGGAAGTGCTGATCGGCAACTACCACTACTCCCGCGACGAAGAAGAGAACCTGCTGCGCAACTACCTTGCGTATCAGCCGCGTGGCCTGTTGCTGACCGGCTTCGATCGCACCGAGAGCGCCCGCCGGATGATCGAGGCGAGTGGCGTGCCGGCGGTCTACATGATGGACCTGGACCCCGGCGCGGGGCTGCATTGCGTAGGCTTCTCGCAGATTCGTGCAGGGGAGGCGGCGGCCAAACACCTGCTCAAGAGTGGGCGCAAGCGCCTGGCCTACATCGGCGCGCAGCTGGACCAACGCACTCTGCTCCGTGGCGAGGGCTATCGCCGCGCGCTGCAGCAGGCCGGCTGCTATGACCCGGCGCTGGAAATCCTCACGCCGCGCCCGTCTTCGGTCGGCCTGGGCGGCGAGCTGTTCCGCCAGTTGCTGGCCAGCCACCCGCAGGTGGAGGGCATCTTCTTCGGCAACGACGACCTGGCCCATGGCGCGCTGCTGGAAGCCATGCGCCACGGCATCCGTATTCCCGAACAGGTGGCGGTGCTCGGCTTCAACGATCTGCCCAGTTCAGAGTTCATGGTCCCGCGCCTGTCCAGCATCCGCACCCCGCGCAAGGCCATCGGCAGCCATGCGGCCGAGCGACTGCTCGACCTGATCAACGACAAGCCGGTAAGCGAACCGGTGATGGACCTGGGCTTCGAGTTGATGGTGCGCGAGAGCAGCTGAGGCCTACGGCAATTCCGGAGCGCGGGTACCTTGTAGGAGCGAGCTTGCTCGCGAACCGCTTTGACGCCAGTGCAGCCGGGGAATCTGTTCGCGAGCAAGCTCGCTCCTACAAAAAGAGGTTCTCTGCACGAACATGTCGCGCATAAAAAAGCCCGCTGGAGCGGCGGGCATAATGCGGAGGCAAAAAAGGTGCGCGGAGGCAAATCTTCAGTAGGAGTCGCTCATCCCATCGGTGATGGTGATGCCCTGCTTGCGCATTTCCTGGATCAACCCGGCGCGGGTGCCCGGCAGGTTGAGCAGGGCCTGGTAGCGCGTGTCTTTCACTTCCTGCGCGGTGTAGGGCTTGAACTCGGCAGGCATGCTGTCGCCCGCCATGCCTTCCTTGCGCAGCAGCCAGTTGAGCAGGTCGGCCAGTTGCGCGTCGTTCAGCGCGGACTGGGACATGCCCGGTACGCGCACGAGGAATTGCCGGCCACCGTCCACCTTCAGGAAGTTACCGACGAAGCCGTGCAGGCGCGGCGTGTCGTTGGCCTTGCTGCCGCTGCCTTCGGTGAGATGGCAGCCGGCGCATTGCAGCTGGTAGTTGGTGGCCGGGGTGTAGCTTTGCTGGGAGATCGGCTTCTGCACCTCCTCGTTGCCGGGCGCCGGCCGCTGGTGCGGATCGGGGATCGCGCGGGCCTGGGCAAGGGGGGCGACCAGGCTGCAGAGCAGGGCGCCGACAACGAGACTGCGCATGGGCTTTTCTCCCGACTTCAGACCGCGACGCCGCGGATGATGGTGACGGTGCAGTTGTAGATGCGCGACTCCGCGCCCAGGCACCAGTTGACGTCGTTGTTGTTGAACGGACGGTACAGCGGTTCCTCACTCTCGTTGCGGGTACAGGCGCACTGGGAGCAGCTGTGCTTACCGCAGCAGTCGTTGTAGGAAATGATGTAGTCCTTGCCGTCCGCCGGGTTGCGGCAGGTGCCGATCCAGGTCACTTGCGAGGCATCGGTGCCGGGCGGGCAGGAAGTGGTGGTACCGCCACAGCAGGAGCAGAGGAAGCCGTCGATGGAGCAGTAGCGCCAGTAGTCGCAGCTGTTCGGGTCGCCCGGATCGCCGGCCTTCGGCGCCTCGGCGGCCAGCGCCTTGGAGGTACGATCGATCGGCAGGATGATCGGCAGCGCAGCGCCGGCCACCAGCAGCGAACCGAAGCGGCCCAGCAGCTTGCGCCGCGAAGTGACGTTGGCCACCTGGCGGGAGGAGCGCTCGAACAGGTTGTCGAGGAATTTCATTCTTGTTCTCTCCGTGATCAGTGGCTGTGGCCGTGGCTGGCGTCGTGGGTGTGCACGCCGTTGTGGCTGTGGCCATTCATGTACTGCTGCAGGGTGGCGCTGCCCAGGTGCTCGACCTCGAACAGGCTGTCCAGGTGTTCGCGGGAGTTCACCAGGCCCTTGGCACGCAGCACGCCCTTGCTGTCGATCAGCGCGGCGTAGGGCAGCTTGCCGATCTGGTAGGTCATGCCGACTTCCGGGCCGACCACGTAGGCGGCTTTCTCCAGGCCATGCTCGGCGATCAGCGCCTGCTGGGCGGCCATGTCGCCGTCGCTGACGTAGATCACCTCCAGCTCGCCGGCCTTGTCCTTGGCGATGGATTTGATCGCCGGCAGCAGCGATTTGCAGATCGGGCAGGTCGGCGAGAGGAAGAACAGCAGCTGGCCGCGCTCGCCTTCATAGCCGAAGTTGACCGGGCGACCGTGGCGGTCGGCGGCGGTGACTTTCGGGGCGGGCTCGTTGACGGCCACGCCCTTGTCGACCATCAGCGCGCCGGCCGGAGCGATGCGGCCGTGCAGGACGCCGATCTGGCGCACCAGCGCCATCACGGTGAAGGCGAGGGCGATGAGCAGCACCCAGAGAAGAATGTTGGAAACGATCAGGCCTTCCATTTGTTCACCTTCCGATGAGTTTGAGCAGACGGGGATGGTTCGCCAGCAGGCTGTCTGCCGCGGCGTACAGGAGCAGGGTGACGGCGCTGGCCGCGAGGATCACGAAGGCGTCGAACACGCCCAGCTCGCGAGCCTGCAGGCTGCTGGCGGCGAGCAGGCCGAGACCGGCGATGATCGCGTTGCGCAGCAGCAGCACCGGGCGCAGCGGTTGCATCTGGCCGGGGCCGGAGCAGCCGCAGTCGATGTCGCGACGACCGCGCCAGAGGTTGATGCCGATGGCGCCGGCATAGAACAGGATCAGCGCCGTGGCGGCCAGGGCCGCGACATGACGGCTCGCCGGCACCAGCAGGGCGAAGGCGATAACGCCCTCGACCACTGGCAGCACGCGGGCCACCGGGCCGACCAGCGAGGCTGGCAGCAGGCCGTAGTCTTCGACCTGGCGGGCGAAGCGCATCGGCGCGCGCAGCTTGTGGCTGGCGGCGCTGGCGAGCAGCACCGCGACGGCCACCGCACTGGCGATGATCAGGATCGGATCGGAAAACATTTCCGTACCTCTCGGTTGGCTTTCTTGAAAGGCTTAGTGGCTCAGGACCAGGATCGGGGTCTTGGCGATCTTGTCCATGGCGCCGTTGTACTTGCCGGTCTTCAGGTCGAAGATCTGCAGGCCGCCTTCGATGTCGGTGCCCAGCAACAGCGGCTTGTCGTCGGTGGTGGCGTGCAGGCTCCATACCGGCTTGGGCGCTTCCAGGGTGCCGATCTTCTTCTGCGTCTTCAGGTCGTAGACCCAGATGAACGGGCTCGGGTCTTCCCATTTGCCGGCGCTGTGCTCTTCATGCATCAGCACGTACATGCGGTTCAGCTTGGGCGCTACCGCCATCAACTGCCAGCCGCCAGTGCCCCAGCCTTTCTTGCGCTCTTCGTCGGTGGTCAGCGACCAGCTCGGCAGCATCTTCGGCTTGTCGCCGGAAACGTCCACCGGCTTGACCATGCCGTCTGTGGTCACGAAGAAGTAGGTTTCGCCCACGGCCAGGCCGCGTTCGTTGAGCTTCTCCTTGTTCGGGTCGAAGAACGGCGTCTGGCTGCGGCCGGTTTCCTTGCCGTCGTCGCCGATCTTGGTGATCTGCAACTGGCCGTCGCCGCACAGCGAGGCGAAGGCACGCTTGCCCACCGGGTAGTTGAGCACGCAGCCGCTGATGGCGATTTCGCTGGCGACCTTTTTCTCTTGCGTGTCGACCACGGTGACCGAGGTGGACGGGGTGAAGTTGTAGATGTAGACGAAGCGGTCGTCGGAGCTGGTGCCCAGGGCGTACTTCTGGGTCAGGATCGAGGCGCGCTTGGCCGGGATTTCCACTTCCCACTTCGGACGCAGGTTCGAGGTGTCCCAGGCGGTCAGCACATCGGTGCGCACACCGCGGGTACCACGGGAGTAGAAGGTATCGGCGGAGTACAGGGTCTTGGCGTCATGGCTCAGGGTGGACGGAGCGACGAAGCCGGTGCTGACCATGCCAAGCATCTTCTTCTGCTCGGGGTCGACCACGGTGACGCGGCCGGCGATGAAGTTCTCGAACTCCACGTCGACGATGTACGCACGGTGCGGCGAGGGCGGGAACGGCAAGACGGTCTCACCGATGCTCTCGGTCGGCAGCTCGGCTTGGGCTGCGCCCATCGCGAGGCAAGTTGCCAGCGCGAGGACCGATGGAGCGAGGAACCTGGCGACGCTCATTGGCGGGTACTCCCTTTTTCTTGTTGGCGGGCTATCTGTTGTTATCAGGCCGACCGCCAGGGGCGGACAGCGGACGGAACATTGAGGAGAGTCTGCCTGCGTCGGTGCGCGCCGGACTTGTTGTCCGTGCCATTTCCTTGTCTGGGGGTGACAGGGTGACGCAGGGAGAAAGTGCAGACCGCCGTTGCGTTTCGAGGCTGGAATTCCGCCGAACGGCACAGACATGGATCAAGGCTTTCGTCAGTTTTGGTGCGAAAAAGCTGCATCGTGCCCCGAAAATCCGCACAATGCACATTTGAGCTATCTTGAAACGCCGTTACACCCACCGGAAGTGTGCATTGTGAACAGTTCACAATGTTCGACATGCTCAAAATTTCCGCGTCGTTCCTGATTGGCTTTTCCGACCCGCTATTTGCGTTGGCCGGGAGTCCTCAACCAATCCTCGCGGAGATCCCCCCCTCGATGAGTTCCCCCAGTGAGTTCCCCCTGAGCGCGACGCCCAGGGAAGGGCGCAAAGGCCTGCTGCCCATCGCCATGGTCCTGTTCAGCTTCACCTTCTTCACCGGCACCATGTTCGCCGGCGGCAAGATCGGCATGGCCTTCGACTTCGTCGACATGCTCTGGGTCGCCTTCATCGGCAACGTGCTGCTGGCCATCTACGCCGCCGCCCTGGGCCTGATCGCCTCGCGCAGCGGCCTGAATACCGTGCTGATGGGGCGCTTCTGCTTCGGCGAGCGCGGCAGCAAGCTGTCCGACTTCCTCCTCGGCTTCGCCGAACTGGGCTGGTATGCCTGGGGTACCGCCACTGTGGCCATCGTGCTGGTCAAGATGCTCAGCCTGCCCGAGTGGCTGAACATCCCGCTGATGGTGGTGTTCGGCCTGCTGTTCTCGATCACCGCGATCATCGGCTTCAAGGGCCTGGACATCATGTCTCGCGTCTCGGTGCCGCTGATGTTCATCCTGCTGGTGGCATCGATGGTCATCGCCACCAACCATGCTGGCGGCTGGAGCGGCCTGCTGGCGAAGGAACCGAGCCAGACCCTGACTTTCTCCGCCGCCGTCACCATGGTCTTCGGCACCTTCGCCAGCGGCGCGACCCAGGCCACCAACTGGACCCGTATGGCCCGCAGCGGGCGCATCGCGGTGATCGCCAGCGTGGTTGCCTTCCTCGTCGGCAACGGCCTGATGATCGTCGCCGGCGCCTGGTGCGCGATCGTCTACCAGAACGCCGACATCGTCGAAGTGATGGTGCTGCAGGGCCTGTCCTTTGCCGCGGTGATCATGCTCTGCCTGAACCTGTGGACCATCCAGGGTCCGACCATCTACAACGTCTCCGCCGCCGCCTGCCACCTGGTGCGCAGCGAGCGTCGCCGCACCATGACCCTGCTGGCCGCTGGCGTCGGCATCATCCTCGCCATCGGCGGCATGTACGAATGGCTGATCCCGTTCCTGGTGCTGCTGGGTTCGATCATCCCGCCGCTGGGGGGCGTGATCATGGCCGACTACTGGTACCGCAACCGCGGCGAATACCCGGCGCTGGTGGGCACCCACATCCCGGCGTTCAACGTCTCGGGCCTCGCGTCCTACGCGGTCGGTGCGGGCCTGGCCTATGCCTCGCCGTGGATCGCACCGCTGGTGGGCATCGCCGCGTCGGCCATCTGCTACATCGTCCTCACCGAAGTCACCCGCGCCCGCGCGCCGGTGGCCGAGCCGCGCGCTTGAGCCTGAGCGTCGAGGAAATCCTCCGTCTGCCGGGGCTGGAAAGCCTCGCGCTGCGGGCCGGCGCGCGCAACCTGCATCGCAGCGTGCGCTGGTCCTACGTGGCGGAGAACGTCGGCATTGCCGACTGGGTGATGGGTGGCGAGCTGGTGTTCGTCACCGGCATCAACCACACCCGTGACGAAGCCAACCTGCTGCAGCTGGTGCGCGAAGGCGTTGCCAGCGGCATCGCCGGTATCGTCATCCTGACGGGCGACGAGTTCATCCGGCGGATTCCCGAGTCCGTGATTCATCTGGCCGAAGTGGAGGGCCTGCCGCTGATCGAGCAGCCCTATGCGCTGAAGATGGTCATCGTCACCCATCTGATCGGCACGGCGCTGGTGCAGATGACCCAGGTGAAGACCTCGCGTCGCGACATCCTTGGCCAATTGCTGAGCGGCGACTTCCCCAGCCTCGATATCGTCCGTCGCCGTGCGCAACACCTGGAATTGCCGCTGGAAGTCCCACGCCGTCTGGTGGCGCTGCGGGTGGCTGGCGTTGACACCTTGTTCCAGCAACACCAACCCGAGGAGGCCGAGCGGGCGCTGCAGCTGACTCGCCAGCGGTTGCTCGACCATCTGGAAAGCTGGCAGCAGGAACGCCGCGAGCGCTTGCCGGTGGTGATCCAGGGCGACCTGTTCGTGTTGTTGCTGGCTGATGCCGAGCGAGCCGAGCTGCACGCCCTGGCTTCGGAGCTGCAACTGGAACTGGCACCGCTGCGTGCTTATCTCGGGCTCTCGGCTCGCGCCGACAGTTGCGCGGAATATCCCCGCGCACTGCTCGAAGCCCGCCAGGCGCTGGATGTCGCCGAAGGCATGCAGGCGCCCGGTGGCTTCTGCGACTACCGTGAGCTGGGCGTGCTGCGCCTGCTGCGGGCGATCCCCGATCGCGCGGTGGTCGAGCAGTTCATGAAGGACACTCTCGGCCCGCTCAACGAAGCGGGTCGAAAACAGCCGCACCTGCTGATCGAGACGCTCGATGCGCTCGTCCAGGAGAACGGCAATGCGCTCAAGGCCGCACAGCGCCTGGGCATCCACCGCAACACCCTGAACCAGCGGATCGCGCGTATCGAGGCCCTGAGCGGCCAGTCCCTGGACGACGCGCAATTCCGCCTGAATACCTCCGTGGCGCTGCTCATCTGGCGCATGTCCAGCGCGCCGCGCCACGAATAGCCTGAAGAGGACCTTTGATCCCATGAAAATCATCAACGCCTCCCTGCGCAAGCAGACCGGCCTGTTCACCATCCGCTGCGAAGGCGACGTCATTGCCGAAGTCGTGCAGCAAACCGGCACCCTGGCCGCCAGCGGCGACGACATCGATGCCCGTGGCAACCTGGCGATCGCCCCGCTGGTGGAGCCGCACATCCACCTCGACGCGACCCTGACCGCCGGCGAGCCGGAATGGAACATGAGCGGCACGCTGTTCGAGGGCATCGAGCGCTGGGCCCAGCGCAAGGAAACCATCACCCACGAGGACACCAAGTCCCGCGCCCACACCACCATCCGCATGCTGGCCGCCCATGGCATCCAGCATGTGCGCACCCACGTCGATGTGACCGATCCGACCCTGGCCGCGCTCAAGGCCATGGTGGAAGTCCGTGAAGAGGCGCGCCACCTGGTGGATCTGCAGATCGTTGCATTCCCGCAGGAGGGCATCGAGTCCTACGAGGGCGGCCGCGAGCTGATGGAGGAGGCGATCCGCCTGGGCGCTGACGTCGTTGGTGGCATCCCGCACTTCGAGAACACCCGCGAGCAGGGCGTCAGCTCGATCAAGTTCCTCATGGACCTGGCCGAGCGCACCGGCTGCCTGGTGGACGTGCACTGCGACGAGACCGACGACCCGAACTCGCGCTTCCTCGAAGTGCTCGCCGAGGAAGCCCGCGTGCGCGGCATGGGCGGCCGCGTCACTGCCAGTCACACCACGGCCATGGGCTCCTACGACAACGCCTACTGCTCCAAGCTGTTCCGCCTGCTCAAGCGTTCGGGCATCAACTTCGTCTCCTGCCCGACCGAGAGCATCCACCTGCAGGGCCGCTTCGACACCTTCCCGAAACGCCGTGGTGTGACCCGCGTGGCCGAGATCGACCGGGCCGGTATGAACGTCTGCTTCGGCCAGGATTCGATCAAGGACCCGTGGTACCCGCTGGGCAATGGCAACATCCTGCGCGTGCTGGACGCCGGCCTGCACATCTGTCACATGATGGGCTTCGATGACCTGCAGCGCGCGCTGGACCTGGTCACCGACAACAGCGCCCGCGCGCTGAACCTGGGCGCGCGCTACGGCATCGCCGCCGGCCGTCCGGCGAGCCTGCTGGTACTGGGCGTGGACAGCGATTACGAAGCGGTGCGTCAGCAGACCAAGGCGCTGTACTCGATCCGCAATGGCCGCGTGCTGATGAAGCGCGAGCCGGAGAAGGTGGAGCTGGTCGAGAGCTGAAGTCGATGCAGGGCGGATAACCCGTTGCGGGTTATCCGCCCTACGTAATGACTGTAGGAGCGAGCTTGCTCGCGAACCTTGGCTGCGCTGCGTGGCCGTTCGCGAGCAAGCTCGCTCCTACAAGATCAAAGCCTCTCTCCCGTAAGAACTGTACGGCGGAGACTTAGTTCGTAGGATGGCGTGGAGCGAGCCGGATCGCTTGGCTCAGGGCACCATCGCCATGCCCACGCCGAAGCGGTTCCAGGCGTTGATGGTGGCGATGGCCAGGGTCAGGTTGGCGATCTCCGCGTCGCTGAAGTGCTCGCGCAGGGCGTCGAACTGATCCTGCGGGGCATGCTTCTCCGGCAGGCGGGTGAGGCTTTCCACCCAGGCCAGCGCGGCGCGTTCGCGCTCGGTGAAGAAGCGGGTTTCCTCCCAGACGCTCAGGGTCTGCAGGCGTGCCTCGGTTTCGCCGGCCTTGCGCGCGTCGTTGGCGTGCATGTTCACGCAGTAGGCGCAGCCGTTGATCTGCGAGGCGCGCAGGCGGATCAGTTCCAGCAGCGAGGTCTCCAGGCCGGACTTGGCCAGGGCCTGTTCCAGGCCGAGCATGGCCTTGTAGGCGTCGGGGGCGGCTTTGGCCCATTCGATACGTGCACTCATGGTGTCCTCCAGTGGGGCCCGCGGTAGTGCGGGGAATGGAGCTAAGGTAACGCCGGCGCTGCAACGTTCGAATAGCCAATTCCCGACAATACCGGCAGACCAATGGAGCCAATTCCGGCACTGTGTCCGGTGTCAGTCCCAGCCGCCCGGGCAGCCCTTGCAGCCCGCCATGTTGCTGCCCTGGAAATTACCGAAGCGCTGCCGACTACCGCGCAGATCGGCGTCTTCCAGATTGGCCTCGGCCAGCTTCACTTCCTGCAGGTTGGCGTCGCGCAGATCGGCGCCCTTGAGGTCGGCGCGGGACAACCAAGTCATTTCCAGGTCGGCCGCACGCAGGTTGGCCTGGTGCAGCTTGCCGCCGCTCAGGCGGGCGAATTCCAGGTAAGCGGCGGTCAGGTCGGCGCCTTGCCACTGCGCGCCCTGGGCGAAGAGGCCCCAGGCCTGGATGGCGACCAACTTGGCCCCACTCAGATCGGCGCCACGCAGATTGGCCTGTTGCAGGCTGGCGCGGGTCAGGTCGGCGCCGTTCAGGTGCGCCTGTTGCAGATTGGCCAGGTCCAGTGTGGCGTGGCGCAGGTCGGCTCCGGCGAGGTTGGCGCCGGACAGGTTCATCCGCGTCAGGTCCTGGTTGCGCAGGTCGGCGCCGCGCAGGTCGGCATTCGGGCATTGGCCGTCCGGCTCGATGCGGCAGCCGGCGATGACGGTGGGCGCATCGTCGTCCGCCTCCGGTGCAGGCTGGCTGGTGGCGAAGACGAGGGCGGAGAGTGGGAAGAGCAGGCAGGCGAGCAGGCGCATGGCGATCTCCTGGAAAAGTGAAAAAGGCCCGCGCCGGGGTCGGCGCGGGCCAGTACATCAACGGCTGGCGGTCTTGTTGTCCCAGCTGGGCAGCTTGAACACCCAGAAGGAACCGCCCTGGGCCACCGGTTTGGTCAGCTCGGCCATGTCACCGCCCCACAACGGCACTGCGCCGCCGTAGCCGACGGTCACGCCGATGTACTGCTCGCCGTCCTGCTCCCAGGTGATCGGCGGGGAGACGATGCCGCTGCCGGTCTGGAACTGCCACAGCTCCCTGCCGGTCCTGGCGTCGAAGGCCTTGAGGAAGCCCTCGCCGGTGCCGGTGAACACCAGGTTGCCGGCAGTGGCCAGCACGCCGGCCCACAGCGGCAGGTGGTCCTTGTATTCCCATTCCACCTTGCCGGTAGTGGGGTTCATCGCCCGCAGGGTGCCGACGTGGTCGTCATACATGCGCTTGATGCGGAAGCCCATGCCCAGGTAGGCGCTGCCCTTGGCGTAGTTCACTTCCTCGGTCCAGTAGTCCTCCTTCCAGTGGTTGGCGGGGACGTAGAACAGCCCGGTGTCCTGGCTGTAGGCCATGGGGTTCCAGTTCTTGCCGCCGAGGAACGGCGGCGAGACTTCCACGGCCTTGCCGTGCTTCTGCCCCGGTTCCGGCAGCGGTGGGCGTTGGCCTTCGTTCTCCACCGGGCGACCGGTCTTCAGGTCGATGTGGCTTGCCCAGGTGATGTTGTCGACGAAGGGGAAGGCGTTCTGCAGCTTGCCGTTGGTGCGGTCGACCACATAGAAGAAACCGTTGCGGTCGGCGTGGGCGGTGGCCTTAACGATCTTGCCGTCCTTGGCCTTGTAGTCGAACAGCACCAGTTCGTTGTTGCCGGAGAAGTCCCAGGCGTCGTTGGGCGTGTGCTGGTAGAACCATTTCACCTCGCCGGTGCTCGGGTCGACGCCGACCTGGCCGGAGGTGTAGAGGCTGTCGTAGTCGTGCGGGTTGCCCCCCTTGGCGGTGCGCGCCCAGGTGTTCCACGGGCCGGGGTTGCCGGCGCCGACGATGATGGTGTTGGTTTCGGCGTCGAAGCTCGCGCTCTGCCACGGGGCACCGCCGCCGTGGCTCCAGGCCTCGACCTTGCCGGTGGGGGAGTTCTTGTCCTCCGGCCACGACGGCGCCTTCACGTCGCCAGTGGGTGTGCTGTCCTTGCCGTTGAGGCGGCCCATGTGGCCTTCGACGAAGGGCCGCATCCACACCTCTTCACCGGTATCCGGGTCGCGGGCGAACAGACGGCCGACCACGCCGAACTCATCGCCCGAGCTGCCGTGGATCAGCAGCACCTTGCCGGTCTTGCCGTCCTTCACGATGGTCGGCGCGCCGGTCATGGTGTAGCCGGCGCCGTGGTCGCCGAACTTCTTCTTCCAGACCACCTTGCCGGTCTTCTTGTTCAGCGCCACGACGGAGGCATCGAGGGTGCCGAAGTAGATCTTGTCGCCATAGATGGCGGCGCCGCGGTTGACCACGTCGCAGCACGGGCGGATGTCGTCGGGCAGGCGGTGGTTGTAGGTCCACAGGCGCTTGCCGGTCTTCGCGTCGAGGGCGAACAGTCGCGAGTAGGAGGCGGTGACGTAGACCACGCCGTCACTGACGATGGCCTGGGATTCCTGGCCGCGCTGCTTTTCGTCGCCGAAGGAGTAGGACCAGGCCGGGGTCAGCTTGAACACGTTGCCTGCGTTGACCTGCTTGAGCGGGCTCCAGCGCTGGGCGTTGGTGCCCATGCCGTACTGCAGCACGTCGCCGGTGGTGGTGTGGTCGTTGGCGATATCGTCCCAGGTCACGTCTTTCGCCAGGGCTGAGCCGCCGGCGGTGAGGGCGATGGCGCAGGCGAGGCTGCTGAAAGTGAGGTGCAGGGGGGCGAGGCGCAGGGGGGCTGTTGTTGTTCTCATGGTGGTTTCCCGTGATGGATGGCGGCAGGGCCGCTGCACGTGCCGCGGCGAATCCATGGTGGGAGGAGGGCTGCCTGAGGGGGAACGGAAATAGTCCCGGCAATGCCGGGACTATTTCCCGAGCCGGGCATGAATTGGACTTGCTGCCAAAGCGCCGTCGATGGCCGACCGCGGTTCTAGTACGAAGGGAGTAGGCGGGAGCATCCAAAGCAGGATTCGGCCGCAAGGCGTGCGTTCTTAACATCGTCATCACTGGCGTCTTTCCGGGCGCCGTGCCTTGCCAAGCATCTCGATGAGAGGATGAAGTGATGAACAACAAGAACGTGCTGTGTGGCCTGATGTTGGTGGCCGGCCTGGGTGTTTCGGGTCTGGCCCTGTCCCACGGCAATGTGACGCCCCAGGCAGTGGATACCACGGGGCTGGAACCGCTGGGCAAGGAATGGCGCGAGACCAACCCCTACCGCGAGCCCTACGCCAACCACGCCAAGGCGGTGGAGATCGGCGCTTCGGCCTACAACCAGAACTGCGCGCGCTGCCACGGCCTGGAAGCCAAGTCCGGCGGCATCGCCCCCGACCTGCGCATGCTCGACGTGGGCGCCGAGGGTGACGAGTGGTTCAAGGAGCGGGTGATCAACGGCGCGGTGCGCGACGGTGCGGTGTACATGCCGAAGATGGCCGACTTCATCAGCCAGGAAGGCCTCTGGGCGATCCGCACCTACCTGGACAGCGTGCACGTGGACGAGTGACCGCCATGCGCCTGTTCGCCTGGTTGTTCGGCCTGTGCCTGCTGATTGGGCAAGCGCAGGCTGGAGTCCGTCCCTACGAGGATATGGTCTCCAGCGGTGTGTTGCGGGTGGCTGTGTACGAGAACTTCCCGCCCTACAGCTTCATGCAGGACGGGCAGCCGCGCGGGGTCGACGTCGACCTTGCGCAGCGCCTGGCCAGCGGGCTGGGCCTGCGTGCGGAATTCCTCTGGGTCACGCCCGGCGAGCGCCTGGACGACGACCTGCGCAACTTCATCTGGAAGGGGCATTACTTGCGCCCCGGCGTGGTCGCCGACGTGATGCTGCGCGTGCCCTACGACCGCCAGTACGCCAACCGGCGCAACGACGTCGGCGAGTTCGCCAATGAGCAGGTGGTGATGTTCGGTCCTTACCAGCGCGAGCGCTGGCAGGTGGTCAGCGATGACCGGCGCCTGCCCGAGGTGGACACCATCGCCGCCTTCCGCGAACACCCCATCGGCGTCGAGCTGGACAGCGTGCCGTCGTTCTACCTGACCTCGGTGCTGGGCGGCCAGCTCAGCCGCATGACCGTGCATTTCCCGAGCACGCAGGCAGCCTTCGACGGCATGCGCGCGGGCAAGGTGGATGCAGTAATGGCGCTGCGCGGCGAGCTGGACTGGATGCGCGCCCAGGCCGCCGATGAGCACCTGAAGAACGCCGAAAATACCTACCCCAACCTCGGCCAGCCCGAGTGGGACATCGGCATGGCGGTGCATGAAAGCAATCGCCAGCTCTCCAACGCCCTGGACGGCGAACTGGAGGAACTGGTGCGCAGCGGCGAGATGGAAAAGCTCTACGCGGCCTACGGCATGCGCTATGAACTGCCGGGGCTCTATCAGGACGTGCAGTGAGGGATTGAGGATGCACCGGCGCGAATTGCTGCTCGGGATCTGTGCGCTGCCGTTGCTGGCAGCGGCGGTGGAGGGCGACCCAATGCCCTCGGTGATGTGGGAGTACCACCACAAGCGCCTGTTGAACGGCGAGCCCTACGTCTTCGATGAGCGGGTGAGGCTGGGGGTGCCGCCGTTCGCCGAAGATTCCCGCCAGGTGCCGGTGGAAGTCGACGCCCGCGCCTTGCCGGGGCGTTTCGATCGCCTGCTGCTGTGGGCCGAACTGAACCCGATTCCCCATGTGCTGACGCTCTATCCGGGCGAACATCTGGAGCCGCTGCTGGCGGTGCGTATCCGCATCGAACAGGCCACGCCGATCCGCGCCGCGCTGCGCGACGAGAAGGGCGTCTGGCATGTGGGCTCGGCCTGGATCGACGCCGCCGGTGGTGGTTGCACGGCGCCCAGTGTGGTGCGCGCGCAACCGGGCTGGGAGGACCGGCTCGGCCAGGTCCACGGCGAGTCCTATCCCAAGGGTGAATACAGCCGCGTGCGCTTGTCGGTGTCGCACCCGATGGACAACGGCCTGGTCGGCGGCATCCCCGAGTTCTACCTCGACCATGCCGAGCTGCGTGGGCCCGATGGTGAGGTCTTCGCCCGACTGGACCTGTTCCCGGCGGTCAGCGAAAACCCGACTTTCACCTTTGAGGTGCGCGGCCATCCGCACACCGAACTCTGGCTGCACGACAACAACGGAAACGAATTCCAGGCCGCTCTGCGCTGACGCCGCACTGCGCCGTTATAGCGCTGCACTAACGAGGTGCCCATGCGTTTTCTCCTGATCGCCCTCGCGTGCCTGTGCTTGCCGGCACTGGCCGACCTGCAGTACCACCTCCAGCCCCGGCAGATCGCCGAGGGCACCTGGGTGGTGGAAGGCAGCACCGACAATTTCGCCAAGGACAACGGCGGCGCCATCGTCAACGTCGCCTTCATCGACACCGGCGACGGGGTGCTGCTGATCGACACCGGCCCGTCGAAGCGCTACGGCGAAGCCCTGCGTACGCTGATCCAGCAGACCACCGGCAAGCCGGTGGGTCGGGTGTTGCTGACCCATCACCACCCTGACCATGTGCTGGGCAACCAGGCTTTTACCGACGTACCCATCGGCGCGCTGGCTGGCACCACAAAACTGCTGAAAGAGCAGGGCAACGCCATGGCGGAGAACATGTACCGCCTGGTCGGCGACTGGATGCGCGGCACGGAAGTGGTGTTGCCCAGCGAGACAGTGGCGCCGGGTGAATTGACGATGGGCAGCCACCGGTTCCGGTTGGTCGGCCTGCGCGGGCATACCGGCGCGGACCTGGCGATCCTCGACGAGACCACCGGCGTGCTGTTCGCCGGCGACATCGTGTTCTACCAGCGCGCACTGACCACGCCGAACAGTCCGGGGCTCGACGTCTGGCTGGCTGACCTGGATACGCTGCAGCAGCTGCCGTGGAAGCAGATCGTCCCTGGCCACGGCCCCATCGCCAGTGATGTCGCACCCTTCGTGCAGATGCGCGACTACCTCAGCTGGCTCGACAGCGTAATGCGCGACGGCGTCGCCCAGGGGGCGGACATGAACGACCTACTGCGCACGCCCATCCCCGAACGTTTCGCCGGCGTCAGCCTGACGCGCTACGAGCTGATCCGCAGTGTCAGCCATCTCTATCCGCGCTATGAGCAGAAGGCGCTGCCGCGCGTCGACGAGCAGTAGCTCTTTCTGCGGAAGTTTCGGTGCGCGGACATGCCCTCACCCCAACCCTCTCCCAGAGGGAGAGGGGCTGTCCGGAGCCGCTTTGCTCTTCCTGTAGGAGCGAGCTTGCTCGCGAACCTTCCGACCGGATGAACGCCTGTGTCCGCATCGCGCCGAACGGCTCCCTCTCCCTCCGGGAGAGGGCTGTCTGGAGCGGCCTTGCTCGCCGCTCCGACCTGCTCTGCCTGTAGGAGCGAGCTTGCTCGCGAACCTTCCGACCGGATGAACGCCTGTGTCCGCCTATCGCGCCGAACAGCTCCCTCTCCCTCCGGGAGAGGGCTGGGGTGAGGGGCTCGGATCCCCGCTCAGGCAACGCAGTCGCCGGGACATCTGGTTCGCGAGCAAGCTCGCTCCTACAGGGATTGGGCTCGGCCTCCCGGCCCGTGAGAGCTCCCGAATTTCACGCCGCCGCAACCCGGTATTGCTACCAAGGAACTAGGAAAATCGGCACTGCGTTCAATTGTTGCCCCAGCCCGCCAAACCAAGAATCTGCGACAGACCGGGAAATTTTCCCGGGTACAACAACAATCGCAGAGGCGCATCGCCATGAGACAGCTTCAACCTTTCGCCCGCACCGTGCTGTTCACCGCCGTCAGCCTGGCCAGCCTGGGCGCCCAAGCCGGGGTGACCGACCAGGACATCAGTGATTCCGCCAAGCGCACCGACCAGATCGTGGTCAACGGGATCAACCAGCAGGGCCAGCGCTTCAGCCCGCTGAACACCCTGAACAGCGATAACGTGAAGGAACTGCGGCCGGTCTGGGCGCTGTCCTTCGGTGGCGAGAAGCAGCGCGGCCAACAGGCGCAACCGTTGATCAAGGACGGCGTGATGTACGTCACCGCCTCCTACTCGCGAGTGTTCGCCGCCGATGCGCGCACGGGTCGCAAGCTCTGGCAATACGACGCGCGCCTGCCCGACGGCATCATGCCCTGCTGCGATGTGATCAACCGTGGTGTGGCCCTGTACGGCGACCTGGTGATCTTCGGCACCCTCGACGCCAAGCTGGTCGCCCTGAACAAGGACACTGGCAAGGTGGTGTGGAAAAAGACCGTGGCCGACTACAAGGCCGGCTACTCCATCTCCGCCGCACCGCTGATCGCCAAGGGCAAGCTGATTACCGGCGTGGCCGGCGGCGAGTTCGGCGTGGTCGGCAAGATCGAGGCCTACAACCCCACCAACGGCGAGCTGCTGTGGAGCCGCCCGACCGTGGAAGGCCACATGGGCTACGTCTACAAGGACGGCAAGGCCGTGGAGAACGGCATCTCCGGCGGCGAAGCGGGCAAGACCTGGCCGGGCGACCTGTGGAAGACCGGCGGCGCCGCGCCCTGGCTGGGCGGCTACTACGACCCGAGCACCGACTCGCTGTTCATCGGCACCGGCAACCCGTCGCCGTGGAACTCGCACCTGCGCCCTGGTGACAACCTGTACTCCTCCTCGCGCCTGGCGCTGAACCCCGACGACGGCTCGATCAAGTGGCACTTCCAGACCACCCCGCACGACGGCTGGGACTTCGACGGTGTGAACGAGCTGGTGTCCTTCGACTACAAGGACGGCAGCAAGACCGTGCAGGCGGCTGCCACCGCCGACCGCAACGGCTTCTTCTACGTGCTCGATCGCACCAACGGCAAGTTCATCCGTGGCTTCCCCTTCGTCGACAAGGTGACCTGGGCCAAGGGCCTGGATAAGGACGGCCGGCCGATCTATGACGACGCCCACCGTCCGGGTGCGCCGGGTGAGGGCGGCGAGAAGGGCAGCTCAGTGTTCGTTGCGCCGTCCTTCCTCGGCGGCAAGAACTGGATGCCCATGGCCTACAGCCAGGACACCGGGCTGTTCTACGTGCCGTCCAACGAGTGGGGCATGGACATGTGGAACGAGAACATCGCCTACAAGAAGGGCGCGGCTTACCTCGGCGCGGGCTTCACCATCAAGCCGCTGAACGAAAAGTACATCGGCGTGCTGCGCGCCATCGATCCGAAGACCGGCAAGCAGGTCTGGCGCTACGAGAACTACGCGCCGCTGTGGGGCGGCGTGCTGGCGACCCACGGCAACCTGGTGTTCACCGGCAACCCCGAGGGCTATCTGATGGCCTTCGACGCCAAGACCGGCAAGAAACTTTACGAGTTCAACACCGGCTCGGGCGTGATCGCCTCGCCGATCACCTGGGAGATGGATGGCGAGCAGTACGTCACCGTGCTCTCCGGCTGGGGCGGCGCGGTGCCGCTGTGGGGTGGCGAGGTGGCCAAGCGCATCAAGGACCTCGACCAGGGCGGGATGATCTGGACCTTCAAGCTGCCCAAGGATCTCGTCGCCAAGAAGTGATGCTTCTGTGAGGTGAGCAGAGGGCCGGCCATTGAGCCGGCCCTTTGTTTTTTAGTGGATGTGGCTCGCTTTTGTAGGAGCGGACTCTGCCCGCGAAGTTTTTCGTAGGGTGAATAACGTCTTTAGCGTCATCCGCCGTCTTTTTCAGTGTTTTTGCGCCGCCTCGGCGCGCTTGGATGTTTTCTTGTTTCTCCCCCTCGGGCGACCGACTTTGGCAAACGCCTCCAGCGTAGGCAAAGGTCTCGTCCCGACATCAGGGTCCGGTATCGCTCCGAGGGAGCGTACAAGGGCCATCCCTGCTCCTCTAAATCCCTCGCGGCATCGATGGCCCCGCTGCTTGGCGTCCTGACGGGACTCTGCGCGTGCCTGCGACTCTGGTGCGTGAGCGCAGGGCTGCTTTTTGTAGGAGCGAGCTTGCTCGCGAACCGCTTGACGCCGATGCGGCCGGGTAATTCTGTTCGCGAGCAAGCTCGCTCCTACAAAGGCGGATAACGTTTCGCGTTATCCGCCCTGCGGGTGTTCATCCTGCAACGTGGGTGCAGTGGTGAGCATTCGCGGACAAGGTCCGCTCCTACGAAAAGCCAGCCGCCACCATCTACTACCAAATGAGTAACCCACCGCTCCCATGGGGGCATTCCGGGCCGGGAAGGGCGCTGCCTAAGATCGCTCCATGACCTGGCCGATGGAGGCCGGGAACCGACAGGAGAGCATCCCCATGATCTACGCCGCACCCGGAACCCCAGGCGCCGTCGTCACCCTCAAACCGCGCTACGGCAACTACATCGGCGGCGAGTTCGTCGCGCCGGTGCTGGGCCAGTACTTCAGCAACACCTCGCCGGTGAATGGCGAAATCATCGCCGAATTCCCGCGCTCCACCGCCGAGGACATAGAACTCGCCCTGGATGCCGCCCATGCCGTCGCCGATAGCTGGGGGCGCACATCGGTGCAGGACCGCGCGCTGATCCTGCTGAAGATCGCCGACCGCATCGAACAGAACCTCGAGCAACTCGCCGTCGCCGAAACCTGGGACAACGGCAAGGCCGTGCGCGAGACCCTGAACGCCGACGTGCCGCTGGCCGCCGACCACTTCCGCTACTACGCCGGCTGCATCCGCGCGCAGGAAGGCGGCGCCGCCGAGATCAACGAGAACACCGTTGCCTACCACATCCACGAGCCGCTGGGCGTGGTCGGGCAGATCATCCCGTGGAACTTCCCGCTGCTGATGGCCGCGTGGAAACTCGCGCCGGCCCTGGCCGCCGGTAACTGTGTGGTGATCAAGCCGGCCGAGCAGACTCCGCTGTCGATCATGCTGCTGGCCGAAATCATCGGTGACCTGCTGCCACCGGGCGTGCTGAACATCGTCCAGGGCTTCGGCAAGGAAGCGGGCCAGGCGCTGGCCACCAGCAAGCGCATCGCCAAGATCGCCTTCACCGGCTCCACCCCGGTCGGCTCGCACATCCTCCACTGCGCGGCGGAGAACATCATCCCGTCCACCGTGGAACTGGGTGGCAAGAGCCCGAACATCTTCTTCGAGGACATCATGCAGGCCGAGCCGGCCTTCATCGAGAAGGCCGCCGAGGGCCTGGTGCTGGCCTTCTTCAACCAGGGCGAAGTGTGCACCTGCCCGTCGCGGGCGCTGGTGCAGGAGTCGATCTTCGAGCAGTTCATGGTCGAGGTGATGAAGAAGATCAAGGCGATCAAGCGCGGCAACCCGCTGGATACCGAGACCATGGTCGGCGCGCAGGCTTCGCAGCAGCAGTACGAGAAGATCCTCTCCTACCTCGACATTGCCCAGGGCGAAGGCGCCGAGCTGCTCACCGGCGGCTCCAGCGAGCGCCTGGAAGGTGACCTGGCCAGCGGTTATTACATCCAGCCGACTCTGCTCAAGGGCCACAACGGCATGCGCGTGTTCCAGGAGGAAATCTTCGGGCCGGTGGTGGGCGTCACCACCTTCAAGGACGAAGCCGAAGCCCTGGCGATTGCCAATGACACCGAGTTCGGCCTGGGCGCCGGCGTATGGACCCGCGACATCAACCGCGCCTGGCGCATGGGCCGGGGCATCCAGTCCGGCCGCGTGTGGACCAACTGCTACCACCTGTACCCGGCCCACGCCGCCTTCGGTGGCTACAAGAAGTCCGGCGTCGGCCGCGAGACCCACAAGATGATGCTCGACCACTACCAGCAGACCAAGAACCTGCTGGTGAGCTACGACATCAACCCGCTGGGCTTCTTCTAACCCTCAGCAGCAAACCGGCGAGCCTTCCCCCATCAGGTTCGCCGGACCTTTCCGGTGTACCCCGCCTGGCACTCCACCAGGCATCCCTTGTGTCGACGCGCCCGGTTCGGGCGGCCGTCCGCTTCCGTACCCATTCCACGGGTGACGGCCTTCGTCGAACGCGGCTCCGGCCGCGTTTTCTTTTTTCCGGATGAGTCGTTGTTCGCGAGCAAGCTCGCTCCTACAGGTTGAGTTCGCAGCCCTTCTGTAGGAGCGAGCTTGCTCGCGAACCCGCCCATCCTGCAAAGCATCCGCAGCGTCCCGCCCGCGCAACACCTGCCGCCGATGAGCGCAACACCTGTAGCGCCCGCAACACCCGCATCGCATCCGGAAGGAAACGCCAGAAGCCCCGAACGGCGGGCCCTCCAGCCAGATTCGAGAAGCCTGGCACAGCGGTTGCTCTGAGCCTTGCAAGCCGCGGCGAACGATCCGCGGCACCAACAAGAATCGGAGAACCTCCATGAGATCGATTGGCCTGCACGTGCCTTCCGTTCGCCTGCAACCCGCCTTGCGCCATTCCCTGCTGACCGCCTCGCTGCTGATGGCCGGTCTGTCCCTGAATCTCCACGCTGCTGAAGTCCCGGCCAACGTCGATGGCCAGCGCATCGCCGCCGCCAACAGCGAGCCGGGCAACTGGATGACCACCGGCCGAACCTACGACGAGCAGCGCTTCAGCCCGCTCAAGCAGATCGACCAGAGCAACGTCGGCAATCTGGGCCTGGCCTGGAGCCACAAGCTGGACATCGACCGTGGCGTAGAAGCCACGCCCATCGTGGTCGATGGCGTGATGTACACCACCGGGCCGTTCTCCATCGTCTACGCACTGGACGCCCGCAGTGGCGAGCTGCTGTGGAAGTACGACCCGCAGTCCGACCGCAGTCGCGCCGGCGAAGCCTGCTGCGACGCGGTGAACCGTGGCGTGGCGGTGTGGAAGGGCAAGGTCTACGTCGGCGTGCTCGACGGCCGCCTGGAGGCCATCGACGCCAAGACCGGCAAGCGCGTGTGGAGCGTCGATACCCGCACCGACCCGTCGCGCAGCATCACTATCACCGGCGCGCCGCGCATCGTGAAGGGCAAGGTGATCATCGGCAACGGCGGCGCCGAGTTCGGCGTGCGCGGCTACATCACCGCCTACGATGCCGAGACCGGCAAGCAGGATTGGCGCTTCTTTACCGTGCCCGGCGACCCCAAGGAAATGCCCAAGGGCAAGGGCATGGAAATCGCCGCCAAGACCTGGTTCGGCGACAACTACGCCAAGCAGGGCGGTGGCGGCACTGTGTGGGACTCGATGTCCTACGACCCGGAGTTGAACCTGCTGTACATCGGCGTCGGCAACGGCTCCTCGTGGAACCCGCGCATCCGCAGCGAAGGCAAGGGCGATAACCTGTTCCTCTCGTCCATCGTTGCGATCAACCCTGACAACGGCGAGTACGTCTGGCACTACCAGACCACGCCGGGCGACGCCTGGGACTACACCGCCACCCAGCACATCATGCTGGTGGACCTGGAGATCGACGGCAAGCAGCGCAAGGTGTTGATGCAGGCGCCGAAGAACGGCTTCTTCTACGTCATCGACCGCGCCACCGGCGAGCTGCTCTCGGCGAAGAACTTCATCCCGATCAACTGGGCCACCGGCATCGACATGAAGACCGGTCGGCCGATCCGCAACGAGGAGGTCGCCGAATACTGGAAGGACCCGCAGAAAAAGGCACGTCTGATCCAGCCGGCCTTCTGGGGTGCCCACGACTGGCAACCGATGTCGTACAACCCCAACACCGGCCTGGTCTACATCCCGGCGCACATCATGTCGGCGATGTACCAGGACGTCGACGGCGCGCCGCCGCGTTCCAAGTTCAAGAGCATCTACCAGCTCGATGTGAACACCGGGATGATGCCCGAGGACCCGGAGGGCCTGCGCAAGATCGCCGACACCTGGACCGGCAAGCTGATCGCCTGGGACCCGGTGAAGCAGGAAAAACGCTGGGAAGTGCCCTACAGCACCATCTTCAACGGCGGCACCCTGAGTACCGCCGGCAACCTGGTGTTCGAAGGCACCGCCGACGGCCGCGTGGTGGCCTATGCCGCCGAGACCGGCAAGAAGCTCTGGGAATCCCCGGCCAACACCGGCGTGATGGCCGCGCCCATCACCTATGAGGTGGACGGCGAGCAATACGTGACCTTCATGGCCGGCTGGGGCGGTGCCTTCTCCACCTTCGCCGGCGCTCTGTCGCTGCGCGCCGGGGTGAAGCCCAACGCCCAGGTGCTGACCTACAAGCTCGGCGGCACCGCCAAGCTGCCGGACATCAACTACAAGTGGGCCGACCGCAAGCCCGAGCCGCCGGCACTGACCGGCACCCCCTTGCAGATCGACCAGGGCCGCGAGCTGTTCAACTCCAGTTGCTCGCAGTGCCACGGCATCAACGCCATCAGCGGTGGCGTGGTGCCGGACCTGCGCACCCTCAGCGCGGAAAACCACCAGCGCTTCCTCGGCATCGTCTATGGCGGCCGCATCCCCGACGGCATGCCCTCGTTCCAGGGCCATCTCGACCTGCAACAGGCCGAGGCGGTGCACCAGTACCTGATCAAGCGCGCCTACGACCTCAAGGAACAACTGGCCGGCGCGCAGAAGACCGCCGCCAAGTGACCGCCCACCAGGAGACTGATTCATGACTGACGTAACGACCTACCAGCACTACATCGACAACCGCTTCGTCGCCGGCGAGCCGCTGATCGAGGTGCACAACCCGGCCAATGGTGAACTGCTGGCACGCATCCCCGAGGCCAGCGCCGCCCAGGTGGACAGCGCCATCGACGCCGCCCGCAGGGCGCAGAAGGGCTGGGCGGCCAAGCCTGCCATCGAGCGCGCCGGCTATCTGCGCCGGATCGCCGAGAAGGTGCGCGCCAACGCGCCGCGCCTGGCGAAGATCATCACCGCCGAGCAGGGCAAGGTGCCGGCACTGGCGGAAGTGGAAGTGAACTTCACCGCTGACTACCTCGACTACATGGCCGAGTGGGCGCGCCGCCTGGAGGGCGAAGTGCTGACCAGCGACCGCGCTGGCGAGCACATCTTCCTGCTGCGCAAGCCGCTGGGCGTGGTGGCGGGCATCCTGCCGTGGAACTTCCCGTTCTTCCTCATCGCGCGGAAGATGGCGCCGGCTCTGCTGACCGGCAACACCATCGTCATCAAGCCCAGCGAAGAAACCCCGATCAACTGCTTCGAGTTCGCTCGCCTGGTGGCGGAGACCGACCTGCCCACCGGCGTGTTCAACGTCGTCGGCGGCACCGGTGCCAGCGCCGGCAGTGCGCTGACCAGCCACGCAGGCGTCGACCTGATCAGCTTTACCGGCAGCGTCGCCACCGGCTCGCGGATCATGGCCGCGGCCGCGCCGAACATCACCAAGCTGAACCTGGAGCTGGGTGGCAAGGCGCCGGCCATCGTCCTCGCCGACGCCGACCTGGAACTGGCGGTGAACGCCATCAAGGCCTCGCGGGTGATCAACACCGGGCAGGTGTGCAACTGCGCCGAGCGCGTCTATGTGCAGCGCCAGGTAGCCGACCAGTTCATCGAGAAGATTGCCGCCGCCATGGCCGCCACTCGCTTCGGTGACCCGAATGTGCAGGCCGACCTGGACATGGGCCCGCTGGTCAATCGGATCGGACTGGACAAGGTCGCGCAGATGGTCCGCACGGCAACCGGGCAGGGCGCTCAGGTCATTACAGGCGGCGCAGTGGCCGACCTCGGCAGGGGCTTCCACTACCAGCCCACCGTGCTCGCTGGCTGCACGGGCGACATGGAGATCATGCGCAAGGAAGTCTTCGGCCCGGTGCTGCCGATCCAGGTGGTGGACGACCTCGACGAAGCCATCGCCCTGGCCAATGACAGCGACTACGGCCTGACCTCATCGATCTACACCCGCAACCTCAGCGCCGCGCTCAAGGCCAGCCGCGAGCTGGACTTCGGCGAGACCTACATCAACCGCGAGAACTTCGAGGCGATGCAGGGCTTCCATGCCGGCACGCGCAAGTCCGGCATCGGTGGCGCGGACGGCAAGCATGGGCTGTATGAGTACACGCACACGCATGTGGTTTATGCGCAGGAGTGAGCTGCCGGCCAGGCCGTGCATGGGCTTAGACCCTCTCCCTAACCCTCTCCCTGAAGGGAGAGGGGACTGGACCAGTGTGGAGCGCGACCACGGTTTTTCCCGATCCGAACGTGCCAGGAAAGCACGGTTGGGACGCTTCACTCGAATACTCCCTCTCCCTTCAGGGAGAGGGGACTGGGCCGGTGTGGGGCGGCCACGGTTTTCCTGATCCGAGCGTGCCAGGAAAGCACGATTGGGACGCTTCACTCGAATACTCCCTCTCCCTTCAGGGAGAGGGCTGGGGAGAGGGGGCGAAGGTGTGCACGGAGTTTCCAGCGGATGGGAAAACTGTGCCCGTAAACGTTCCATTGTTTGACTGGGTGGGCCGTCCTTGCCAGGTGCGGTCCGCTCCTTTTTCCCTGCGCCTGCAGATGGCCGTTGCGTAGGAGCGGACTCTGTCCGCGATGGCCCCCAACGCGAGGCGGACCTATCGCGGTCGGAGTCCGCTCCTGGAACACGGGTTAGCTACCTGATCAGCGGACGCAGGGAAAAGGGAAGGAATCAATACAGCGCATTGGGCTGCACGATGCCGTGCTTCTTCATCTTCCGATACAGGGTCGACCGGGCAATGCCGAACTGCTGCGCCACCGCACTGATATTCCACTGCCGCTCGCGTAGTACCGCCAGAAGGTGGCGAGCTTCGTCGTCGTCCAGGCGGGCGGCGAGGGCGGTCGCGGTTACTGCCTGCGGCGCTTCGGCAGTGCAGACGGGAGCCGCCTGATGCAATTCCATCGGCAGGCAGTCCAGATCGATGCGGCCGTCTTCGGCGAGGGCGGCAGCGTAGCGCAGACAGTTCAGCAACTGGCGGATGTTGCCCGGCCAGGGATGGCCGCGCAGCCGCTCGCGCACCGCGCTGTCGAGGTGCAGGTCGCCGCCCAGGCCCGCCAGCAGGCTGTCGATCAGCGCCTCGCGGTCCGTGCGTTCGCGCAGCGCCGGCAGTTGCAGGGTCATGCCGGCGAGGCGGTAGAACAGGTCCTCGCGAAAGCCCTTGGCGCGGATCATCTCGGTCAGGTTCTGGTGGGTGGCCGAGACCACCTGCACGTCCAGCGGCACCGGTGCTTCGGCACCCAGCGGGAGGATTTCTCGCTCGGCCAGCACACGCAGCAGGCGCGTCTGCAGGTGCGCGGGCATGTCGCCGATCTCGTCGAGGAACAAGGTGCCGCCATTGGCCAGTTCCAGCTTGCCCTTCATGCCTTTCTTGCTGGCGCCGGTGAAGCTGCCGCCGCGATAACCGAAGAGTTCGCTCTCGATCAGGCTCTCCGGGATCGCCGCGCAGTTCAGCGCGACGAAGGGCCCGGCATGGCGCGCGCTGGCCTGGTGGATGGCGCGGGCGAAGGCTTCCTTACCGGTGCCGGTCTCGCCGGTGACCAGGATGGAGATGCCCTTGTCGAGCACCTTGCGCAGCTTGCGCACACCGTCCTGCAGGCGCGGGTCGGCGCCGGCGAGGCGAGTGAGATCGGGATGCTCCGGGCTGTGCCGCCCGCTGCGCGGCGGAGCCTGGCGGCGCGGCGGGCTGGCCGGCGTACGCAGGCCCACATCCACCAACGCGTGATCGGCCAATGTGCGCAGACGAATACCGCGCGCGCCGCCCTTGCTCAGCTCAAGCAACTGGTCGACGTCCGCCTCCAGCAACTGCTCGATGCGGCTGCCCAGCAGTTCGCCCCGGCAGGCAGCGAAGGCGGCATGGTTGGCGCCGATCACCCGGCCCTGTTCATCGAGGGCAATGAGCTGTTCGTTGGCCAGGTCCGACACCTCGTCGCGAGCCTTCACGGAGAGGGTCAGGCGGTCGCGGTAGCGTTGGCGGAAGCTGGCGTTCTCGATCAGCCGGGCATACAGGATGACCAGCTGCAAGGTCAGGTACTGCGCGTCCTTGGGCCCGTCGTTGTACAGGCAGGTGGCGTTCAGGCAGCCGCGCAGGCGGTGCTGGGCATCGAAGATCGGCGCCACCGAGCAGCTCAGGCGGAAATTGCTCACCAGGAAGTGCTCCTGGCGGTGAATGGTCAGCGCCTCGCCAGCGGCCAGGGCGGTGCCGATGCCGTTGGTGCCGGCGATGGATTCGTCCCAGCGCGCGCCGACGATCAGCCCGGCCTGGGTGTAGCGGTCGCGCTCGCTGGGCAGGCGCGCATCGAGGGTGATGCCGCGTTCATCGCTGAGCAGCACCGCGAAGCCCGCCGGCAGCACGCGCCGGGCAAGGCCGGTGACGCCCTGGCTGGCAATCGCCAGGTAGTCCTGGTGCAGGCCCTGGTGCTCGCGGATTTCTCCGGCGGTGAGGATGTGTTTTTCCGCCCGCGCCCGCGGGTCGAGACGGTGCTCCATCACGCTGCGGTACCAGGAGCGCGCGATGGCACCCTCGGGCTGGATGTCACGTTCACCGAAGTGATCGGCGATGAAGGCGGCAAGGTCGTTCGGGCAGTTTTCCAGGGATTGCGGGTGCATGGTCACTCCCGGCGGCCGTCAGCTTCGCTGCGGCGCGTTGTTGTTTTTAGAAACCAGTGCGTCGTAGGACCGGTCCTAGGAATGGCTAGTCTAGACCGGTGGGTCACGGGCGACGAGTGCCCGAGCAAGGCCTGTGCCGAAACACGCCGCGCGGGGCGCCAAGCCCCACGCCAGAAGGCTCGCCGCCGGAAGGCGCGGGTGCAACCGGGCAACGGCTGTCGCAGCGATGGGACAGTTGTAGCGGTGGGGCGCGACAGCTGTCGCGGGCCCACTACCAAATCAGGGGGGAATCTCCTTCGAAAGTATCATTCGGAGTGCCTGACCCTGGTGTTTAACTCGACCTGCCGGTCCTGCCGGCGCCTTCCAACAAGAATGAGGACAGACCCATGTGGACCAAGCCTAGCTTCACCGACCTGCGCCTTGGCTTCGAAGTGACCCTGTACTTCGCCAACCGCTGATCCACTGCGCCCCGGTCCGCCGGGGCCCCTGCCCACGGGGCACTATCATGCACATCCGAATTCTCGGGTCGGCCGCCGGTGGCGGCTTTCCCCAGTGGAACTGCAATTGCCGCAACTGCCGTGGTGTACGCGACGGCAGCGTGATCGCGCAGCCACGCACGCAATCCTCCATCGCCCTGTCCGACGACGGCGAAAACTGGATTCTCTGCAACGCCTCACCTGACATCCGTGCCCAGCTGGCGTCCTTCCCGGCGCTGCAGCCGGCGCGGCGCCTGCGCGATTCGGCGATCGCCGCCATCGTCCTGCTGGACAGCCAGATCGATCACACTACCGGCCTGCTCAGCCTGCGCGAGGGGTGCCCGCACGAGGTCTGGTGCACCGAGATGGTCCACCAGGACCTTTCCACCGGCTTTCCGCTGTTCCCCATGCTGTCGCACTGGAACGGTGGGCTGAAGCACAGGCTCATCGAACTGGACGCCGAGCCCTTCATCATCCCGGCCTGCCCGGGTCTTCGGTTCACCGCCATCGCCCTGCGCAGCAGCGCACCGCCGTATTCACCGCACCGCGGCAACCCGCATCCGGGAGACAACATCGGCCTGTTCATCGAGGACCTGGAGAGCGGCGGCAAGCTGTTCTACGCCCCCGGCCTCGGCCAGGTGGATGACGTCTTGCTGGACTGGATGCGCCGCGCCGACTGCCTGCTGGTGGACGGCACGCTCTGGCGTGACGACGAGATGCGCGTCTGCGAGGTGGGCGACAAGCTCGGCAGCGAGATGGGCCACCTGGCCCAGAGTGGCCCCGGCGGCATGATCGAGGTGCTCGACGGCATCGATGGGCCGCGCAAGGTGCTCATCCACATCAACAACACCAATCCCATCCTCGACATCGCCTCGCCCGAACGCGCCGAACTCGACGCGCGCGGCATCGAGGTGGCGTTCGACGGCATGGGCATATTCCTTTAAGAGCTCTCTTTCCAGAAGGAGCCTCGCAATGACCCGCGAAGCCATGAGCCCCGCCGAATTCGAACAGGCACTGCGCGCCAAGGGTGCCTGCTACCACATCTTCCATCCCTATCATGTCGCCATGTACGAAGGCCGCGCGAGCCGCGAGCAGATTCAGGGCTGGGTGGCCAACCGCTTCTACTACCAGCTGAACATTCCGCTGAAAGACGCGGCAATTCTCGCCAACTGCCCGGACCGCGAGGTGCGCCGCGAATGGTTGCAGCGCATCCTCGACCACGATGGAGCTCCGGGCGAGGAGGGCGGCATCGAGGCCTGGCTGCGGTTGGCCGAGTCCGTGGGGCTGGACCGCGAGCAGGTACTGTCCCAGGAGTTGGTCCTGCCCGGCGTGCGGTTCGCCGTGGACGCGTACGTCAACTTTGCCCGCCGCGCCAGCTGGCAGGAAGCGGCCAGCAGTTCGCTGACCGAACTGTTCGCCCCGCAGATTCACCAGTCACGCCTGGACAGCTGGCCGCAGCATTACCCATGGATCGAAGCCAGCGGCTACGACTATTTCCGCAAGCGCCTGTCCCAGGCGCGCCGCGATGTCGAGCACGGCCTGCGCATCACTCTGGAGCACTACCGCACCCGCGAGGCCCAGGAGCGCATGCTGGAAATCCTGCAATTCAAGCTCGATGTGCTCTGGAGCATGCTCGACGCGATGAGCATGGCCTATGAACTGGAGCGCCCGCCGTACCATACGGTGACGGCCGAGCGCGTCTGGCACAGGGGGTTGCTGTGATGAGTCTGCCTTCGCTGGACAGCGTACCGGCGCTGCGCCGGGGGTTCCGTCTGCAGTTCGAACCGGCCCAGGGTTGCCATGTACTGCTCTATCCTGAAGGGATGGTGAAACTCAACGACAGCGCCGGGGCGATCCTCGGCCGCGTCGATGGCCTGCGCGATGTCGCTGGCATCATCGACGGCCTGCGTGCCGATTTCCCCGGTGTGCCGGGCATCGACGAAGACATCCTGGCATTCCTCGAGGTGGCCCATGCTCAATTCTGGATCGAGCTGCGCTGAGGCGCCGGTGGGCCCGCCGCTCTGGTTGCTGGCGGAGCTGACCTACCGTTGTCCGCTGCAGTGCCCGTACTGCTCCAACCCGCTGGATTTCGCCAAGGGCGGCGAGGAGCTTTCCACCTCGCAGTGGATCGAGGTGTTCCGCCAGGCCCGCGAGATGGGCGCCGCACAGTTGGGCTTCTCCGGCGGTGAGCCGCTGGTGCGCCAGGACCTCGCCGAGCTGATCGCCGCCGCGCGGGGGCTGGGCTTCTACACCAACCTGATCACCTCCGGCATCGGCCTCAGCGAGAAGCGCCTGAAGGAGTTTGCCGACGCAGGTCTGGACCACATCCAGATCAGCTTCCAGGCCGCCGACGAGGAGGTGAACAACCTGCTCGCCGGCTCGCGCAAGGCCTTCGCCCAGAAGCTCGTCATGGCCCGCGCGGTGAAGGCCCACGGCTACCCGATGGTGCTGAACTTCGTCACCCACCGGCACAACATCGACAGCATCGATCGCATCATCGAGCTGTGCATCGAGCTGGAGGCGGATTTCGTCGAACTTGCCACCTGCCAGTTCTATGGCTGGGCCGAGCTGAACCGTGCCGGCCTGCTGCCGACCCGCGAGCAGTTGCAGCGCGCCGAACGCATCACCGCCGAGTATCGCGAGCGCCTGGCCGCCGAAGGCAACCCGTGCAAGCTGATCTTCGTCGTGCCCGATTACTACGAGGAACGCCCCAAGGCCTGCATGGGCGGCTGGGGTAGCGTGTTCCTCGACGTCACCCCGGACGGCACTGCACTGCCGTGCCACAGCGCGCGGCAACTGCCGGTGAAGTTCCCCAACGTGCGCGAGCACAGCCTGCAACACATCTGGTACGAGTCCTTCGGCTTCAACCGCTTCCGTGGCGACGCCTGGATGCCCGAGCCGTGCCGCTCGTGCGATGAGAAGGCGCGCGATTTCGGCGGTTGTCGCTGCCAGGCCTTCATGCTCACCGGCGATGCCGAGGCGACCGACCCGGTGTGCGCCAAGTCGGCCCACCACGGGATCATCCTCGACGCCCGCCGCGAAGCGGAAACGGCGGCGGCACCGCTCAGCGCACTGACCCTGCGCAACGAACGGGCCTCGCAACTGATCTGCAAGGCCTGAGCATGCAGTGCAGCGACTGGAGCGCCGAGCGCGCGGTAGCCGCCGCGGGGGATTTTGCCGAGCTGCACGTGGCCCACGGCGGGCTGCTCTGGGCGGCATTCGACCCTGCCAGCGCGCGTTGTCGGTTGTTCCTTCGGCGTGAGGGCCAGAGCGTCGAGCTGACACCGCCCGGCGCGTCGGTACGCAGTCGTGTCTACGAATACGGCGGCGGCTCCTGCTGCACCACCGCCGATGGCGTGGCCTGGGTGGAAGAGGATGACCAGCAGGTGCACTGGTTGCGCCTGGGTGGCGCGCCCCGACCTATCACCCATCGCGATGACTGCCGCTATGGCGACCTGCACTTCGTCCCCGCGTGGAATGCGCTGCTGGCGGTGGAGGAGGAGAACGGCAGCGGCGCGGTGGTCCACCGTATCGTTCGCCTGGACGCCGATGGGCGGCGCCGGGTGATTGCCTCAGGTGCGGATTTCTATGCCTCGCCGGTGGCCGATGGCAGTGGCGAGCGCATCGTCTGGGTGGAGTGGGATCGCCCACATCAACCGTGGACGCGCACGCGCCTGTGCGAGTCCTTTGCCGGAGAAGAACGTTGCCTGGCCGGCCAGGCTTGCCACGAATCCATCCAGCAGCCGCGGTTTGCCGAGGATGGTCGGCTGCATTGGCTGAGCGACCGTGGTGGCTACTGGCAACCGTGTCGCGAAGGTCATGGCGCTGTGCAGGTAGCGGCGGCGGACCACGCCGGCGCACCCTGGCAGTTGGGTGGGCGGACCTTCCTGCCGTTGCCGGGCGGCAAGTTGCTGGCGACTCGCAATGTCGAGGGCTACGGCCTGCTGGTGCTTTACGACGAGCGTGGCAGGGAGCAGCGCCTCGCACCGGAGTACAGCCGCTTCCGCTCGCTGGCCGCGGATGAGCGCCACTTCTATTGCATCGCCGCCGCGCCGGACCGGCTGCCAGCGCTGCTGGCGATTCGCCGGGTGGACGGTTCAGTCCAGGTACTGGGCGGAGGCGAGCGACCATTGCCCGAGACTGAGTTGTCCCGCGGCGAGGCTTTCCGTTACCCGGTGGGCGTGGACGAGTGCGGGCACGGATTCTTCTATCCGCCCCACGCTACCGACCAGGCTGCGCCACTGGTGGTATTCCTGCATGGCGGCCCGACGTCGGCCAGCTATCCGGTGTTCGACGGGCGCATCCAGTTCTGGACTCGTCGTGGCTTTGCCGTCGCCGATATCAACTATCGGGGCAGCAGCGGGTACGGCCGCGCTTACCGCGAGCGCCTGCGCCTGGGCTGGGGCCAGATCGAAGTGGAGGACATCGGCGCAGCCCTGGACTATCTCGCCAGGGCTGGGCGCATCGATCGCCAGCGGGTGTTCGTGCGTGGCGCCAGTGCTGGCGGCTACAGCGCCCTGATGGCCCTGGCACGGCTGCCTGGCTTGCGCGGCGGCGCCAGCCTCTATGGGGTCAGCGACCCGCAGGCGCTTGCACGGGTCACCCACAAGTTCGAGGCGGATTACCTGGACTGGCTGATCGGCGACCCGCAACAGGACGCCGAGCGTTACCGGGAACGCACCCCCGTGCTGCTGGCCGAGCACATCCGCGTGCCGATGATCTTCTTCCAGGGCGAGCTGGATGCCGTGGTGGTGCCGGCGCAGACCGACGCCATGGTCGACAGCCTGCGCCAGCGTGGCGTGCCGGTGGAGGTGCACCGATACGCCGGGGAGCGCCATGGGTTTCGACAGGCCGCCAATCTGGCTCATGCGCTGGAAGCCGAATGGCGCTTTTATCAGGCGCTTCTGGCGGGCTGATGTCTGGGTGAGACCTGGCGAAGCCAGCTGTCAGAACCGTCTGCCAAGGTCGCATTGCAATACCTGACGGATACAGTAGGCTGCCGGAAATATCCCATAACAATAACGACAGAGCCCCCGATGTCCCACGAGCTCAGCCAGCTGCGCAAATTCGTCTCGCCAGAGATCATTTTCGGTGCCGGATGCCGGCACAATGTCGCCAATTACGTGAAAACCTTCGGCGCCCGCAAGGTCCTGGTCGTGTCGGACCCCGGTGTAGTCGCTGCCGGCTGGGTTGCCGATATCGAAGCCAGCCTGGCCGCCCAGGACATTCCCTTCTGCCGCTATACCGATGTGTCGCCCAACCCGCGCGTGGAAGAAGTCATGCGCGGCGCCGATGTCTACCGCAGCGAGGGCTGCAATGTGATAGTCGCAGTCGGCGGCGGTAGCCCGATGGATTGCGCCAAGGGCATCGGCATCGTTGCCGCCCATGGCCGCAACATTCTCGAATTCGAAGGCGTGGACACCCTGCGCGTGCCCAGCCCGCCGTTGATCCTGATTCCCACCACCGCCGGTACTTCGGCGGACGTCTCGCAGTTCGTGATCATCTCCAACCAGGACGAGCGGATGAAGTTCTCCATCGTCAGCAAGGCAGTGGTGCCCGATGTGTCGCTGATCGACCCGGAAACCACCCTGACCATGGACCCGTTCCTCTCCGCCTGCACCGGCATCGACGCCCTGGTGCACGCCATCGAAGCCTTCGTTTCCACCGGCCACGGCCCGCTTACCGACCCTCACGCGCTGGAAGCCATGCGGCTGATCAACGGCAACCTGGTGCAGATGATCGCCAATCCGGCGGACATCGCCCTGCGCGAGAAGATCATGCTGGGCAGCATGCAGGCGGGGCTGGCGTTCTCCAACGCGATCCTCGGCGCGGTGCACGCCATGTCCCACAGCCTGGGCGGTTACCTCGACCTGCCACACGGACTGTGCAATGCGGTGCTGGTCGAGCACGTAGTGGCCTTCAACTACAGCGCCGCGCCGGAACGCTTCAAGGTGATCGCCGAGACCTTCGGCATCGACTGCCGCGGCATGAGCCATGCGCAGATCCGCCAGCGCCTGGTGGAACACCTGATCGCCCTGAAGAACGCCGTGGGCTTCCATGAAAGCCTCGGCTTGCATGGCGTGGGCAGTTCCGACATTCCCTTCCTGTCGCGCCACGCCATGCAGGACCCATGCATCCTCACCAACCCTCGCGAGTCCAGCCAGCGGGATGTCGAGGTGGTGTATGGCGAGGCCCTCTGACGAGCAGCAACAACAGGCCCTCGCCGGGTTGCTCGGGCTGGGCAGCCACTCCGCGCGCAAGAGCCATTACCCCGAGTTGGTGGCCCGGCTGGACGAGCTGGAAGCCGAGCGCAATCGCTACAAATGGCTGTTCGAACACGCCGTCCACGGCATCTTCCAGGCCAGCCTGAGCCAGGGCCTGCGCGCCGCCAACCCGGCGCTGGCGCGGATGCTCGGCTATGACGATCCGCAGCAGGTGCTGTGGAACCTGCAGGACATGGCCAGCCAGCTGTTCGTCGGCGGCGAGGCCGAGATGCGCCGCATTCGAGGGTTGCTGCAGGAAGGCGGCGGTCTGTTCGGCTACGAGACGCGGCTGCGGCGTCGCGATGGCAGCCACGTCATCGTGCTGATGAACCTGCTGATGAAGCCGGGCGAAGATAGCCTGGACAAGGAAGGCCTGGTTGAAGGCTTCGTTGCCGACATCACCGAGCGCGTCCAGGCCCAGCAGCGCCTGCAGAGCCTCAATGAACAACTGGAACAACGCGTCGCCGAGCGCACCCGCGAACTGGAGGGCCTCAACCAGCAGCTGCGCGAGGCGCGCGATGCGGCCGAAGCTGCCAATAACAGCAAGGACAAGTACCTCGCGGCCGCCAGCCACGACCTGCTGCAACCGCTGAACGCGGCGCGGCTGCTGGTTTCCACCCTGCGCGAGCGCAAGTTGCCGGGCACCGAGCAGGTGCTCGTCGAGCGTACACACCAGGCTTTGGAAGGCGCCGAGGACCTGCTCACGGACCTGCTGGAAATTGCCCGCCTGGACCAGAGCGCGATCCGCCCGGACCTGGACGTACACCCGCTCGACGAACTGCTCGGTCCGCTGGTTTCAGAGTTCGACGAAGTGGCCCGCGCGGCCGGGCTGGGCCTGCGCAAGCGGATTCCCGCGCTGGCCGTGCGGACCGATCACCGCCTGCTGTCGCGAATCCTGCGCAACTTCCTCAGCAACGCCTGCCGCTACACCGAGCGCGGCAGCGTGATGCTCGCGGCGCGCCGGCGCGGGGAGAGCGTGCGCCTGGAGGTCTGGGACACCGGGCGGGGGATTCCGGCGGACCAGCTGGAAGCCATTTTCCTCGAATTCAACCAGCTGGATGCCGGCCGCGCAGCGGATCGCCGGGGTGTCGGGCTGGGGCTGGCGATCGTCGATCGCATCGCCGGCATTCTCGGTTGCCGGGTACAGGTCCGTTCTGTGCCGGGGCGCGGTTCGGTGTTCGCCATCGAAGTGCCGCTGGTGCGCGAACTGCCGCAACCCGGGTTGGTCGACAGCGGCCCGCGCCCGGTGACCGGCGACCCGCTGCCGGGTCGGCGCCTGCTGGTGATCGACAACGAGGAGGCGATCCTCGCCAGCATGGCGGCGCTACTCGGGCAATGGGGCTGCGAAGTGCTGGTGGCGACCAGCTATGAGGAAGCGCTGAAGGCGCTGGATGGCAAGGCGCCGGAAGTGATCCTGGCCGACTACCACCTCGACCACGGCCAAACCGGTTGCGAGGCGGTACGGGGGCTGCGGGAGTATTTCCGGCGTGAGTTGCCGGCCGTGATGATCACAGCCGATCGCAGCGACGATTGCCGTCGCGCGCTACAGCGGCTGGGCATGCCGCTGCTGAACAAGCCGGTTAAGCCAGGCAAGTTGCGGGCCGTGTTGAGCCTGCTGCTCAGTCACTGACCCGCCCGATCAGGCGTTCTTGCGGCCGAGCATGCCGTTGACCTTGTCGCGCAAGGCATCAATGGAGAAGGGCTTGGCGATCATCGACATGCGCGTGGCCAGCTCGCTGCCGTCGATCTGGACGATTTCGGCGAAGCCGGTGGCGAACAGGATCGGCAGCTCCGGCCGGGCTTCTCGCGCGGCGGCGGCCAGCTCCTCGCCATTCATGCCCGGCAGGCCGACGTCAGTGAGCAGCAGGTCGATGGCGGTGTCACCCTGCAGGATCGGCAGCGCCTCTTCGGCATCCTCGGCCTGCATCACCTGGTAGCCGATTTCTTCCAGCACTTCCACGGTGAGCATGCGCACCAGGTCGTTGTCTTCGACCACCAGCACGCAGAGCTGCTGGTTGGCGGTTTCGGCAGGCATTGCGGGGATCTCGGGAATATCGACCACTGTGGAGCCTCTCGGGAAATAGAGTGTGACGCAGGTGCCCTGGCCGGGCTCGCTGCGCAGGCGGATGTGCCCGCCGGATTGTTTGATGAAGCCGTAGACCATCGACAGGCCGAGCCCGCTGTTGGCGCCGATGCCCTTGGTGGTGAAGAAGGGATCGAAGACGTGGGACAGCGTCTGCTCGCTCATGCCCACGCCATCATCCTCGACCATCAGGACCAGGTAATCGCCGGCCGGCAGGTCGCTGTCGCCGCCGGCGATTGCCTGCTGGCGCAGGCTGATCCCCAGGTTGCCGCCGCCCAGCATGGCGTCGCGGGCGTTGTCGACCAGGTGGAGCATCGACTTGTGCAGTTGATCGCGATCAGTGACGACGGTTTCGGTGCACTCGGTGGTCAGCGTCAGCCGGACACCACTACCGGCGCGCTGGCTCAGTTCCGCCTGCCAATCCTGCAGCTGCACATCGAGTGCCACGGGATGCAGCGCCAGTGCCTGGCGGCGGGCGAAGGCCAGCAGGTTATGGGTCAGTTCGGCGGCGCGTTCGGTGGCCTGGGTGGCGGCATGCAGGATGTGGTTCAGCTCCGGCTGGGCGTTGGCCGGCGCGCGGCGGGTGATCAGGTCGAGGCTGAAGCGGATGCTCGCCAGCAGGTTGTTGAAGTCGTGGGCGATGCCGCCGGTGAGCTGGCCGACGGCTTCCATGCGCTGGGCATTGGCGAGGGCGGATTGCGCCTGTTCCAGCAGCTCGGCGGCGCGGCGCTGTTCGGTGACATTGCGGCCGCAGCCGTAGATCAGGCCGTTGTCTTCGCTGGCATGCCAGGAAATCCATCGGTAGCTGCCGTCGGCGTGGCGCATGCGGTTCTCGAAGTGCTGCAGGCGCTCGCCGCGGGCAAGGGTGGCGCGGGTGGCGACGCTGGGTGCGAGGTCGTCCGGGTGAACGAGCTCTTCGCTATTGCGGCCTGTGAGCTGGTCCTCGCTCCAGCCCAGGAGGCTGCTCCAGGCGGGGTTCACGCTGCGCAGCTTGCCCTGGTGATCGAGCACGCACAGCAGGTCCTGGCTCATGGCCCAGACGCGGTCGCGTTCCTGGGTGCGCTGGCGCACTTCTTCCTGTACGGCTTCCTTGAGCCGACGTTCCTCGGCGCGGTGGGTGGCGGCGGCCAGTGCATGGCCGAGCAGGGCGGCCAGTTCGTTGAAGAAGGCTGCGTAACTCTCGTCCAGGCGCCGACGGGGGCTGATGCCAAAGACCACGAGGCTGTCGCTGTGTCCATGCAGTGGGGTGGCGTAGGTGCTGTCGAGCACTTCCGGCCAGGGCTCGAAGGCGCGCATGTACTGGCTGCCCAGGGGCGACTGGTGCGCTTGCTGGAGGCCATTGAAGAGGTGCAGAGGGTCGTCGTCCTGGCTCAGTCGTGGCGGAGCGAAGCGGTCGCTGGGGTCGGTGCCGCAGGCGCCGAGCAGGGTGCCGCCCTGGTACAGCAGGCAGAAGGGCACGTCGTGGTTGGCTTCGGCCAGCAGGGCAAGTGCATCGATGCAGATCTGTGCACTGTCATCGGCCTGGCCGAGGCGTTCCGCCAGTCGGGTGAGCAGGCGCTGGCGGCGCTGGCCGATGACGTTGTTGGTGGTTTCCACGGCGGTGTTGAACAGTCCGACGGGTTTGCCGTCCTGGCCGAAGATCGGGCTGACGTTGTAGGTGAAATAGGCTTCCTCGACGTAGCCGTAGCGCACCATGGGCAGCAGGCGGTCTTCCTCGTGGGCGGCCACGCCGGTCTGCAGGATGCCGTTGTACATCGGGTCGAGGATGGACCAGATGTCCGACCAGGCCACGCGCGCCGGTTGGCCCAGGCAGGCGGGATGCTTGTCGCCGGGGATGGCGCTCCAGGCGTCGTTGTACAACAGGACGAATTCGGGCCCCCAGTAGATGCACACGGGCAGGCGCGAGTTGAGGCCGACTTCGAGGATGCCGCGCAGGGTGGCGGGCCACTGCTCCATCGGGCCGAGCGGGGTGGTCGCCCAGTCGTGCTGGCGTATCAGCGGCGCCATGGCGCTACTGCTGTTGAGGAAGTCGCCGGCAAGCGGCGTGGGCGACGTGGGGGTTTCCCCCGGAGAGCTTGGCATCGAGCGGACCCTGCGTCTGATCCTTCGTACAGTGTTGTTCAACAATTCCCTATCAGGCGTTGGAAACGCCCGACGGAGGAAAATTCCACTTTTTTACGCGGTCGGTTGCGAGCTCTGCAGAAAATAGATCGAACGTCCCACAAGAACGCGTGTCAATTCGCCAGTTCATAGATAGCCTACAACGCATCAAGTTATTATTTCTGCTGTTTTAAGAACGTTCTTACAATAACTTCAAATACTTACCTGGCTTCTGCCGCAAGCTTCGCCGAAGCGGCAGGCTCTACCCAGGAAGCGCCGCCAACAGGGAATTCGTCCGTATGAACCAGAAACCCGTCGCCGACGAAAGTGCCTTCCGCCGCATCCTTGCGCGCAACATGGCGCTGCCGCTGGGCATCTGCCTGCTGGGCGCGGTGCTGTTCATCGGGCTGATCCTGTACATGCTCGACGTGCTGGGCTGGGTCGAGCACACCGACCGGGTGATCTCCAGCGCCAACGAGATGCAGCGCCTGAGCGTCGACCAGGAAAGCGGCTTGCGCGGCTTCCTGATCACCGGCGACCCGCGCTTCCTCGAACCGCTGGAGCAAGCGCGGCCACGCATCAACGCCGGGCTCAAGGGCCTGACGGAACTGGTCGCCGACAATCCGCCGCAAGTGGAGCGGGTTGCGCGCCTGACCTCGATGCAGGATGAATGGATGACCTTCGCCCAGGAGATGATCCAGCAGCGCCGCCAGGGCCTGGACACCTCCGACGCAATCAAGGCAGGGCGCGGCAAGAGCATGATGGATGCGATTCGTGGCCAATACGGCTCGCTGATCAACACCGAGCAGCAACTGCGTCATGACCGCAACCAGTTCGCCTCCAGCCTGTCCACCGGCGTGGTCGTGCTCTACCTGCTGTTCAGCATCGTGGTGGGGACGCTGCTGGCGTATTTCGGTCGCCGGCAACTGCTCAGCCTGTCCGAGTCCTATGCCGAATCCCTGCGCCGCCAGGTGCTGCACAACGAGCAGTTGCAGCGCCAGGCCTGGCTGCGCGATGGCCAGAGCCGGCTGGGCGAGCAGTTGATCGGCCAGCAGTCGCTACCGACCCTGGGGCGGAGCCTGATGGATTTTCTCGGCGAGTTCATCGCCTCGCCGGTGGCCGCACTCTATGTGCGCGACGACCATGGCGGACTGCGACTGACCGGCACCTTCGGTTTCGCCGCCGACACGCTGGGCGAGAACTACTTCGCCCCGGATGAAAGCCTGATCGCTCAGGCCGCTCGCCAGCGCAAGCTGCGCATGGTCGATGGCCTGCCGCCGGACTATCTGAAGGTCAACTCGGCGCTGGGCAATGGCCTGCCGGTGAGCGTGGCGCTGCTGCCTTTGCTTCACGATGGTGGTGTCGTCGGCGTGCTGGAACTGGGCTTCCTGCGTCAACTGGACGAGCGCGACCAGGCCTTCCTGCAGAACGTCGCCGAGCCCCTCGGCAGCGCCATCGCCTCCGCCCAGCACCGCCAGCGCCTGCAGGACCTGCTGGCGGAAACCCAGCAGCTCAACGAGGAACTGCAGGTACAGCAGGAAGAGCTGAAGACCGCCAACGAGGAGCTGGAGGAACAGTCGCGGGTTCTCAAGGAATCCCAGGCGCACCTCGAGGCGCAACAGGCGGAACTGGAACAGACCAACGAGCGCCTGGCCGAGCAGACCCAGGAGCTGGCCGCCCAGCGTGACGATCTGGATGCCAAGAACACCGAGCTGAACCAGGCGCGCCTGGACCTGCAGGGCCGCGCCGACGAGCTGCAGCGTGCCAGTCGCTACAAGTCCGAGTTCCTCGCCAACATGTCCCACGAGCTGCGCACGCCACTCAACAGCTCGCTGATCCTCGCGCGCCTGCTGGCCGACAACGAGCAGGGCAATCTCGATGACGAGCAGGTGAAGTTCGCCGAGTCGATCTATGGCGCCGGCAATGACCTGCTCAACCTGATCAACGACATCCTCGATATCTCCAAGGTCGAGGCCGGCAAGCTGGAAGTGCGTCCGGAGAACGCCAGCGTGCGGCGCCTGGTGGAAGCGGTGGAAGGGCTGTTCCGCCCGCAGGCCGATGACAAGGGCCTGCGCTTCGTCGCCGAAGTGGCCGAGGACGCTCCGGCGCTACTGTTCAGCGACCGTCAGCGGGTCGAGCAGATTCTCAAGAACCTGCTCTCCAATGCCTTCAAGTTCACCGACGCCGGTGAAGTGTCCCTGCGCGTCAGCGCTGCACCCGAGGGTTTGCGCTTCGACGTACGCGACAGCGGCATCGGCATTGCCGAAGATCAGTTGCAACGCATCTTCGAGGCCTTCCAGCAGGCCGATGGCGCCACCACCCGCCGCTACGGCGGCACTGGCCTGGGCCTGTCGATCTCCCGCGACCTGGCGCACCTGCTGGGCGGCAGCATCATCGTCAGCAGCGAGCCGGGCAAGGGCAGTGTGTTCAGCCTGCTGTTGCCGCTGAGTTATGAGGCGCCGATCGAGGCTCAAGCGGCCAGTGCGCCCGCGCCGATTGTCGCGCTGGCTCCGGTTCCGGCTGCGCCGCCGGTGGTGCGTGCGCCGGTCGCTGCGGCCTTCGCCGACGATCGCGAGCAGCTCAATGTCGGCCAGCGTTGCGTGCTGGTGGTGGAAGACGAGCCGAAGTTCGCCCGTATCCTCTACGACCTGGCGCGCGAGCTGGGCTACCGCTGCCTGGTCGCCATGGGCGCCGAGGAAGGTCTGCGCCTGGCCGATGAGCATGGCCCCGATGCCATCCTGCTGGACATGCACCTGCCCGATGAGTCCGGCCTGGCCGTGCTGCAACGCCTGAAGGCCAACCCGCGTACCCGCCATGTGCCGGTACACGTGGTCTCCGTGGAGGACCGCAGCGAAGCGGCCCTGCACCTGGGTGCCATCGGTTACGCCCTGAAGCCCACCACCCGCGAGCAACTGCGCGAGGTGTTCGGCAAGCTGGAGGCCAAGCTGACCCAGGAGGTCAAGCGCATCCTGCTGGTGGAAGACGACCCTCTGCAGCGCGATAGCGTCTCGCGGCTCATCGGCGACGACGACATCGAAATCACCGCGGTGGAGCAGGGCGAGCAGGCCCTGGAACTGCTGCGCCGGAATATCTACGACTGCATGATCATCGACCTCAAGCTGCCGGACATGCAGGGCAATGAATTGCTGCGGCGCATGGGCGAGGAAGATATCTGCTCCTTCCCGCCGGTGATCGTCTACACCGGTCGCAATCTGACCCGCGACGAGGAAGCCGAGCTGCTCAAGTACTCGCGCTCGATCATCATCAAGGGCGCGCGCTCGCCTGAGCGCCTGCTGGACGAGGTAACGCTGTTCCTGCACAAGGTCGAGTCGCAGCTTTCCAGCGAGCGCCAGCGCATGTTGCGCACCTCGCGCAACCGCGATCGCGCCTTCGAGGAGCGGCGCATCCTGCTGGTGGACGATGATGTGCGCAACATCTTCGCCCTCACCAGCGCTCTGGAGCACAAGGGAGCCCGGGTGGAAGTGGCGCGCAACGGCCGCGAAGCCATCGAGAAGCTTGCCGAGGTCGGCGACATCGACCTGGTGCTGATGGACGTGATGATGCCGGAGATGGACGGCTATGAAGCCACGCGCCTGATCCGCCAGGACGCGCGCTGGAAGAAGCTGCCGATCCTCGCTGTGACCGCCAAGGCAATGAAGGACGACCACGAACTGTGCCTGCGCGCCGGCGCCAACGACTACCTGGCCAAGCCCATTGACCTCGACCGCCTGTTCTCCCTGATCCGTGTATGGCTACCCAAGCTGGAGCGCATCTGACATGCCTGATCGCAGCCAGGATATCGAGCTGCGCCTCCTGATCGAGGCGATCTACCTGAAGTACAGCTACGACTTCCGGGACTATTCCGGCACCTCGCTCAAGCGCCGTGTGCTGCATGCCACCCAACTGTTCGAGTGCCGCAGCATCTCGGCGCTGCAGGAACGCATCCTGCACGATCCGCATGCCTTTCATGAGCTGCTTCAGTACCTCACTATCTCGGTGAGCGAGATGTTCCGCGACCCCAGCTACTTCCTCGCATTGCGCCAGGAGGTGGTGCCGGTGCTGCGCACCTATCCATCCCTGCGCCTGTGGGTGGCTGGCTGCAGTACCGGCGAGGAAGTCCATTCGCTGGCCATCCTGCTGCATGAAGAGGGGCTGCTGGAGCGCACGCTGATCTACGCCACCGACATCAATCCGCGCTCGCTGGAGCAGGCGCGGCGCGGCATCTACGCGGTGGACGACCTGGCCCAGGCCAGCGAGAACTATCGCGCGGCCGGCGGCAAGGGCTCGCTCTCGGACTACTACACCGCCGCCTACGATGGCGCGCTGTTCGACAAGATGCTGCGCGCCAACGTGACCTTCGCCGACCACAGCCTGGCCACCGACAGCGTGTTCTCCGAGACGCACCTGGTCTCCTGCCGCAACGTGCTGATCTACTTCAATCGCCAACTGCAGAATCGCGCCATCGGCCTGTTCCACGAGTCGCTGTGCCACCGCGGCTTCCTGGGTCTGGGCAGCAAGGAAAGCCTGGACTTCACCGATTTTGCCGGGGAATTCGAAGTGGTGAACCGCCGCGAACGGGTGTTCCGCAAGCGATGAGCGCGCAACGCGATGTTCAGCGAGATATCCAGGCCGTGGTCATCGGTGCTTCCGCGGGCGGCGTGGATGCGCTGTTCCAGCTGTTCGACGGATTGCCGGCGGGCTTCGCACTGCCCATGGTGGCGGTGCTGCACCTGCCGGAGAGTCACGAAAGCCAGTTGGTGGACCTGTTCGCCCGGCGCCTGGCGATTCCCGTGGCGGAAGCCCGTGACAAGGCGCCGGTGGAGGCGGGCACGCTGTACTTCGCCACCGCCGGTTATCACCTGTCGATCGAGCGGGACCGTACCTTTGCCCTGAGCCGCGAGGCGCCACGGAACTTCTCCCGGCCCTCCATCGACATCCTCTTCGACTCGGCGGCGGACGCCTACCGTAGCGAATTGGCCGGCATCCTGCTGACCGGCGCCAACCAGGACGGTGCCGAAGGCCTGGCGCACATTCATCGAGAAGGCGGGCTGAGCCTCGTCCAGGACCCGGCCGAAGCCGCCGTGGCCACCATGCCGGAGGCGGCGATCGCATTGCACGCCCCGGACTACATTCTTCCTTTGCGCGAGATCCACGCGCTCCTGAGCCGAATGGGCACCCAACATGCTGCGTAACCAGGGAAGCAAATTGCTGATCGTCGACGACCTGCCGGAGAACCTGCTGGCGCTGGAGGCGTTGATCAAGGGCGAGGGGCGCGAGGTATTCAAGGCGTCGTCGGCGGACGAAGCGCTATCGCTGCTGCTGGAGCACGAGTTCGCCCTCGCGCTGCTGGACGTGCAGATGCCGGGCATGGACGGTTTTGCCCTGGCCGAGCTGATGCGCGGGACCGAGCGCACCAAGAACATCCCCATCGTCTTCGTCACCGCCGCCGGGCGCGAGCTGAACTATGCCTTCAAGGGCTACGAGAGCGGCGCGGTGGACTTCCTCTACAAGCCGCTGGACAACCACGCGGTGCGCAGCAAGGTGAACGTCTTCGTCGACCTCTTCCGTCAGCGCAAGGTGCTGGAGCAGGCGCGCGCCGAACAGGACGCGCTGCTCGCCGAACTGCGCGAGACCCAGGTGGAGCTGCAGCGCGCGGTGAAGATGCGCGACGACTTCATGTCCATCGTCTCCCACGAGCTGCGCACGCCGCTCAACGGCCTGATGCTGGATACCCAGTTGCGCCGGTTGCACCTGGCCAAGGGCAAGCTCGAGCACTTCGCTGCGGACCGCCTGGGCGTGCTGTTCGAGCGCGACGAGCGCCAGATCGCCGGGTTGACCCGGCTGATCGAGGACATGCTCGACGTCTCGCGCATCCGTACCGGCAAGCTGTCGATCCGCCCGGAGCCGGCCAACTTCGCCGACATCGCCCGTCGGGTGCTGGGTAATTTCGCCGTGCAGGCCCAGGCCGCCGGCTGCGAACTGAGCCTGAGTGCGCCGGACGTGGTGGAGGGCGTGTGGGATGCCTACCGCCTGGAACAGGTGATCAGCAACCTGGTCAGCAACGCCCTGCGCTATGGCCCCGGCCAGCCGGTGGAAGTGAGCGTCGCGGTGCATGAAGGCCAGGCGCAACTCTGCGTGCGTGACCATGGCGACGGCATCAGTGCCGAGGAGCAGCAGCGCATCTTCCAGCAGTTCGAGCGTGGCGCCGGCGCGGCCCGCGTCGCCGGCCTGGGGTTGGGGTTGTACATCTCCGAGCAGATCGTCCAGGCCCACGGCGGACGCATCGCGGTGCGCAGCGAGCCGGGGCAGGGCGCGGAGTTCTGCGTTTACCTGCCGCTGGATTGAGCCCCGGCTTTTCCTGGGTGGTTGACGCACCACCTACCCTCCAGTGCCGAAGCGTCTGCTCTTTGTAGTAACGAGCTTGCTCGCGAACCGGTGAGCCCGCTGTGCGCTGCCGGCGCGTTGGAATGTTCGCGAGCAAGCTCGCTCCTACATGCCTGCCCACGCCTCTGGGGCGGGTTGCACCTTTTCCAGCCCTGGCACGAACACTGCTTTCTTCCTGCCGTCCGGCCGCCCCTGGCGGGTTATAACCGGGCGAGCCTGTCGCCGTGCTCCGTTTGGTAGCGCCGAGTGTGGGAATTGTCACCGGTTGCACCGGATTCGCGCGTACGACCAAAGGCTTGTTTTTATTGGGTTGCACCTGGTTGCACCTTGCGATTCGGCGGTATAACCTTGCGCCGTTTTCAGGCACACCTTCTAACAACAGGAAGCCCCATGGCCACCACCACCCTTGGCGTGAAGCTCGACGACGCCACCCGCGAGCGCCTCAAGCTGGCTGCCCAGCAACTCGACCGTACCCCGCACTGGCTGATCAAGCAGGCCATCTTCTCCTACCTGGAGCAGGTGGAAGGCGGTCTGACCCCGGCCGAGCAATCCGGCCTGGCTGCGGCGGCAGGCGAGGAGTCGCTGGACGCGCTGAACGAACAAGGGTTGCAGGTCTTCCTCGATTTCGCCGAAAGCATCCTGCCGCAGTCCGTGCTGCGTGCGGCCATCACCGCCGCCTACCGCCGCCCGGAAACCGAAGCGCTGCCGATGCTGCTGGACCTGGCCCGCCTGCCGAAAGAGCAGGCCGGCGCCGCCAGCAAGATGGCGCTGGGCATTGCCGAAAAGCTGCGTAACCAGAAGAACGCCGGTGGCCGCCAGGGCCTGGTGCAGGGCCTGCTGCAGGAGTTCTCCCTGTCGTCCCAGGAAGGCGTGGCGCTGATGTGCCTGGCCGAGGCGCTGCTGCGCATCCCCGACAAGGCCACCCGTGACGCGCTGATCCGCGACAAGATCAGCAACGGCAACTGGAGCCAGCACCTGGGCCAGAGCCCGTCGATGTTCGTCAACGCGGCCTCCTGGGGCCTGCTGATCACCGGCAAGCTGGTGGCGACCCATACTGAAGCCGGCATGTCCTCGTCGCTCAACCGCATCATTGGCAAGTCCGGCGAGCCGCTGATCCGCAAGGGCGTGGACATGGCCATGCGCCTGATGGGCGAGCAGTTTGTCACCGGTGAAACCATCGCCGAGGCCCTGGCCAATGCGGCGAACATGGAATCCCGTGGCTTCCGCTACTCCTACGACATGCTCGGTGAAGCCGCGCTGACCGACGAGGACGCCAAGCGCTACCTGGCCTCCTACGAGCAGGCGATCCATGCCATCGGCAAGGCTTCCCACGGCCGTGGCATCTACGAAGGCCCGGGCATCTCCATCAAGCTCTCCGCCCTGCACCCGCGCTACAGCCGTGCGCAGTACGACCGCGTGATGGACGAGCTGTACCCGACCGTGCTCGGCCTGGTGAAGATGGCTCGCGACTACGACATCGGCATCAACATCGACGCCGAGGAAGCCGACCGCCTGGAACTCTCCCTCGACCTGCTCGAGCGCCTGTGCTTCGAACCGAGCCTTGCAGGCTGGAACGGTATCGGCTTCGTCATCCAGGCCTATCAGAAGCGCTGCCCGTACGTGATCGACTACGTGATCGACCTGGCCAAGCGCAGCCGCCACCGCCTGATGATCCGCCTGGTGAAGGGCGCCTACTGGGACAGCGAGATCAAGCTCGCCCAGGTCAACGGCCTGGAAGGCTACCCGGTCTACACCCGCAAGCCGTACACCGACGTGTCCTACCTGGCCTGCGCGCGCAAGCTGCTGGCCGTGCCGGAATCCATCTACCCGCAGTTCGCCACCCACAACGCCCACTCGCTGTCGGCCATCTACCAGCTGGCCGGGCAGAACTACTACCCGGGCCAGTACGAGTTCCAGTGCCTGCACGGCATGGGCGAGCCGCTGTACGAGCAGGTGGTGGGCAAGGTCGCCGACGGCAAGTTCAATCGTCCGTGCCGCATCTACGCCCCGGTGGGCAGCCATGAAACCCTGCTGGCGTACCTGGTGCGCCGTCTGCTGGAAAATGGCGCCAACACCTCCTTCGTCAACCGTATCGCCGACCACAGCATCTCCCTCCAGGACCTGGTGCTGGACCCGGTGCTGCAGGTCGAGCAGATGGCTGCTCAGGAAGGCACGCTGGGCCTGCCGCACCCGCGCATCCCGCTGCCGCGTGACCTCTATGGCGAATCCCGGCTGAACTCCGCCGGCATCGACCTGGCCAACGAACACCGTCTGGGTTCGCTGTCCTCGGCGCTGCTGTCGAGCACCAACACCGCCTACGTCGCCGAGCCGATGCTGGGCCTGGCCGATGCTGCTCCGGGCGAGCCGCAGCCGGTGCGCAACCCGGCTGACCACCGCGACGTGGTGGGCCATGTGCGCGAGGCCAGCGAAGCCGACGTGAACAACGCCATCCTCGGCGCGCTGTCCAGCGCGCAGATCTGGCAGTCGACCCAGCCGGCCGAGCGCGGCGCCATCCTGCAGCGTGCCGCCGACCTGATGGAAGCCGAAATCCAGTCGCTGATGGGCGTGCTGGTGCGCGAGTCGGGCAAGACCTTTGCCAACGCCATCGCCGAAGTGCGCGAGGCGGTGGACTTCCTGCGCTACTACGGCGCCCAGGCCAGCACCCACTTCGCCAATGACAGCCATCGCCCGCTGGGCCCGGTGGTGTGCATCAGCCCGTGGAACTTCCCGCTGGCGATCTTCAGCGGCCAGGTAGCCGCCGCACTGGCCGCCGGCAATACCGTGCTGGCCAAGCCCGCCGAGCAGACCCCGCTGATCGCCGCGCAAGCCGTGCGCATCCTGCTCGAAGCCGGCGTACCGGCCGGTGCCGTGCAACTGCTGCCGGGCCGTGGTGAAACCGTCGGGGCCCGCCTCGTTGGCGATGAGCGCGTGCGTGGTGTGATGTTCACCGGCTCCACCGAAGTCGCCGGCATCCTCCAGCGCAACATCGCCGGTCGCCTTGACGCCCAGGGTCGCACCATCCCGCTGATCGCCGAAACCGGCGGCCTCAACGCGATGATCGTCGACTCCTCGGCGCTGGCCGAGCAGGTGGTCGTCGACGTGGTCAACTCCGCCTTCGACAGCGCCGGCCAGCGTTGCTCCGCGCTGCGCGTACTGTGCGTGCAGGAAGATGCGGCCGACCGCGTGGTGCAGATGCTCAAGGGCGCCATGGCCGAGTACCGCGTCGGCGCGCCGGAGCGCCTGCATACCGACATCGGTCCGGTGATCGACGAGGAAGCCAAGGGTAACATCGACAAGCACATCCAGGTGATGCGCGACAAAGGCCGCAAGGTGTTCCAGAGCGCCCGCGTGGATGCCGAGGAAATCAAGCGCGGCACCTTCGTCGTGCCGACCCTGATCGAGCTGGACAGCTTCAGCGAGCTCAAGCGCGAAATCTTCGGCCCGGTGCTGCACGTGGTGCGCTACCAGCGTGCGGACCTGGACCAGTTGCTCGCGCAGATCAACGAGTCCGGCTACGGCCTGACCCTGGGTGTGCACACTCGCATCGACGAGACCATCGCTCAAGTCGTCGGCACCGCCCATGTCGGCAACCTCTATGTCAACCGCAACGTGGTCGGCGCCGTGGTCGGCGTGCAGCCCTTCGGTGGTGAAGGCCTGTCCGGCACCGGCCCGAAGGCTGGCGGCCCGCTGTACCTGTACCGCCTGCTGTCGACCCGCCCGCAGGATGCCGTGGCCAAACAGCTCAAGGGCGATGGCGCCCAGGCGCTGCCGCGTCCGAAGGACGCCCAGCAGGCCGTCGAGGCCCTGGCCAAATGGGCAGGGCAGAAGGACGCCACCCTGGCGACCCTGCTCAGCGGCTATGGCGAACTGGCGCAGAGTTTCACCCAGCAGGTCCTCACCGGCCCGACCGGCGAGCGCAACACCTACACCCTGCTGCCGCGCGAGCATGTGCTGTGCCTGGCCGAAGACCGCGCCGACCTGCTGGCCCAGCTGGCCGCTGTGCTCAGCGTCGGCAGCCGCCCGCTGGTGGCCGAGTCCAACGCCGCCGTGGTCAAGGAACTGCCCAAGGAAGTCGCCCAGCGCATCGAGCTGGTGCCTGACTGGACCGCGACCGACAAGGTGTTCGACGCCATCCTGCACCATGGCGACTCCGACCAGCTGCGTGCGGTCTGTGAGCAGGCCAGCCAGCGCAAGGGCGCCATTGTCGGCGTCACCGGGCTGAACCGCGGGGAAACCGACATCCCGCTGGAACGCCTGCTGATCGAACGTGCCCTGAGCGTCAACACTGCCGCTGCCGGCGGCAACGCCAGCCTGATGACCATCGGTTGACGTCGATGCCGCAAGCGCCTCACCGGGCGCTTGCGGCAAGCTTTCGGCCGCTCCTGCGGCCATCCGGCCTGCCAGCCTTCGGGTGGGGCTATCCGCTCCCGGCAGGCCGTTCCCCTCGCGCTTGCTGCGCAATCCGTTTCGGGCTTCGTGCCCGGCACAACGGCGGAGCTACCCGCTCCGCCGATTCCCTTCCTCTCAGCTCACATCGGCGCCGCCGTGCGGGTGAGTTGCTCCAGCAGTTCCAGGTCGGTGCTCATGCCCGAGGTCTCGCGGATGCGCGCGAGGATTTCCTTCTTCAGGGCGATGAATTCAGGGGCCATCTTCATGTCCTGATTGCGTTCGGCCGGCAGCGGCACGTCATAAACACTGTCGATGCGACCGGGACGGGGTGCCATCAGCACTACGCGGCCGCCCAGGTAGATCGCTTCCTCGACGTCGTGGGTGACGAACAGAATGGTGCTGTTCTCCAGGCGGTGTACATGGCGGATCAGGTCGTGCATCACCTCGCGGGTCTGCGCGTCGAGCGCGCCGAAGGGCTCGTCCATCAGCAGGATCTGCGGCTTGGGCATCAGCGCGCGGGCGATTGCCACGCGCTGCTGCATGCCACCGGAGAGCTGGCTGGGATAGGCCTGGGCGAAGGCCGACAGGCCCATCAGGTTGAGCAGCGCATCGGCGCGGCCGCTGGCGACTTCCACGTCGGCGTCGCCACGCACGGTGTCGGACACCACCTTGAGCCGGCGGCAGAACTTGATGTTGTCCATCACCTTCAGCCAGGGGTAGAGGCTGTAGTGCTGGAACACCATGGCGCGGTCGATGCCGGGGCCGTCCACCGCCCGGCCATCGACGAGGATTTCCCCGCTGCTGTGGCGCTCCAGCCCGCCGATGCTGCGCAGCAGGGTGGACTTGCCGCAGCCCGAAGCGCCGACGAAGGTGACGAACTCGTTGGCGCGGATATCCAGGTTGACGTCCTGCAGCGCCTGCACCTGACGGCCCTGGCTGCTGAAAACCTTGTCGACGTGGCGAATGGCGATCTTGTTCTGGCTCATCAGGCTTACCTCTTCATCCAGGGGAAGGCCACCCGGCCGAGCCAGCGGAACGCCTGGTCGGTGAGCAGGCCGATGACGCCGATCAGCAGGATGCCGGCGAAGATCTTGTCGGTCTGCATGTAGCGCTGGGCGCGCAGGATGGCGTAGCCCAGGCCGGAGTTGGCGGCCACCAGTTCGGCCACCACCAGGTAGGTCCAGGCCCAGCCGCAGGTGATGCGCAGGGTATCCAGCAGTGCCGGGCGGGCCGAGGGCAACACCACCAGTTTGATGATCTCCGTGCGGTTGGCACCCATGGTCTGCGCTGCCTCGATCTGCGCCATGGGCACGCGGCGCACGTCCTCGGCGACCATCAGCACCATCTGGAAGAAGGTGCCGATGAAGATGATCAGCACCTTGGAGCCTTCGTCGATGCCGACCCAGAGCATCACCAGCGGGATGAACGCCACCGCCGGCATGTAGCGGATGAAGTCGGTGAGGGGTTCGAGGAACGCCTGTACCGGGCGGTAGGTGCCGATGTACAGGCCCAGGGGCAGGGCAATCACCGCCGACGCGAGGAAGCCGGTCATGACCCGGTAGACACTGATGGCGATGTCCCCCAGCAGGCCCTCGTCGCTCCACCAGTGGCCGATCCGCTTGAGCACGGCGTCCGGGCCGGGGAAGAACATCGGGTTGGCCAGCCCGGCGGCGCTGTAGGCCCACCAGAGCAGCAACGGCAGCAGCAGACCGGCGGCAGCCAGGGTCCAGATGACGCTGCGTGGCAGCTCGCCACGGATCACCCACCAGCGCCGGCGGGCGGGCTGCACGACGGGGTGGGGCAGGGGCTGGTGGGCGGTCATGGCGTCACCTCCACATCGGGGAACAAGGGCTGCGTGCAGGGTTGCCAGCCACCGGCGGGCGGCGTGGCGCCGAGACTGTTCAACCAGGTGGCATTGCTCAGCAGTTCGGGGTGGTCCGGATCGGCTGTGGCGGGCAGCAGGTCGGCGCCGATGCGGGCGGGCAGGGTGGACAGCTCGATCTTCCAGGGTGTTTCACCGCCGTGGTGGTGCCCGAACGACAGCTCGAAATCCAGCAACTCCGGGTGGCCGCTCTCCAATAGAGCGGTCAGCGAGTCGGCCATCGGCAATGCCTGGCGACGCCCGGCGGCGAAGAGGAAACAGTCGCCGGCCAGCAGCAGGCAACCCTGGCGCCCATCGGCGGCGCTCAGCCACGTGCCACGATTGCGTCCGATGGATTCCGGCAGGCGCTCCCAGACTTCGTGGTAGCTGCCATCCAGGCCGTCTTCCAGCGCCTTCTCGCTGTTCACGAAGTGCATGCGGCCGATGTCCTCGCCGCCATTGGGCGGCTGGAAGTCGATCGCGCGATGCCACTGGCAGGTATCACCGGTGATTTCGGTGATGCCGGCGAATCCGGCCTGGGTAGCCAGTGCGTCGGGCGCTTCTGGCGCCGGGAACGGTATGCGCAGATCGGCGAACAGGCGCTCGGTCTGTAGCCAGTAGACGCGGGTTTGGGTGTCGTGGGTGCCGCCGGTGGTGGTCAGCAGGGTGCGTTGCCAGACGCCAAGGTAAACAGGCGGCACAGCGGGAATGTTCTTCAGGCGGGACATGCGGATTCCTCCCATTCGGCGAGCACGGCCCCGCTGCCTTGCACACGACCGAACAGGCCGCCTTCCACCTCGACCATCGCCAGGGCAGCGGCGTGCAGTTCGGCGCTGGGCGAGCCGCAAGCATCGCTCACCAGGGTACAGGCATAGCCCAGCTCCACCGCGGCGCGCAGGGTGGAGGAAACGCACACCTCGGTGGTCACCCCGCACAGCACCAAGTGGCCGATGCCGCGGCTGCGCAGCAGCAGGTCCAGGTCGGTATAGGCGAAAGCGCTGTAGCCGGGCTTGTCCACCACCGGTTCGCCGGCCAGGGGCCGCAGTTCATCGATCAGGTCGTGACCGTACTCGCCGCGCACCAGCAGGCGGCCCAACGGGCCTTGGTGGCCGATCGGCGCACCGGCGAATTCGGCACGGTGGCGCTTGCTGGCGTGCAGGTCGCTGAGGTCGGCGCGATGGCCTTCGCGGGTATGCACCACCAGCAGGCCTAGGGCGCGGGCGCTGTCCAGCAGCCGGGAAATGGCCGGGATCGGCGCGCGCAGGCGGTCGATATCCAGGCCGGCCTGGTCGGCGTAGCCGCCGGGGGCGCAGAAGTCGCGCTGCATGTCGATGACGATCAGGGCGCTACTCACAGGCGGAACTCCTTGCGCACGGCCTGGGCGATGCCGCCGACGATGTCGCGGGCCATGCGCAGGCCCTTGTCGGCGCTGGAGCCGCGCGCCGAGGACAGCACGCCTGAGGGCGGCACCCACTCGGTGCGGCTGGGGTACATGTCGTAGGGTGGGAAGTCGGCCGGGCCATCGTCGGGGATCAGGTCCAGGCGCACCAGGTTGGGCAGGTAGTGCAGCATCAGCGAGGTCTCGATCACCGCCGCGTGCTCCAGGGCGAAGCCGGGGAAACCATCGGGGAACACGTCGTTCAGCGTGGTTTCGCTGCAGAAGTCCCAGTGCTCCAGGCGCATCACTTCCAGCGGGCTGGCAGCGCCCCGTTCGTGCAGGGAGAGCTCGCGCAGGGCGAGCTGAATGCCCTCGGTGACGAACCACTGGTTCTCGTAGTGCCCGTCCACCAGCACCAGGCGGGTGACGCCGTGGCGCGCGAACTCGCGCACGGCGTCGCGCACCAGGGCGATCAGGGTCTCTCCGTCGAGGCTGGTGGTGCCGCAGAAATGTTGCCCGCCACCGCACTTGGGCTGCGACTTGTAGCCATAGGACAGGGCGGGCGCGACCAGCCCGTCGACCTGCCGGGCCACGTCTTCGCACAGCGCACTGGCCAGCAGCGCGTCGGTGCCCAGCGGCAGGTGCGGGCCATGCTGTTCGGTGGCACCGCAGGGCAGGAAGACCACAGGGGATTGCTCGCGCACCCGGCGCGCGTACTCGACCCAGCTGAGCTGGTCCATCCGGACAGTCATGATTCGGCCTCGCAGAGAGTGGGGGAAAGGTCAGGAGAAGGGCGCGCAGCGATCAGTGCCGCCGCCAGTACCAGGGAGCCGCCGAGCCATTCGCGCAGGCCCAGCTCACGGTCGCCGAACCAGGCGGCGGTGAGCACGGCGACCAGCAGTTCGATCACCACCAGCACCGCGGCGCGGCTCGCTTCGACATGGCTGAAGCCGTATTGCGCGGCGCCCATGGCGGCCAGCCAGAACAGACCGAAGCCCGCCAGTTGCAGCCATTGATGAGTCTCTATGGTGGGCAGCGGCGTGCCTTGCAGCAGGCAGAACAGCCCGCCCAGCGCAGCGCTGCCGATAAAGCCGACCACCGCCTTGCTGGCCAGCGGCACCTGCTCGGCGGCTCGGGTGGCCAGGTTGTTGAGGGCGAAGGCGAAGCCGGCGGAGAGCGCCAGCCAGTCACTGGCGGTCAGCGGGCGGAAGGTCTCCTGGCTGATGCCCAGGGTCAGGGCGATGCCGAGCATGGCCAGCGCCAGGGCGCCGAGCCGTGAAGGTGTCAGGCGCTCGCCGAATAGCAGTCGGCCGCCCAGCAGGCCCCAGACAGGCGCCAGATAGAACAGCAACATGGCGCGCACCACATCACCCTCGGACAACGCCGCCACCAGCCCGGCGGTGGCCCAGCCACCGAACGCGCCGATGGCGAGCAGGGCACCGCGTTGCGGCCACCATTGCCGGCGCTGGCTCAGCACCAGCGGCACGGCCAGCGCGCAGAGCAGGCCGTAGGTGCAGAGCACCAGCGGCATGCCGGATAGGCCCTGGCCGGCAAAGTGCGCCAAGGGCATCCAGCCCAGGCCCCAGATGGCGGCGCCCAGCAGCAGGACGATCTCCGCGCGCATCAGGCGCCCATCCAGGCGCCGCCATTGGCGCCGAGTATCTGTCCGTGGAAGAAGCTCGCGCCGGGCGAGACGAGGAACAGCACCGCCGCGGCGATCTCCTCGGGTTGACCGAGGCGGCCGGCGGGGATCGCGGTTTCGCGGGCGATCATCGCCTCGCTCATGTGCTCCACCGAAACCATCGGCGTCTCTACCGGGCCCGGCGCCACGCCGTTGATGCGGATGTGCGGGGCGAATTCCCGCGCCAGCGCCTTGGTCAGGCCGATCACTCCGGCCTTGGCGGTGCAGTACGCGGCATAGCGTTCACGGCCGAGCTGCCCCAGCTCCGAGGCGATATTGACGATGCTGCCGCTGCCCCGTGCCTGCATGTGCGTCAGGGCATGCCGGCAGCAGCGGTAGACCGCGTGCAGGTCGACGCCAAGCAGTGTCGCCCAGTCGTCTTCGCTGGTGTCGAGGAAGGGTTTTTCCAGGATGATTCCGGCGTTGTTCACCAAAATGTCCAGCTCACCTTCGGCGAGCACGCGGGTAAACATCTCGGCAACCTGTTCCGGTGCCGCGACGTCGGCCTGCACGGCATAGGCGCGGCCTCCGCTGGAGGCGATACGTGCTACCAGTGCGGTGGCAGCCTCCGCTTGGTCGAGATGGTTGATCCACACCTGCGCTCCGGCTTCCGCCAATGCCAGTGCGATAGCCCGGCCGATGCCCTGGGTGGCGCCGGTGACCAGCGCGGACTGTCCTGCAAGCGGTTTCATCAGTGCATGACCTCGCCGTGGCTGACCGACAGCGCCTGGCCCGTGATGGCTGCGGCCAGCGGGCTGCCGAGAAACAGAAAGGTGCCGGCGAGATCGGCCGGCGTCAGGAGTTCGGGCACTGCCTGGGCAGCAAGAATCTGCGCCAGCTCCTCGGTTTCACTGCGGCCATTGGCGGCGGCCATCACGTGCAGCGAGCGCATCGCCGCGTCGGTGGCGATCCAGCCGGGGCACACGGCGTTGACGCGGATGCGCCTGGGCCCCAGTTCCCAGGCCAGCGAGCGGGTCAGACCGATCACCGCGTGTTTGCTGGCGACGTAGGCGGAGAAGCCCGGCACGCCCTTCAGACCCCAGATAGAGGCCTGGTTGATCACGCTGCTGCCGGCGTGCAGTTGCGGCAACAGGGCGCGGGTAAGGCGCAGCATCGAGGCGACATTGTTGTCCAGTAGCGCCTGCCAGCGCTGGTCGAGCTCGGCGTTGCCGCCCTCCAGCGGCGTGGCGTACTCCACGCCGGCATTGTTGATCAGCACATCGAGCGCAGCGCCCTGGCGGCTGTCGGCGAAGACGGCAATGGCGTCACTGTCGCCCAGGTCGAGAGTGGCGCAGCACACGTCGCAGAGAGCCGCCAGTTCGGCCGCCACGCCTTGTAGTGCCTCGGCGTTGCGGTCGAGCAGCTCAAGCGTTGCACCCTGTTCGGCGAATGCCCGCGCCAGGCCCTTGCCGATGCCGCTGGCGGCACCGGTGATGAGGACGCGTTTGCCCCGGTAGTCGATCATGCTCAGACCGCCGTCAGGAAGGAGACGCCGACCGCGCCGTAGAAACCATCGGCTCGGTCTTTTCCGGCAGGCGCGACCTCACCGTAGTGGTCGTCCACCACGCGGCGCAGGCGGTGCCGGTGGAAGCCCTTGAACAGCAGGTGCATCGGCAGCACCTGGGCGTAGCCGTCGCCATACAGCTCGTGGTGCAGCTTGCGCAGGCGATACCAGGGCGCGACGGGCTTCTCGTGGTGGGCATTGTGGTAGGCAAAGTTGAGCAGCAGCAGGTCGAGCACCGGCCAGCGCACCGAGACCACGTTGCTGTAGGTGTTCATTTGCTCGTAGGTGCGGTCGCGGGCCTTGTCGTCGGGAATCTTGCCGCCGTCCTCCAGCACCGCGAAGGCGTCGTAGGTGTGCTGGTAGGCGTCGGTAAAGCGCAGCACGATGATCATCAGCGTCCAGGCGACGAAGTACAGCAGCAGCGCCTTGAACGACACTGCCGCCACCAGGCCGAACAGCGCGCCGCGCACCAGCAGGGTCAGCGCCACGCGGCGGCGGTTGGCGCGGTGGCGCGGGTTGTCGGTGATGAAGGGCAGGAGGATCACGTAGTAATGCATGATCAGTTCCACCGCCGGCACGTAGGCCCATTCCGCGGCCAGTACCAGGCTGCGCGCCCAGCGCGGGCAGCGGGAGAGGAAAGCCTTGGTGTCGAAGGTGATCACATCGGCGCGGTCGACGTGGTGGCGCATGTGCTTGCGACGCAGGTCCTGGAAGCCGGCGTAGCAGCTGCCGCACAGCCAACTGCAGGCCTCGCCGGCCCAGGTGTTGTGCGCCGGCTTGGCGAAGATGGTGCCGTGGGCGAATTCGTGGATCAGGTAGGCCGCGACGATCATCGCGTGGCCCAGCAGCAGGGTGCCGATGGCGTTGAGCGCCCAGTGATCGGCGAACAGCAGGGCGAAGCCGATGGCATAGCCACCGAAGGCATAGGCCAGTGCCAGGCTGTTGGGCAGCCGGCCATCGGCGTAGCGGTACAGAGACGCGGACATGGATACCTCCGTGAGCGCTCCCGCCGTCCCGGCGAGAGCGTCGGGTGGGTGCCTTACTGGGCGAGGGCCTGGACGAACTGGGCGTCGAAGGTCTGGGCGAAGTCGGGGATCGCCGGAATCTGGCTGTTCTCCTTGAGCAACTGGGCGATGACCGCGCCGCTGCCGAAGAAGGAGCTGGTGGCGTCGGACTTCTCGAAGTTCCTGCTCATTTCCGCCAGCGGGATGTTGTAGACCCCGGCCATCTGCTCCTTGGCCTCGGCGGCGCTGACGCCCAGCACCTTGCCGATGATGTCGGCGGATTCATCCGGGTGTGCCTTCATGTAGGCCAGGCCGTCGGCGTAGCCCTGGATCATCGCGGTGATCGCCTTCTGGCGTTTGCCGATGACCTCCTGGTTGAACACCAGCACATCGGTGATCAGGCCTGGCGCGTCCTTCGACGAATACACCACGTGGAACTTGTCGCCGGGCATGCCGAGAATCTGCGAGACGTTGGGTTCGTAGGTCACGCCCACCGGCAGGCTGCCCGAGGCCATGGCGCCGGGGATGCCTTCGGGAGTCATGTTCACCGGGCTGACATCCTTGTCGCTCAGGCCGTGGCTCTTGAGCGCATAGGCGAGCAGGAAGTCCGATGGCGACAGCGGGTTGAAGCCGATCTTCTTGCCCTTGAAGTCGGCGACCGACTTGATCGACTTGTCGGCGACAATCGCGTCGCCGCCGTTGGAGAAGTCGATGGGCATCACCACGCGGTACGGCTGGCCCTTGGCGACGCCGCCGACCACCTGGTCGTAGGTGAGCATGCCGCCATCCAGTGCACCGCCGGTCATGGCAGTGGGGATGAGCGCGGGGTCGTTGAAGAACTGCAGCTCCACCTTCAGCCCGTGGGGCTTGTAGAGGTCGAGTTTGTCGGCGACGTAGAAGGGCGCGTAGCCGGCCCAGACGACGGTGCCGATCTTGAGCTTCTCGGCGGCTTGCAGAGTCAGCGGCACGACCCCGGCGGCAGCAACCAGACAGGCACCGAGCAGGGTCTTGCGCAGGGAACGCAGGGAAAGCGGCATGGTCATGGCATTTCTCCTAACGGTTGGAAATCGGCACGGGATGACATCACGTCTCCCGGGCTTTTCTCCCGCCGTGTAGCCCTGTCCCTAGGGCCGGAAAACTCTCGGACCAGACGTCCTCGTGAAAGGACCGGAACCCTAGTTCGCCTGTGGTGCAACTCCAGTGTGTGCCTTGCTGCGTTCGCCCACCCGGTGGCTACCTTGCCGTGGGTGATGCATCCCGTTGCAGGGAATAGAGCAATTGAAATGCCAGTTTTCCTGAAGCGGAAAAACCACTGGGAATTTCAACCGCTTAGCTGAAATCGCCGGTTCAGAGCGAGTGCCAGTCCTGAGCGCGCTGGCACCAAGTCGATGCGCCTTGCCTTCTATTGAGGCATCAGGCGGTGCGCACGGCGGTGCGGCGCAGCGAGGCGGCAGCGGTGGCCACGAACAGCCCGGCCGCAAGCGCCAGCGCAACCGGCACGCCCTGCGGGCCGAGGTCCATCAGGCTGCCGCTGAGCAGCGGCCCGAGCAGGCTGCCGACACCCCAGAGCATGCCGGCGGCAGCATTGGCGGTGACCAGGTCGCGGCCGCGGAAGCGCTGACCGATCAGCACCAGCGCCAAGGTGTAGACCCCGCCGGCCACTGCGCCCAGCAGCATCAGCGCCGGCCACAACAGCGACGGCTGGGAAATCAGCCAGGGCAGGGCGAGGCCGATCAGCATGGCGCCCACGCCACACAGCAGGTGCAGGCTGGAGCGGTCGAGTCGGTCGGAGAGCCAGCCCAGCGGCATCTGGAAAATCATGTCGCCCAGCAGGATCACCGTCGCCATGAACGCGGCAATGCCCACTGCATAGCCATGGCTGGAGGCGTAGACCGGGAAGAGCGAGAGCACCACGCTGTCGAAGAAGGAGAAGAACAGCACGCCCATGCACAGCGCCGGGGCAACCTTCAGGAAGCCGGCCAGGGAGAAGCTGCGCGGCTCCTCGACGTGTTCGTGGATGCCTTCCTCGGGCATCGCCAGGGCCACGGTGGCCAGCGCGATCAGGTGCCCGGCGCTGACCAGCAGCACCACCCACGGCGTCTGCGCGCCGAGCAGCGCCACTAGGGTTGGGCCGAGCAACTGGAAGGCAGTGAAGCTGGTGGCATAGAGGGCAACGATGGTTCCGCGATTCTTCTCGCCGCACAGCTCGTTGACCCAGGCTTCGCCGAGGATGATCGCAATGCCCATGCCGACACCCAGCGCCAGGCGCGCGGTGGCCAGCAGCCAGAGCGAATGGCTGCTGAACTCGATGGCGAGGGTACTGGCGGTACACAGCACGAAGCACAGCAGGTACAGGCGGCGCCGGCTCATCAACTGGCAGGCGCGATCCACCAGGGTGGCGGCGAGGATCATGCCGGCGGCGGGAACGGCGGAAAGAATGCCGATCTGCAGCGCGCTGGCGCCGTTATCCAGCAGGCGCAGCGCCACCAGCGGCAACGTGGCGCCCAGGCTCAGGCCGACGATGGACACGGCGAACAGCAGCACCGCCAGTAGTGGTTTATTGAGGATGGTCGGGGTATTCATGGAAACCTTCTCTTGCCCCGGCGCTCAAGCGGCAGGGCCTGCAAATGCAAATGAGCCCGCCGGGATTCACCGGTGGGCGGATTCGAAATGCGGAGCGACCGACGCGAAGGCGCGCGGCGTCCGGCTCAGCAGCCGGTGGGAGGAGAGAAGGTGAAGGCGAAGAGAACGCTGCGACGAAGGCTCAGCACGGCATCGACCTTGCGCACACGCGGAGGCTCTCGCAGCAGGGCGAGGGACGAGTCGGCGAAGCGGCAAAACAGGGTCATGGTGCAGGTGCAGCGTAGGACGTAGGAAAACGCGCACTCTAGAGAGTGCGCGCCAGACCGTCAATCTCGGCCCGCTGCGCGGTTATCGGCGGCGCTGGTGTCAATCGGGTTCGCGAGCAAGCTCGCTCCTACGAAGAGCACGCGCTTCGTGTAGGAGCGAGCTTGCTCGCGAACCACCAACGACACCGAATTTACCGACCGTAAACCGGGCTGCCCGCCGACACTTCCTGCGGCCGGCTCAGTACATCGCGGCCCGGCAGGAACCGCCCGAATACCCGCTCCTTGCCCAGCGCCTCGGGGAAGCCGCCTTCGCGGCGATAGGCCACGCGGCCGTTGATCAGGGTGGCATCCACCGCATCGTCGTTGCGCTTCACCAGGCGCGTCAGGCCAATCACTTCCATCGGCGCCTCGCAGACCTCATCCAACTCGTCGGTCAGCCCGGCCGGGTTGACCACCACCAGGTCGGCGCGGTCGCCGACGCGGATATAGCCGGCGTCGATCCCGGCGAAGTCGGCGAGTTCGCCAGTCAGGCGGTGTACCGCGCGGCCTGTGTCCATGAAGCTTTCGCCGGCCAGTTGGGCATCGCGCACGTACTTGAGCATGCGCAGCGGGAAGTTGTACTGCGCGTGGGATGCCAGGTGCGCGCCGGAGTCGGCGAAGCCCGGCTGGGTCCAGGGGCTGGCCAGCAGTTTGCCCATGATCTGCGGGCGGTGGTTGCCGTAGCAGGTGGTCCATTTGAGCTCGTTGCGGTACTGGCCGGCCAGCTCGAAGAAGGCGTCCACCGGGTCCAGCCCACGCTCGCGGCCGATGTCCTCGAAGTTGCGGCCCACCAGGGATGCGTCCGGGCATTCACGCACCCAGCAGTCGGACAGGTTGCGGTGCCACAGGCCAAGGCTGAGGGTGGCCTTGATGTCTTTCTTGAAGCGCTCGCGGAAGGCCGGGTCCTGGATGCGCGTGTAGAGCTCATCCGGGTCCTTGATGTCGCGCAGCACTTCGCCGGCGCCGAACTCCTCGAAGCCGTTCATGTTCAAGCCTTCGATACGCACGACGAAGGGCGCGGGCAGGGTCTGCCAGCGGTAGCGGCCGCGCAGCAGGCGGTTGGCGACCCAGCCGGAGGCGCGGGTGATGCGGTGCATGAAGGGCTGGGATTTCAGGTCCAGCGCGGTGAGCATCGAGCACTTCAGCGGTCGGCGGAACCAGCCGTGGGCCTGGTAGAGGAAGGCGAATACGTTGATCTTGGTGACCGCGTTGGGCGCGCCCTGCATCAGCGCGTTGCGCCGACGCAGCACGGCGAACAGGCGGGAGAATTCCTTCCAGCTGGCGAAGGTGGAGGGCAGCGGGCTGGACCAGGCGCGGTCGCCGTCCATCTTGTCCAGGCGCGTGGTCATTACCGAGAGGCCGAAGCAGCCGGCGTCCAGCGCCTGTTCCAGTAGCTCCTCCATGCGTTGCAATTCGGTTTCGGTGGGCTTGGCGCCACTGATGGCGCGCTCCAGGCCCATCACCGTCACGCGCAGCTCGGAATGGCCGAGGAAGGAGCAGAGGTTCGGTCCCAGCGGTTGCTGGTCGTAGAAGGCGCGATAGCCCTTGGCGTCCTTCCAGGTGCGCTTGTCGCGCAGGATCGGCAGGACCTGCTCGCGGGGCACGGCTTCGACGCGGGTGAACAGGTCAGAGCAGTCCTCGGCCTCGCCCAGCACCATGCTGATCGAGCAGGAACCCACCGACACAGTGGTCACGCCATGCCGCACCGATTCTTTCAACGCCGGCGCGGCAATCGCTTCGGCGTCGTAGTGCGAGTGAATTTCCAGGAAGCCCGGCGTCACCCAGCGACCGCTGGCGTCGATGATTTCCGGGCAGCCGCTCTCGTCCAGAGGGCTGACGCTCAGGGTGTCGATGCGACCGTCCTTGATGCCGACGTGGCGCAGGCTGCCGGGGGCATCGCTGCCGTCGAAGTACAGGCCGTTCTTGATGATGATGTCGTAGCTCACAGGAGGCTCCAGGGCGACAGCAGCAGGACGCCGCTGACCAGCAGCAGGCAGTGGATGGCGAGGCGGAAATGGCGTTCCTCGAAACGGTGGTGCAGGCGCTCGCCCAACCACACGCCGAGCAGCAGCAGGGGCGCGTAGGCGAGCACCTGGGGCAGTGCCGGGCGCAGGCGGCCGTCGAGCAGGAAGGCGAGGGTCAGCAGGCCGTTGAGGGTGAACCAGACGCAGACCAGCGTGGCGCGCAGGCGGGTCTTGTCCAGCGGGCGCGTGGCGAGCGCATAGACCAACAATGGCCCGCCAGAGGCGAACAGGCCGTGGCAGACGCCCGCAGCGCCGGTGGCCAGGCGAACCACCCAGTTCGGCGTACGGCCGCGCTCCGGTGCACTGGCACGCAGGCGCCACAGTTCGCGGCCGGCGAACCAGAGGATCAGCACGCCGAGGCCGCGCTTGAGCGGCTGCGGGTCCAGGTGCGGTAGCAGCAGGTAGCCGATCAGCATGCCGATGAGCATTCCCGGTAGCACGGTGCGCAGCAGCAGACGGGTGTCGATCAGCCGGCGATGGCGCCAGCACAGGTAGCCGGTCATGCCGATGTTTAGCGGCACGAGGATCGGCAGCAATGTCTCGATGGGCATCAGCAGCGCGCCGAGGGACAGGGCGATCACCACGCTGCCAAAGCCGGTGATGGCTTCCAGGGTGTAGGCCAGCAGGATGAAGCCACCCAGGGCGATGGCGGGTGCGTTCATGGTGCCGCCACAACGGCTGCGCGAGGTTCGCGGCGCGCCCAGAGTTGCGCCAGGACCAGCCCGGAGAACAGTTGCCAGCAGCCCCAGAACGCCGCGATCAGCAGCATGCCGCCGGCCTGTGGGAAGAAGGTGAGGATCAGCGCCATGCCCAGTGCGGAGTTGTGAATACCGCTTTCCAGGGTCACCGCGCGCACGTCGGCGTCCGGCAGCTTCCACAGTCGCGCGCAGGTGTAGCCCAGCAGCAGCGCCGTGCCATTGAGCAGCAGGACCAGCCAGAAGAACAGGTGGAAGTAGGCCATGAACTGCTGGAAGTTCTTGGCGAAGGCCATGCCAACGAAACCCAGCATCACCAGCAGCGACAGCTGCCGCATGGGCTTCTCCAGGCGCCGCGCCAGTTGTGGCCTGTGCTTGCCCAGGGCCATGCCCAGCAGCATCGGCAGGATCAGCACCAGCACCACCACGCCGACCAGTTCCAGCGGGTCGATGTGGATCTGCGTGAGACGGTCGCGGGTCGCGGGGTTCAGGCCGGCATAGAGGGCGAAGTTCAGTGGCGTGAAGATGCCCGCGCTCAGCCCCGACACGGCGGTGACGCTGGCCGACACCGCGACGTTGCCGCGCGCCATCCAGGTCATGATGTTGGAAAAGGTGCCGCTGGGGCAGGTCGCCACCAGGATCATCCCCAGCGCCAGTTCCGGATCGATGGGCAGGGCGATGGTCAGCAGGCAGGTGGCGGCGGGCAGCAGCAGGAACTGCACCAGCATGCCGATCACCGGCGCCTTGGGCTGGCGCAGGATGCGGGTGAAGTCGTCGCGGCGCAGTTCCAGCGATACGCCGAACATCATCAGGGCGATGATGGCGTTGAGCGCGATCATCGAACTGCCGGAGAACTCGAGATGGACCTCAGGCATCGCCGTTCTCCCGCCGGATCACGGGGAATGGCGAACGGACTGCAGCCGGCGGCACGGGCGCGGCTCCGGTGGGATTAGGCATGCAAGGCGACTCTTGTTTGAATTTATCGTTGTAATTGGCAAGCATAGGGGAGCCTTGCCGCCCGGTAACGGCTCAATCGGGACCTTCACCGGTTAATTCGGGACCATGCCGCACACCATTACCGTCCATTACGCCCAGGGTATCCTGCAGGCTGCCCAGCGCCTGGGGCTGCCGGTGCCTGCCGATCTGCAGGCAGCCAGCCTGGTGCCGCGCATTCCCCTGCAACGCCAGGACGCCTTCTGGGAAGCCATCTGCGCCGCGTCAGGCGACCCGCTGCTGGGCCTGCGCCTGGGCAGTGCGCTGCAGGTCGGCCATCTGGATATGGTCGGCGCGTTGTTGATGAGCTGCGAACACTATGGCGAGGCGCTGGACGCCTTGCTCGAGTACTACCCGATCATCGCCGAGGGCAGTGAGTTCCAGCGCCAGCAGAGCGCAACGCAGGTGCGCCTGGTCTATCGGCCAAGCTATGCCGTGCGGCGCGAGGAACGTGTGGAGGCAGCGCTGGCCAGCCTCGTTCACCTGACCCGCTGGATCACCGGTGATCGCGTCAAACCGCAGGAACTGACACTCAGTCATCGGCCACGGGGCGAGCGCGCGCGCTATGTCGAGGTGCTGCAGTGCCCGGTGACCTTCGAGAGTGCCGAGAACGCCTTGAGCTTCTCCGTGGTCGATCTCGAGGTGCCGCTGATCCAGGCCAACGCCCTGATGCGCGAGCATTTGCGTGCGCTGGCCGACGCTCAACTCGAACGGCTCGGCGCGCAAAGCCTGGCCGCTCGCGTACAGCAGCTGTTGCGGCAGAACCCGCGATGGGGCAAGGAAAAGGTGGCCGAGCAACTGGAACTCAGCGGGCGCCACCTCAACCGCAAATTGGCCGACGAGGGCACCAGCTTCAAGCTGCTGCGCGAGCAGGTTCTGCATGGCATGGCCGAGCAACTGCTGCGTGAGTCCTCACGCCTGGGTGAGGTGGCCGAGCGCCTGGGGTTCTCGGACGAGAGCGCCTTCGCCAAGGCTTTCCGCCGCTGGAGCGGGATGACACCGGGGCAGTTCCGCCAGGGCCAGACTGGCCTTTAGGAGCGAGCTTGCTCGCGAACGCGTCCGCTGCGAAGTCATTCGCGAGTAAGCTCGCTCCTACGGAAAGCCGACTCCAGTGATCAGGACGCCCCCGGCAGCTTCGCGCCTTTGGGCCACAGCAGCCAGAGCTGGCCATCCTGTTTCATGTGGCCGGCCAGTTCGCCCGCTGCGTCACCGGTGCCCCAGAACAGGTCCGCGCGCACTTCCCCGACGATGGCGCCGCCGGTGTCCTGGGCGGCTACCGGGCGTACCACCGGCGCGCCGTCCGGGCGGGTGGTGGAGAGCCACATCAGGCTGCCCAGCGGGATCACCTTGCGGTCGATGGCCACGCTGTAGCCGGGCGTCAGCGGCACGTTCAGCGAGCCGCGCGGGCCCTCGTTGCTGTCCGGGCGCTGGCTGAAGAACACGTAGCTGGGGTTGCTCGCCAGCAGCTCGTCGACGCGCTGCGGGTGGGCGCGGGCCCAGTCGCGGATGCGCGCCATGCTGACTTCTTCCTTGCTCAGCTCACCCTGTTCCACCAGCCAGCGGCCCACCGGCTTGTACGGCCGGCCGTTCTGGTCGGCGTAGCCCAGGCGCAGCTGGCGACCGGAGGCAAGCTGCACGCGGCCGGAACCCTGGATCTGCAGGAATTGCAGGTCCATCTGATCGGGCAGCCAGGCGAGCACGGGCGCATTGACCCCATCGCGGCGGATGCCGGCGGCATCGGCGTAGGGCACCAGGGTATTGCCCTCGAGCTTGCCGCGCAGGCGCTTGCCCTTGAGTTCCGGGTAGACGCTGTCCAGCGCCACGGTCACCAGGTCCTTGGGCACGCCATAGACCGGCACGGTGTGCGTGGCGTCGCGCTGCTGGCTGCCGCGGTAGACGGGCTCGTAGTAACCGGTGATCAAGCCATTCTTGCTGCCTTCGCCAGAGCGCAGCTGGAAGGGCTGCAGGTGGTCCTGCAGGAACTGACGGACCGCCGGGGCCGAAGCCGGCACGCTCGCCGCGGCGGCGCAGGGTTCGGCCCAGATGTCATCCTTCTTCAGGCGCACTGTGCAGGCCGAACGCCAGGCGCTGAAGCCTTGCAGCACGTCGCTGTCGGCGGTCTGCGGCAGGTCCGACCAGTCGGCCTTGGAATAGGTGGGCGTCTGCGCCTCTTCGGGCTTCTTGCCGAACAGGCCGCAGCCGGAAAGCAGGGTGGTGAAACACAGGGTGGCGAGGAGAGGGCGGGTCCAGTGGCGGGACAAATCGGTCACGGGCGAGTCCTGGCAGGCAAACGAAAGCCCGCTAGCTTGGGCAGACGCGGGGCGTGCGTCAAACGCATCGGTCGGATTTACATGCCTTGCAACGAATCCTGAGGCGGACCGGTAGAATGTCGGCATGAATCGACTGACGGGTGGTTAGAGCGTGGAGGCAAGGCAGGGTTTCGTCCTGACGCGACATTGGCGGGATACGCCCGAAGGCACCGAGGTGGGTTTCTGGCTGGCCACCGATGACGGGCCGCGGCATGTGCTATTGCCGCCGCAGACCTCTGTGGCCTTCGTGCCGGCCGAACAGCGCGCCCGTGCCGAGAAGCTGCTGGCCGGCGAGCGCGGCGCCGAACTGCGCCCGCTGGGCCTGCGCGACTTCCAGAATCGCCCAGTGCTGGGCCTCTACTGCCAGCAGCATCGCCAATTGATGAACGTGGAGAAGCGCCTGCGCGAGGCTGGCGTCGAGGTCTTCGAAGCGGATATTCGCCCGCCCGAGCGCTACCTGATGGAGCGCTTCATCACTGCACCAGTAGTCTTCAGCGGTGATACGGATGCTGTCGGCAACGTGCTGAATGCCCAGCTGCGCCCGGCGCCGGACTATCGGCCGAAGCTCAAGCTGGTGTCGCTGGACATCGAAACCAACATCCGTGGCGACCTCTATTCCATCGCCCTGGAGGGCTGCGGGCAGCGCCAGGTCTACATGCTCGGCCCGGCCAATGGTGTCGATGGCGAGCGGGATTTCGACCTTGAGTACTGCGACAGCCGGGCGCAGATTCTCGAACGCCTCAATCAGTGGCTGGCCGAGCACGACCCCGACGCCATCATCGGCTGGAACCTGGTGCAGTTCGACCTGCGCGTGCTGCAGGAACACTCCAAGCGCCTGGAAATCCCGTTACGCCTTGGGCGTGGCGGCGACGAGATGGGGTGGCGGCAGCACGCATCGTCCAATCACTACTTTGCGGCTGCAGCGGGGCGGCTGATCATCGACGGCATCGAAGCGCTGCGTTCGGCGTTCTGGAGCTTCCCGTCGTTCAGCCTGGAAAGCGTCTCCCAGCAACTGCTGGGCGAGGGCAAGTCCATCGACAACCCCTACGACCGCATGGCCGAGATCGACCGTCGCTTCGCCGAGGACAAGCCAGCACTGGCGAAATACAACCTCAAGGACTGCGAGCTGGTCACGCGCATCTTCGACAAGACCCGCATCCTCGACTTCCTGCTGGAGCGCGCCAGCGTCACCGGGCTGCCGGCCGATCGCAGCGGCGGCTCGGTGGCGGCCTTCACGCACCTGTACCTGCCGCCGATGCACCGGCTGGGCTATGTCGCCCCTAACCTCGGCGGCAAGGCACCGGAAGCCAGCCCCGGCGGCTTCGTCATGGATTCGCGGCCAGGGCTCTACGAGTCGGTGCTGGTGCTGGATTACAAGAGCCTGTACCCGTCGATCATCCGCACCTTCCTGATCGACCCGGTGGGTCTGGTCGAGGGGTTGAACGACCCGTCCGACGAAGCGTCGATTCCAGGCTTCCGCGGAGGGCGCTTCTCGCGCACCCAGCACTGCCTGCCGGCGATCGTCGAACGCGTCTGGCAGGGCCGCGACGCCGCCAAGCGCGACGGCAACGCGCCACTGTCCCAGGCGTTGAAGATCATCATGAACGCCTTTTATGGCGTGCTGGGCTCCAGCGGCTGCCGCTTCTTCGATCCGCGCCTGGCCTCGTCCATCACCATGCGCGGCCACGAGATCATGCGGCGCACTCGCGAACTGATAGAAGCGCAGGGCCACCGGGTGATCTACGGCGACACCGACTCCACCTTTGTCTGGCTCGGTCGTGCCCACGACGAGGATGCAGCCGCCGAAATCGGCCGTTCATTGGTGAGCCACGTCAACCAGTGGTGGGTCGAGCACCTGCGCGGTGAATACGGCCTGGAAAGCGCGCTGGAAATTCAGTTCGAGCGGCACTTCCGGCGTTTCCTGATGCCGACCATCCGAGGGGCGGAAGAGGGCAGCAAGAAGCGCTACGCGGGCCTTGTGCGGCGCGCCGACGGCAGTGACGAAATGGTCTTCAAGGGCCTGGAAACCGTGCGCACCGACTGGTCGCCGCTGGCCCAGCAATTCCAGCAGGAGCTGTATCTGCGCATCTTCCAGCGCCAGCCGTATCGCGATTACGTCCGCGACTACGTGAACCGCACGCTGGCCGGCGAGCAGGATGACCTGCTGATCTTCCGCAAGCGCTTGCGCCGCCAGCTCGGCGACTACGAGCGCAACGTGCCGCCCCATGTGCGCGCCGCTCGGATCGCCGACGACTACAACGAGCGCCAGGGACGCCCGCGCCAGTACCAGCGCGGTGGCTGGATCAGCTACGTGATCACGGTCAACGGCCCGGAACCGCTGGAAACGCTCGCTTCGCCGATCGACTACGACCACTACGTCAGCCGCCAGCTTCAGCCGATTGCCGACGCCATCCTGCCTTTCGTGGAGGATGACTTCAGCGCGCTGGTCGACCGGCAGATGGGGCTGTTCTGAATGAAAAAAGCCGGCGTCAGCCGGCTTTTTTCATTCACTACGCATCAGTCGCCGCGGTATTCGCAGCCGCTGGTGCAGGTCTCATGTACGCGCACCTTGGACAGCTCCGGCAGCAGCGGCTTGAGCTGTTGCCAGATCCAGCGGCAGAGGTTCTCGCTGGTGGGGTTTTCCAGGCCGGGGATGTCGTTCAGGTAGTTGTGATCGAGCTGGTCGTAGATTGGCTTGAAGATCTGCTTGATCTCGGCGAAATCGCGAATCCAGCCGGTATGCGGGTCGACCTCGCCCTCGATGTAGATGGCGGCCCGGAAGGAGTGGCCATGCAGACGACCGCACTGGTGCCCGGCGGGAACGTGGGGCAGGCGGTGGGCGGATTCGAAGGTGAATTCCTTGAACAATTCCAAAGTAGCGTGCTCTGTGACGATTGCCGGTCCTGGAGCGGGCCGGCCGGAAAATGGGCGCCTAGTCTATCACTATCGTCCCCGGCGGGCCGGCCGATCCGGCCAGCGGCTCACTTGATCGCCAGGCGCTTCGCCAGGCGGTTGAGGTTGGCTCGGTCCAGGCCCATCTCTCTCGCCACGGCCGCCCAGTTGCCCTGGTGGCGTTCCAGACTCTGGCTGATCAGGCGGCGCTGGAAGGCGTCCGTTGCCGGGCGCAGTTCGCCACTCAGCGCGGTGTCTTCGTTGTTCTCGACCTCGCTGGCGCCCGCATCGGACGTGCCGTTATGCAGGGCGTTCAGGGTGAGATCCTCGACGCCCAGGCTGAGGATGCGTGAGCGCTGCGAGTGATTCGCCAGAGCCTTGAGCGAGGCCCGGCCGATCAGGTGTTCCAGCTCGCGTACATTCCCAGGCCAGGCGTAGCCGATCAGTGCAGCCTGGGCTTCGCGGGTCAGGCGCAGGCTGCGCAGGCCCAGGCGTGGGCGGTTCTGCTCGAGGAAATAGCCCGCCAGCAGCAACACGTCGTTGCCTCGCTCGCGCAGGGGCGGAACGCGCAGGGGATAGACGCTCAGGCGATGGTAGAGGTCGGCACGGAAGCGGCCAGCGCGGACTTCCTCGGCGAGGTCGCGGTTGGTGGCGGCGATCAGGCGCACGTCGACGTGGTGTTCGCGGTCCGAGCCCAGGCGCTGCAACTGGCCGCTCTGCAGTACGCGCAGCAGCTTGGCCTGGATCGCCAGTGGCAGCTCGCCCACTTCGTCGAGGAACAGGGTTCCGCCATCGGCCAGCTCGAACTTGCCACGGCGTTCGCCCACGGCGCCGGAGAAGGCGCCGCGCACGTGACCGAAGAGTTCGCTTTCCACTAGCGTTTCCGGCAACGCCGCGCAGTTCAGGCTGATCAGCGGCTGGGTGCGGCGCGGCGAGTTGGCATGAATCGATTGGGCGACCAGTTCCTTGCCGACGCCGGTCTCGCCAGTAATCAGCACGCTCAGGTCGCTGCCAGCCACCACCTGGATTTCACCCATCAGCGCCTGGTGCGCCTTGCTCTGGCCTATCAATTCCCTGGGTTGGTCGCCGGAGGCGCGCTGGTAGGCGTCGGCGCGCTGCTGCTCTTGCTCGGCACGCAGGGCCAGGTCGGTCATGCGCTGGCTCGCCTTCACCGTGGCGGCGGCGAGGCTGGCGAAGGCTTCGAGGTTGTCTAGGTCGCCGGTGGAGAATCGTTCCGGGTCCAGCGCATCCAGGGTCAGCAGGCCCCAGGGCTGTTCGTCCACCAGCAGCGGGCAGCCCAGGCAGTCATGGACTTCCAGATGACCGTGTAAACCCTCCACTAACCCGTCATACGGGTCCGGCAGGCCGCAGTCGGCGGCGAAATGCGTCGGGCCGGGATGTTCGATGAGCGCGCGCAAACGCGGATGCTCGCTGATCTTGAAGCGGCGGCCGAGGGTGTCTGGGCTCAGGCCATCGACAGCCAGTGGCACCAGCTGGTCGCCCTCCAGGCGCAGCAGGGCGGTAGCGTCGCACGGCAGCAGGCCGCGCAGGGCTTCGAGCAGGCGGCGGTAGCGTTCGCTTTCCGGCAGCTCGCGAGACAGGTCGGCGACCAGCGGAAGGAGGGTGGCCAATAGTGGGTTGCGAGTCATATTGACCTCGATGGAGTCGTTTTGACCAGAGTGATTAAGGGTCATTATGACTCATGTTCTCTCAAAGGGCCCGTAAATACTGGACTCCCGGTTTGGCACGCTTTCTGAAGTATCTCCCGTAGCAAGCACAGGCAGCCCCACTCACTGTCTGGCAAACCCGAGGAGATCCACATGCTGTCCAACGAACACCGTACCCTGGTCAAGGCCACTGTCCCGCTGCTGGAGACCGGCGGAGAGACCCTGACCCAGCACTTCTACAAGATGATGCTCAGCGAGTACCCGGAAGTTCGTCCGCTGTTCAACCAGGCGCACCAGGCATCCGGCGACCAGCCCCGCGCACTGGCCAATGGCGTGCTGATGTATGCGCGCCATATCGATGAGCTGGAGCAGCTCGGCCCGTTGGTGGCGAAGATCGTCAACAAGCACGTCGCCCTGCAGATCCAGCCGGAACACTACCCGATCGTTGGCAGTTGCCTGCTGCGTGCGATCCGCGAAGTCCTCGGCGAGGAGATTGCCACCCAGGCAGTCATCGATGCCTGGGCCGCCGCCTACGGCCAACTGGCCGATATCCTGATCGGCGCCGAGGAGTCGGTGTACCAGCAGAATGCCGAGCAGCGCGGCGGCTGGCGTGGCGCGCGGCGCTTCCGCATTGCGCGCAAGGACGTCGAGAGTGAGGAAATCACTTCCTTCTACTTACAGCCGCTGGATGGCGAGCCGCTGTTGGACTTCCAGCCTGGCCAGTACATCGGTCTGTCGCTGGAAATCGGCGGTGAGGAAGCGCGCCGCACCTATTCGCTGTCAGACGCGCCAAACGGCCGTGAGTACCGCATCAGCGTGAAGCGCGAACCCGAAGGCAAGGTTTCCAACTACCTGCACGATCGCCTGAACGTGGGCGATGAGCTGGACCTGTTCCCGCCGGCGGGCGATTTCGTCCTGCGCGCCGGCGACAAGCCGCTGGTGCTGATTACTGCCGGCGTCGGCATCACCCCGGCGCTGGCGATGCTCAAGCCGGCACTGGAGTCCGGTCGCGAGGTGCACTTCATCCATTGCGCCCGCCACGGCGGTGTGCACGCGTTCCGCGAGTGGGTCGAGGCGCAGTCCAAAGCGCATCCGCAGCTCAAGCACTACTTCTGCTACAGCGAGCCGCGCGCGCAGGACGAGTCCCACGTCGAAGGCTTCCTCAGCCGCGAGCTGCTGGCCGACTGGCTGCCGCAGGACCGCGACCTGGAAGCCTACTTCCTGGGTCCCAAGCCGTTCATGGCCCAGGTGAAGCGTCACTTGCGCGAGATCGGTGTGCCCGAGCAACAGTCCTACTACGAGTTCTTTGGCCCGGCCAGCGCGCTGGAGGCCTGAACCTGAGCGCCGGCCCGGTGGCGGGTCGGCGCAACCCGAGGAGGTGTGTGATGGAAAGTCTTTTCGCTTGCCCGCAACGCAATCTGTCGATGTCCTGGTCGCTGTTGACCGGCGGTCTCGTGTTACTGCTGCTGGGAATCGTGGGAGCCTATTTCGTCGATGGCCAGTTGAACCTGCAAAGCGTTGTCGCAGCGCATGCCTTCACCATCCTCGGCCCGACACTATTGAAGCTGGGCTATGTGCTGCGGCTGGTAGCCCAACATCAGATGCGCAAGGAAGGCTGGGAGGCTTGCTGTGTTGCTGGTTGATCGAAAGGCTCTGCTGACGATTCCGCCCCTGTGGCGGCTGGGCTTCCGCCCGTTCTTCCTCGGCGGCGCGGTGTTCGCGCTAATCGCCATCGCAGCCTGGGCGGCCGTGCTGCTCGGTGTGCTGCCGGCCTGGCAACCGCTTGGTGGCTGGTTGGCCTGGCACCGCCATGAAATGCTCTTCGGCTTTGCCGCGGCGATCATCGCCGGCTTCCTGCTGACTGCGGTGCAGACCTGGACCGGGCGCCCCGGCGTCAGCGGCAAGCCGTTGATGGTGTTGTCGCTGGTCTGGCTGGCGGCGCGGGTTGGCTGGCTCGTCGGCGCGCCGCTATGGCTGGTTACCGCGCTGGAGCTGGCGTTCATGCCAGCGCTGGCTTTCTTCATTGGCCGCAGCCTGTGGCAGGTTCGCCAGAAGCGTAACTACCCGATCATTGCGGTACTGAGCCTGCTCACTCTCGCCGATGCGTTGGTGATGGCAGGCGTGTGGACCGGCAACGATGGCTGGCAGCGCGGTGGTGCACTGGGTGCGCTGTGGCTGGTGGCGGCGTTGATGGGCCTGATCGGTGGTCGTGTGATTCCCTTCTTCACCCAGCGTGGGCTGGGCCGCACCGCCCAGGTGCCGGCCTGGAACTGGCTGGACAATTCGTTGCTCGGCGGCACCATGCTGGTGGCGGTGCTGAGCGCTGCCGGTTTTGGCCTGAACCCGCACCCGCTGATGGGCATGCTGTTCGCCGCGCTGGCGGCGGGGCACCTGATCCGCCTGTGGCGCTGGTACGACAAGGACTACTGGGGTGTGCCGCTGCTCTGGTCGCTCCACCTGGCCTACCTGTGGATGCTGCTGGCCCCGGCGGGCATGGCGCTGTGGAACTTCGCGCCGACCTTCAACGTCAGCCTGGCGATCCACATGCTTACCGTGGGCGGCGTCGGCGGCCTGATTCTGGCGATGATCGCTCGAGTAAGCCTTGGCCATACCGGCCGGCCGCTGCAACCGCCGAAAGTGATGTCCTGGGCTTTCGCGCTGCTCAACCTGGGTGTTGTCGCGCGGGTGTTGCTGGTGATCTGGTGGCCGCTGGAAGGCTTGAGCATCGCGGCGGCGTGCTGGGTGGTGGCGTTCCTGCTGTTCGCCTGGCACTACGGCCCGATGTTCTGGAAGCCGCGCCTGGATGGGCAGCCGGGGTAGGGCTGCCGCTGTTGGCTGCGACGGGTAGACCAACGCCCAGGGTTGGCAACGGAGCCGCCGATCAAGATCGCGGACGCAGTCCGCTCCTACGCGCGCCGGTAACTGCGGAACGCTCTGGTAGGAGCGAGCTTGCTCGCGAACTGCCGGTGGCGGGATATGCCTAGAGCGGCTGCAGGCGCTCGCCCAGCTTGCCGCTGTCCGCCAGCTCAAGGAACTCGTCGCCCATCCGCCGGCTTTCGTCCATTGCCTTGCGCCAGTAGCGCTCGCGGCCGGCGTCGTCGCCGACGTAGCGGTGGAAGTCCTTGCGGTCCGGCAACTTGTTGTGCGGCAGGCGCGCCAGGTAGTCCTTGGACGGGGCGAGCAACAGCACATCCTGCAGGCGACCGGCGTCGCCACGGCGCCAGGGCAGGCCCTTGTCGAACCAGCCGGGGATGACCTTGTCGGTGAAGTGCGGGTAGAGCACTACACCTTCGGGCTGGTAGGGCAGGTCCAGGTGATAGTCCAGCAGTCCACCGTCGCGATAGGTGCCGGGGCCGGCGCCGGGAATGTCGCGCACGCCTTCCATGACCATGGGTATGGAGCCGGAAGCGAGCAGGGCATGGCGCAGGTTGGCCAGGTCCAGGTGCAGGTAGCGCGAGGGGAAGTCCGACAGCGCCTCCAGCGGTGGCGCGCGGCGGGCGTCGTGGATGATCAGCCGTTCGAAGTGCCGGTGCAGGTGGCGGCGGCCGACCAGGTTGTCGCGGATCACTGCGCCCAGCCCGAGGCCGAGGCTGGTCTTGCCGTCCTGCGCAAGGCGGCCATGGCTCTTCACCACCACCACGTTGAGGCGGTACCAGGGGTTGTCCAGCACGCTGGCGTCGTGGCCATCGAGCAGGTCGTCGAGCATCTTCGCGCAGCTTTTCGATACGTCGCTGATGCCCGCATTACGGGCGAAGCGTTGCTGGGTGTAGAGCTCGCCCAGGCGGCGAATGCCTTCGGCCGGGTCGGGCAGGCAGGCGCTGGCGAAGCGCCAGGAGCCGATGGAAGCACCGATCAGCGAGCGTTCGCGCGGTGCGCGCGGCAGCCACTCACCGAACAGGGCGAGGTCCAGGCCCTGGATGCCGAGCGCCTTCGGGCCGCCAGCGGCACCGGGAAGGATTCCTACATCGGCAGGGACCAACCCCCGTTCGCGAATGCGCTGGAGCGCGCGGCTTCCGGCCTTGAGGGTGAGGGCGGATGTCTTGATCAGGATGGCGGTCATGCGGATCTCGCTGTGGCAGGCCGCGATTATAGAGCCTGTATGCCAGGAACAAGGATACTTCACCGGGTGAATGATCTTTGCTGATTCAGCTTCAATTAAGTCCTTCACCTTAATCTGACAGCAGTGAAATTCTGACGAGGTAAGCTCATGAAATGGCTGCTGATCCTGACAACGCTCTCCGCGCTGCTGCTGGGCGCCGGCGTCGCTACAGCCCACGACATCGGCCCGGACGAAGCGCTGCGTCTGCGCGATGCGGGCACCATCCGCAACTTCGAGGAGCTCAACCGCACCGCGCTGGCCAAGCATGCCGGTGGTTCGGTGTACGATAGCGAGCTCGAGCTGGAACATGGCCGCTATCTGTACAAGGTCGACATCAAGGACGCCCAGGGCGTGAAGTGGGATGTCGAGCTGGATGCGGTCACCGGCGAAGTCCTCACCGATCACCAGGATGACTGATGAAGACCGTTCTGCCGCGCGTGGCGCTGCTCGGCCTGGCGCTCGCCGCCATTGCCGGCGTCGCGCAGGCCCATGACCTCAGCCAGGACGAAGCCCTGCGCCTGAGCAAGGAAGGGGTAATCCGCCCCTTCGAGGAAATCCTCCCCGCTGCGCTGAGCCGCTACCCCGGCTCGCGACTGCTCGAAGCCGAGCTGGAAAAGGAGCACGGCAACTACATTTATGAAGTGGAGTTGCTGACCGTTGACGGTGTGGTGCGCGAACTGGAACTGGATGCCCGCGATGGCCGCATCCTCAAGGATAAGGAAGACGACTGATGCGCCTGCTGCTGGTGGAAGACCATGTACCCCTGGCCGATGAACTGTTGGCGACCCTCACCCGGCAGGGCTACGCGGTGGACTGGCTGGCCGACGGTCGTGATGCCGCCGTGCAGGGCGCCAGCGAGCCTTACGACCTGGTGATCCTAGACCTCGGCCTGCCGGGCCGCCCAGGGCTGGACGTGTTGCAGGAGTGGCGCGGCATGGGGCTTTCGATTCCGGTACTGATTCTCACCGCGCGCGGCTCCTGGGCTGAACGCATAGATGGACTCAAAGCCGGTGCCGACGATTACCTGACCAAGCCGTTCCATCCCGAGGAGCTGTTGCTGCGCATCCAGGCGCTGCTGCGCCGCGCCCGCGGGCTGGCCAACCAGAGCCAGCTGGAAGTGGCCGGCCTGAGCCTGGACGAATCGCGCCAGTGCGTGCAGCAGGGCGGCAAGGAAGTTGACCTGACCTCCGCCGAGTTCCGCCTGCTGCGTTACTTCATGCTGCACCCCGGCCAGTTGCTGTCGAAGTCGCACCTGGCCGAGCACCTGTATGACGGCGAGACCGAGCGTGACTCCAATGTCATCGAAGTGCACATCAACCACCTGCGCCGCAAGCTGGGCCGCGAGATCATCGAGACCCGTCGTGGCCAAGGTTATCGCTTCACCGGCAATGGTATTGCCCGTTGATGTCGATCCAGCGCCGACTCGGACTCGGGCTCGGCGTAGTGCTGGTGGTGGTTGGCCTGGTGCTGGCCCAGGCGGGGCTCTGGCTGTTCGACCAGGGCTTGCGTCGCTACCTGGTGAATGGGCTGCAGGACGAGGCGGAAAGCCTGCTGGTGGGAATCACCCGAGGTCCGGCTGGGTTGCAGTTGGACGGCCAGCGCGTCGATGCGGCCTATGAGCGGCTGTTCTCCGGGCGCTACTTCGTCATCCGCTTCGACGACCAGACCTGGCGTTCGCGCTCGCTGTGGGACAACGAACTGAAGCTGCCCTCGCACAAGGGCCTGGCCAAGTCGCTGGAGAAAGGCCCGGAAGGCCAGCGCCTGCTGGTCTATCGCGGCGATTACAAGCGCTACGGCAAGAGGCTCAGCATTGTCGTTGCGCAGGATTACACGCCCGTTCTCAAGAGTTTCAATCGCCTGCGCAACATCGGCCTGGGCGCCGGCGCGCTTGCCTTGTTGCTGGTCCTGGTGTTCCAGGGCTTCACCGTGCGCCGCGCCTTGCGTCCGCTGGAGCGCGTGCGCCAGCAGATCGCCCAGCTACAGGAAGGTCAGCGCAGCCAGCTGGACAGCCAGGCGCCGCGCGAGCTCGAGCCGCTGGTGGAGCAGATCAACCATTTGCTCCAGCACACCGAGGACACCCTGCGCCGTTCGCGCAATGCGCTGGGCAACCTCGGCCACGCGCTGAAGACGCCGCTGGCTGTACTGATCAGCCTCGCAGACCGCGAGGAGCTGCGCGACCACCCCGAGTTGCGCCGGGTCCTGCAGGAACAGTTGGAGCAGATCGAGCAGCGCCTGGCCCGCGAGCTGGGGCGTGCGCGGCTGGTGGGCGAGGCGCTGCCCGGCGCGCACTTCGATTGCGACGCCGAACTGCCTAGCCTGTGCGACATGCTCAAGCTCATCCATGGCGAGCACCTCGCCGTCCACTGGCAGGCGCCACCTGCCACGCGCTTGCCGTATGACCGGGAAGACCTGCTGGAGATGCTCGGCAACCTGCTGGACAACGCCTGCAAATGGGCCGACGCCCAGGTGCGGTTGACCGTGGAGAAGGGCGCGGATACTTACCGGCTTTGCGTGGACGACGATGGCCCCGGTATCGCCGAGGATCAACGTGACAGCGTTCTGGAGCGCGGCACGCGCTTGGATGAGCAGGTCGCCGGGCACGGCTTGGGCCTGGGCATCGCACGGGATATCGCGGCGGCCTGCGGTGGCAGTCTGAAGCTGGACGGCAGTGAGCTGGGCGGGTTGCGCGTGGTGGTGGAGCTGCCGCGGCGCGCGGTGTGACTATCAACTGCACCCGGCTTTCGTAGGAGCGGACTCCGTCCGCGATTGGCTCCGTGCCGTGCCGTGCTGCCGTGCGGTTCGCGAGCAAGCTCGCTCCTACAAGGAAACACCGGCGCCTCTCTGTAGGAGCGAGCTT
>NZ_JBLUQA010000018.1:0-105238 GCF_048068295.1 Pseudomonas sp. NY15435
GAACCGCGAAACCGAAGCCATGCGCGACGGCTCCGACGCCGTGTCCGACTGGCCGCTGCTCAACGCCCTGCTGAACACCGCCAGCGGCGCCACCTGGGTCTCGCTGCACCATGGCGGCGGCGTGGGCATGGGCTTCTCCCAGCACTCGGGCATGGTGATTGTCTGCGACGGCACCGACGAGGCTGCCGCGCGAATCGCCCGCGTCCTGACCAACGACCCAGGCACCGGCGTAATGCGCCATGCCGACGCCGGCTACCAGATCGCGATTGATTGTGCCAAGGAGCAGGGCCTGAACCTGCCGATGATCACCGGCTGAGGAATCGAGCATGAGCAATGTGACTGAACTGCCTACGCCGCAGCCGCTCAACGGCGTGCGCGTACTGGATCTGAGCCGCGTGCTGGCCGGCCCGCACTGCACGGCGATGCTCGCCGACCTCGGCGCCGAAGTGATCAAGTTCGAAGTGCCCGGGCACGGTGACGATAGCCGCCACCTCGGCCCGTTCAAGGACGGCGAAAGCGTCTATTTCGGCCTGATCAACCGCGGCAAGCGCAGCGTCGAACTGGACTTCAAGACACCGGAGGACCTGGCGCGCTTCTATCAATTGGTGGCCGACGCCGACGTGGTGGTGGAGAACTTCCGCCCCGGCGTCACCCAGCGCCTGGGTATCGATTTCGATAGCCTCACGCGGCACAACCCGAAGCTGATCTACGCGAGCATTTCCGGCTTCGGCCAGAATGGCCCGCTGTCGCGACGCCCGGCTTACGACATCGTCGCCCAGGCGATGTCCGGGCTGATGAGCGTCAGCGGCTTCCCCGAGACCGGCCCGACCCGCAGCGGTGAAGCGCTCGGCGACCTGTGCGCCGGCGTCTACGCGGCGTGGGCGATCAGCAGCGCGCTGTTCGCCCGCGAGCACCAGGGCAGCAGCGCGCAATACATCGACGTGGCGATGTTCGACGTGCTGGTCAGTCTGCAGATGACCGGCCTGTCCAACCTGTTCGCCCACGGCAAGGCGCCGGGTCTGGTGGGTAACCGTCACCCGGTGTCGACGCCGTTCGACACCTACCGCGCCGCCGATGGTCTGGTGGTGATCGCGGTGGCCAGCGACAAGCTGTTCCGGCGCTTCTGCGAAAGCATCGGCCGCGCCGAGCTGGCCGAGGATTCGCGCTTCGCCGACGACCCCTCGCGAACCCGCAACGAGCAGGCGCTGCGCGCCGAGATCGAGGCCTGGACCCGCCAACGCAGTGTCGAGCAGGCCTGCGATCTGCTGCTCGATGCCGGCGTACCAGCCTCGCCGGTGTGGAACCTCGCCGAGGCCACCGGCAGCGAGCAGGCGCAGGTGCGCCAACTGCTGGTGCAGCCGGCCGATGACCAGCCGCCGCTGGTACCGCAACCGGTCTACTTCAACGGGCGCAAGCCCCACGCCACGACGCGCGCTCCCCAATTGGGCGAAGCCAACGCCGCGTTCGGCCTCACGCAAAAAACGGGAGCTGTGCAATGAACTTTGAAATCGACGCCACCGAACTGGCCATTGTCGACTCCGCCGAGCGGGTCTGCCGCGACGTGCTGGCCGCCAACGCCCAGCGCTATGACGAAGAAGAGGTCTTCTGCGCCGAAAGCCTGCAGGCGCTCGGCGAGCTGGGCTTCATGGGCATCAACCTGCCGGAAACCTACGGCGGCTTCGGTATCGGCAGCCTGGCCATGAGCCGGGTCGTCGAAGCGGTATCCGCGGCCTGCGCCTCCACCGCGTCGGCGCTGACTGCGCACTTCCTGGCCACCGACTCGATCCTCATCGGCGCTACCGAAGAGCAGCGCCAGGAATGGTTGCCACGCTGCGCTTCCGGTGAGTTGCTCGGCGCCTTCGGCCTGACTGAGCCGGCGGCCGGTTCAAACCCGGCGGACATGCGCACCCGCGCTGTGCGCGAAACCGGCGGTTGGCGGATTCGCGGTAGCAAGCACTACATCACCAACGCCCGCGAAGCCGATTTCATCGTGCTCTACGCCAAGACCGATCCGGAAGCCGGTGCCCGCGGCATCAGCGCCTTCCTGATTCCCAAGGGCACCGCCGGCGTGACCTTCGCCAACCCGGAAAAGACCATGGGCCTGCGCGGTAGCACCATCTACGAGCTGGCGCTGGACTGCTGGTTGCCGGCGGATGCCTTGTTGGGCGAAGAAAACCAGGGCTTCCGTACCGCCATGGAAGTACTGGACCGCGGCCGCGTGGAAGTGGCCGCCATGTCGCTGGGCATTGCCCGCGCCGCTATGGAGTACGCGCTGAAGTGGGTGGACGAGCGGCAGATCGGGCCCAAGCCGCTGTCGGCCTACCAGGGCACCCAGTGGCGCATTGCCGATATGCACGCGCAGTTCCAGGCGGCACGCCTGCTGACCCAGCAGGCCGCCGCGCGGCGTGACAGCGGCGAGCGCTTCAGCCTCGAATCGGCCACCGCCAAGCTGTTCGCCGCCGAGGCCTGCGGCTTCATCACTGACGCCGCGCTGCAACTGCACGGTGGCTACGGCTACATCCGCGATCTGCCGCTGGAGCGCTTCGTGCGTGACGCGCGAATCCTGCGGATCTTCGAGGGAACCTCCGAGGTGCAGAAGATCATCATCTCCCGCGCCGTGCTGGATGCCGCCCGCCATTGACGGCAGGTACGGGGCGGCGCTCTTGCCGCCCCGGCGAATCAGGAAACGCTGTGCATAACAACAACAGCGCGGCCGGGTGCACGCCCGGCCGCGAGGAGAAAGCTTCATGGCTGGTAAGTCCCTGATCGAAACCCGCTCCATCGATTACATCCCCAAGGCTGAACGGCACGGTCGCCTGTTCAGCCAGTTCACCCTGTGGTTTGGCTGCAACCTGCAGATCACCGCCATCGTCACCGGCGCGCTGGCAGTGGTGCTCGGCGGCGATGTGTTCTGGTCGCTGATCGGCCTGCTTATCGGGCAGATATTCGGCGGCGTGGTAATGGCCTTGCACGGCGCCCAGGGGCCGAAGCTCGGGCTGCCGCAGATGATTTCCAGCCGCGTGCAGTTCGGCGTGTTCGGCGCGGTGATCCCGCTGGTGCTGGTTTGCGTGATGTACGTCGGCTTCAACGCCACCGGCACGGTGCTGGCGGGCCAGGCCATCGGCCAGTTGGCGCATGTCAGCGATACCGTCGGCATCCTGGTGTTCGCGGCGGTGATCGTCGCGGTGACGGTCTGCGGCTACCGGGTGATCCACTGGCTGGGCAAGGCCGCCAGCGTGCTGGGCATCGTCGCCTTCGCCTATCTGTTCGTGCGCCTGCTGTCGGTCAACGACATCGGCGTGCTGCTGGAGAATCGCCACTTCGCCTGGAATACCTTCCTGCTCGCGGTTTCCCTGGCGGCGTCCTGGCAGATCGCCTTCGGGCCCTACGTGGCGGACTACTCGCGCTACCTGCCCAGCGAAACCTCGTCGCCGAAGACCTTCTTCGCGGTGGGCCTGGGCTCGGTGATCGGCTCCCAGACCTCAATGGTACTCGGCGTATTCGCTGCGGCATTGGCCGGCAAGGAGTTCTCCGGTCAGCCGGTGGCCTATGTAGTGGGTCTGGGCGCCAGCGGTGTGATGGCGGCGGCGCTGTTCTTCAGCGTGGCGTTCGGCAAGGTGACCATCGCGACATTGAATGCCTACGGCAGCTTCATGTGCATCGCCACCATCATCAGCGGCTTCCGTGGCCAGTTGAAGGTCACGCACCTGCAACGTCTGCTGTTCGTCCTGGTCATCGTCGGCCTGTCCACTGTGCTGGCGCTGGCCGGGCAGCATTCCTTCCTCGCTGCGTTCAAGTCGTTCCTGCTGTTCCTGCTGGCGTTCTTCACGCCGTGGAGCGCGATCAACCTGGTGGATTACTACTGCATTACCCGCGAGCGCTACGACATCCCGGCGCTGTCCGATCCCGACGGCCGCTACGGCCGCTGGAACTGGACCGGTATCGGCGTCTACTGCTTCGGCGTGCTGGTGCAGATGCCCTTCATCGATAGCGGTTTCTACAGCGGCCCGTTGGTGGAGAAGCTCGGTGGCGTGGATATCTCCTGGCTGATCGGGCTGCTTTTGCCGGCGCTGGCGTACTACCTGCTCGCGCGCAAGAGCCAGGGGCATGTGCCCGACCGACTGATCCTGCCGCAGGCAGGTGAGTCGACGGCGGTCTGAGGGCGGGCGCGCCAGCCATGGCGCGCCATCCCATCCTGGGCCGCTTTCTGCCGGCGACGATCAGAGCGCTCGAATTTCACTGGGCTCGACTTCAACCTGATACCCCGGCCCGACGTCGAAGAGGATGTAGAAGTCCTCGCCCGGGCGCTTGAAGGTCAGGCTGGAGTCGGCGCCGAGCTTGCCGGGCAGCAGCACCTGGTTGTCGGCGGCGCGCATCACGTCCAGGGTTACGCCCGGCGCGGCGCTGCCGTCGGTGAAGCCGCCGACGCAGCGGATGGTCTCGGCATCCAGCGCCGTGCATTCGCAGAAGGGCGCGTGGGCCAGGGCGCTGGCGCTGGCCGCCAGGCCGAGCAGCAGTGCGCTGCAGTTGAGGATCGCTTTCATCGATTGCTCCGGGTTTTTTCCAGCCAGGCCACCAGCGAGGGCGAGGCCTTGTCGAGAGGAACCTGTGCCTGGTGCACGGCTCCGTCCCAGCCTTCCACGGTCAGCCACAGCTGGTCGGCCGGGGTGACTCGGGCCGGGATGGTGACCTCGGCGAACAACTGGTACGGCGCGCCGGAGAACAGACCGCCGGCCGCACGCAGGCTGCGCGGCTGGCCGATGCGCAGGTAGGCGGCCTTTACCTGTGGATAACAGCTGTCGCAGAAGGCCAGGGTGAATGCCTTGACGAAGCCGGCGCGGCCTTCGTCTTCCGGCTCGCCCACTTCCCATTCGGCCATGCGCGCGGTCCAGGGGCCGACCTGCAGGTTGCCGATCTCGCGTTCGCCCAGACCCCGCAGGCCGCGGTCGAGTTTCGCCTCGTGGAAGTAGTGGGGCATGAAGCCCAGTGGGATCAGCACCAGCAGGGCGCTGAGGTGGAATCGCCAGCGCAGCCACTGGCGGCGCAGCTTGCTGTTGCCGCTCATTGGCTGGTCTCCGGGGTGGTCGCGACGGTGATCCGGTCGCGGGCTTTCTGCTTCTTCAGTTCCTTCGCGGTGGCGATCAGGGTGCGTTTGCTCCAGATCATCAGGCCGCTGAGCACCATCATGCTGAGGATCAGGCCGAACACGAACCAGATCAGCTTGACCCACACGCCGCCGAAATCGCCGGTGTGCAGCGGGCGCATGGATTCGGTGACGAACTCCAGGCCCGAGCGGTCGCCCAGCAGGCGGGTCGAGGCTACGTTGCCGTCATAGGGATTCACCTGGACGCTTTCGAACATCAACGGGTACCAGGCCTTGCCGAAGATGGTCACTGGGTCGTAGGCGCTGGAGGGCAGGCGGAAGAAGGTCGGCTCGAAGCCGGGAATGCGCTGCTGGGCGGCGAGCACGGCGGCGTCCAGGCCGATGCGCGGCGGGGCGTTGCCGTCGGCGCTCAGCGGAATGCTGTCGCGCTGGATGATGTTCGGTACACCCTCGCTGGAGATGGAAATGGCGTTGTCGTAGAGCACCGCCTGGATCAGGAACCAGGTGCCGGTGATGGAGATCACCGCGATGAACCAGATCGACCAGATGCCCATCAGCCGGTGCATGTCGCCCCAGAAGATGCGCGCGCCCTGGCGCAGGCGCAGGGTCGGCTTGAGGAAGCTGCGCCAGAAGCGCTTGTACACCACCAGCCCGGTGACCAGGGAGGCCAGCATCGGCAGGCCGAGCAGCGACACCAGGTACCAGCCCCAACTGAAGCCATGGGTGAAGGGCACCAGCCACCAACCGTGCAGCGCGCGGGTGAACTGGCGGAAGTCGAACAGCGGCATCTTGCCCTGGATGAGCCCGGTGTACGGGTTCACGTAGAGCATGGCGGTGGCGCTGTCCGGATAGGTGACGCTGACCCGCAGCGCGAAATGCGTTTCGCTGGGCGCGCTGATCATGCGCACGGCGGCCTGCGGTTGCTGTTGGGCCATGGCCGCGAGCACCTGGTCGTAGCCCAGGCGCTGGGCGTCGCCATCCGGAGCATTGGCGCGCACGGCCGGGTCGGTCAGCCAGACGATCTCCTGGCTCACGGTCGCCAGGGTGCCGGTGATGCACACCAGGAACACGAAGAACCAGATGGGCAGGGCAAGCCAACTGTGGACCAGGAACCAGAGCCTGGAACGGGATTTCTTGGACATGGGGAGTCACGGCCACGCAAGGGAAGACAATGGAAAAGGCCCCCGCCGGCCCAGGCCGGCGAGGCGCGAAGACACCCAGGAGCAGCGGTGTTCTAGGAATAAGGACGGATGAGATCGAAAAACCGGCCATCTGCAGTTGCAAATAAATGTTTCGGAGCGCGTTCCCTGACCTTTTCGATTTATTTACACAATTTCGCTGCGTGTTTTCTGCAGCTCATCCGTCTTGTTATGTGAAAGCGATCGATTCGCAACGGATGCGAGCGGCGTCTTTCCAGACAGCACAGGAGAACCCCCGCATGAACGTTTCCCTTCGCCAGCCCGTGCTGCTGGCCTTGGCGCTGAGCTGCGCGCCGTTGGCCAGCGCGGACTATCTGTGGCTGGAACGCAGTGCAGGCCAGAGCGCGAAAAGCTATTTCAGTGAACTGCAGCCGGGCGAGCATCTGCCGGTGGCGCAGTTGCAGAACCCCCGCGTCGTACTGGGCGAGGGCAAGACCGCGCCGATGAAGGCTGGCGTCGAGTCCTTCGAGATCGGCAACGCTGCGCCGGGCGACCTGCGCGTCGCCGCCGAGCGCGCGGAAGGCAGCACGCTGACCATCTATCAGGCGCGCGAGGGACGGACCGAGACTCGGGCGCAGAATGATCTTGAACTGGTGCCCACCACGCCCGGCGGCAGCACCTTTGCCCTGCACTGGAAAGGCACCGTGGTGCCGGCATCGCAGGTCAACGTGTACACCTCCGAGCAGTGGAGCCGCAGCCTGAAACCAGCGGCCGACGGCACTGTGACCCTGACCACGCTGTTCCCGGCGCGCTATGTGCTGGAGGTCTCCGCCCAGGTCAATGGCGGCGCCAGCATCGAGGGCAAGCGCTACGACAGCGTGATCCACGTTTCCACACTGTCTTTCGAGGTGCGCCAATGACTTCTCCTCTGAGATCAGCGATGAAAGTCAGTACCCCGGTGCAGCCGCGTCTGCCGCGCCCGGCCCGTCAACTGCTGGAACACGCCGGGCTGCGCAGCAGCCTGCCAAGGTTGAACATCCTTGATGCGCTGGTGATCTGCGGCAAGGCCACGGCAGTCGAGTTGCATGCCTACCTGGAGGAGCCGGGCCTACCCATCTCCCTCAGTTGCGTCAGCCAGACCCTGCGTCGGCTGCACCTCTCCGGCCTGCTGGAGCGCGACGCGAACAAGCGCTACAGCCTGGCACCCGGCGCTGTGGCTGCCATCGGCAGGTCTAGCGAGTTGCACTGACGGCACCGGTCGGCCGCAAAAATTCCTGCAGGAGCAATTGCTCCGCGCAGACTCGATTGTCTGGCTGCGCACCCCGGGTCGAATACCGTAGGGCGCGTATGCGCCCTACGGTCTACGCAGACCGGAGCTTTTTGCGCTGAACCTGTAGGAGCAACTGACTTCACCTGAGAATCCGCGCCTGGATTCTTCCCTCTCCCTAACCCTCCCCCTGAAGAGAGATGGGACTGGTTCGGTGCCGGCTGACACGTTTGCTTCAGCCGGCACCGATAACTCCCTCTCCCTTCAGGGAGAGGGCCGGGGAGAGGGCGGGCCAGCACGATATCTCATGTAGGAGCGGATCTTATCCGCGAACCGGCCGGCAGGCCGGCGCTTCGCCTGGCTAGGTGTCCCGGCTGCGCCGGGATTTCGGGAAGGGAAGCTTTGCTCCTGCGAAAGCCGCATCGAGTTGCCACCGATCATCTGGGCCTATCCTTAGGCGATCCGGGTCTACAGTTGTAGGACAAGATCTGAAGACCAGAAAGGGAGTGCCACCATGAGCCAGTTGTTCGAGCCCCTGACCCTGCGCCAGCTGACCCTGTCCAACCGCATCGCCGTTTCCCCCATGTGCCAGTACTCCGCCCAGGATGGCCTGGCCAACGACTGGCACCTGGTGCACCTGGGCAGCCGTGCAGTCGGCGGCGCCGGTCTGGTGATTGTCGAGGCCACGGCGGTCGCTCCGGACGGGCGGATCAGCGCCGAGGACCTGGGCATCTGGAATGACGAGCAGGTCGAGCCTTTGCGACGCATCACCCGCTTCATCGAGTCCCAGGGCGCGGTCGCCGGCGTGCAGCTGGCCCACGCCGGCCGCAAGGCCAGCACCTGGGCGCCCTGGCTGGGCAAGCACGGCTCGGTGCCGATCAGCGAAGGCGGCTGGACGCCAGTGGCGCCCTCGGCCATCGCCTTCGATCCGCAGCACACCGCACCCATCGCCCTGAGCGAAGAGCAGATGGCGACCATCAAGCACCAGTTTGTGCGAGGTGCCGAGCGCGCCCTGGCCGCTGGCTTCAAGATCGCCGAGGTGCACGCGGCGCACGGTTACCTGCTGCACCAGTTCCTCTCGCCGCTTTCCAACCAGCGCCGTGACCAGTACGGCACCTGCTTCGAGAACCGCATCCGCTTCCTCCTGGAAGTTACCGAAGCCGTGCGCGCGGTCTGGCCGCAGGAACTGCCGCTGTTCGTCCGGCTGTCCGCCACCGACTGGGTTGAGGACGGCTGGAACCCCGACGAGACCGTGGAGCTGGCGCGGCGCCTGAAGAACCTGGGTGTGGACCTGATCGACGTGTCTTCCGGCGGCACCGCCGTGAACGCCGAGATTCCCGTGGGGCCGGGTTACCAGACGCAGTTCGCCGAACGGGTGCGCAAGGAGGCGGGCGTCGCCAGCGGCACGGTGGGGATGATCACCGAGCCGGTGCAGGCCGAGCACATCCTGCGTACCGGGCAGGCCGACCTGATCCTGCTGGCCCGTGAACTGCTACGCGACCCGTATTGGCCGCTGCACGCCGCCGATGAGCTGGGTGGCCAGCCAGTGCCCTGGCCGGCGCAGTACCTGCGTGCCGCACAGCGCGGCACGCCCAAGCGCAAGGCCTTCGGCCAGGCCTGACGCTGAAGGGGCTCGCGGATCGAGCCTGCATGGCCGCACCATCCCATCGATCAAAGCAAGGAGCGGCAGCCTTGGCGGCTGTCGCTCATGGGCGACGATCTTCTTTTCTCGAGAACAGCGGGGGGCGTAGCGGGGTGGTGAAGGCGCGATGTTCTTCGTCCCGCGTTGTAGTCACCGGCGTGCGCTCCACCCTGTCGATGCCCCAGGCGTCCCCCTCGCGTTTCAGCGCATAGGACAGCGGCAGCCCATTCCTCAGCACCGGTTCAAGCCCCTTGCGCTCCAGGGCGTAGAGCGTGATTTCGTAGGCGTCGATCTCGCCGTTCCTGCTGCGGCTGGCGGGCACCAGGCGCGCGTAGTTGAGCACTGGCGAGTCGGGCAGGCGCCCCAGCACGTGCTCACCCAGATAGGCGTCGGCGTACAACGGGTAGTAGAGCGGGGCTGCGCTGACGTCGACCACATGGAGGAAGCCGTAGCGTTGCCAGTCGCCGACGCCGAACAGTCCGGCGCCTGGGCCTGCGAGCACCTGGTAGTGCTTTTTCGGCAGCTTGAACTCCAGCAGGCGGGCGCTGCGCATGTCCAGTCGGGGGAAGTCGCCCCAGGGCGTGGCGACGGCGTTGAAACGCTTCCTGCCAATCACTACCCAGGCGGCTTCTTCGGCGGTTTCCAGATAGGCCGGTGAGTTCTTCACCTCGGTGCGGTAGTGGGAGCCGGCCTTCGTATCCTGTTGGGTGAACTGGGAACTCAGCACGGAGGTGGATACTTGTTCGCTGCTCCAGAGACTCTCGACGGCGGCGCTGAGGCTTTCATGCGTGTCGGCCTGGGCGAGTGGCAGTGCGGCCAGCAGAGGGAATGCCAGCAAGTAGCGGCAGAACCGATGAGTGAAAGGCATGGGGGCCTCGCTGTGAGAGAAAGGATTCAACGACGCGCTGCCTGGACGAAGACCGGCCCCCAGAGGGGATGGCTCGCTTCGGCAGTGCCCAGGTGGAAGGACGGATCGATCTGCAGGGCGCGGTCGAAGGCGAAGCGGCACTGGATCGGTCGCTCGCTCACGCAGTAGCTGAACGCCAGGTACTTGAGCGCCTGCAGTTGCAACTGGGTATCGGCGCTCCAGATGGCCGGTGCGAGGAACTGCTCTTCGGCCAGGTAGTAATGCCCGGCGTCATACAACCGCTGGCCTTCGTTGAAGACGCCCCTGGCGAGCGCCTGGGAGTCGTCCGCAGGCGGTGCGGGCAGTTCTTCGTAGTGGTTGCTGCAACCGGATGCGGCCGCCAGGCAAGCGATCAACAGCGGCGTCGATAGTCGGCGCGGAGTCTTCATGGGGTGCTCCATGCAAGGAAAGGGGGCGCTCGACGCTCACTGGAAGCGGTGCCGCAGCGTCACGGACTGGCCGGCGGATATCTGCACCGGCTGGCTGTAGCTGGGTAGCTCGGCGTTGCGCAGCTCGACCGTATAGCTGCCGGGCGGCAGTTGCAGGTTGAGTAGCGGCGGGCTGATACCGCGCTTCTTGCCGTTGATCCAGACCTCGCCCCAGGGCTGGACGGCAACGGTCAGGGTGCCTGTTGCGGCTGGCGTTGCAGCGTTGCGGGGGCTCTGGGGATGTTTGGCCCTGACCGTCGTGGCCTGCAGCGGCACCGGGCGCTTTCCGGCCTCGCGGGCGACTGGCGGAGCCGGGATCGGCTGTGCTGGTGCGGCAGGTTTCGGCGCCAACCTGTGCGGCGGCGCCTCGGGGGCGGAAGGCTCCTGGGGTTGTGCGGCGGGTGTGGCGGGTGGCGCTGGCTCCTGGGGTTGCGCGGTGGGTGTAGTCGGCGGCGCTGGCTCCTGGGAATTCGCGGCGGGCAAGGTCGTTTGTGCGGGTTCGGGTGTCGCCACGGTGTCCGCAGGGAGTTCTTCTGGCACCGGCTCCGAAGGCGGGATCACCAGTGGTTCGTCATCCATGGGCTCCTGAGTCATGTGTTCGGTCATCGGGAGCAGCTGAGTCTGGCTATCCGCGGACGGCTGTTGCTGCTCTGGAGTGACACGGGCCTCAGTCCCGTGATCGGCCTGCGTATCGGGCGGGCTGTCGCTTTCCCAGGGCTTCCATAAGGCGATAGCCAGGGCTGCGAGCAGCGCACCGACGATGATGCCGCTGATCAGCGAGCGGTCAGAAGACGGTTTGGGTTCCGCTTCGCACAGAGGCGACTCGAGCACTGACAGGCTGTCGAGCTGGTGCAGCAGGGAACTGTTGTCGTGCTGTGGCTGGTCGGCCTGCGCGATGGCTTGATTGACGGGGGCGGGCACGTGAGCGGCAGCAGGCCTGGGCAGCGCATAGCTCGTGCCCGGACCGTCCCAGGAGCTGTAGGTTTCCGCAGGGACGGGCGGGGCGGTTTGCGATGTTTCGATGCCGCCGAGCGGGTAGAGAGTCTGCGATGCTGCTTCGCCGGGGGTGTCTTCGGGAGGCGCACCATTCGGGGTTGGCCGAATGTCTGGCGGGCGGGGAGGGTTCGCGGTCGGTTCCATCGGCTGCATCTTCAAGGGGGGCGAAGCGAAGGGACGCTTCCCGGCCCTTGCGCCGCAGACAGGTCGCCGTGCAGAAGGGGCAGGAATGCAAAGTTGGAAAAATGGTCGAGGATCATAGGAAGCGGGTTCGTGTGGCTCAAACGCGCTCGGCGGTTTCCTTGGCCCGGGTGGGGATTTGAGCATCAGGTCGCGCTTCGGAAGCGGGCGTCGCGCTTTTGGCCGAGGGTGACCGCCAGGTCAGGAAAAGAAATGAAATGTGATATCTGTCGCACAGTGGCATTGTGATGCTACTCTCTCCGCGCTCGCGCAAGGACTGCGCAACTACCCACTCGAGCATCACTGGAGCACGCATGGACGCTTCTGCAACGCCTGCTGTCATCCCGCAATCGGAAATCGCCTTGCTGGCGAACATCCTTGCCCTCGCCACCCGCAACATGTCCAACCTCAGCACGCTGATCACCCAGTTGTCGGTGGAGCTTGGCCATAGCCCCGATCCGCACCTGCAGCGCGTCGGCCAGCGGGTGCTGGCGGATGTGGAAGTGCTGGCGAAATCCCTGGATACCCAGTGGGAGCTGATCGGCGTGCTGGCGCGCTTCTGCCCGCTGCTGTCGCGTACGCCGCTGGTGAAGCCGGCGCTGGTGACCGAAATCCATATCACCGAGTTGCCGGTCAAGGCGTAGGTATACGCCCAGGTTCGCGAGCAAGCTCGCTCCTACACGGTCGACTCCGGGGTCGAAGGTCATCTTCGGCGCGCTGCTGTCGCGTACGCCGCTGGTGAAGCCGGCGCTGGTGACGGAAATCCATATCACCGAGTTGCCGGTCAAGGCGTAGGCATATGCTCAGGTTCGCGAGCAAGCTCGCTCCTACACGGTTGAATCCGGAGTCGAGGGGCATCTGTAGGAGCGAGCTTGCTCGCGAACAGCGTCACTAGCTGACTCTTACTCGCCGGCCTGCGCCAACTCGAAGCTCATCATCAGCGCCCAGGGCGCATCGCTGTCGCCTACGCGGATGGGCTGCAGCAATTGCACGCGGCGGCCTTTCACCAGTTCCCAGCTTCGCCCCTGGGCGATGGCGCTGCGGGCTTCCTGTGGCAGCTCGCTGGCCTTGTCGCCCAGGCGCTTGGCATTGGCGTGGGTGACGTAGACGCCGGCGTTTGAGAGCAGCGCGTATTGGCCGTTGCCCATGGGGGTCAGCTTGCCGAGGCTTTCCTGCAACTGGTGCAGGGTGTAGTCGGCGCCGAGGATGCCGAGGAAGCGGCCATTGGCGGTCATGGGGGACATGAACGAGGTCATCAGCACGGTGCTGCCGCCGACGCTGTACTCGTAGGGCTCCATGAACACGTCGCGGCCCTTGTCGCGGGGGATCTGGTACCAGTCGCCGCTGCCGTCGGCCTTGTCGTAGCCGACCAGGCATTCGCGCTGGGCGACGCCGCTGCCGCGGTGCCAGTAGGCCATGAGACGACCGCTGGCGTCGTGGCCGGGGGCGTCGATGAACTCGCGGTCGCGGCCGTCGAAGGCGTTGGGCTCGCAACCGCAGGCGAAGGCCAGCAGGTCAGGGTTGCGGGTCAGGTATTCGTGCATCACCGCGTCGATCTGCTCGCGCTGCGGGCCGAGGTTGCGGGTCTTCATGCCGAGGATGAAGTGCTTCAGGCCGTAGAGCGCGGTGGCCATCACGGCGAAGCGCGCCTCCAGGCGCTGGGTCTCGCTGGCGAGCACCACGCGGGCGGTGTCCAGCAGGCTGGAATGTTCGGCCTGTTCGACGTCCGCCAGGGCGCGGGCGCTCTCGCTCTTGATCGAGGCGACGACGTTGCCGATGTCGGCGGTGGCGTTGGCCGACTGGGTTGCCAGGCGGCGCACCTCGTCCGCGACCACCGCGAAGCCGCGCCCGCTTTCCCCGGCGCGGGCGGCCTCGATGGCGGCATTGAGGGCCACCAGGTTGGTGTTCTTGGCGATCTGCTTGATGACTTCGGAGACTTTGCTGATCTCGGTCCAACGCACGTTGAGGTCAGCAATCAGTTGCTTGACCTGGTCGATGGTGGAGCGGGTGCTGGAGCTGTCTTCGGCGCTCGTGGGCCGGCTTTCGAGAGTGGTTGGCATCGGTGGGCACACTGCAGTGGCGGATGAGGGCAGGGGTAGGCGAGGGCTTCTTTCTTCTAATGTCAGCCGCCCTTGGAGGCGCGGCTGTATTACGGCGCTGGGCGTCTGGATGTAGGAGCGGACTCCGTCCGCGATGTTTTCGCGCGGGCGGGGGACTATCGCGGACGGAGTCCGCTCCTACGCAAACGGGACCTGCGGTGCCGGGCGTACCCGTTTACCAGCCGAGCTGCTTGTGCAGGCCGAGGGCGTCGTAGTAGTCGCCCTGGTAGACGATCTTGCCGTCCTTGACCTTCACGTAGCTCACTCCGTCGAACGACAGCGGCTTGTTGGTCGCCGGGGTCTGGGCGTCCCAGGCGCCGGTGTTGGTGCCGCTGAAGGTCCACTGGAAGGCGATGCCGTCCTTGTCGACGATCGGCTTGCCGTTCATCTTCCACGTAAGATCCGGCACGGCCCCTACGAACACCTTGATCACGTTGTCACGCGCGGCATCGCGGCCCTTCTGCGGGGTGCCGACGGTGACGTCGAAGTACTCCGCATCCTTGGCCAGGTAGCCGGCGGCCTTCTCGGCATCGTGGGCGTTCCACGCGGCCATGTAGGCATCGACGATCTGTTTGGGCGACTCTGCGGCCTGTGCGAGGCTGGCAAAGGTGAACAGCGACAGCAGGTAAAACGCTCTGACGAGGTGACGCATGCTTGCCTCCGTTGCGGGCGTGCCCGCGGGTTTTCGGCCGGATGGCCGTTGAGTGTGGCGCCACGCAGGGCGCGGCGCCGGGTACATCAGGAGAGTTCGCCCACCGCGCGCCAGGCTTCGTCGATGGCCGCGTGGGCATAGGCGTCCCAGGCGGCATCGGAGTTGGCGATGGTGACGTTGCCGACCTTGGTGCGAGCCAGATTCATCAGTTTTTCGCTCTCTTCCTCATCATCGAAGAGGCTGTTGGAGAAGTACGAATAGCCGTGCGACCAACGGTTGATGGTGATCGCCTGGATGTCCTTCTGATGGTCGAAGCCGGCGGGGCCGAGCATGGCCTGCAGCTGGTCGCGGATCTGCGTCTCCATCTGCTCGAAGCTCATGGCGTAGAGCTTGCCGCGGCCGACGCGGGCCTGGGTGCGAGCGTCCATGCCGGCGTTCGGGCTGGTGGGCACGTAGACCATGTGCAGGCCGATGGGCTGGTTCGGGTCGCGCGGATGGCTGTAGCCGCCGATGTCCACCGGGTAGTCCAGCTTCACGCGGCTGTACGGCTGGCTGGGGGCGTAGATTTCGTGCACGCCCAGCTTCATGAAGCTCTGCCAGTTGCGGATCACTACCTTGGTGTACACCAGCGGGAACTTCACGTTCTGCGCCAGAGCGTGGCTCTGCTCGGCGGAGAGGTCGCGCAGGATGTACGGGATGATCATGTTGTAGCAGGCCAGCACGCAGTGTTTGGCGCGCACACGGTGCAGGGCGCCGGCGCGGCTGTAGCCGACGTCCACGCCGCCGTCGCGGTTCTTCACGCTGACCGCGGTGCTGTTCAGGCGCAGGCGTACGGCGTTCTTCGGCTGGTCCAGCTTGGAGTAGTCGAAGGTGGCCAGGACGATGTCGTTCATGTCCTTGCCCGGCGCCACGCCCGGAATCAGGCCGCGCACCAGCAGGCGCGCCAGCGAGGCATTGCCGTCGGGGAAGTGGTAGATGTACGGCTCTTCCATCTCCGCCTTGGCTTCCTCGCTGATGGGCGAGAGGTCCATGGCGCCGAAACCGGGGAAGCCCACGGAGTACGCCGAATCGGCGGGCACGGCGTCGATGCTCAGGGCCGAGAAGTCATTGGTACGGCTGAGGAAGTAGCGGGTCGCGGCTTCGCTCAGGCCGACGTCCTTGCGCAGGAAATCCTGGTAGCTGGTCTTGGCCAGGTGGGCTTCCTTCTCCTCGCGGGTCTTGCCGGCGAGGTAATCCCTGGGCGCCTCGTGCAGGTCGATCAGCGCCTGGCGGTCGGCCTCGGGCAGCGGGAAATCGGAAATGAAGGCACGCCAGCTGCGGGCATTGAGTTTTTCCGGGGCGATGTCGTCGGCCACCATGGGCGTCGGGTCGCCGCTGACCATCTTCGCCTCGCCGAAGCCTGCCTTGTCGAAGAACACCCCGCGGGACAGGCCCAGGTTCGGGTAGAAGTCGCGGTCGAAGGCGGTCTCGAAACGGTCGACGTCGACGTTGAGCTGCTTGAGCAGTTTGTTGACCGTGTCGCTGTACAGGTGCTTGGGCGACTGGAAGGCTTCGCTGCCGCCGTAGCCGAGGATCATCCGGCCACCGGCCTGGAATTCGTTGCGCTTGGCGTGGCCGCCGAAATCGTCGTGGTTCTCGATGATCAGCACCCGCGCCTTGGGGTGCTTCTGCCGGTAGAACCAGGCCGCGGACAGGCCGCTGATGCCGCCGCCGACCACCACCAGGTCGTACTGCTCCTCGATCTTCAGGCCATCGGTATTGAATACCTTCTTCTCCCAGCCCATCTGGTGCGCGACCTCGAACGCGCCGGGATGGCTGCCGCGCATGCCGGTCAGGGCAGGCGGGTAGTAGCGGCCGGACGGAGCGGCCTGGAGAAGTTGCAGCGGGGTGAGGCCCGCGCCGATGGTGAGGGCAACGCCGTTGAGGAAGTCGCGGCGGGTGATGGTCATGGGAAGTCCTTGCAAGGTGATGGCCCGGGGCAGGGCTGTCATGGTTTTGCCCTTCCACACCGGAAGGGATTGCGGCATGCGTGGCCGCGCGGCGGTCCCGGTCGAGCGGGGCGCCGATTTGAAGCTTTTGATCTTTACGGTATTGCCAGGAACCAACGACCGCGCGAGCTAGAGCAGGACGAGGCGGAAACGGGGGCGGGCCCAGGAGTTTACGAGCTGTAAATGACTGGGCCCGCCCCCGTTTCCAACGCTGTACTGCCGACGCGCAGCCGGTCGTTTTAGTGCTTGATCATTACGTGGCGGATCGCTGTGTAATCCTCAAGGCCGTACATGGACATATCCTTGCCGTAGCCCGACAGCTTCATGCCGCCGTGGGGCATCTCGGTGGTCAGCATGAAGTGCGTGTTGACCCAGGTGCAGCCGTATTGCAGGCGCGCGGACAGGCGATGGGCGCGGCCGATGTCGCTGGTCCACACCGAGGAGGCCAGGCCGTAGTCGGAGTCGTTGGCCCAGGCCAGTGCCTGTGCTTCGTCCTCGAACTCGGTGACCGAGACCACCGGGCCGAAGATTTCACGGCGGACCACTTCGTCATCCTGGCGGGCGCCGGCGAGCACGGTCGGCTCGAAGAAGAAGCCCGCACGGTCGGCACGCTTGCCGCCAGTGACCACTTCGATGTGCGGCACCTGACGGGCGCGTTCGACGAAGCCGATCACGCGCTCCAGGTGCTGTTCGGTGATGACCGGGCCCAGTTCGGTATTCGGGTCGTCCTGCTCGCCGTACTGGATGCTGGCAACCGCTTCGCCGAGCTTCTCCACGAACTTGGCGTAGATGCCTTTCTGCGCGTAGATGCGGCAGGCGGCGGTGCAGTCCTGGCCTGCGTTGTAGAAGCCGAAGGTGCGGATGCCTTCCACGGCGGCGTCGATGTCGGCGTCGTCGAAGATCAGTACCGGTGCCTTGCCGCCCAGTTCCATGTGCATGCGCTTCACGGTGTCGGCGGTGCCCGCGATGATGCGGCTGCCGGTGGCGACCGAGCCGGTCAGCGAGACCATGCGCACTTTCGGGTGGGTGGTCAGCGGCTCGCCCACAGTCGGGCCACGGCCGAAGACCAGGTTGACCACGCCGGCGGGGAAGATGCCGGCCATCAGCTGCGCCAGGCGCAGGGCGGTCAGCGGGGTCTGCTCGGAGGGCTTGAGCACCACGGTGTTGCCAGCGGCCAGTGCCGGGCCGAGTTTCCACGCGACCATCATCAGCGGGTAGTTCCACGGCGCGATGGAGGCGACCACGCCCACCGGGTCGCGGCGGATCATCGAGGTGTGGCCCGGCAGGTATTCGCCAGCGGCGGAGCCTTGCATCACGCGGCAGGCGCCGGCGAAGAAGCGGAACACGTCGGCCACTGCCGGCAGTTCGTCGTTCAGCGCGGCGGCGTAGGGCTTGCCGCAGTTGTTGGACTCCAGGCGGGCCAGTTCCTCGGCGTTGGCGTCGATGGCGTCGGCCAGTTGCAGCAGGAGCATCGCGCGGTCTTTCGGCGCGGTCTGCGACCAGCTGTCGAAGGCGGCGTCGGCAGCCAGCACGGCGGCGTCGACCTGGGCCGGAGTGGCCTCGGCGATCTCCACCAGGGTGGTGCCCAGGGACGGGTTCAGGACGGCGAGCTTCTCGCCTTCGCCAGCGACCAGTTGGCCGTTGATCAGCAGGTTGGTTTGCATGGTTGGGTCCTCTTGTTCAGGAGCGTGGTGCAAATTCGGTTGGGTGTTTCTTCTTGGGGGCCTGCCGGCGAGTGAGCCGGCGGGCCTGAGGGGTTCTGTGTAGTTCTGGTGCTGTGCGTTTCCCTCACCCCAGCCCTCTCCCAGAGGGAGAGGGGACCGTTCGGTGCAGGATGGAACCAGGGTGTCAGCCGGCACGGATAACTCCCTCTCCCTTCAGGGAGAGGGCGGGGGAGAGGGCGCACGGCACCCAAGCTACTTGCCGCTCCCCGCCACGCCTTCGCCACCCTTGGTCAGGTAGTAGGCGCCGAGGATCGGCAGCATGGTCACGATCATCACCAGCATCGCCACCACGTTGGTCACCGGCACGTCACGCGGGCGGCCCAACTGGTTGAGCAGCCAGATCGGCAGGGTGCGCTCATGGCCGGCGGTGAAGGTGGTGACGATGATCTCGTCGAAGGACAGCGCGAACGCCAGCATGCCGCCGGCCAGCAGTGCCGAGCCGAGGTTGGGCAGGATCACGTAGCGGAAGGTCTGCCAGCCGTCGGCGCCCAGGTCCATCGAGGCTTCGATGAGGCTGTGGGAGGTGCGGCGGAAGCGTGCGATGACGTTGTTGTAGACGATCACCACGCAGAAGGTCGCGTGGCCGATGACGATGGTCAGGAAGCCCGGCTCGATGCCGAGGGTCTTGAACGCCGACAGCAGCGCGATGCCGGTGATGATGCCGGGCAGGGCGATCGGCAGGATCAGCATCAGCGAGATGCCTTCCTTGCCGAAGAAGTCGCGGCGGTACAGCGCGGCGGCCGCGAGCGTGCCCAGGAGCATGGCGATCAGCGTGGCGACGCTGGCGATCTTCACCGACAGCTCGATGGCTTCGAGCACGTCCTGGCGCGCGAAGGCGACGCTGAACCAGTGCAGGGTGAAGCCCTTGGGCGGGAAGCTGAAGGCCGCGTCCTCGGTGTTGAAGGCATACATGAAGATGATCAGGATCGGGAAGTGCAGGAACACCAGCCCGCCCCAGGCGGCCGCTTTCAGGCCCCACGAAGCTTTCTCAGAGTGCATCGAAGGCCCCCAGACGTTTGACGATGGACAGGTACACGGCGATCAGCACGATGGGCACCAGGGTGAAGGCGGCGGCCATCGGCATGTTGCCGATCGCGCCCTGCTGGGCGTAGACCATGCTGCCGATGAAGTAGCCCGGCGGGCCCACCAGCTGCGGCACGATGAAGTCGCCCAGGGTCAGGCTGAAGGTGAAGATCGAACCGGCGGCGATGCCGGGGATCGACAGCGGCAGGATGACCTGGAAGAAGGTCTGCCGCGGGTGCGCGCCAAGGTCCGCCGAGGCCTGCAGCAGTGACGGCGGCAGGCGCTCCAGGGAGGCCTGAATCGGCAGGATCATGAACGGCAGCCAGATGTACACGAACACCAGGAAGCGGCCGAAGCTGGAGGTGGACAGGGTGTTGCCACCGATCCCCGGAATGCCCAGCAGCAGGTTCAGCACGGGCTCCAGGCCCAGGTGCTGGACGAACCACATCGCCACGCCGCCCTTGGCCAGCAGCAGCGTCCAGGCGTAGGCCTTGACGATGTAGCTGGCCCACATCGGCATCATCACGGCGATGTAGAAGAACGCCTTGGTCTTGCCGGTGGTGTAGCGCGCCATGTAGTAGGCGATGGGGAACGCCACCGCGCCGCTGGCGATGGACACGGCGACCGCCATCAGCACGGTGCGCTGGATGATGTCGAAGTTGGAGCCACTCAGCAGCGAACCGAAGTTGGCCCAGGTCAGGTCCGGCGTCACCGTCATGGTGAAGTCGTCGAAGGTGTAGAAACCCTGCCACAGCAGCGTCAGCAGTGAGCCCAGGTAGATCGCGCCGAACCACAGCAGCGGCGGGATCAGCAGCAGCGAGAGGTACAGCGTCGGCTTGCGGTAGAGCAGGTTGGACAGGCGGCGCAGCGGACCATTGCTGGCCGCCGGCAGCGCTGCATTCATCGTCAGTTCCATCTCACGCGCCCTCGTTCAGCACCACCATCGCCTCGCGCGCCCAGCGAGCGGTCACGCGCTGGCCCGGCTGGTGGGCGAGGTCGATGTCGGCCCACTGGCTGTTGGCCTGGCTGAGGCAGAGGTTCTGGCCGTTGTCGAGACGGATCTCGTAGCGGGTCGCCGCGCCCTGGTACTGGATGTCGTGCAGCAGGCCGCTGATCTCGATGTCCGAGGCGCTGCGTTCGCCGTTGGCGAAGCGGATGTGCTCGGGGCGGATGGAGAAGGGCTGGGCGTTGCCGGTGAGGTTCTGGGCGATGTCGCCGCGCAGCACGTTGGAGGTGCCGACGAACTCGGCCACGAACGGGGTGGCCGGCTTCATGTAGAGATTGCGCGGGGTGTCGACCTGCTCGATGCGGCCCTTGTTGAACACCGCGACGCGGTCGGACATGGACAGCGCCTCGCTCTGGTCGTGGGTGACGAAGATGAAGGTGATGCCCAGCTGGCGCTGCAGCTTCTTCAGCTCGCTCTGCATCTGCTCGCGCAGCTTGAGGTCCAGCGCGCCGAGGGGTTCGTCCAGCAGCAGCACACGAGGGCGGTTCACCAGGGCGCGGGCCAGGGCGACGCGCTGGCGCTGGCCACCGGAGAGCTGCACCGGCTTGCGTACGCCGTAGCCGCCCAGGGCAACCATGGCCAGGGCTTCTTCAGCGCGCTTGAGGCGCTCGGCCTTGCCGATGCCTTTCACTTTCAGGCCGTAGGCAACGTTCTCCAGCACGCTCATGTGCGGGAACAGCGCGTAGTCCTGGAACACCGTGTTGACGTCGCGCTGGTAGGGCGGCAGGCCGGCGGCCTCCTCGCCATGGATGCGGATGGAGCCTGCGGTGGGTTGCTCGAAGCCGGCGATCAGGCGCAGGCAGGTGGTCTTGCCCGAACCCGACGGGCCGAGCATGGAGAAGAACTCGCCGTCCTTGATGTCGATGGACACCCGGTCAACGGCTTTCACCTCGCCGAACTGGCGGGAGACCTGGGTGAATTGAACAGCGGGGGTGGTCATGGTGCACGCTCCAAGGGACAGGACTCCGGCGCGGCCGGGCCCTGCCCGTAAATCTGAAATACGGGTGAATCGATGCAATCGGATGGATATCGTGGCGCTCGCCGGCAAGGCGAGGCGCACGGGGCGGGTTCGCTAGCAAGCTCGCTCCTACTGTAGGAGCGAGCTTGCTCGCGAACGCTCCAGGCCTTAGCGGCCGCCCATGATCCCGATGTAATCCTGGGTCCAGCGGCTGTACGGGACGAACTTGCCGCCCTCGGCCACCGGGGTCTTCCAGAACGCGATCTTGTCGAACTGGTTGTAGCCGTTGGTGGCGCAGCCTTCGCCGCCCAGCAGGGTGCTGGCCTTGCAGCCTTCCGGCACCGCCGGCACGGAGCCGAACCAGGCCGCCACGTCGCCCTGAACCTTGGGCTCCAGCGACCAGTTCAGCCATTTGTAGGCGCAGCTCGGGTGCTGGGCGTCGGCGTGCAGCATGGTGGTGTCGGCCCAGCCGGTGACGCCCTCTTTCGGGAACACGGTGGCGATCGGCTGACCTTCGGCCTTCAGGGCGTTGGCCTGGTACGGCCAGGCGCTGGAAGCGGCGACGCCTTCGTTCTTGAAGTCGCTCATCTGCACGGTGGTGTCGTGCCAGTAGCGGTGGATCAGGTCATGCTGCTTGCGCAGCAGTTCGACCACAGCGGCGTACTGCTTCTCGTCGAGCTGGTACGGGTCGGTGATGCCCAGCTCAGGCTGGGTGGCCTTCAGGTACAGCGCGGCGTCGGCAACGTAGATCGGGCCGTCGTAGGCCTGCACGCGGCCCTTGTTCGGCTTGCCGTCGGGCAGGTTCTGCGCGTCGAACACGACTTTCCAGCTGTCCGGCGCGGTGGGGAAGACCTTGGTGTTGTACATCAGCAGGTTCGGGCCCCACTGGTACGGCGCGCCGTAGGTCTTGCCGTTGACCACGTACCAGGCGGCGTCCTTCAGGCGCGGGTCGATGTTCTTCCAGTTGGGGATCAGCGACGGGTCGATCGGCTGCACGCGCTTGCCGTAGATCAGGCGCAGGGAGGCGTCGCCCGAGGCGGTGACCAGGTCATAACCGCCCTTGGCCATCAGGCTGACCATCTCGTCGGAGGTGGCGGCGGTCTTCACGTTGACCTGGCAGCCGGTGTCCTTCTCGAACTGGGTGACCCAGTCATAGTTCTTGTCGGACTGGCCGCGCTCGATGTAGCCGGGCCAGGCGATGATGTCCAGGCGGCCTTCGCCTTTGCCGTCTTCCTTCAGGGCCTCGGCGGCCTGGACGCCGGCGCTGGCCAGCAGGGCGGTGGTGATGGCACTGAGCAGTGCGGTCTTGCGCATCGGGTGTCTCCCTCTCGTTGTTGTCTCTATTGGTGGGGCAGGATCAATCGAGCAACAGCCCTTCAGGACGTGAGAAAACTACTGCGCTCGGCCAGGCGGCGTTGAAGCCACTCCGGGAAATGCTCATTTATGGGCATAAACTCCGCTTTCCCGGAGCGACTTCGCCTTGCCTGACCGTCGCTCGCTACGTTTTCACACGCCCTGATAGCGGGCTTCTTTTTATTAACCGGCGGGTGACCCGCCGGATGGTTCAATCCAGTTGCTGGCCGTGGCGCGCCATGATGTGGCGCACCACGCTGTAGTCCTGCAGCGAGTCGCTGGACAGGTCCTTGCCGTAGCCCGAGCGCTTGAGCCCGCCGTGGGGCATCTCGCTGGCGAGCATGAAATGGGTGTTGATCCAGGTGCAGCCGTACTGCAGGCGGTTGGCGATCTGGAAGGCCTTGTCCAGGTTCTGCGTCCACACCGAGGAGGCCAGGCCGTATTCGGAGTCGTTGGCCCAGTCCACCGCCTGCTCCAATTGGTCGAAGCGGGTCACGGTGACCACCGGGCCGAATACTTCGCGCTGGACGATTTCGTCCTGCTGCTTGCAGCCGGCCAGCAGGGTCGGCTGGTAGTAGAAGCCGGGGCCCGAATGCACGGCGGCGCCGGTGACGCGCTCGATGTGCGGCTGGCCGAGGGCGCGTTCGACGAAGCTGGCCACGCGGTCGCGCTGGCGGGCGCTGATCAGCGGGCTGATCTCGTTGTCGGCGTCGCGCTTGCGGGCGAAGCGGATGCTTGCCACGGCGTCGCCCAGTTCGGCGACGAGGCGGTCATGGATGCCGGCCTGGGCATAGATGCGGCAGGCGGCGGTGCAGTCCTGCCCGGCGTTGTAGTAACCATGGGTACGCACGCCCTGGACCACGGCTTCGAGGTCGGCGTCGTTGCAGACGATCACCGGCGCCTTGCCGCCGAGTTCCAGATGGGTGCGTTTGAGCGTGCGCGAGGCGGCCTGGAGAATCTTCTGCCCGGTGACGATGTCGCCGGTGAGCGAGACCATGCGCACCTTCGGGTGGCTGACCAGATGACTGCCGACGCCTTCGCCGCCGCCGCAGACGATGTTGATCACGCCCGGTGGGAGAATCTCGGCCAGCGCCGGAGCCAGCGCCAGGATGCTCAGCGGGGTGTGTTCGGAGGGCTTGAACACCAGCGTGTTGCCGGCGGCCAGCGCGGGAGCGATCTTCCACGCGGCCATCATCAGCGGGTAGTTCCACGGCGCAATCGAGGCGACCACGCCCACCGGATCGCGACGCACCATGCTGGTGTGGCCGGGCACGTATTCGCCGGCGAGCTGGCCCTGCTGGCAGCGCACGGCGCCGGCGAAGAAGCGGAACACGTCGGCGGTGGCCGGAATATCGTCCTGGCGCGCGAGATGCAGCGGCTTGCCGCAGTTCAGCGATTCCAGCTGGGCGAGGTCGTTCGCACGTTTGTCGATGGCATCGGCAATGGCCAGCAGTGCGGCGGAACGTTGTGCAGGAGTAGTGCGGGCCCAGACGGGGAAGGCGCGGTGTGCGCTGGCGATGGCTTGCTCGACCTGATCGATGGAGCCGTCGGCAATGCTGATGAGGGTTTCGCCCGTGGTCGGGTTGATGATCGGCTCGGCCATGCCTTCGCCGGCGACCAGTTGGCCGTCGATCAGCAAGGCGGTATGCAGGGTTGCGCCGGTCATCTTGGAAACTCGTCTTTTATCTGTCTTGTTTTCGGGGGCCATGTGCGTGCTCCGGCGTAGGGGCGGTGCCCGGAACTTGGCCCTTTGGTATGGGACGAGAGACTAGAGTCCAGGCGTGGGGTCGACAAATTCTAATTACTGAAAGCACCGTTCGATTAAATCGAACGCTATAAGCCTCTAGATCGAAAGGCGTTTTGCGTTGGGTTGCTCGCGGGCGACGGTGAGGAACGGGTCCACCAGTGCCGGCCGCGCGGTACCGCGACGCCACGCCAGGCCGACGTCCAGGGGTTCGGACAGGTCCACCAGCGGCCGCGCTTCGATGATGTCGCCTTCCAGCGACCAGGGGCGGTAGGTCATGTCCGGCTGGATCGACAGGCCAAGGCCGGCCGCTACCAGGCTTCGCACCGCTTCCACGGACGCCGTGCGCAGCGTCACCTGCGGCACCAGCCCGGCGCGGGACCAGATGCGCTGCGTGTGCAGGCCCATCTCGTCGGCGTTCAGCTGGATCAATGGCTCGCCCGCCACATCGGCCAGGGCGATGCTGTCGCGCTCCAGCAGCGGGTGCTGCGCCGGCAGCCAGAGGCGGTGCGGCGAGTGGGTCAGTACCTCGGTCTGCAGGGCGTGGCGGTCCTCCAGGTTGGACAGGATCAGCACGCCGACATCGATCTCGCCGCTGACCAGCAGGTGCTCGATGTACGGGCGTTCGTCCTCCACCACGCGGGTCTTCACGTTGGGGAAGGCGCGCTGGAAGCGGTTGATCAGGTCGGCGAGGTAGTAACCCGCCACCAGGCTGGTCACCCCGATGGTCAGGCTGCCGGCTACCTGGTCGGTGCTCTGCTGCAGGCTGCGCTTGGCGTTCTCCACCGTGGCCAGGATCAGGTGCGCCTGGCGCAGGAACTGGTGGCCCTGGTGGGTCAGGGTCATGCCCTTGGCGTGGCGGTCGAACAGGCGTACGCCGATCTCTTCTTCCAGTTGCTGGATGGCCAGGGTCAGGGTCGACTGGGAAATGAACACCGCCTGGGCGGCGGCGGAGATCGAGCCAGTCTCGGCGACGGCGATGAAGTGGCGGATCTGGCGGAGCGTCATCATGGTGATTTGGCCGCTGGCGCGCGGAGCTGCGATCTAGAGCCTTGTCTAGCCGCTCTCGGCGCATTTCATTGTTGTTTATCGAAAATCTATAGGAGCATTCTTTTTAATCGAATGAAAGCGGCCTATTTGCCCTGCGGACCCGCCGGCAAAGGCCCGCAATATCCGGAAGCACACTGTCGCTGCGTCCCGGCCGCGCCCTGGACTAGAGTCGGAATCCACATTTTTGATAGACAGTGGAGATCGCCATGAACACTCGCGGCCTGCTTGACCAGCTTCTCAGATCCGGCCAGGACCTCCTGCAGAACAAGGGCGTGGCCCGGCAGGAGGGCGGTCAGTCACCAAGCAAGGGCGGCGGCCTGGACCTGGGCAGCCTGCTCTCCGGTGCCGGCGGCGGCGCTCTGGCAGCGGGCGCGCTGGGCCTGCTGATGGGCAGCAAGAAGGCGCGCAAGGTCGGCGGCAAGGTTGTCGCTTATGGCGGCCTCGCTGCGCTGGGTGTACTGGCCTACAAGGCGTACGGCAATTGGCAGCAGAAGCAGGCCAGCGCTCCGCGCGGCGAACCGCAGACCGTCGACCGCCTGCCGCCGGCCCAGGCCGAGCAGCACAGCCACGCCATCCTGCGAGCCATCGTCGCCGCCGCAAAGGCCGACGGACATATCGATGATCGCGAACGCCAGCTGATCGATGGCGAAATCGCCAAGCTCACCGGCGACGTCGAGCTGCAGGGCTGGCTCGACCGCGAACTGGCCAAGCCGCTGGACCCGGCCGAAGTTGCCCGCGCCGCTACCAGCGAGGAAATGGCCGCCGAGATGTATCTCGCGAGCCTGCTGATGGTCGACGAAACCAACTTCATGGAGCGCGCCTACCTCGACGAACTGGCCCGCCAGCTGAGCCTCGACGCCGGCCTCAAGGTCGAACTGGAAGCCCAGGCGCAGAAAGCACTGGAAGCCGTGCCCGCGTGAGTTCTTGACGGCCTTCGCAACCGCCGGACAAGCCCCGGGGCCCAGTCGCTTCGCCTGGCCCCACGGGTAATCGCCTTCGCCTGGCTCCTGCCCCACCCGGGCCGGCTGGCGGACGGCGCTGGCGCATCGGTGTGGCGGGACTATCGTTGCCCAACGCACACCGCGCGATGGCGAGGGACTGGTCATGAATACAACCGATCTACTGGAACAACTGCTGCGGGCCGGACAGGGCTCGGCGGCGCAACAACAAGGCGGCGCTAGCGGCGCTGACCCGTTGGGTGGCCTGGGCGGCTTGCTTGGCGGGCTGCTGGGTGGCGGCGGTGGCGGGGGCCTCGGCTCGATCCTTGGCGGCGCTAGCTCTGGTGGCGCCGGCGGCGGTGGTCTGGGTGGCCTGGGCGGCGTGCTGGGCAGCATGCTTGGTGGCGGCAACAGCGGTGGCGGGGCTACCCAGGGACGTTCCGCTGGCGGCGGCGTCAACTACGCCATGCTCGCCTCACTGGGCATGATGGCCTTCCAGGCCTACCAGAACTGGCAGCGCCAGCAGAGCGCCAATCCCTCGCAGCAGCAATCGCTCACCACGGTCGATCAGCTTGACGGCCCCGAAGCCGAGGCCCACAGCCACGCAATACTCACCGCCATGCTTGCGGCCGCCAAGGCGGACGGGCGGATTGACCAGCGCGAACAAGCCGCCATCCAGGCCGAACTGCAGCGACACGCAGGCGAGCCACAGCTGCAGGCCTGGATCGACGCCGAGATGCGCAAGCCGCTGGACGCCGCGGATGTCGCGCAGTCCGCCCAGGGCGACCCCGCCGTGGCCGCCGAAATGTACCTGGTCAGTGTGATGCTGGTGGACGATCAGCAGGACGCCGAACGCTCCTATCTCGACGAACTTGCCTACAACCTCAACCTCGCCCCGGAACTGCAGGCGCACCTGGAGCAGCAGGCGAAAGCGGGTGGTGAAGTAGCTTGATACAACTCAGGGCATGGCCGTAGGAGTATTCGTACAATCTGACGGTCAGAGACGCTCGGACGAACGCACCCGTGCGGTGCGTTCGTTCCTCAATTCTGCAAGGAGGCTTCATGCCGTTCGCTCGTTTCGCCCTGCCCGCCGCGCTGCTGCTCAGCGCCACCGCCACCCTGGCCAACGCTGCCAAGCTCGAAGATGTCGCGCCTTATCCCAAGGCCGAAGAAGGCTTCGTGCGCCAGGTCATCCATCTGCCCAAACAGGCCCATGAAGAGAACTTCAAGGTAGAGATCCTCGCCGGCAAGACGCTGACCGTCGACTGCAACCGCCAGCGCCTGGGTGGCACCCTGGAGGAGAAGACCCTGGAAGGCTGGGGCTATTCCTACTACCGCCTGGACAAGGTCAGCGGCCCGGCCAGCACGCTGATGGCCTGCCCGGAAGGCAAGAGCAAGAAGGACTTCGTCCCGGTGATCGGCGAGGGCTTCGTGCTGCGTTATAACAGCAAGCTGCCCATCGTGATCTATGCGCCGAAGGACGTTGAAGTGCGCTACCGCCTCTGGTCCACTTCCGACAAGGTCGAGCACGCCCGCGCGGAGTAACGCTATCCAGTTGTAGGAGCGAGCTTGCTCGCGAACAGCCTTCCCCGGGCTTCGGCGCTGGGTGGCTTCGCGAGCAAGCTCGCTCCTACAAAGAAGCCTGCATAACCTCAGAGCGCTCCTCCGGCCTGGTGCATCGGTGCTGCCAGATTGCCTGGTACAAGGCTGCCAGATCACGGGTGACGCGCGCCGTGTCGAACAGCAGTGAACTCAGGGCGCTGCCGCGCGATCCAGGCCTGTATGCAGTAACGGTGTACGTCATTTCCGAAAATATCCCCGTCATTTCTCAACGCTCGCCCTGACTATGGAGCGTCCGCTTCGGTGCGTGGCAGGGTGCCGTCTTCTTCATTTTTCTTGTAGTGGGCGGAGCGGATATGGCGGCCGATTGGCTGGATCTACTGTTTACCGGGCTGGCAGGTTTGTCGGCGTTCGTGACCATCGCCGCTGCGTTGGCGCACGCGGTGGTTTTCCTGTGGCGGACCCCTGGGGGCATGCCGGGGCTTTTCTCCCGTGGGCGTTTGCAGGCGCTGGCGGACATGCGAGATGACCCGCGGACCACGGGCGAGCTGGCGATTTACCTGGACAGTGAGCTGGCGCTGGAGAAGTTCCGCACTGCCTCGGGCATCAGTGCCAATCACCAGCAGATGGTGGCGCTGATGCGACTGTTCCGCATGGGCATGTGGGAGCGCGAGGAGATTCGTAGCCTGGCCCGTTACCTGAAGGTTTCGCCGATATGGCTCTGCCCGCGAATCGAGATCGGCAGGCCGGAACAGGTCGAAGCGATCAGTGCCCTTGTCATTGGCGTGGCCTTGCCCTTGAGCGGAGCGCTCGTCTGGGCTGCGCTGATCCTGAAGTTGCCGATCTACGGTTTCCTGCTCGGAGCGCTGGCTTTCCTGTTCTCGGTCCTGCTGGCGGGCTGGGTCGGCAAGGCCTGGGGCGACCTGCGCAGCGCCAAGCGCATCAAGGCTTACCTTGATGATCACCCACACATCCTGCAGTCGGCCGCCCGCGCCGCTAGCCAGGTGAAAGCCGCCGCCTGAGCGGATTCGGCCGCGCAACCCAAGTGCCCCGCAATAGGCGGGGCGCTTGCTTTCAACCCAGACGCAACGCCTGCGACAATTTCGGCAGCTGCACCCAGGGCCAACGGCTCAACGAGATTCCGCCAGGCGTCAGGCTTGACGGAGTCCTCACCCTACCGGGCTGCCAGACCCTGCGCCTACAAGTACCCCTTGCTCCCGCCCACAGACCTCCACCAGAAAATCCCACACCAGTCTCAGCCGCACCGACCGGTGCAACTCCCGCCGCGTGCACATCCAGTATTCCCGTTCGATGAACTCCTCCGGCAGCACCGGCACCAGCAGCGGGTCGTGCAGGCCCATGTACTGCGGGAGGATGGCGATGCCAATGCCCGCCTGGGCGGCCTGTTGCTGGGCGACCACGCTGGTGCTGCGGAAGACCACCTGCGGGTGGCGGCAGAAGCTGTGGTGGAACAGCAGTTCCTGGCTGAACAGCAGGTCGTCGACGTAGCCAATCCACGGGTGCTGGCCGAGGTCCTCGCGGTCGCGCAGGGGCGGAGCGTTTTCCAGATAGGCGGGGCTGGCGAACAGGCTCAGGCGGTAGCGGGTGAGCAGGCGGCTGATGACCAGGTCGGCGCTGGGGCGTTCCAGGGTGATGGCGATGTCTGCCTCGCGGTTGGTGATGCTGACGAAGCGCGGCACGGAGACCAGTTCCACTTCCAGGCCGGGGTAGCGCTGCATCAGTTCGCCCATGCGCGGGGCAAGGAACATGGTGCCCAACCCTTCGGTGACGCCGATGCGGATCTGCCCCAGCGGCGAGATGGCCTGGCTCATTTCCTCCTGGGCGAGCAGGGCGGTGTTCTCCATGGCCTCGGCGTGCTTGAGCAGCGCCTGGCCGGCGGGGGTGAGCTGGTAGCCGCCGGTGTGCTGGGCGAACAACTGGGTGCCGAGGTCGCGCTCGATGCTCTCGATATGCCGCGCCACGGTGGCGTGCGTGGTGCCCAGGCGCTTGGCGGTGGTCAGCAGGCGGCCACTGCGATGCAGCTCCAGGAAGTAGCGCAGGTCATTCCAGTCGAACATCTCGGCAGTCCTTGTTGTTAGAAAACGCACAGCAGGTGACTCGAAACGACTGTTCTTTTATCACGAACGAACGACTAGGCTCGGTCGTCATACAAAAAGAACAAGCACGACGAGGTACTTTTCCATGCCCCAGGCACTGGATGCTTATGACTACCTGATCGTCGGCGCGGGCCCTGCCGGCTGCCTGCTGGCCAATCGCCTGTCCGCCGACCCTGCCAACCGCGTGCTGCTGCTCGAAGCCGGCGGCCCGGACAACTATCCCTGGATTCACATTCCCGTCGGTTACCTCTATTGCATCGGCAACCCGCGCACCGACTGGTGTTTCGACACCGAAAAGGTGCCGGGCCTGAACGGCCGCGCGATCAAGTACCCGCGTGGGCGCACGCTGGGCGGCTGCTCCTCGATCAACGGCATGATCTACATGCGCGGCCAGGCGCTGGACTATGACGGCTGGGCGGCCGAGGGTAATCCCGGCTGGGGCTGGAACGATCTGCTGCCGCTGTTCATGAAAATGGAGGACCACTTCGCCGGAACGAGCGAGCTGCACGGCTCGGGCGGCGAATGGCGGGTGGAGAAGCAGCGGTTGTCGTGGGCGATTCTCGACGCCTTCCGCGAGGCGGCGGCGCAGTCCGGTGTGCGCCCGGTGGAGGATTTCAACGGCGGCGACAACGAAGGCTGCGGCTACTTCCAGGTCAACCAGCGTTCCGGTGTGCGCTGGAACGCGTCCAAGGCCTTCCTGCGGCCCATTGCCAACCGCCCCAATCTCACCGTGCTGACGAATGTCGAGGCCCTGCGCGTGCTGCTGGAGAACGGCCGCGCCGCCGGGCTGGAAGTGAACTGGCAAGGTGCGCGGCGTGAGCTGCGGGCCCGGCGCGAGGTGATTCTCTGCGCGGGGGCGATCAATACGCCGGTGCTGCTGCAACGCTCCGGCATCGGCCCGCGCGACCTGCTGGAGAAGCACGGCATCGGCGTGCGCCACGCGCTATCCGGCGTGGGCGGCAACCTGCAGGACCACCTGCAACTGCGCCTGATCTACCGCATGAACGGTGCGCCCTCGCTGAACCAGATCGCCTCGACGCTGTGGGGCAAGATGGGCATGGGCCTGGAGTACCTGCTCAAGCGCAGCGGCCCGCTGTCCATGGCGCCGAGCCAGTTGGGTGCGTTCGCCAGGTCCGACCCGAACCAGCGCTCGGCCAACCTCGAATATCACGTGCAGCCATTGTCGCTGGAACGCTTCGGCGAGCCGCTGCACAGCTTCCCGGCGTTCACCGCGTCGGTGTGCGATCTGCGGCCGCTGAGCCGTGGCACGGTAACGCTGCGCTCGCTCGACCCGCGCGACAAGCCGGTGATCCAGCCCAACTACCTGAGCCATCCGGAGGACCTGCGCGTGGCTGCCGATGCCATTCGCCTGACGCGGCGCATCGCTGCTGCGCCTGCGCTGGCGCGCTACCAGCCGGTGGAGTTCAAGCCCGGCCCGGATTACCAGACCGAAGAAGACCTGCATCGCGCCGCCGCCGAGATCGGCACCACCATCTTCCACCCGGCCGGCACCTGTCGCATGGGGCAGGGCGAGGGCGCAGTGGTGGACAGCCAGCTGCGCGTACATGGAATACCCGGCCTGCGCATCGCCGACGCTTCGATCATGCCCAGCCTGACCTCCGGCAACAGTTGTTCGCCGGTGCTGGTGATCGCGGAAAAGGCCGCGCAGATGATTTTGAGCGAACCCGCGCGCAGCGTGGAGGTCATCCCTTCCAGTGGGCGCACACAGGAGGAAGCTCCGGTGGCGTGACGGTAGAACCGTCTCCCCACCTTCCGTTGCGTGGATTTCTGCTAGCGCTCCGCCTGAGTGCACGGTGGTTCGCGAGCAAGCTCGCTCCTACAAGGAGCCGAAGAAAACGCTATCGCGCGGTGTGAAAGCCGTGGCAGTCGAGGCTGACAAAAACAAAAGCCCCCAGAAGGGGCAGGAGAGCCCGTAATGACCGATGTAGCGCAGTCCAGTTCCTACGAGCGGCCCGCGACCTCGCGCCGCGATGAGCGCAAGGTGATCTTCGCCTCGTCGCTCGGCACAGTGTTCGAGTGGTATGATTTCTTCCTCTACGGCTCGCTGGCAGCGATCATCGCCAAGCACTTCTTCGCCGGGGTCAACGACACCACCGCCTTCATCTTTGCCCTGCTGGCATTCGCCGCCGGCTTCCTCGTCCGCCCCTTCGGCGCGCTGGTGTTCGGCCGCCTGGGCGACATGATCGGGCGCAAGTACACCTTCCTCGTCACCATCCTGTTGATGGGCCTGTCGACCTTCGCCGTCGGTCTGCTGCCGGCCTATGCCACCATCGGTGTGGCGGCGCCGGTCATCCTCATCGTGTTGCGTCTGCTCCAGGGCCTGGCATTGGGTGGCGAGTACGGCGGCGCAGCGATCTACGTGGCCGAGCATGCGCCGGACCATAAACGCGGCGCCTACACCAGCTGGATCCAGTGCACCGCCACCGGCGGCCTGCTGCTGTCGCTGGTGGTGATCTGGGGCTGCCGCCAGATCACCGGGCCGGAGTTCGAAACCTGGGGCTGGCGCCTGCCGTTCCTGATCTCCATCGTGCTGCTGGGCATTTCCACCTGGATTCGCCTGTCCATGCACGAGTCGCCGGCATTCCTGAAGATGAAGGCCGAGGGCAAGGTGAGCAAGTCGCCGCTCAAGGAGTCGTTCACCAATTGGAGCAACCTGAAGATCGTGCTGATCGCGCTGTTCAGCATCAACGCCGGCCAGGCGGTGACCTTTTACGCGGCGCAGTTCTACGTGATGTTCTTCCTCACCCAGGTGCTGAAGGTGGACCCGGCGCTGTCCAACGGACTGTTGATCATCTCCCTGGTGATTGGCGCGCCGCTGTTCGTGATCATGGGCTGGCTGTCGGACAAGGTCGGTCGCAAGCCGGTGCTGATCACCGGCCTGCTGCTGGCCACGGTGCTGTACTTCCCGCTGTTCAAGGCGCTGACCCATTACGCCAACCCGCAGATCGACGCGGCCTCGCGCCAGGCGCCGGTCACTGTGATGGCGGACCCGGCGACCTGTACCTTCCAGTTCGACCCGGTGGGCAAGGCCAAATTCGACAGCGCCTGCGACAAGGCCAAGACCCTGCTGGTGAAGGGCGGCGTGCCCTACAGTTCAGTGGCCGCCCCGGCTGGCAGCGAGCTGGTGGTAACCGTAGGCGAGAAGCGTATCGAAGGCTTCGACGCCGCCGCGCTGGGTACAGCGGTCAAGGATGCCGGCTACCCGACCGTGGCCGATTCCTCGCTGGTGAACCGGCCGATGGTGGTCGCCATCATCGTTGCGCTGATCTTCATCGCCACCTGCTGCTACGGCCCGCTGGCGGCGCTGATGGTCGAACTGTTCCCGACGCGCATCCGCTACACCTCGCTGTCGCTGCCGTACCACATCGGCAACGGCTGGTTTGGCGGTCTGCTGCCGACCATCTCGTTCGCGCTGGTGGTGTACACCGGCAACATCTTCTACGGCCTGTGGTACCCGGTGCTGATCACGGCGATGAGCCTGGTCTGCTCGCTATTGTTCCTGCGCGAGACCAAGGACAACGACATCCACGCCGACTGATTTGCCCAGAAGAGGGACGAGGGGCGCCTGCGGGCGCCCTTCGCATTCATTGCGCGGTGTCCAGGCTCGCCTTACCCTTGCGCTATTTCCCGGCGCGTATTGCGCAGGGCCCTTTGCGGAGACCCATTGAGCATGAAACAGGAAATCGCCACCGTGACCGTCAGCGCCGAACATTGGGGGCGCGAGGCCGAAGCGGTGGATAACGCCCGCGTGATGGTGAGCCTCAGTGCGCCGGAAGAGGGTGTGATCGAGGTGAGCTTCAAGGGCCAGCTGGATGCTCCGGAAGAACCGACCCACGTCTGCGTGACCCTGGAGAATGGGCTGTCTTATTACGGCGAAATCCAGGGCGGCGAGGCGAGCGAGGAGGGCGGGTCGATCCGCTTCGAGGGTGAGTTGATCGATCTCGACGGGTTCTGAGCCGTTCAAGGGGCGGGCTCCGGCAGTCGGTTTCGCTTGGGGCGTAGAATTCCCTCGTTGAATCGATGCTCCAGCTGACGAAGGCCAGTCCCTGGTCCATCGCGCTTCTCGCGGCATCCACGTCGCCCAACTGCGGAAGCCCCAATCCAGCCACGGGTGTTTCGCTACAGGTCGCAGCGAGGGCGAGCATTTTCTGTAGGAGCGAGCTCGCTCGCGAACAGATTCCCCTTCGAATTCAGTTTCGCGAGCAAGCTCGCTCCTGCACGTCGGCGTAAGTGCAGCGTCGGGATCGACGCGCCTATGCAAGTTTTTTCACCCCCATACCAAAATCTGCCTATGGATCTATCGGCGCACTTGGCCCTTTAGCAATAGTGCCGTCGCAATCCCTCCCTAGCATGGACCTCGTTCCTTCACGCCACGGCACACGCGGCGTGGACCACAAGAAAACGAGGTACCGCCATGCATCCCACCATCGCCGGCACGCCGCTCAGCGTGCGTCACATCCGCAAGCGCTTCGGCCAGTTCGTCGCCCTCGACGGCGTGTCGCTGGACGTCAAGGCCGGTGAACTGGTCTGCCTGCTCGGCCCCTCGGGTTGCGGCAAGACCACGCTGCTACGCTGCATCGCCGGCCTGGAACAACAGGATGTGGGCACTCTGCACCTGGGCGAGCGCGACGTGTCGAACCTGCCGCCGCAGGCGCGGGACTACGGCATCCTGTTCCAGTCCTACGCGCTGTTCCCCAACCTCACGGTGGAGCAGAACATTTCCTACGGCCTCACCAACGCCAGCAAGGAAGAAGTCCGCCGCCGTGTTGCCGAGATGCTCGAGCTGGTCGGCCTGACCGGCAGCGAGAAGAAGTACCCCGGCCAGCTCTCCGGTGGCCAGCAGCAACGCGTCGCCATGGCCCGCGCGCTGGCGCCGAGCCCGTCGCTGCTGTTGCTCGACGAGCCGATGTCGGCGCTGGATGCGCGCGTCCGCGAGCACCTGTGTGGCGAGCTGCGCCAACTGCAGAAGAGCCTGGGCATCACCACCGTGATGGTCACCCACAACCAGGACGAGGCCATGCTGATGGCCGATCGCATCGCGGTGATGAACCACGGGCGCATCGAGCAGTACGGCACCGCCCAGGAGATCTACAGCACCCCGAGCACGCCCTTCGTCGCCGAGTTCGTCGGCCAGGGCAACTGGCTGCCGTTCGAGCGCGGCAGCGATGGCCATGCCCGCGTCGGCAGCCTCAACCTGCGCCTGCACAGCCAGGCGCAGAGCGCCTCGGGCCGGCTGTTCTGCCGCCCTGAGGCGATCAGCGTGAACCCGGCGGTGCACCAGGAAAACCTGTTCCGCGCGCAGATCCGCGAGATCACCTTCCTTGGCAACCGCTGCCGCATGAGCTTCGAGCTGGAGCAACTGCCGGGCCACGCGCTGCTCGCCGAGCTGGCGCCCGAGGACATGCCGCGCCTGGGCACGCCGGACATCTGGGTGTCGCTGCCGCCGCGCAGCCTGCAGGTGTTTGCCTGAGATGGAAGCCGTGGTGAAGCACAGTCCGGCGCTGTCCGTCGGCAAGGCTCGCGGCGATCTGGGTGATCGCCTGTTCGTCCGTGGCGGCAAGGTCCTGCTGCTGGTTCTGCTGACGCTCGCGGTGCTGATGCCGCTGCTGGCCATCTTCTGGCGCGGCTTCAGCGGCGAAGCGGGGCAGGGCGGCGGCCTGGCGGCCATGGGCGAGTTGCTGCGCAGCGACAACTTCCACTGGCTGCTGGGCAACAGCCTGAAGGTTTCCGTGAGCGTGGCGTGCATTGTCGTGCCGGCGGCCTATCTGTTTGCCTACGCGCTGCAACGTACGCTGATCCCGGCCAAAGGCCTGTGGCGCGGAATCTCCCTGCTGCCGCTGCTGGCGCCGTCGATGCTGCCGGGCATCGCGCTGATCTACCTGTTCGGCAACCAGGGCCTGCTGCGCCATCTGCTGCCGGACAACATCTACGGTTTCTGGGGCATCGTCCTGGGCGAGGCGATCTATACCTTCCCCCATGCGCTGATGATCCTGCTCTCGGCGCTGTCACTGGCCGATGCGCGCCTGTTCGACGCCGCCTCCAGCATGGGCGCCGGGCCGTGGAAAGCTTTCCGCAGCATCACCTGGCCGGCTTCGCGGCAGGGCGTTTTCGCCGCCTTCTGTCTGGTGTTCACCCTGACCATCACCGACTTCGGCGTACCAGTCGTGGTGGGCGGCGACTATCAGGTGCTGGCGCTGGAGGCCTACAAGGCGGTGGTCGGGCAGCAGCAGTTCGGCCGTGGCGCGCAGATCGGCATGATCCTGCTGCTGCCGGCGCTGCTCAGCTTCGCCGTGGACACCTGGCTGCGCCGCCGCCAGGGCGACGCCATGAGCGGCCGTGCGCAGGTCTACCATCCCAAGCCATCGCGTCGTCGCGATGCTGCCTTCCTCGCCATCGTCGTGCTGATCAGCGCGGTGCTACTGGGCGTGCTGGGCATGGCGGTGTACTCCTCGCTGGTGAAGTTCTGGCCCTATAACCTCTCGCTGTCGCTGCACCACTACGACTTCAACACCACCGCCGGCGGTGGCTGGCTGGCCTACCGCAACAGCCTGACCATGGCCGTGTGCACCGCGATCATCGGCAGCGCGCTGATCTTCACCGGCGCCTACCTGATCGAGAAGACCCGCGAGCAGCGCTGGCTGAGCCAACTGCTGCGCATGCTCTGTTTCGTGCCGATGGCCGTGCCGGGCCTCGTGCTGGGCCTTGGCTACGTGTTCTTCTTCAACCTGCCGGGCAACCCGCTGCATGTGTTCTACGGCAGCATGGCGCTGCTGGTGGTGTGCACCATCGCTCACTACCTGACCACCGCGCAGATGACCGCCACCGCCGCGCTGCGCCAGCTCGACGGCGAATTCGAGGCCGCCGCGCTGTCGCTGAAGATGCCGCTGTGGCGCCACTACCTGCGCGTCACCGTGCCGATCTGCCTGCCGGCGCTGCTGGACATCACCCGCTACCTGTTCGTCTCGGCGATGACCACGGTCTCGGCGGCGATCTTCCTCTACAACCCGGACACCATCCTCGCCGCCGTCGCCGTGCTGAACATGGACGACTCCGGCAACGTCGGCGGCGCCGCCGCCATGTCGACCCTGATCCTGCTCACCTCCGCCGCCGTGTCGCTGCTGCTGGCCGGCGCCTCGCGCGGCCTGCTGCGCCGCTCCCAGGCCTGGAGGAAGGGCGCGAACCCGTAACACCGCTGGACGCTGTCGCCTGGCATCTACCTGCCGGGCTCAACCCCTGACAAACCCGCCCCGAGCGGGAGACCAACACTGCCAAGGAGCTCCACATGTTCAAACGTCTTGCCCTCGCCGCCGCCGTGGTGGCCGGTTTCGCCGCCCAGGCCCATGCCGCCGATACCGAGCTGACCGTCTACACCGCCCTGGAACCGGAACAGCTGACCGCCTACAAGCAGGCCTTCGAGGCCGAGAACCCGGACATCAAGATCAAGTGGGTGCGTGATTCCACCGGCATCGTCACCGCCAAGCTGCTGGCCGAGAAGGATCGCCCGCAGGCCGACGCCGTCTGGGGCCTGGCCGCTTCCAGCCTGGCCATCCTCGATCAGCAGGGCATGCTCGAGAAGTACGCGCCCAAGCACCTGGACGCCATCGGCAAGAACTACCGCGACCCGGCCAACCCGCCGGCGTGGGTCGGCATGGACGTCTGGGCCGCGACCATCTGCTTCAACACGGTCGAGGCGCAGAAGCTGGGCCTGGAGAAGCCGGTGAGCTGGCAGGACCTGACCAAGCCTGAGTACAAGGGCAAGATCGTCATGCCGAACCCGGCGTCCTCGGGCACCGGCTTCCTCGACGTCTCCGCCTGGCTGCAGACCTTCGGCGAGAAGCAGGGCTGGGCCTACATGGACGCGCTGCACGAGAACATCGGCCAGTACGTCCACTCCGGCTCCAAGCCGTGCAAGCTGGCCGCCGCCGGCGAATTCCCGATCGGCATCTCCTTCGAGTACCCGGCCGTGCAGCTCAAGCGCCAGGGCGCACCGCTGGACATCGTCCTGCCGAAGGAAGGCCTGGGCTGGGAAATCGAAGCCACCGGCATCGTCAAAGGCACCCAGCATGAAGCCGCCGCGAAGAAACTCGCCGACTTCTCCGCCAGCCCGAAAGCCATGGAGCTGTACAAGGAAAACTTCGCCGTGCTGGCCCAGCCGGGCATCGCCAAGCCGCAGACCGAACTGCCAGCCGACTATGAGCAGCGCCTGATCAAGAACGACTTCGCCTGGGCCTCGAAGAACCGCGACGAGATCCTCGCCGAGTGGCGCAAGCGCTATGACGGCAAGTCGGAGAAAGTGGCGCAGAAGTAAGGTTCGGTGCTGGCGGCTCCCTCTCCCCAACCCTCTCCCTGAAGGGAGAGGGGGCTGTTCGGTGTGCTGGTTCGGTTTCAGCGTCTGCCTGTGCCTTTGATGGTTTCAGGATGAACTCAGGGTTTCTCTTCGCAGAGGAGAGCTCCCTCTCCCTTCAGGGAGAGGGCGGGGGAGAGGGGCTCTTCGCCACGCAGGAAATATCCCCATGACCCACACCCACTGCGACGTCGCCATCGTCGGCGCCGGCATCCTCGGCCTTTCCCACGCGTACGCCGCCGCCCGCCGCGGCCTCTCCGTACGCGTCTTCGAGCGCACGGCTACGCCCCTGGGCGCCTCGGTGCGCAACTTTGGCCAGGCGCTGGTCACCGGCCAGCCGCCGGGCGTGATGTCGGACCTGGCGCGCGCCAGTCGGCCGATCTGGGCGCAGTGGGCAGAGAGCGCCGGTTTCTCCCTGCGGCGCAATGGTTCGTTGCTGTTCGCCCGCAGCGAAGCCGAGGAGCACCTGCTGGAGGCCTTCTGCGCCGGCCGTGCCAGGGAGCTGGATTACCGCGTGGGCCTGCTGCGCGGCAGCGAACTGAACGACCTCTACCAGGGCCACTTCCGCCACCACCGCGCCGCGCTGCTGGGCTTCGACGACCAGCAGCTGTATTCCCGCGAGGCGCTGCCGAGCCTGATCGATTACCTGCGCCGCGAGCATGGCGTGCAGTTCCATTTCTCCACCCTGGTGCGTGACGTCGACACCGGCGTGCTGCGCACCACCGCAGGCAGCTTCACCGCCGGGCAGGTGATCGTCTGCTCCGGGCATGACTACCAGACGCTGCTGGCCGAGGTCATCGCACCGCTGCTGCCGCAGGTATGTCGCCTGCAGATGCTCCGTGTCCGCCCGCAGGTCGATTTCGGCCTCGCCCACTCGATCCTCACCGGCCTGAGCTGCGTGCATTACGGCGCCTTCTCCGACCTGCCCGAAGCCGAGGCGGTGCGCGAGCAGATTCGCCGCGAGACACCGGAGCTGGAGGAGCAGGGCATTCACCTGCTGGTCAGCCCGACGCCCCATGGCGAGCTGATCATCGGCGACTCCCACCACTACGGCAGCGACGCGGCGCCGTTCAATGCCGAGGCCGTGGACAAACTCATGCTGCAGCTGGCCGAGGACACCCTGGGCATGCGCGTGGACGTGGTCGAGCGTTGGCAGGGCGTCTACGGCGCGCGCGGGCCGGGGCCGTTCTCGGTGCTGCAGGCCGCCGACGGCATCACCGCCGTGCTGATGCATACCGGCGTGGGCATGAGCATCGGCCCGGCGCTGGGCGAGCGCACTGTCGCGGCGCTGTTTGGCTGAGGCCTGTCACATGGCTGTCATCCGTCGTTCATGGGCCTCTGATAACACCAGAGGGCGGGCGTGATCTGCTCTTCGTAGGAGCGAGCTTGCTCGCGAACAGTCCGTGCCGTGCGGGTTCGCGAGCAAGCTCGCTCCTACAGGGCCGGTTTCAAGCCCGCATTACGGCCTCAAGAACCGCAGCCCCATGAACCACAGCATCGTCCAGAGCCATCAGGATTCCGATCTGTTCGGCCTGCTTTATGGCTTCAGCTTTCGCCCCGACCAGCCGGGGCTCGAGATCGATTCGCCCACCGCCCTGCAACGCCTGCGGGAGCCGCGTGCGGCGGATGAGTTCCTCTGGCTGCACCTGAACCTGGCGCACGCGGCCTGCGAGCGCTGGATGAAGTCGCACCTGGAGCTGCCCGACTATTTCTTCGAGACCCTGCGCGAAGGCTCGCGCTCCACCCGCATCGAGCATGTGGATGGCGCGCTGCTGGCGGTGGTCAACGACGTGGTGTTCGACTTCAGCAGCCGCATGTCGTCCGACGTTGCCACCCTCTGGGTCTGTGCTCGTGGCCGCCTGCTGGTCACTGCTCGCGCGCAGCCGCTGCGTTCGGTGGATACGCTGCGCTCCTCGGTGAAGCACGGCGAGCGCTTCAACTCGCCGCTGGAGTTGCTGGTCCACCTGCTGCGCGACCAGGGCGAAATCCTCACCCGCATTGTCCGCGAGACGAGCATCAGCGTGGATCGCATCGAGGACCAGCTACTGTCCTCGCGCCTCTCCGCCAGCCGCGCCGACCTGGGCGCCATGCGCCGCGTGCTGGTGCGCCTGCAACGCCTGCTGGCACTGGAACCGGGCTCGCTGATGCGGCTGCTCAATCGCCCGCCGGTGTGGCTGACGGACGACGACGTGCGCGTGCTGCGCGAGGCCACCGAGGAGTTTTCCCTGGTGATCAACGACCTCACGGCGCTGGGCGAGCGCATCAAGCTGCTGCAGGAAGAAATCGCCGCGAAGATCAACGAGCAGAGCAACCGCACGTTGTTCACCCTCACCGTGGTCACGGTGCTGGCGCTGCCGATCAATATCATTGCCGGCTTCTTCGGCATGAACGTCGGCGGCATTCCCTTCTCCAGCGACCCGGAGGGTTTCTGGATTCTGGTGGTGCTGGTGGCCAGCTTCACCGGCCTGGCCGGGCGCTGGGCGTTCCGCAAGCGCGATGATTATTGAACGACCTCGGCAGGGGAACGCCCTGTAGGAGCGAGCTTGCTCGCGAACGGGATCAGCCGGCTACCCTGGTGCCGGGGTTGTTCGCGAGCAAGCTCGCTCCTACAGACTGAGTGTTGGCGCGGTTCGCGGGCAAAAAAAGACCGGCTCTATGGCCGGTCGAGGGGGAAGAAAGGGTGTCAGCGGCAGACGCGGGCGATGGCTGCCGCCAGGTGATCAAGGCGCTCGCCGTCGAGCCCGGCGATGTTGGCGCGGCCGCTGCTGACCAGGTAGATGCTGTGCTCCTCGCGCAGGATGCGCACCTGCTCAGCCTGCAGGCCCGTGTAGGAGAACATCCCGCGCTGGATGGCAATGTGCGCGAAGCGATCCGCCAGCCCGTGGGGGCGCAGGGCTTCCACCAGGCCGATACGCAGCTCGGCAATGCGTCCGCGCATGCCGTCCAGTTCATCCAGCCACAGGTTCTTCAGTTCCGGGTCGCCGAGGATGGTGGCGACCACTTCCGCGCCATGGGCCGGCGGGGTGGACCACAGGCTGCGGGCGAACAGCGCCAGCTGGCTGCGGATGTCGGTGAGCTTGTCGGCGTTCTCGGCGCAGACGATCAGTGCGCCGACGCGGTCGCGGTAGAGGCCGAAGTTCTTCGAGCAGGAGCTGGTGATCAGCACTTCCGGCAGGCTCTGGGCGAACAGGCGCACGGAGTAGGCGTCCTCCTCCAGCCCGTCGCCCAGGCCCTGGTAGGCGAAATCCAGCAGCGGCAGCAGTTCGCGGCGGCGGACGATCTCCAGCACGCGCTGCCACTGCGCGTGATCGAGGTCGAAGCCGGTGGGGTTGTGGCAGCAGGCATGCAGCAGCACCACGTCGCCCTGGGGGATCTTCTCCAGCATGGCGAACATGGCGTCCGCGTCGAGGCGATTGTCCGCGCCGACGTAGGGGTAGTGCTTGATCGGCACGCCGGCGGCGGCGAACAGCGTTTCGTGGATCGGCCAGGTCGGGTCGCTCAGCCAGATGTTCTTGCCCGGCAGGCAGTGGGCGATGAACTCAGCCGCCAGGCGCAGGGCGCCGGTGCCGCCGGGCGTCTGCGTGGCATCGGCGCGGGAGTCAGCCAGCAGCGGCGAGGTGACGCCCAGTACCAGCTCGCACAGGCGCGCGGCGAACAGCGCGTCACCGTGGCTACCGACGTAGCTCTTGGTGGTCTCGGTATCGACCAGGCGCTGTTCGGCGAGCTTCACCGCGCGGGGGATCGGCGTGAGGCCCTGGGCGTCCTTGTAGACGCCCACGCCAAGGTCGAGCCGCGCGGGGTTGGGGTCCGCCCGATAGGCTTCGAGCAGGCCCAGGATCGGGTCGCCCGGTACGCGGGTGACCTTGGCGAAATGGTTCATTTGCGTCCCTCTGCTTTCGCGGCCAGCTCGTCGGTGCGCGCGGCCATGATGAAGTCGTTGCGGTGCAGGCCCTTCAGTTCGTGGCTCCACCAGGTGACGGTGACCTTGCCCCACTGGGTCAGCAGGTCGGGGTGGTGGCCTTCCTCCTCGGCGATGGCGCCCACCGCATTGGTGAAGGCCAGGGCGTGGCGGAAGTTCTTGAACAGGAAGACCCGTTCCAGCTCCATGTGGTTGTCACGGACCTCGATGTTCCAGTCCGGGATCTGCTTGATCAGCACCGCCAGTTCTTCGTCGGACACCTTCGGGGCGTCGGCGCGGCAGGCTTCGCAATGGGCTTGGGTGAGTGCGGTCATGAAAGGTTCTCCTTGTCGTGGGGTGGCATAGGAGTGCGCTCGCGACCCATCTTAGGCTCGCGAGCACGTCTCATCCTAGGCACAGATGGGATCGATTGCAGCGGATCAGGCGGCCTGTTTCGGCGGAAACTTCGGCGCGTGCAGGCCCAGGCGCATGGCTTCGCGCACCAGCGCCATGATGTCCTCATGGGCCAGGTCGAACAGGCGCTTGAGCTCGGGCAGCACGAAATACAGGGGCTGCAGGATGTCGATGCGGTACGGCGTGCGCATGCATTCCAGCGGGTTGAAGGCCTGGTGCTCGGGCTCGCTGGAGAGGCTGTAGACCGTCTCCCTGGGCGACGAGAGGATGCCGCCGCCGTAGATGCGCAGGCCCTGCGGGGTATCCAGCAGGCCGAATTCGATGGTCATCCAGTAGAGGCGGGCGAGGAATACGCGCTCTTCCTTCGTGGCGGCCAGGCCAAGCTTGCCGTAGGTGTGGGTGAACTCGGCGAACCAGGGGTTGGTGAGCAGCGGGCAGTGGCCGAATATCTCGTGGAAGATGTCCGGCTCCTGCAGGTAGTCCAGCTCTTCCGGGGTGCGGATGAAGGTGGCGACGGGGAATTGCTGGCTGGCCAGCAGTTCGAAGAAGGTCTGGAACGGGATCAGCGCCGGCACCCGCGCCACACGCCAGCCGGTGGCCGCCTGGAGCACCTGGTTGACCTCGCTCAGTTGCGGGATGCGCTCATGGGGCAGGCCGAGCTGCTCGATGCCGTCCAGATACTCCTGACAAGCGCGGCCCTCGATCACTTTCAGCTGACGGGTGATCAGGGTGTTCCAGACCTGATGTTCGGTTTCCGGGTAGTGGATGAAACCGTCTTCGTCAGGTTGGCGGGCCACGTACTGCGTTGTCTTCATGAAGCCTCCGGCGTCGAGCTGCCTGTTCTTGTGATGACTCACAAATAGCGCGATGCGTGCCGGCGGACAGCCCCCTTGGCGCTGCGCGGGCAGGCTCGTGATGCGTCAATCCGTAAAGAAAATATTACGATTGGCAGCGCAGGCATTCGGTCATGGCTTGAAGGTGCGACTGGGTGTCACATATTCTTGACGGTAATTTCCGGCCAACTGGCGAAAATCCGTGCCGGAGCGCCCACCACAACGACAACCACGGGCCCACCATGCGCATCAAAGTGCACTGCCAGAACCGCGTCGGCATCCTGCGCGACATCCTCAACCTGCTGGTCGACTACGGCATCAACGTCAACCGTGGCGAAGTCGGCGGCGAGCAGGGCAACGCCATCTACCTGCTCTGCCCGAACCTCATCAACCTGCAGTTCCAGTCGCTCAAGCCCAAGCTCGAAGCGGTGCCCGGCGTGTTCGGCGTCAAGCGCGTCGGCCTGATGCCCAGTGAGCGCCGACATCTGGAGCTCAATGCGCTGCTGGCGGCGCTGGAGTTCCCGGTGCTGTCCATCGACATGGCCGGGCAGATAGTCGCCGGCAACCGCGCCGCCGCTCAGTTGCTGGGGGTGCGCGTCGACGAAGTGCCGGGCATCCCGCTGTCGCGCTACGTGGAGGACCTCGACCTGCCCGAACTGGTGCGCGCCAACAAGGCACGCATCAACGGCCTGCGGGTGAAGGTGAAGGGCGATGTGTTCCTCGCCGATATCGCGCCACTGCAGACTGAACACGACGAAAGCGAAGCATTGGCCGGCGCCGTGCTCACCCTGCACCGCGCCGACCGTGTCGGCGAGCGCATCTATAACGTGCGGCGCCTGGAGCTGCGCGGCTTTGACAGCATCTTCCAGAGTTCGCGGGTGATGGCCGCCGTGGTCCGTGAAGCGCGCCGCATGGCGCCGCTGGACGCGCCGTTGCTGATCGAAGGCGGGACGGGCACCGGCAAGGAGCTGCTGGCCCGCGCCTGCCACCTCGCCAGCCCGCGCGGGCAGTCGCCGTTCATGGCGCTGAACTGCGCCGGCCTGCCCGAGTCCATGGCCGAGACCGAGCTGTTCGGCTACGGCCCCGGCGCTTTCGAAGGCGCGCGCCCCGAGGGCAAGCTCGGCCTGCTGGAGCTGACCGCCGGCGGCACGTTGTTCCTCGACGGCGTCGGCGAGATGAGCCCGCGCCTGCAGGCCAAGTTGCTGCGCTTCCTGCAGGATGGCTGCTTCCGCCGCGTGGGCAGCGACGAGGAGGTGTACCTGGATGTGCGGGTGATCTGCGCGACCCAGGTGGACCTGTCCGAGCTGTGCACCAAGGGGGAGTTCCGCCAGGACCTCTACCACCGGCTCAATGTGCTGTCGCTGCACATCCCGCCGCTGCGCGAGTGCCTGGACGGCCTGGAGCCGCTGGTGGAGCACTTCCTCGACCAGGCCAGCCGGCAGATCGGCTGCTCGCTGCCCAAGCTCTCGCCCCAGGCTCTGGACCGCCTCGGCCGCTACCACTGGCCGGGCAACGTGCGGCAGTTGGAGAACGCGCTGTTCCAGGCGGTCTCGCTGTGCGAAGGCGGCACCATCCGCCCCGAGCACATCCGTCTGCCGGACTACGGCGCACCGCATCCGCTGGGGGACTTCTCCCTGGAAGGCGGGTTGGACGCCATCGTCGGCCGGTTCGAGAGGGCGGTGCTGGAGCGGCTCTATCGGGAACATCCGAGCAGCCGGCAACTGGGCAAGCGGCTGGGGGTGTCCCACACCACCATCGCCAACAAGCTGCGGATGCATGGGTTGGGGCAGAACGAAGAGACCTGAGGCGTTGGTCAGCGCTTCGTAGGAGCGAGCTTGCTCGCGAACCACCTGGCACCAGTGCGCCCCTTCAGAAGCAGGCTTTGTCCGCGATCCGGCTTTCCCCCTCATGGACGTCACGGCGAAGCAGGTTCGTAGGATGGCGTGGAGCGCAGCGATACCCATCGATAGCCACGCGCCGACGGTACGGGCATCGCCAGTATCAGGCCAGTGAGGGAGTCCGAGCGCGGTTCGCGAGCCAGCTCGCTCCTACAAGAGCCGATACGGCGGAGCGCACCGTCATGCCCTCCATTCGTCGGCAGGGCCGCCGGCTGCCAATCACCAGGTCTTCGGCCGGTACCCCTTCACGCAGGCCCGCACCTCGTCGTCGATCACGTTGCCGGGCTTGATGCAGTCGGACAGCCTGCGCGGGCTGTCGCTGTAAGGCGTGGCGGCGGGTGTCGTCTGCAGGCCGTCAGGCGTCATGCCCAGGCGGGTCTGCAACAGCACCCAGCGTTCGTGCAGCCAGAGCTGGCTGGCGGGGTTGCGCCACAGGGCGGCGCCCGCGGCGAGGATCAGCAGGGGAATGAGGAACCACAACAGGGGTTTCACCAGCATCCGCCAGTTGCGCTTCGGGTCTTCAGGTGGCTTCTGCCGGTTCTGTTGCCTGACCTGCTCCCAGTAGTAGTCGCGATCACGGTCGCTCATCGAGTGTCATTCCGCTGGGTGGATGAATGAAGAGTAACGGCTGCTGCGGCCTGCGGCGAGGCGCGATCAGTGGTCCTTGTGACGAGCTTCGCGCACCACCATATTGGTCTGCATGACTGCTCCTCGAACCTCCTCCCACGCCAAGCGAGCCGATGTGCTGTCCGCCTTCCATCCGTCGGTGGCCGGCTGGTTCCGCGAGCACTTTTCAGCGCCGACCCAGGCGCAGATCGAGGCCTGGCCGGCGATCCAGGCCGGCGAATCGACGCTGGTGGCGGCGCCCACCGGCTCAGGCAAGACGCTCACGGCGTTCCTCTCCGCCATCGACGCGCTGGTTCGCGAGGGGCTGGCGAACGGCGGTGCGCTGCCGGACCGCACCACGGTGGTCTATGTCTCGCCGCTCAAGGCGCTCTCCAACGATATCCGCATCAACCTCGAAGAACCCCTGGCCGGTATCCGCGCGGCCCTGGTGGAGCAGGGCCTGCCGGAAGTGGGCATTCGCACCGCGGTGCGCACCGGCGACACCACCTCCAGCGAGCGCGAGGCCATGCGCAAGCAGGTGCCGCACATCCTGGTCACCACGCCGGAATCGCTCTACGTGCTGCTCGGCTCGGACTCCGGGCGCGCCATGCTGGCCGGCGCGCGCAGCGTGATAGTCGATGAAATCCATGCGCTGGCCGCGAGCAAGCGCGGCAGCCACCTGGCGCTGTCGCTGGAACGGTTGCAGGCGCTGTGCGAAGCGCCGCTGGTGCGCATTGGCCTGTCCGCCACGCAGAAGCCCATCGCAGCAGTGGCGGGTTTCCTGGTCGGTCGCCACCAGGCCTGCCGCATCGTCGATATTGGCTACAGCCGTGAGCGTGACCTGAATCTGGAAGTGCCGGCGGCGCCGCTGGAGGCGGTGATGTCCCATGATGTCTGGGACAAGGTCTACGACCGTCTCGCCGAGCTGGCCGGTGAACACCGCACCACCCTGGTCTTCGTCAACACCCGGCGGCTCTCCGAGCGCATCACCCGGCACCTGGCCGAGCGCATCGGCGCCGGCTGGGTCGCAGCGCACCACGGCAGTCTGTCCAAGGAACTGCGCCTGGGCGCCGAACGGCGACTCAAGGCCGGGCAACTGAAGGTGCTGGTGGCCACCGCCTCGCTGGAGCTGGGCATCGACATCGGCGATGTGGAACTGGTCTGCCAGATCGGCTCGCCGCGTTCCATTGCCGCCTTCCTGCAGCGCGTCGGCCGCTCCGGCCACAGTGTCGGCGGCACGCCCAAGGGGCGGCTGTTTCCGACCTCGCGGGACGACCTGATCGAGTGCGTGGCACTGCTCGACAGCGTGCGGCAGAACGAGCTGGATGCGCTGAGCATCCCCCATGCGCCGCTGGACGTGCTGGCCCAGCAGATCGTCGCCGAAGTGGCCTGCCAGGAATGGCGCGAGGAGGCGCTGTTCGAGCTGTTCACTGCAGCGCAGCCTTACGCCGACCTCGGTCGCGAGCACTTCGACGCCATGCTGCGCACCCTCGCCGAGGGCTACACCAGCCGTAATGGCCAGCGTGGCGCCTACCTGCACCGCGACGCAGTGCACCAGCGCCTGCGGGGCCGGCGCGGAGCCAAGCTGACCGCGGTGACCTCCGGCGGCACCATCCCCGATACCGGCGACTACGCCGTGCTGCTGGAGCCGCAAGGCCTGAGCGTCGGCACGGTGAATGAGGACTTCGCGGTGGAAAGCCTGGCCGGCGACGTGTTCCAGCTGGGCAATATTTCCTACCGCATCCTGCGCGTCGAGCCGGGCCGCGTGCGCGTCGAGGACGCCCAGGGTCAGCCGCCGAACATTCCCTTCTGGCTCGGCGAGGCACCGGGGCGTACCGATGAACTCTCTACCAGCGTCGCGCGCCTGCGCGGGCAGTTGGACGAACTGCTGGCCCAGGGCGAGAACGACCCGGAGCCGTTGGCGCGCGCCATCGACTGGCTGCGGGGCCTGCTCGGCCTGAACGACGCGGCGGCGCGGCAACTGGTGGAGTACCTGGCCCGGGCACGACACGCCCTGGGCGCGCTGCCGACACAGAAGACGTTGATTCTCGAACGCTTCTTCGACGAATCCGGCGGTATGCAACTGGTCATCCATTCGCCTTACGGCAGCCGGGTCAACCGCGCCTGGGGCCTGGCGTTGCGCAAACGTTTCTGCCGCACATTCAACTTCGAGCTGCAGGCCGCCGCCACCGAGGACGCGATCATCCTCTCGCTGTCCACCAGCCACAGCTTCCCGCTGGACGAAGTATGGCGCTACCTGCATTCCAACAGCGCCGAACACGTGCTGATCCAGGCGTTGCTCGACGCCCCGCTGTTCGGCGTGCGCTGGCGCTGGAACGCCACCACCGCGTTGGCCCTGCCGCGCTACAGTGGCGGGCGGAAAGTCGCCCCGCAGTTGCAGCGCATGCGCAGCGAAGACCTGCTCGCGTCGGTATTCCCCGACCAGGTGGCGTGCCTGGAGAACATCGTCGGCGAGCGCGAGATTCCCGATCACCCGCTGGTGGCGCAGACCCTCGACGACTGCCTGCACGAGGCCATGGACAGCGAAGGCTGGCTCGACCTGCTGCGGCGCATGGAGCGCGGCGAAATCACCCTGCTGGCGCGCGACCTGCCGGCGCCGTCGCCACTGGCGGCGGAGGTGCTGTCCGCCAGCCCTTATGCCTTCCTTGACGACGCGCCGCTGGAAGAGCGCCGCACCCAGGCGGTGCAGAGTCGTCGCTGGACCGATCCGGAAAGTGCCGACGACCTCGGCGCGCTGGATGCCGATGCCATCGACGCGGTACGCACTGAGGCATGGCCTGAAGCCCGCGACGCCGACGAGATGCATGAGGCGCTGACCGGCCTGGGCGGTATCCGCGATAGCGAAGCACAGGCCAACGAGGGTTGGCCTTTCCTGCTCAAGTCGCTGGCCAAGGCGGGGAGGGCGACGCACCTGGAACTGCCCGTGGGGGCAGTCTGGGTGGCGGCGGAGCGGCTCAGCCAATGGCTTGCGCTGCACCCGCAGGTCGCGATGAAGCCGCTGCTCGATCTGCCCCCGGCATTGCGTGAGAGTTGCGCGGTGGACGAAGCGCAGGTCGAACTGGTGCGGGCGCGCCTGACCGGATTCGGCCCGCGGCTGTTGTCTGAGCTGGCGCAGGACCTGGGTATTTCCGCGGGCGATGCCAGCTTCGCCCTGGCCAGCCTGGAGCGTGAAGGCTACGTGCTGCGCGGGCGCTTCACGCCTGGCGCGGCCGAGGAAGAATGGTGCGAGCGCCACCTGCTGGCGCGCATCCATCGTTACACGGTCAAGCGTCTGCGCCGGGAGATCGAACCGGTGGCGCGGGCGGATTTCATGCGCTTCCTGTTCGACTGGCAGCGCGTCTCTGCTGGAACGCGGGCACGCGGGGCGGAGTCGCTGGCCGGCGTGCTCAGCCAGCTGGAGGGCTTCCAGGCCGCCGCCAGCGCCTGGGAAAGCGACATCCTGCCCAGCCGTGTGGCCGATTACGGGATCAACTGGCTGGACGACCTGTGCCGCGCCGGTCGTATCGTCTGGGCGCGCCTGCCGGGCCGAACGGCGGTGAAAGGCCGGGGAGGGCCGCTGAAGAGCACGCCCATCGTGCTGCTGCCGCGCGCGCAGATGGCACAGTGGAGCGTACTGAGCACGGGGCAGGCGGATGCCGAGCTGTCCGCCAAGGCCAGCAAGGTACTGGACGTGCTCAAGGAGCAGGGTGCGTCCTTCTTCGAGGAGCTGGCCAGCGACAGTCACCTGTTGCGTACTGAGCTGGAAACCGTACTGGGCGAGTTGGTAGCGGCGGGACGGGTGAATGCCGACAGTTTCGCCGGCCTGCGCGCGCTGTTGATGCCGGCGGCAAAGCGTCATCCGCAACGCCGCTCGCGCACGCCGCTGTTCGGCATGGCCGATGCCGGGCGTTGGGCCCTGCTGCGTCGTACGACGCTGGAACCGGGGGCACGGCTGCCGGCTGAGGCCCTCGAACACGTTGCCATGACCCTGCTGCGCCGCTACGGCGTGGTCTGCTGGCGCCTGCTGGACCGTGAAGCCGACTGGTTGCCGCCGTGGCGCGATCTGCTGCGGGTCTACCATCGCCTGGAGGCGCGCGGGGAAATTCGCGGCGGGCGTTTCGTCGCAGGCCTGACCGGCGAGCAGTTCGCCTTGCCCGAAGCGGTCGGCCTGCTGCGCGAAGTTCGCCGCCGCGAGGCGAGTGGCGAGTGGGTGGTGGTTTCGGCGGTCGATCCGTTGAACCTGGCCGGCACCCTGCTGCCGGGGCGCAAGGTGCCGGCGGTGAGCGGCAACCGCGTGCTCTATCGCGATGGCGTGCCGGTGGGCGCGCTGATCGCCGGCGAGGTTGAGTTGCTGGCTGACCTGGCCCCCGAGAACCAGGCCCGTGCGCGGGAGTTGCTGATCCGTCGATAGTCCGGGCGCGGCTGGCATACACTCAGCGGCACGGAAGTTTCTCCCTGCGAGGCTGTGATGTCTTCCTGCGAGCCACCGAGCCTGCCAGCCCTGTTGCGCCAGTGGTGGTTCCTGCCGCTGCTGGCGCTTGCGCTGTGCCTGCGCCTGCATGAACTGACCGGCTCGGCCATCTGGGGCGACGAAAGCTCCAGCCTGTTCCTCGCCCGCTACGCCCCACTGCAACTCTGGCAGCACGCCGCCCATGACGTGCACCCGCCGCTGTACTTCTACCTGCTGCATCTGTGGACCGCCGTATTCGGCGAGGGCGTCCTGTCGTTGCGCCTGCTCAGCGCGCTGTTCGGCACGCTGGCGGTGTTTCTCGGTGGCTGGCTGGTCTGGCGCATCGCCACCCGCCGCGCTGCGCTGCTCGCGGTCCTGCTGCTGGCATTGCTGCCCACGGCGGTGCGCTATAGCCAGGAAGTGCGCATGTATTCATTGCTCGGCTGCTGCCTGCTGGCAGCGACCCTGGCATTGCTCTACTGGTTGGACACGGGCCTTCGGCGCTATCTGGCGATCTATGCGCTGCTGATGACGGCGGCTTTCTACACCCACTACTTCAGCCTGTTCGGATTGCTGGTGCATTGGGCATGGCTGGCGTCGCTGCCTGAAAGCCCGCTGCGGCGGCGCGACTGGTGGTTGGCCAATCTGGCGATCGCCGTGTTGTTCCTGCCCTGGTTGCCAGGCCTGCTGGACCTGGTTCGGCACATGGCGGTGCTGGTCGCGGGCGGCGATGTGGGCTGGGAGCCGCCGGTGGATGCGCGCTCTGTCCCGTCAATGCTCTGGCAATGGCTGGCGCAGTCCGACGGCAAGGAGTTGGCCTGGCCGCTGCTGGTGGGGGTGCCGCTGTTGGTGATGGCGGCGACCCTGCTGGTGCTGCGGCGCGACCGGAGCCGCCTGCGTGTGGGCGTGCTACTGGCGCTGTATGTCGGCTTGCCGTTGCTGGTGCTGTATGGCGTGTCCTTCGTTTCGCCAGTGTTCGTCGAGCGCTACCTGACGGCTTTCGCCCTGGGCCTGCCGCTGCTGTTCGCAGTGGCCCTGGACCGCCTGCTGCAGGCGCGGCGCGCACTGGGAGTGGCGATGCTGGCGACGCTGCTCGGATTGCAGGGACTGGGGTTGGCGCGTGCTTACCAGACCGACCCAGGCGAGCAGTTCGACGGCATGGTCGCCTACGTCAACAGCCATTACCGCGCCGGCGACCGGGTGGTGGTCGACGATATCCTCTGGTACCTGGCGTTCCGTTACTACAACCGCACCGGCTGCGAGCCACTGCTGTACACCGCGCCGGCGCCGGATGGCTCGTCCGGGCGGCCGGGGCACTATGGCTTCGGTTCGCTGATCGATGATCGCCAGCACAGCTTCGTCGATCGCCTGGCCGATCTTCCGCGGGACGATGGCCGTGTCTGGCTGGTGATGAGCCGCTACAACGACGAGGAAATTCCGGACGTGCCCGCCAGTTGGCGGCGCGTCGCCCAGCATGCCGGCGGGGAAGTGCAGGCGTTGCTGTTCGAGCGCGCGTCGCTGCGTAACGCCGCGCGCTAGCGGGTCAATGGCTCAGAAACGGATGCGCCCGGTGAAGGCGTCCTTGAGCATCACCCAGTCGCCCATCAGCGACCACAGCGGGTACTTGAAGGTGGCCGGGCGGTTCTTCTCGAACACGAAGTGACCGACCCAGGCGAAGCCGTAGCCTGCCAGCGGCATGGCCAGCAGCCACAGCCAGTGCCCGCTGACAACGGCATAGGCGAGGATCGACAGCACCAGCAGGCTGCCCACATAGTGCAGGCGGCGGCACACGGCGTTGCTGTGTTCCTGCAGGTAGTACGGGTAGAACTCGGCGAAGCTCTGGAATCGATCGGCGGTCTGGGTGCTCATGGCGCACCTCCTGTTGTTGTGATGGCGCCAGTGTAGGCCGCCTCCTTCATACTTGCGGATGACATAGGGTGCCAGTTTAGTATCCCCGTGCGCCGCCCGCGCCTGAACGAGACGGCGCGCAAGCCCACCATAACCAGAAGAAAACGTATGCCTGAGCGTACAACCCTGTCCAGTTGGGTGAGGGGAATCGTCCAGTCCCTGGAGCTGGAAGGCCTCGATTGCCGCGCGCTGTTCGCCGAACTGGGGCTTGATTTCGGGGCGCTCGACGACCCCGACGCGCGCTTCCCTCAGGACGACATGAGCCGCCTGTGGAACCGTGCCGTGGAACTGTCCGGCAACCCGGCCATCGGCCTGAACATTGCCCGCGTGCATACGCCCGCGTTCCCCGTGGTCGGCTATGCGCTGATGTCCAGCCGCAACCTGGGCGAGGGCTTCGAGCGCCTGGAGCGCTATCAGCGGATCATCGCCGAAGGCGCCGACCTGACCTTCCGTCGCCTGCCCGAAGGTTGCCTGTACCGCATCGTGGTCCATGGCGACCGCCTGCCGGTGCCGCGGCAGAGCGCCGAGTGCTCGTTGGCCAGCCTGACCGCCATGCTGCGCTGGATCACCGGGCGCGCCATCAAGCCGCTGGAAGTCCGGCTGGCGGGCGAGGCGCCGCAGAACGTCGAGCCTTACCGGGAGCTGTTCCAGGCGCCGCTGAGCTTTGGCCATGCCGACTGCGCCATGCTGTTCTCCCACGAAGACATGGCTGCCCCGCTGCCGACAGCGAACGAAGAGCTGGCGCGCCTGCACGACCGCTTCGCCGGGGAGTACCTGGCACGCTTCGTCAGCAGCCGCTTCAGCCACCAGACGCGCCAGGTGCTGTGCCGCCTGTTGCCCCAGGGCGAGCCCAAGCGCGAGAGCGTGGCCCAGGCGCTGCACCTGTCCGAGCGCACCCTGCAGCGTCGCCTGCAGGAAGAGGGCACCAGCTACCAGCAGTTGCTTGACGACACCCGCCGCGAGCTGGCCCAGCAGTACCTCGCCACGCCGCGCATGACGCTGCTGGAGATCGCCTACCTGCTGGGATTTTCCGAGCCGAGCAACTTCTTCCGCGCTTTCCGCCGCTGGTTCGGCAAGACGCCGGGGGAGTACCGGGAAGGGCTTTCTTAGCGGCGGCTTGATCCGCGATTTTCGGGCCCCGGAGCTACTGGGGAATCCGCTTCGCGAGCAAGCTCGCTCCTACGAAGAGCACACCGCAGCTGGGGCTGGCTGTAGGAGCGAGCTTGCTCGCGAACCGCTTGACGCCGGAATACCCGGAAACCGGCCCCTACCGAGATACCAACCTCAGTGCCGCCAAAACGCCGGGGTGAACAGCACCAGCACCGTGATGATCTCCAGGCGGCCCGCCAGCATGCCGCCGCAGAGCAGCCATTTGGCGGCGTCCGGTAGCGAGGCGAAATTGCCCGAAGGGCCGATGATCGGCCCCATGCCCGGGCCGACGCCGGCCACCGTGCTGGCCGCGCCGGTCAGCGAGGTCATCCAGTCCAGGCCGAGGAACGACAGGCCCAGAGCCAGGGCGCCGACGGTGGCGCCGAAGAAGAACGAGAAGGTCAGGATCGAGCGGACGATCTCCTCGTCCAGGCGATGGCCGTTGTAGCTCTGGCGGATCACCGCGCGCGGGTGGATCAACTGGTACAGGCTGGCGCGCAGCAGGGTAAAGGCCACCTGGAAACGGAAGATCTTGATGCCGCCGGCGGTGGAGCCGGAGCAGCCGCCGATGAAGCCCAGGTAGAAGAACAGCATGATCGAGAAGTGGCCCCACAGGCTGTAGTCACCCAGCGCGAAGCCGGTGGTGGTGACCACCGATGTAACGTTTACCGCGACGATGCGGAAAGCGTCGAACCACGACAGACCCGAGTTCACCGAGTACCAGGTGCCCATCACCAACCAGGTGACCAGCAGCAGGCCGAGGAAACCGTGGACCTGGTGGTCACGGATCAGCGCCTTGCGGTTGCCGCGCAGCATGGACACGTACAGCACGAAGGGGATGCTGCCCAGGATCATTACCGCCACCGCCACCCAGTGCACCGCCGGCTGGTGCCACTTGGCGAGCGACTGGTCGGAGGTGGAGAAACCGCCGGTGGAAATCGCCGACATGGCGTGGTTGAGCGAGTCGAACAGGCCCATCCCGGCCCACCAGAAGGCCAGGGTGCCGGTGATGGTGATTGCCACGTAAACCCCGACGATGTACTTGGCCACCATGTGCGAGCGCGGCATGACCTTGTCGGAGCGGTCGGAGGATTCGGTCTGGAACAGGCGCATGCCACCGATGCGCAGCATCGGCAGGATCGCCACTGCCATGGCGATGAAGCCGATACCGCCCAGCCAGTGCAGCAGCGAGCGCCAGATGAGGATCCCCGGCGACATCTTGTCCAGCCCTGACAGCACGGTCGAGCCGGTGGCGGTAATCCCCGACATGCTCTCGAAGATTGCGTCGGTGAAGCTGATGTGCCGCGCGAACATGAAGGGCAGGGCGGAGAAGAAGCAGACGATCACCCAGCTCGAAACGGTGAGCATGTACATGTCCCGCGGGCGCAGGTGGACCTGCTCCGGGCGGCCGGGAATGACCATGCCCAGCCCGCAGGTGAAGGTGATGATCGCCGACCAGATGAACGGGTGCAGCTCATTGGCGCGGCCGTAATAGAGCAGCGTGGCCATGGGGACCAGCATGGCGACCGCCAGCGTGATCACGAAGATGCCGATGATGAATCCGAGGGTGCGTAGTGTCGGCAGGGCCATGCGGTGTCGTTCTGATGTGGCGGAACCGGCCATTCTACCTGCCGTCTGGCGAGAGTAAACCGCGTGACCCCGTTCCCCTTTACAAGTCGAGCAGGAAAGTCTGGCGCAGTCTTCGCTGGGAAAATGCGAACCTTTTGCGTCTACAATGGCGGCTTTCGAGATTGACTGGAGGCAGCCCATGGAGGCTCTCGACGCGTTGCTCAACCGTGTGTCCCACGCTCGCCTGAGTGAGCCGGCACCGTCCGCCGAGCAACTGGATCGCATGTTCCGCAGCGCCCTGCGTGCGCCGGATCACGGGCAACTGCGCCCCTGGCGTTTCCTCACCGTGGAAGGCGAGGCACGCAAGGAACTGGGTGAGTTGTTTGCCCGTGCCGTGGCGGCCAATGAGCCGGACGGTAAGCCCGAGGCGTTGGACAAGGCCCGTGCCATGCCCCTGCGCGCGCCGCTGCTGGTGGTGGCCGTGGCACGCCTGCAGGATCACCCCAAGGTGCCGGAGATCGAGCAATGGCTGGCGGCGGGCTGCGCCGCCCACGGGATCATCCAGGCAGCCTACGTCGAAGGATTGGGAGCGATGTGGCGCACCGGCGCCATGGCGTTCGATCCGCTGGTGCGCGAAGGCCTGGGCCTGGCCGAGAACGAGCGCATTGTCGGTTTCATCTACCTCGGCACGCCGGTCGGCGAGCTGCGCCGCCCGGCGCCGCTGGACCCGGCCGGGTTCGTCAGCGCCTGGAAGGGCTGAGCGGCAGTTCCAGGCGAACCTTCCAGCCGCCGTCGCGGGCACGCCAGAGCAGGTGCCCGCCCTGCCAGGCGGCCAGGCGCCGTGCCGCAGGCAGGGCTTCCGGCAGCCAGGCCCGCGCCTGCGGGTCGTAGCCTTGCAGATCCAGACGCAGCTCACCGCGTGCTGAGCTGAGCGACAGCTCCAGCGCAGCATACGGATGGCGCGCCAGCGCCCCTTCCAGCACCGCATCCAAGGCTTCGCCCAGCGCATCCGGCCAGCTTTCCAGTGGCCAGGTGCCGCTTTGCGGCAGGTTCAGGCGCAGGCCCGGCCAACGCTCGCGCCACTGCGCCGCGTGGCGTGCCAGTTCTACCGCCAGCACCAGGTACTGCGGGTCGTCGTAGGGTTCACTGCGCAGCAGGGCTGCCGGCGGCAGCGGCTGTTGCAGGGCGGGGATCGGGGTAGCGAAGGCGGGAAGGCTCATGGTTGCTCTCCGAAAGTGCGCTCGATTCAGGCGATCTGCCGGCGCAGCGGCAGGTCGATGCTGGCCAGGAAACCACCCTCGGGATGGTTGGCCAGGCGCAGTCGTCCGTGGTGGCGCTCGATGGCGCGCCGGGCGATGGCCAGGCCCAGGCCATGGCCGGGGCTGCTCTGGTTGGGGGCGCGGAAGAAGGGTTCGCCCAGTTGCGCCAGGTGTTCCTCGCTGGCGCCGGGGCCGTGGTCGCGCACGCTGATGTGCAGGCGCTCGCCGTCGATCCATGCCTGCACTTCCAGCGGCTGGTCCGCCGGGTTGAAGCGCAGGGCATTGCGCAGCAGGTTGTCGAGGGCGCGTTCGAGCATGTCCGGCCAGCCGTCCAGCGCCAGCTGCGGGGCGATGTCGAGATGGATGTTCTGTTCCGGGTAAAGCAGTTCCGCGTCGTTGCGCAGGCGCTCGAACAGCGGCAGCAGGTCGATGCGGCTGGTCGGGCCGGGTTCGGCGTCGAGGCGGGCGAGGGCGAGGATTTCACCTATCAGTGCTTCCAGGCGGTCGCACTCCTGCTCCAGGCGAGGCCACATGGCGGCGCGCTGCTCGGGGCCGGCGCGTTCGGCCAGGGCCAGGGCAATACGCAGGCGCGCCAGCGGTGAACGCAGTTCGTGGGACACATCGCGCAGCAACTGGCGCTGGCTGCCGATCAAGCCCTGGAGGCGGGCGCCCATGCGGTTGAAGTCGCGGGCCAGCACGCCCAGTTCGTCGCCACGGCGGGCCAGGCGGGCGAGGCTGTCCTGTTGATAACTGGTCTGGCCAAGGTCATGCACGGCGCGGCGCAGGCGGTTCAGCGGGCGGGTGATGGACAGGGTCAGCAGCAGGCTGAAGACGGTCAGCACCACCAGGGCAATGCCCAGCGCGCTGAGGGGCCAGAGCAGGCTGCTGCGGTGCCAGGCCTGCAGCGTCGGGTGCGGAATGCGGTAGATGAACAGGTAGGTCTGGTCGGTGCGACTGCTGGTGTATTCCTGGCTCAGTTGGCGCCAGGGGAAGCGCGGCATGTTCTCGCGGTCGAAGTTGTTGTCCCGCGGGCGCGGCGGGCGCGGCAAATAGGTGCCGTTGACCAGGCGCTGACCAGTCTCGTCGAGCACCTGCACCGAGAGTTCGTATTGCTGCCGGCGACTTTCCAGCAGCTGCTGGGCGGCATCCGGGCCCTTGGTCTCGTAGAGCAGGGTCCATTGCTTGGCGATGTCGTGCAGCCCCGGATAGCGGGCGATGACCCAGGTGTCCTGGTTCAGGGCGCGGCCCAGCAGGATCGACAGTCCGGCCACCAGCAGGAGGGCGAGCCAGAAGGCGGCGAGTATCCGCCAGAAGAGTGAACGCATGGTCTTCCTGTTCAGCCGCATGGTCTATCCGTTGTCGGGGCTCACGGCAAGACGCCGGGAATAACCCGGCGTCTGCACATCGTGGAGCGATCAGTTGGTCTTGGCGCCGTCCTTCTGGGCCTTCCAGGTCTGGAATTCCGCCCATTCGGCCTTGCGCTGTTCACGCTGCTTCTTCAACTCGTCGAACTTCTTCTGCTGTTCGGGAGTGAGGATGCCGCGAACGCTGGCGTCGGTCTTGTCGTGGTTGGCCTTGAGCTCTTCCTGCATGGCCTTGCGGTCGGCTTCAGGCAGCTTGTTCCAGTATTTCTCGGTGATCGCGCGGCGATCCTTCATCGAGTCGCCCATCAGCTTGCCGATCTGCTGGCGCTGGTCCTGGGTCAGGTTCAGTTCGCGGAACGGGCCGCCGTGGTCGCCGCCACGCATACCGTGGCCATGGTCTTTCATGAACGGGGCCGGCGGCGGCGTGTCGGTCGGCGCGGGAGTGGCCGCCAGCGCGACGGTCGGCAGGGCGGCGGCGATCAGCAGGGCGGTCAGGGTCTTGCGCATGGTGTTTCTCCTTTCAGGGGCCGGTCGTTACCGGATGAGCCCAGTCTAGGGATGGCAAGGTCAAGGGCGGTCAGCCCCACGTAAAGCTTCGGTAAAGATTACGTGAAGCGCTGCTGGAAACTTTACGAAGCCCGGGCCAGAGCGGCCGGGCATGCCTCAGAGCGAGTAGAAGTAGCCGCGGCCGCGCAGGGCGAGGATGCGTGGACGGCCATCGGGGTGGCTGCCGAGCTTCTTGCGCAGGTTGCTGACATGCATGTCCAGGCTGCGGTCGTACAGCGTCAGCTTGCGGCCCAGCGCAAGCTGCGCCAGGGCCTGCTTGTCCAGTGGCTCGCCCGGCTGGCGCAGCAAGGCTTCGAGGATGCGGCTCTCGGAGAGGGTCAGGCTGATCTCGTCGCTGCCGATGCTGGCCACCCCGCGTGACAGGTTCAGCGCCAGGTCGCCCAGTTCCAGTTGCGCGGCGGGTTGCGCCGGGTGACTGCGACGCAGCACGGCGCGCAGGCGAGCGGTCAGTTCGCGTGGGTCGCAGGGCTTGGCCAGGTAGTCGTCGGCGCCCAGTTCCAGGCCGAGGATGCGGTCCAGCGGCTCGCCGCGGGCGGAGAGCATCAGCACCGGCAGGTCCGGGTGGTCGCTGCGCAGCGACTTGAGCAGTTCCAGGCCGCTGCCGTCGGGCAGCATGACGTCGAGCACGACCGCGTCCGGCGCGCGGCTGCCGAGGGCAGCGCGGGCCTGCGCGCCATCGTGGGCGGCGCGGATGCTGAAGCCTTCCTGGGTCAGCCAGGTGGTCAGCAGTTCGCAGAGTTCGATGTCATCGTCGATCAGCAGCAGTTCACTCATGAAGACGCTTCTTTCAATTGATCCATTCACGGCGCGAGCGGCGTCGGCCACGGCTGAGCATGCCCAGGATGAACGCCAGCAGCGCGGTGCCGGCCCCGGCGACGTACCAGGTCTGCTGCTCGCTGAGCAGGCGCGGTGGCTGGTTGGCCTGGGCCTCGCGCAGTTGCAGTTTCAGGCGCTGGTTTTCCTGGGTCAGGCGGGCGATACGGGCTTCATCCTGGCTGTTGTCCGCTTCCCCGGCTTGCGCGGCCAGTTGCGTGGACAGCGTTTCGCGCTGCTGCTCGCTCTGGGCCAGCCGGCTTTCCAGGGCCTTGATGCGCTGGTCGGCGTCCAGCTGGACGTCGGCGTCGGCACTGGGGGCGTTGTCGGGGAGGGCGTCAGGCTGTGGATTGGACAGCGCAGGTGCGCCGGGTTCCGCAACGGGGTCTTCCGCCTGGGCGAGCAGGGGAAGGGCAAGACAGAACAGCAGGGGCAGTCGATGCATCGCGACTCCTTGTTCGATGGCACAGTTCGATGGCACAGCGCCGACCTGAACAGGCGGCGGGTTCGGCTGCGCATCCCCGGCGTCCCTGCCTTGGGGCTGCAACGATGGTCGATCGTTACGGCAGGACTTTCTTGAACGGCTTGACCACGACGTCGGCGTAGACGCCGGCTGCGCGGTACGGGTCGGCATCGGCCCAGGCTTGCGCGGCGGTCAGCGACTCGAATTCGGCGACGATCAGGCTGCCGGTGAAGCCGGCTGCGCCCGGGTCGTTGCTGTCGATCGCCGGGTGCGGGCCGGCCAGTACCAGGCGGCCTTCTTCCTTCAGTTGCTCCAGGCGTGCGATGTGCGCCGGGCGGGCGGCCAGGCGGCGTTCTTGGGAAGCAGTGATATCACGGGCAATGATCGCGTAGAGCATGTCAGTCCTTGGGTTTTTCGCCGGTAGGCTCATCGTGCATGTGGCGGGCCAGGAACACGCCCTGGCCGATCAGGAACAGCAGAGTCATGCCCAGGCTGCCGAACACCTTGAAGTCCACCCAGATGCTCTGGAAGGTGAAGGCGACGAACAGCTGGACACAGCCGCAGATCAGGAAGAACAGCACCCAGGCGACGTTCAGCTTCGCCCAGAGGGAATCGGTCAGGTGCACCGCGTGGCCCATGATGCGCTGGATCAGCGGCTGGCCGCCGATGAAATGGCTGCCGGCGAAGGCCAGGGCGAAGAGCCAGTTCACCACCGGCGCCTTCCACTTGAGGAAGGTTTCGCTGTGGAAGGCCAGGGTCATGCCGCCGAACACCAGGCAGGCGGCAAGGGTGACCCACTGGCCCTTGTCCAGCTTGCGCTGCTTGATCAGCAAGGCGCCGTAGATCACCACGGAAGTGGCGATCAGCACGGCCGTGGCGCTGTAGATCCCGCCGACAGAGAAGGTCTGGCCGGCGAGTTCGACGTTGCGCGGGTCGAGCTTGTAGACGATGAAGAAGAGGATGAGGGGAATGAAATCGATGAATTGCTTCATTACGGCAGCCAGAGCCCAGTAGAGCCGGCATAATACCAACCTGCGGATGAACTGAAAGGGCCATCCGCCCAACGCTGCGTCAGATCATGGTTTCAAGCCGTTGCCGCGGGAGCGTTGGCACAGAAGCGTCTATACAGAAAGTTATCCCCTCGTCCCCAGGAAACCGCATGCGAGTCGACCTGCACTGCCACAGCACCGCGTCCGACGGACAGCTCAGCCCGACGGCCCTGGTCGAGCGTGCCCATGGGCGCGGCGTGCGTGTGCTGGCGTTGACCGACCACGACACCCTTGATGGCCTGCCCGAGGCACGCCGCGCCGCACAGGCGCTGGGCATGGAACTGGTAGACGGCGTCGAGGTGTCGTGCACCTGGGGCGGGGCGACCATTCACGTGCTGGGTTATGGCTTCGATGTGACGGCCGAGCCGCTGGTCAAGGCGCTGGACGATCTGCACCGCGCCCGCTGGACCCGCGCCGAGGAAATCGGCCGGCGCCTGGAAGCCAAGGGCATGCCCGGCGCCTTCGAGGGCGCGCGGGTGATCCAGGCCGAGCTGGGTGACAGCGAGAACGCACCGGCGCGCCCGCACTTCGCCGAATTCCTGCTGCGCCAGGGCTACGTCAAGGACCGCGCCGAGGCCTTCCGCAAGTGGCTGGGCGCCGGCAAGCTGGGCGACGTCAAGCAGCACTGGCCGAGCCTCGCCGATGCCGTTGGCACGCTGCGCGCGGCGGGCGCCTGGATCAGCCTGGCGCACCCTTACCAGTACGATTTCACCCGTACCAAGCGGCGCAAGCTGGTGGCCGACTTCATTGCCGCCGGCGGCCATGCGCTGGAAGTCTGCAACGGCCCGCAGCCGGCCGAGCAGGTCGGCGTGCTGAGCATCCTCGCCCGCGAATTCGGCCTGATGGTCACCGCCGGCAGTGACTTCCACGGCCCCAGCGACTGGTCGGAGCTGGGCCTCTACCGGAGTGTGCCGGAGGACCTGCAGCCACTCTGGCCGCGCTTTGCCAGCGCCGAGAACGCCATCGGGATCAAGGAGACTCCATGAGCCAGTTCTTTCAGATCCACCCGGAAAATCCCCAGGCGCGCCTGATCAAGCAGGCGGTGGAGATCGTCCGGCAGGGGGGGGTGATCGCCTATCCCACCGACTCGTCCTATGCACTGGGTTGTCGCATTGGCGAAAAGTCCGCGGTGGAGCGTATCCGCCACATCCGCCGGCTGGACGACAAGCACAACTTCACCCTGGTCTGCCGCGACCTGTCGGAGCTCGGCCTCTACGCCAAGGTCGACACCGGCCTGTTCCGTCTGCTCAAGGCGCATACCCCTGGCCCCTACACCTTCATCCTCAACGCCACTCGCGAAGTGCCGCGCATGCTGCTGCACCCCAAGCGCCGCACCATCGGCCTGCGCGTGCCGGCCTGCCCGATCGCCCTGGCGCTGCTGGAAGAGCTGGGTGAGCCGCTGATGAGCGTCAGCCTGATCCTACCCGGCCAGAGCGAGCCGCTGAACGATCCGTACGAGATGCGTGACCTGCTGGAGCATTCGGTGGACCTGATCATCGACGGCGGTTTCGGCGGCGGCGAGGCCTCTACCGTGATCGCCCTGACCGACGAAGACCCGGTGGTCGTGCGCGTCGGCTGTGGCGATCCGGAACCCTTCATGGTCAACGCCTGAGCACGCGCGGCGTGCTGGCTATACTCCCTCGTTCCATCGCCGAACCCGCGAGGTTGACCGCTTGACCAGCGTCGAATCCCTGCGCCGTGTGCTGTCCGGCATGCGCCCCACCGGGCGCCTGCACCTGGGGCATTACCACGGCGTGCTGCAGAACTGGGTGAAACTGCAGCATGAGTACGAATGCTACTTCTCCATCGTCGACTGGCATGCCCTGACCACCGAGTACGATGAAACCGCCAGCATCCGCCAGCACGTGCGCGACATGGCCATCGACTGGCTGGCGGTGGGCGTCAGCCCCAGCGCCGCGACCCTGTTCATCCAGTCCCAGGTGCCCGAGCACGCCGAGTTGCACCTGCTGCTGTCGATGATCTGCCCGCTGTCGTGGCTGGAGCGCGTGCCGACCTACAAGGAGCTGCAGGAAAAACTGGTCCACAAGGACCTCTCCACCTTCGGCTTCCTCGGCTATCCACTGCTGCAGGCCGCGGACATCCTGATCTACCGCGCGGGCCTGGTGCCGGTGGGCTCCGACCAGTTCGCCCACGTGGAATTCACCCGTGAGATCGCCCGCCGCTTCAACCACCTGTACGGCGGCGAAGTGGACTTCGAAGACCGCGCCCAGACCGCCATCGCCCGCCTGGGCAAGAAGACCGGCAAGCTCTACAGCAGTCTGCGTCGTGCCTGGCAGGAACAGGGCGATGCCGAGGCACTGGAAACCGCCCGCGCGCTGCTGATGGAGCAGCAGAACCTGACCCTGGGCGACCGCGATCGGCTGTTCGGCTACCTCGAAGGCACCAGCCGCGTGCTGCTGCCCGAGCCGCAGACCCTCACTAGCCATGCGTCGAAAATACCGGGGCTGGACGGGCAGAAGATGTCCAAGTCGCACCACAACACCATCGCCCTGCGCGACAGTCCGACGGTGATCGAGGAAAAGATCGCGCGCATGCCCACCGACCCGGCGCGGGTACACCGCCATGATCCGGGCGAGCCGGAGCGTTGTCCGGTATGGCAGTGGCACCTGATCTACTCCGACGATGGTTGCCGCCAGTGGGTGCAGGAGGGCTGCCGCAGCGCCGGCATTGGCTGCCTGGACTGCAAACGGCCACTGATTGAGTCGATCCTCCAGGAACTGGCGCCGATCCAGGAGCGCGCGCTGGACTATGAGGACAACCCCGAGCTGGTACGCAGCATTCTCGCCGAAGGCGCCGAGCGCGCCCGCGAGGCGGCGCGGGAGACCTTGGTGGAAGTGCGGCATGCCATGGGGCTGTCGTACCGATAGGCACCGCATTGGCTTCTTGTAGGAGCGAGCTTGCTCGCGAACCCAGCTCTGCAGCGAGGCTTTGGTTCGCGAGCAAGCTCGCTCCTACAGAAGAGCCTTGCGTGCCGCGGGATGCGACACCGCCCATCCCTTGCGCCAAAACCCCCTCGCGCCGCCGGCAAAAGCAGGGATAATGCCGCCTTCGAACCCCAGTGTCTGACGAGTGGCCGATGAGTGACCTGACCGAGCCGGAAGCCCCCGCCGCCGCCCCTGAATACCAGGTGCCGGTGCAGTTGGCGCTCGTCTACGGCGAGGCCCTGACGGAGATGCCGCAGGACCTGTACATCCCGCCGGACGCCCTGGAGGTCTTCCTCGAGGCCTTCGAAGGCCCGCTCGACCTGCTGCTCTATCTGATCCGCAAGCAGAACATCAACATCCTCGACATCCCCGTGGCGGAGATCACCCGCCAGTACATGGGCTACGTCGAGCTGATGAAGTCGGTGCACCTTGAGCTGGCCGCCGAGTACCTGGTGATGGCCGCCATGCTCGCTGAGATCAAGTCGCGCATGCTGCTGCCGCGCTCGGCCGAGGCCGAGGAAGAAGAGGAAGACCCGCGCGCCGAGCTGATCCGTCGTCTGCAGGAGTACGAGCGCTTCAAGAAGGCCGCCGAAGACCTCGACGAACTGCCGCGTCTGGGGCGCGACTACGTGGTGCCCACCGTTGCCGCGCCTGATGCGCGGGCGCGCCGGCTGTTGCCGGAAGTGGACATGCAGGAACTGATGCTGTGCATGGCCGAGGTGCTGCGCCGCGCCGACCTGTTCGAAAGCCACCAGGTCACCCGTGAAATGCTCTCCACCCGCGAGCGCATGAGCGAAATCCTCGAGCGTCTGAAGGGGGAGGGCTTCGTGCCTTTCATCACGCTGTTCCGCGTCGAGGAAGGCAAGCTCGGCGTGGTGGTGACCTTCATGGCGGTGCTCGAGCTGGTCAAGGAACAGCTGGTGGAATTGGTGCAGAACGAAGCCTTCGCGCCGATCCATGTCCGTGCCCGCACCGAAGTGCAGGAAGGCGCCGCGCCCGTCGAGGAGGTGCTGGAGGAGGGCGACGAGGATGTCTTCGAGCCCCGCGAGGAGCCGCCGGCCGAGCTGACCTTCGAGGATGGCCGCTTCGACGAAGGCGTCGAGACGGACGCAGAGCCCGACGAAGAGCCGCTCTGATCCGCCAGCGTTGCCCTGGCGCCACGCTTTGAGTAGCTTTCCCGCCTGAACGACCAATCCTTACCATCTGACCCGAGCTTCCCGATGAACCTGTCCGACCCGCAAGAACTGGCGACATTGCTCGAAGGCATCCTCCTGGCTGCCGGCAAGCCCATGTCGCTGGAGCGCCTCGGCGAGCTGTTCGAGGAAGCCGAACGCCCCGAGCCGCAGCAGTTTCGCGATGCGCTGGCGATACTGAGCCTGTCCTGCTCCGGGCGCGCCTTCGAGCTCAAGGAAGTCGCCACCGGCTACCGCCTGCAGGTGCGCGAGAAGTTCGCCTCCTGGGTCGGCCGGCTCTGGGAGGAGCGCCCGCAGCGCTATTCCCGTGCGCTGCTGGAGACCCTGGCGCTGATCGCCTATCGCCAGCCCATCACCCGTGGCGAGATCGAGGAAATCCGTGGCGTCGCGGTGAACACCCAGATCGTCAAGACGCTGATGGAGCGCGAGTGGATCCGCATCGTCGGCTACCGCGAAGTTCCCGGCCGCCCGGCGATGCTCGCCACCACTCGCACCTTCCTCGATTACTTCAACCTGAAGAGCCTGGAAGAGCTGCCGCCGCTGGCCGAGCTGAAACTGATGGAGCCCGAACCGCAGCTGGTCCTTGAGGACATGGCGCCGGTGGCCAGCCTGCCGAGTCCCGAGGAGTACGACGAGGACTACATTCCGCCGTCCTTGCAGGCCCTCGCCGACCAGGCCGTGCGCGATGCTGGCGAGGAGCCGGAGCCCGCACCGCCGGAGGCGCCGAAGGAGGAAACCAGCTTCCGCAGCCTGCTCGCCGAGCTGGATGAGATGGAGCAGGGCCTGAAGACCGACTTCGACGACCTGATCGACCGCCCGCCGAGCGATGACGAGGACACCGGTGTGGATGCCGACTTCAGTGGCGTCCATGGCCTGCCCGAAGTTGCGTCCGACGCTGAGGCTGCGAGTGCCGTCGAACCCGATGCGTCGGCTGAGCCCGCTGCGCAGCCTGAAGCGGCGCCCCAGCCGCCGGCTCCCGCGCCGGAAGAAGAGTGGGACGAGGAGCGCGCGCTGCGTGAAGCCATGCGCGAGGAAATGGAATTCAACCGGCTCAATCGCGACCATTGAGACCCGCCCAACGGCGTTTTCCAGCCGTTCGGTGATTGACTTCCGCCTTCGGCGCGACGACCTTATGTGCCGCGTTCGAAAGGCGCTGGCGACTACACCCGGGGGAGTTGCCGGAATCCCACCTGTTCGATGCCCCTCTAACAACATTCCACAGTGGCCCGGCGCTTCGCGCAGGCTGCTGAGTACCCATATGAAAAGAACTCCAATCAGCCGTATCTGCTGGCTCGGCCTCCTGCTGGGTTTGAGCAGTGCTTCGCTTTCCGCCGCCGAATCTGCTGTCGTAGCGCCCGCCGTGCCATTGGCCGGCCAGTCCAAGGACGCCTTCATCGACAGCCTGATGCAGCGCATGACGCTGGAAGAGAAGATCGGCCAGTTGCGCCTGGTCAGCGTCGGGCCGGACCATCCCAAACCGGTACTGCTGAAGGAAATCGCCGAAGGCACCACCGGCGCGGTATTCAACACCGTCGTCCGTCCGGGCATCCGCGACCTGCAGGACGCGGCCATGAAGAGTCGCCTGAAGATCCCGCTGTTCTTCGCCTATGACGTGGTCCACGGCCATCGCACCGTATTCCCCATCGGCCTGGGCCTGGCGGCGAGCTGGGACATGGCGTCGATCGAGCGCAGCGCCCGTGTCGCGGCCATCGAGGCCAGCGCCGACGGCCTCAACCTGACGTATTCGCCCACCGTCGACATCGCCCGCGATCCGCGCTGGGGCCGTGTCTCCGAAGGCTTCGGCGAAGACGCCTGGCTGACCAGCAAGGTCGCCGCCGCGGTGGTCAAGGGCTACCAGGGCAAGGGCCTGAACCAGCCGGAAACCATCATGGCCGGGGTCAAGCACTTCGCCCTGTACGGCGCCGGCGAAGGCGGCCGCGACTACAACACCGTGGACATGAGCCCGCAGCGCATGTTCCAGGACTACCTGCCGCCGTACCGCGCGGCCATCGACGCCGGCGCCGGCGCGGTGATGGTCTCGCTGAACAGCATCAATGGCGTGCCGGCCACTGCCAACAAGTGGCTGCTGCAGGACCTGCTGCGCAAGCAGTGGGGCTACAAGGGCCTGACCCTGAGCGACCACGGCGCGGTGCTCGAGCTGATCAAGCATGGCGTGGCCGCCACCGAGCGTGATGCCACCCAGGCGGCGATCAATGCTGGCGTCGAAATGAACATGAACGACGATCTCTACGGCAAGCACATGCCCGAGCTGCTCAAGGCCGGGCTGATCAGCCAGGACGAGATCGACCGCGCCTGCCGCGACGTGCTCGCCGCCAAGTGGGATATGGGCCTGTTCCAGGACCCGTACCGCTACCTCCAGGGCAAGGACCCGGTCGACACCGATGCCGAGGAGCGCCTGCACCGCGCCGACGCCCGCGAGATCGCCCGCAAGGGCATGGTCCTGCTGAAGAACGAAGGCGGCGTGCTGCCGCTCAAGCGTGACGGCGTGATCGCCCTGATCGGCCCGCTGGCCGACAGCAAGCGCGACGTGATGGGTAGCTGGTCCGCCGCCGGCAAGGCGTTCCAGGCCGTGACCGTGCTCGAAGGCATGGGCGCCGCCACCCGTGGCCACGCTGCGCTGCTCTACGCCAAGGGCGCCAACGTCACCGACGATCCGGAAATCGTCAAATACCTCAATGAGTACAGCGAAGATGTGAAGGTCGACCCGCGCAGCCCGAAAGCCATGATCGACGAGGCCGTCGAGAAGGCGAAGCAGGCTGACGTGGTGGTGGCCGTGGTTGGCGAATCCCAGGGCATGGCCCACGAGGCGTCGAGCAAGACCAACCTGCACATCGCGCAGAGTCAGATCGAGCTGCTCAAGGCCCTCAAGGCCACCGGCAAGCCGCTGGTGCTGGTGCTGATGAACGGCCGGCCGATGGACCTGCGTTGGGAAAGTGCCAACGCCGACGCCGTGCTGGAAACCTGGTTCAGCGGCACCGAGGGTGGCAACGCCATCGCCGACGTGCTGTTCGGTGACTACAACCCGTCGGGCAAGCTGACCATGACCTTCCCGCGCTCGGTGGGCCAGGTGCCGATCTACTACAACCACCTGAACACCGGCCGCCCGTTCGATCACGAGCACCCGAACAAGTACACCTCGCGCTACTTCGATTCGGAGAACGGCCCGCTGTACCCGTTCGGCTACGGCCTGAGCTACACCGACTTCAGCGTCTCCGACGTGAAGCTGTCGGGCAGCAAGTTGAAGAAGGGTGACCAGCTGACCGCCAGCGTGACCGTGAAGAACACCGGCAAGGTCGCCGGCGAAACCACCGTGCAGCTCTACCTGCGCGACGTCGCCGCCTCCATCAGCCGTCCGGTCAAGGAGCTCAAGGGCTTCGAGAAGATCCTGCTGCAGCCGGGCGAGTCGAAGGTCGTGCAGTTCCCGATCCGCGAGGAAGACCTGCGCTTCTACGACAGCCAGTTGCGTTACGCCTCGGAGCCGGGCGAGTTCAAGGTCTACGTTGGCCTGGATTCGGACAACGTGAAGGAGCAGAGCTTCACGCTGCTCTAAGCGCTAGCCGCTGCTGCAAACCAAACGCCACGGCTGGTTCAGCCGTGGCGTTTTTCTTTCAGGCGGCTTTTGCCATGCTGCGGGCGCGAAGGCCGATCAGCCAGCGCACTGCGCCTTGCACCAGTAGCGCCAGCAACGCCGCTTCGGCGAAGCTCCACAGGACGTCGTTATCCGGCAAGCACAGGGCCAGCCACAGGCAAAAGGCCGCGAAGGCCGGGCGTCCGGTGACCATGCCGCGCAGCAGGGCGATGACGAAGCCCGCGCCGTGCAGCCGCTGCGACGACACGCAGAGCACGGTGGAGAGCAGCGGGAATACCGCCAGCAGTCCGCTCCAGCTCGGTCCTGCCCAACCGGCGAGGGCGGTGACAGACAACGTCAGCAGCGCACCGGCGAGCATGCGCAGGCCCAGTTCGACGCGGCCCAGTGGAGCGATGGCGGCGCTGAGCTCGGCACGGGGCATGAACAGCTGGCTGGTCAACGCGCCCACGGCCGCAGCGAGCAATGCCCATACGGGCGAGACGGGCAGTTGGGTCAGTGCCCAGCCGGCCACCAGCCAGGCGAGCATGGCGCCGGTCAACGCGAGCGGCCATCTTTGGCGCCGACAGATCCAGGCATAGGCTAAGTTGAACGCCTCGGCGGCGAAGATCGCGGCCAGCGCGAGCAGCGCGGCCTGGGTGCCGAACTGGCGGCCATGTTCCACGGTGATCAGGTAGAGAATGGGGCCGGCGATGGCGGGCAAGGCGGCGAGACAGCCGGCCACGGCCGGGCCCCACCAGCGCCCGGAGAGGGACACCAGCAGCAGGAACAGCGGAACCAGGGTGAGCTTGAGGGCGAGCATCAGCGAGGCCGGAAAGCGTGGAGGGCGGATTCTAGCAAGGCAGGCGTCCTTCGATTGCTGGCGTCGATCGCTACGATGGGAAATTCGAGTTGGACCTTGGCGCCGCGCGGGTGTCCATTAGCAGGGGCCCACTGACATTCATCCCGCCGAAACCATGAGGAAGTCCGTGAAGAGTCCGTGCATCAAGGTCTGCGAGTTCGAAGAAGGTATCTGCCTGGGCTGTGGCCGCAGCCGTGAGGAAATAAAGGCGTGGAAGCGCGTCGATCATCTCGGCCAGGAGGCGATCCGGGCCGAGGCCGATATGCGTCTGCTGGTGCTGCAGGCGCAGGGGAAAAGGCGGTATCGCTGATTGAAAGGCTGTTCGCGAGCAAGCTCGCTCCTACGAAGAGCCGGAACTCCAGACCTGTAGGAGCGAGCTTGCTCGCGAACCTCGCTTCACCCCCGCGTCGCAACCATCGCCCGCGCTGTATCCAGCATGCGGTTGGAGAACCCCCATTCGTTGTCGTACCAGGCCAACACCTTCACCAGCCGGCCGTTCACCCGTGTATGGCTGGCGTCGAAGATGGCCGAGCGCGGATCGTGGTTGAAATCCACCGACACCAGCGGTTGGCGGTTGAAACCGAGGATCGCCGAGGTTTCGCTGGCCCGCTCCATCAGCGCGTTAACCTCTTGCGCACTGGTATCGCGGGCGACCTGCAGCGTGAGGTCTACCAGCGACACGTTGATCACCGGCACCCGCACCGCCAGGCCGGTCAGTTTGCCGGCCAGCTCTGGCAGCACCAGGCCCACCGCCTCGGCGGCACCGGTCTTCGTGGGGATCATCGACTGGGTCGCCGAACGTGCCCGGTATGGGTCGCTGTGGTAGACGTCGGAGAGGTTCTGGTCGTTGGTGTAGGCGTGGATGGTGGTCATCAGCCCATGCTCGATGCCCAGTTCGCGGTGCAGCACCTGGGCCACGGGCGCCAGGCAGTTGGTAGTGCAGGAAGCGTTGGAGACGATCTGGTGTTCCGCGCGCAGAATCCCTTCGTTGACGCCGAACACTACCGTGGCATCCGCGTCCTGGCCAGGGGCCGAGATCAGTACCTGGCGCGCGCCGGCCTGCAGGTGTGCGGCGGCCTTGTCGCGGGAGGTGAAGAGGCCGGTGCACTCCAGCACGATGTCCACGCCCAGCGCTTTCCACGGCAAATCCGCCGGGTTGCGGATGGCCGTGACGGCAATCATGTCGCCTTCTACTCTGAGGCTTTCGGCGTCATGCTCGACCTGACCGGGAAAGCGCCCGTGGACGCTGTCGTATTGCAGCAGGTGGGCGTTGATCGCGGCGTCACCGAGGTCATTGATCGCCACGACTTGCAGGTGCTGGCGATAGTGCCCCGCATAGAGCGCGCGGAGCACGTTCCGACCGATGCGGCCAAATCCGTTGATTGCCAGGCGTATAGTCATGAAGGTCGTCTCTTTTCTTTTGTTGTGGTAAAAACCATTAAATTTCGCAATCGACGAAAAGTAAACGCCTAGTAATCGATGATTATGTTGTAAAAACAACAACTGATAGTCTGTAGGAGAATGCTGCCATGCACCCTCGTGTGCTTGAAGTCACCCAGCGCATCCAGGCCCGCAGCGCGTCCACGCGACAGCGCTACCTCGATCTGGTCAAGGCAGCCGCCACCAAGGGCCCGCACCGCGGCACGCTGCCCTGCGGCAACCTCGCCCATGGTGTCGCGGCCTGTGGTGAATCCGACAAACAGGCGCTGCGGCTGATGAACCAGGCCAACGTCGCCATCGTCTCCGCTTACAACGACATGCTCTCCGCGCACCAGCCGCTGGAGCGCTTCCCGGAGCTGATCAAGGACGCCCTGCGGCAGATCGGCTCGGTCGGCCAGTTCGCTGGCGGCGTGCCGGCCATGTGCGATGGCGTCACCCAGGGCGAACCGGGTATGGAGCTGTCCCTGGCCAGCCGCGACGTGATCGCCATGGGCACCGCCATTGCCCTGTCCCACAACATGTTCGACGCCGCCCTGTGTCTGGGCGTCTGCGACAAGATCGTCCCCGGCCTGCTGATCGGCTCGCTGCGCTTCGGCCACCTGCCGGTGGTGTTCGTGCCCGCCGGCCCGATGCCCACCGGCATCTCCAACAAGGAGAAGGCCGCAGTGCGCCAGCTGTTCGCCGAAGGCAAGGCCACCCGCGAGGAGTTGCTGGCCTCGGAGATGGCTTCCTACCACGCGCCGGGTACCTGCACCTTCTACGGCACCGCCAACACCAACCAGTTACTGGTGGAGGTAATGGGCCTGCACCTGCCTGGGGCCTCCTTCGTCAACCCGAACACCCCGCTGCGCGACGAACTGACCCGCGAAGCCGCCCGCCAGGCTGCGCGCCTGATCCCGGAGAACGGCCAGTTCGTGCCCATGGCGGAAATCGTCGACGAGAAGGCCATGGTCAACTCGGTGGTGGCGCTGCTGGCCACCGGCGGCTCGACCAACCACACCCTGCACCTGCTGGCCATCGCCCAGGCGGCCGGCATCCAGCTGACCTGGCAGGACATGGCCGACCTCTCCGAAATCGTGCCGACGCTGGCGCGCATCTACCCCAACGGCCAGGCCGACATCAACCACTTCCAGGCGGCGGGCGGCATGTCCTTCCTGATCCGCCAGCTGCTCGATGGCGGCCTGCTGCATGAAGACGTGCAGACCGTGGTCGGCAAGGGCCTGCGCCGCTATGTTCAGGAACCTTTCCTGGACGACGGCAAGCTGGTCTGGCGCGAAGGCCCGGCAGCGAGCCTGGACGAGAACATCCTGCGCCCCATCGACAAGCCGTTCTCCCCTGAGGGCGGCCTGCGCCTGATGGAAGGCAATCTCGGCCGCGGCGTCATGAAGGTTTCCGCCGTGGCGGTGGAGCACCAGATCGTCGAAGCCCCGGTGCGCATCTTCCACGACCAGTCGAGCCTGGCTGCCGCCTTCAAGGCCGGCGAGCTGGAGCGCGACCTGGTGGCCGTGGTGCGCTTCCAGGGCCCGCGCGCCAACGGCATGCCGGAGCTGCACAAGCTCACGCCGTTCCTCGGCGTGCTGCAGGACCGCGGCTTCAAGGTGGCGCTGGTCACCGACGGGCGTATGTCCGGCGCGTCCGGCAAGGTGCCGGCGGCGATCCACGTATCCCCGGAGGCACTCAACGGTGGCCCGCTGGCCAAGCTGCGCGATGGCGACGTGGTGCGCGTCGACGGCACCACCGGCGAACTGCGCGTGCTGGTGGACGCGGCGGAATGGCAGGCGCGTCCGCTCGTCGAGACACCGACCATTGATAACCTGGGCATGGGCCGCGAGCTGTTCGCCTTCATGCGCAATGCCTTCAGCCCGGCAGAGCAGGGCGCCTGCAGCTTCACGGCTGAACTCAACGGTCCGAGCTGACCCGTCTGACGTCCTGTGTGACGGACTGCCTGTCCGTCGCACGGGACGTTTCCGTCGCTGTCCTATGCTGGCATGATCCCGCGCCGCACCTTCCACCCAACTTCCAGGCCCGAGCCCGCGATGAACTCCAGTAACGCTCAGTCCTCCTCCAACGGTTTCGCCCTGGTCGGCGATATCGGTGGCACCAACGCCCGCTTCGCCCTGTGGCGCGGTGAAGTCCTCGAATCCATCCAGGTCCTGGCCTGCGCCGACTACCCGCGCCCGGAAGACGCCGTGCGCGACTATTTGCAGCGCGTCGGCCAGCCGCTGTCTTCGGTCGAGAACGTCTGCCTGGCCTGTGCCGGTCCCGTTGGCGCTGGCGACTTCAAATTCACCAACAACCACTGGGTGATCCGCCGTGACGCCTTCCGTGCCGAACTGGGCCTGAGCCACCTGTTGCTGGTGAATGATTTCAGCACCATGGCCTGGGCAGCTTCGCGGCTGTCGGAAGAGCACCTGGTGCAGGTGCGCCCCGGCAAGGCGCTGGAAGGCCGTGCCAAGCTGATCATCGGCCCGGGCACCGGCCTGGGTGTAGGCAGCCTGATGCCGCTGCCCTCCGGTGGCTTCGAGGTATTGCCCTGTGAAGGCGGCCACGTCGACTTGCCGGTTACCTCCGAGCGCGACTTCGCCATCTGGCAACTGCTGCGCGAAAAATACGGCCACGTCTCGGCCGAACGCGTGCTCTCCGGCAGCGGCCTGGAAAACCTCTACCGCATGAGCTGCCAGCTCGACGGCGTGGAGCCACTTTGCGCCACCGCCGCCGAGATCGGCGAGCGTGCCATGGCTGGCGATGCGTACGCCGATGCGGTGCTGGAGCACTTCTTCCTCTGGCTGGCACGGGTTGCCGGCAATGCGGTGCTGACGGTCGGCGCGCTGGGTGGCGTGTACATCACCGGCGGCATCGTCCCGCGCTTCCTCGAACGCTTCCAGCGCAGCGGTTTCGCCGAGGCGTTCCGCACCCGTGGCAAGACCAGCGGGCCGTACCTGGAGCCGATTCCGGTGTGGGTCATGACGGCAGATCACCCCGGCCTGTTCGGCGCGGGTGTTGCTCTGGAACAGGCGCTGCGCAACGAAGGTTGATTCACCGCTACATCCATTAGAACAACAAGAAAGGACGCCCGACGTGAACCAGCCTGCCAAATCCATCCTGCTGGTGGACGACGACCAGGAAATCCGCGAGCTGCTGGAAACCTACCTCAGCCGCGCCGGCTTCCAGGTGCGCAGCGTCGCCGACGGCGAAAGCTTCCGGCGTGCGCTGTGCGACGAGGATGCCGCCCTGGCGATTCTCGACGTGATGCTGCCCGACGAGGACGGCTTCAGCCTCTGTCGCTGGATTCGTTCGCACCAGCGCCACGCGTGCATGCCGGTGATCATGCTCACTGCCAGCTCCGACGAGGCCGACCGCGTGGTGGGCTTGGAACTGGGCGCCGACGACTACCTCGGCAAGCCCTTCAGCCCCCGCGAGCTGCTGGCGCGGATCAAGGCGCTGCTGCGCCGCGCGCAGTTCACCCAGGTACGCGGCGGCGAGGTCATCGCTTTCGACGACTGGCGGCTGGATACCATCAGCCACCGGCTGTTCCACGAGGACGGCGAGGAGCACTTCCTCAGTGGCGCCGACTTCGCGCTGCTCAAGCTGTTCCTCGACAACCCCCGGCAGATTCTCGACCGCGACACCATCGCCAGCGCCACCCGTGGCCGCGAGGTGATGCCGCTGGAGCGCATCGTTGACATGGCCGTCTCGCGCTTGCGCCAACGCCTGCGCGATACCGACAAACCGGCGCGGCTGATCCAGACCGTGCGTGGCAGCGGCTACCTGCTGGCAGCCCAGGTTCGCCCGCACCTCGCCGGTCATGAGTGAGCGCCGCCGCTGGTCACTGGTGCCGCGCTCGCTGCTCGGCCGCATGCTGCTGCTCACCCTGCTGGCGGTGCTGATCGCCCAGGGGCTGTCGAGCCTGTTCTGGATTTCCCACCTGCGCAGCAGCCAGCGTGACGGCCTGCTCACCAGCTCGCGCAGCCTGGCCTATTCCATGGCTGCCAGCGTCAGTTACTTCCGTTCGCTGCCCATCGGCTACCGTCCGCTGGTGCTCGACCAGTTGCGCAGCATGGGCGGTACGCGCTTCTTCGTTTCGCTTAACGAACGCCCGCTGGACATGCGTGCGCTGCCGGACACCACCAACAAGCAGGCGGTGATCGACATCGTGCAGGACGTGCTGCACCAGAAGTTGGGCAAGGACGTCGAGCTGCAGGTGGAGTTCGTCAGTCCCGATGACCTTCGGCTGTTCAACGGCGAGTTGAAGCTGGAAGAACTGCCGCGCTCCTGGGCGCATTACGCGTTGACGCTGGAACCGGTGAACCCGCCGGTGCTGGTCACGCAGATCCGCATCGGCGTCAGCGAATGGTTGTACATCGCCAGTCTGATGCCGGCGCCCTATGTCACCCTGGAGCCCGAAGGCCTGCCGCCGCAGCAGGTCATTTCCATCGTTTTCACCACGCTGTTGCTGCTGCTGTTCACTGGCACCCTGGTGCACTGGCAGAGTCGCCCGCTCAAACGCCTGGCCCGCGCCGCCCGCGACATCGCCCTGGGTGGCCAGGATCAGCCGCTGGAGGAGAGCGGGGCGAGCGAACTGGTGGAGGTTTCCCGCGCCTTCAACACCATGCGCGAGCGCATCGATCGTTACGTCAACGAGCGTGGCCAACTGTTCAGCGGTATCTCCCACGACCTGCGCACCCCGATCACCCGCTTGCGCCTGCGGGTCGAACTGCTGGAGGACGAGCAGGCGCAGGAGAAGTTCAGTCACGACCTCGACGAGTTGGAGTTGCTGGTGAAGGGAGCGCTGCAATGCGTGAAGGACACCGACATCCACGAGAACATCGAGCCGGTGGACCTCAACCAACTGCTGCAATACGTGGCCGGCCCCTACATCGCGGATGGCCGCGTCGAGGTGCTGGGCGCCGCACTTGAGCCCTACCCGGGCAAGCCGCTGGCACTCAAGCGCTGCATCGGCAACCTGCTGGACAACGCACTGAAGTACGGCGGCCGCGCTCAGCTGAGCATCGAGGACGATGTCGACGCGGTGGTCCTGCATGTCGACGACCAGGGGCCGGGTGTGCCGGAGCAGCGCCTGGAGAAGGTCTTCGAGCCGCGCTTCCGGTTGTCTGAACGGGGGCAGGGCTACGGCCTCGGGTTGGGGATCGCGCGCAACATTGCTCATACGCACGGTGGGGAAGTGACGTTGCAGAATCGCCGGGAGGGTGGGTTGAGGGTGACGTTGCGGTTGCCGAGGTTGGAGGTGGAGTAAGGCGGTTCGAGTTTGCCGGTAGGTATGGCGTGTGCTGAGGCCGTTTCCCTCTCCCTAACCCTCTCCCTGAAGGGAGAGGGGACTTGCCCGGCATGCTCGTTCAGACCTGAGTCGGCTTGATACAAAGGTCACCAGGAGCGCAGAAAGCTACAGACAGCTCGGAAAATTCCCTCTCCCTTCAGGGAGAGGGCTGGGGAGAGGGTGGTGGGGTAAGGCACTAGCCTCCAGCAGTACTCCCGCTGGAGCTCCGCCAATGTCATCCCACCTCACCCAATATTCAAAACAACTCCGTACAGACTAGACCGAAGCCGAACGCGCGCTCTGGCACCACCTGCGCGCCCACCGCTTCCTCGGTCTCAAATTCCGCCGGCAGAAGGCCATAGTGCCCTACATCATCGATTTCATTTGTCACGAACGAATGTTGATCATCGAACTGGATGGTGGACAGCATCTGGACTCCGGCCGGGACCAGCAGCGCGACGCATGGCTCAAAACCAAAGGTTTCAAAGTCCTGCGCTTCTGGAATCATGATGTGCTGTTGAAGATGGATTCGGTGCTGGAGGCGATACGCCTGGCGATTGATGGGGGCGCTTTTCCCTCTCCCCAACCCTCTCCCTGAAGGGAGAGGGGGCTGCTCGGCGTGAAGCGAAATGTCGGCGTCAGCCGGCCTCCTCGTTGATGTTTGAAGCTGCGATGGCATCAGGAGAGCTGCTCGCTTGGCATCGCAGAGGACAGCTCCCTCTCCCTTCAGGGAGAGGGCGGGGGGAGAGGGTGGTAGGCCGAGCAGAATTCCCCCAGGGGTATCCGAAAGCGCGCATTCACGCTCCAATCCACCTCTTTGCTCATCCCCACCAAAGCCCCCAATGTCACCACCTGGTGACAATCAAAGATCGCTTCGTTACCCGGAGAACGGAATGCCTTGGATAGACTCGGACCATCGCAAGCGCAGACTTGCCTCCAATAACAAGAACAAGGTGCTCCCCATGAATGCGATCCGTCGCCTGTCGGCCGCCATCTGTCTTTCCTCCTACTGTCTCTCCCCAATGCTTGCCCATGCCGGTGAAGTCGAAGTGCTGCACTGGTGGACGTCGCCCGGTGAAAAGCGCGCCGCCGAAACCCTGAAGAAGCTCGTCGAAGCCAAGGGCCACACCTGGAAGGACTTCGCCGTCGCCGGGGGCGGTGGTGAAGCCGCCATGACCGTGCTGAAGACTCGCGCCGTGTCCGGCAATCCGCCGGCTGCCGCGCAGATCAAGGGGCCGGACATCCAGGAATGGGGTGAACTGGGCCTGCTCGCCGACCTCAACGATGTCGCGGCCGAGGGCAAGTGGGACCAGCTGCTGCCGCCGCAGGTGGCGCAGATCATGAAGTACAAGGGCGACTACGTGGCCGTGCCGGTCAACGTGCACCGGGTGAACTGGCTGTACATCAACCCGGAAGTCTTCAAGAAGGCCGGCGCCACGCCGCCGACCACCCTGGATGAATTCTTCGCCGCCGCCGACAAGCTCAAGGCCGCCGGCTTCACGCCGCTGGCCCATGGCAGCCAGCCGTGGCAGGACGGCACCCTGTTCGAGAACCTGGTGCTCAGCAAGATGGGCCCGGAAGGCTACCGCAAGGCCTTCGTCGAGCTGGACAAGGAAACCCTTACCGGCGCGCCGATGGCTGATGTCTTCGCTGCGCTGAAGAAGCTGCACGGCTACGTCGATGCGGACGCCGCCGGCCGCGAATGGAACGTCGCCACCGGCATGGTCATCAACGGCAAGGCCGGCATGCAGATCATGGGCGACTGGGCCAAGAGCGAGTTCACCGCCGCCGGCAAGGTGGCGGGCAAGGATTATCAGTGCCTGCCGTTCCCCGGAACGCAGAAGGCATTCGACTACAACATCGACTCGCTGGTGATGTTCAAGCTGAGCAACGAGGAAAACCGCAAGGCCCAGGAAGACCTGGCGCGGGCGGTACTCGACCCGTCCTTCCAGAAGGACTTCAGCCTGAACAAGGGCTCGATCCCGGTAAGACTGGACGTCGACATGACGCCCTTCGACAGCTGTGCTCAACAGTCCATGAAGGACTTCAAGGCCGCCTCCGCCAGCAACAACCTGGTGCCGAGCATGGCCCATAGCATGGCCGCCTCCAGCTACGTGCAGGGCGCGATCTTCGACGTGGTCACCAACTTCTTCAACGACCCCGCCGCTGATCCGCAGAAGGCCGCGCAGCAACTGGGCGCCGCCATCCAGGCCGCCGCGCAGTAAGGCGCTCGCCGGCTCCGTAGCGGAGCCGGCTTCTCTCCCAGCAGAACGATTCCGGGCGGCCGCCGCAGCCCGGGCGGGCTCACTCATCCTCGAGAAAGCAGATGGCGACCCAATCTCCGACTTTCACTCCTGCAGCCAGCCCACGCGCTTCGCTGCTCGACGGCCTGCAGGCCTGGCTGCCGAAGCTGGTGCTGGCCCCGAGCATGCTCGTGGTGCTGGTCTGCGTGTACGGCTACATCGGCTGGACGCTGCTGCTGTCCTTCACCAATTCGCGCTTCATGCCGGCCTACAGCTGGGCCGGACTGACCCAGTACTTGCGCCTCTGGGACAACGACCGCTGGTGGGTGGCGAGCAAGAACCTGCTGCTGTTTGGCGGCCTGTTCATCGGCGTTTGCCTGGTGCTCGGGGTCTTCCTCGCCGTGCTGCTGGACCAGCGCATCCGCCGCGAAGGCTTCATTCGCACCGTTTACCTCTACCCCATGGCGCTGTCGATGATTGTCACCGGCACGGCCTGGAAGTGGTTGCTCAACCCCGGCCTGGGGCTGGACAAGCTGCTGCGCGACTGGGGCTGGACGGGTTTTCGCTTCGACTGGCTGGTGGACCCGGAGCGGGTCGTCTATTGCCTGGTGATCGCCGCCGTGTGGCAGGCCTCCGGCTTCGTCATGGCGTTGTTCCTCGCCGGCCTGCGCGGTGTCGATCCGGCCATCGTGCGCGCCGCCCAGGTGGATGGCGCGAGCCTGCCGACCATCTACCTGCGTATCGTCCTGCCGAGCCTGCGCCCGGTGTTCTTCAGCGCGTTGATGATCCTCGCGCACATCGCCATCAAGAGCTTCGACCTGGTCGCCGCGATGACCGCCGGCGGCCCCGGCTACTCCTCCGACCTGCCGGCGATGTTCATGTACGCCCACACCTTCACCCGCGGCCAGATGGGCCTGGGCGCGGCCAGCGCGATGCTGATGCTGGGCGCCGTGCTGGCCATCGTCGTGCCGTACCTGTATTCCGAACTGCGGGGCAAGCGCCATGCATGACTCGACCCTTAAATCGTCGTTCAGCCTGAGCCGCCTGGCGGTGCACGCGACCCTCTGGGGAGCCGTGGCGCTGTACGTTATACCGCTGCTGGTGATGCTGCTGACCAGCTTCAAATCACCCGAAGACATCCGCACCAGCAACCTGTTGGCACTGCCGGACGTGTTCACCGTGATCGGCTGGGTGAAAGCCTGGGGCGCGGTGGGCGACTACTTCTGGAACTCGGTGAAGATCACCGTGCCAGGCGTGCTGATCTCCACCTTCATCGGCGCCATGAACGGCTACGTGCTATCGATGTGGCGCTTCCGCGGCTCGCAGTTGTTTTTCGGCGCGCTGCTGTTCGGCTGCTTCCTGCCGTTCCAGGTGATCCTCCTGCCGATGTCCTTCACCCTCGGCAAGCTCGGTCTGGCCAACACCACCATTGGCCTGGTGATGGTGCACTGCATCTACGGCCTGGCCTTCACCACGTTGTTCTTCCGCAACTACTTCGTGGCGATTCCTGATGCGCTGGTGAAGGCCGCGCGCCTGGACGGTGCGGGGTTTTTCACCATCTTCCTACGCATTCTGATGCCGATGTCCACCCCCATCGTCATGGTCTGTCTGATCTGGCAGTTCACCCAAATCTGGAATGATTTCCTCTTTGGGGTGGTGTTCGCCAGTGGCGACGCCCAGCCCATCACGGTGGCTCTGAACAACCTGGTGAACATCAGCACGGGCGTGAAGGAATACAACGTCGACATGGCGGCCGCGATGATCGCGGCGCTGCCCACGCTGGTGGTCTACGTACTGGCCGGCAAGTACTTCGTGCGCGGGCTCACCGCCGGCGCCGTCAAAGGTTGAGGTAAGCACCGATGTCCACCCTTGAACTGCACAACCTGCACAAGTCCTACGGCGCGGGCCTGGCGGACACTCTGAAATCGATCAACCTGTCGATCGAATCGGGCGAATTCCTGATTCTCGTCGGGCCGTCTGGCTGTGGGAAATCCACCCTGATGAACTGCATCGCCGGCCTCGAAAATGTCACCGGCGGCGCCATCCTGGTCGACGGCCAGGACATCAGTGGGATGAGCCCGAAAGATCGCGATATCGCCATGGTGTTCCAGTCCTACGCCCTTTACCCAACCATGAGCGTGCGCGAGAACATTGCTTTCGGCCTGAAAATTCGCAAGCTGCCCAAGCCCGAGATAGACGCGGAAGTGGCTCGCGTTTCGAAGCTGCTGCAGATCGAACACCTGCTCGAACGCAAGCCCTCGCAGCTTTCCGGCGGCCAGCAGCAGCGCGTGGCCATGGGCCGGGCGCTGGCGCGGCGGCCGAAGATCTACCTGTTCGACGAGCCGCTGTCGAATCTCGACGCCAAGCTGCGCGTGGAGATGCGTACCGAAATCAAGCTGATGCACCAGCGCCTGAAGACCACCACGGTGTACGTGACCCACGACCAGATCGAGGCCATGACCCTGGGTGACAAGGTGGCGGTGATGAAGGACGGCATCGTGCAGCAGTTCGGTACGCCGCAGCAGATCTACAACGACCCGGCGAACCTGTTCGTCGCCAGCTTCATCGGCTCGCCGCCGATGAACTTCATTCCGCTCAAGGTGCAGCAGCAGGGCAGCCGGCTGGTCGGTCTGCTGGACAGTGGCCAGGACCGTTGCGAGCTGCCACTGCAACTGGACTCCGGGCTGGTCGAGGGCCGCGAACTGATACTCGGCGTGCGCCCGGAGCAGGTTCAACTGGCCACCGATGGCGCCAACGGCCCGAGCGATCTGCGCGCCGAAGTCGAAGTGGTCGAGCCCACCGGCCCGGACACCCTGGTCTTCGTCTCCCTCAATGGCGTCAAGGTCTGCTGCCGCCTCGCGCCGGACCAGGCGCCGCAGCCAGGCTCTTCCCTGCAGCTGCGCTTCGATCCCTCCCGCGCGCTGCTGTTCGATGCGCAGAGCGGTGAGCGCCTGCGTGCCGAGCCACGTGGCGATGGCGCAAACAAGGTAACGCCGCTCGCGCGGCAGAAGCATTCCTGAACTGTATGACCACTGCCTGAAATTCACTGCCTGAAACTACGCTTAAAACCAAGACAACGAGGACGCTGGAGATGCACAAGAACAACAAGAACCTGCCTGCAGCAAGGACCCTGGGCTGCCTGCTCGCACTGAGCTGCGTGGGCAATGTCGCGCATGCCGCCGATGCCTTCTCTGCCGAGTCCCTGTGGGGCCTGGGCGACTGGGGCGGCAAGCGCACCGAGCTGCTGGAAAAGGGCTACGACTTCAAGCTCGACTATGTAGGCGAAGCGGCCAGCAACCTGGGTGGCGGCTACGATCAGCACACCACCGCGCGCTACTCCGACCAGTTCGCCCTCGGCACCCACCTGGACCTGCAGAAAATCCTCGGCTGGGACGCCACCGAGTTCCAACTGACGGTCACCGAGCGCAGCGGTCGCAATCTCTCCAACGACCGCATCAGCGACCCCCGTGCCGGGCAGCTCAGTTCCGTGCAGGAAGTCTGGGGCCGTGGCCAGACCTGGCGTTTGACGCAGATGTGGATCAAGCAGAAGTACTTCGACGGCGCGCTGGACGTGAAGGTCGGCCGTTTCGGCGAGGGCGAGGACTTCAACAGCTTCCCCTGCGACTTCCAGAACCTGGCCTTCTGCGGCTCGCAGGTGGGCAACTGGGTCGGCGGTATCTGGTACAACTGGCCGGTCAGCCAGTGGGCTGCGCGGGTGAAGTGGAACTTCAACGACGAGTGGTACGCCCAGGTTGGCGCCTACAACCAGAACCCGTCGAACCTGGAGACCGGCAATGGCTTCAAGCTCAACGGCAGCGGCACCAAGGGCACCATCCTGCCGGTGGAGCTGGTGTGGATGCCCAAAGTCGGTGCCGCACAACTGCCGGGTGAGTACCGCCTGGGCTACTACTACAGCACCGCCGAGGCCGACGACGTGTACGACGACGTCAACGGCAACCCGCAGGCGCTCACCGGCGAGCCGGCCAAGAGCCACAGCGGCAAGCACGGCTGGTGGGTGGTGGCGCAGCAGCAGGTCACCGTGCACAACGGCGACGCCTCCCGCGGCCTGAGCCTGTTCGCCAACTTCACCGTGCATGACAAGGCCACCAACACCGTCGACAACTACCAGCAGCTCGGTGTGGTCTACAAAGGCCCGTTCGATGCGCGGCCCAAGGACGATATCGGCTTCGGCGTGGCACGCATCCACGTCAACGACGATGTGCAGGATCGCCAGCGCCTGGTGAACCAGGTCAACGGTATCGAGGACTACGACAACCCGTTGTACCAGCCGATCACCGACACCGAGTACGACGCCGAGCTGTACTACGGCGTGCATGTGACCAATTGGCTCACCGTGCGCCCGAACCTGCAGTACATCCGCCATCCGGGTGGCGTGGACGAGGTGAACAACGCCGTGGTGGCCGGCCTGAAGATCCAGTCCACTTTCTGATTGCTCCCTGGTGCGAACCTGGCCCGTCCATAGCGACGGGCCTTTTTTGTCTGTTCCGGGCGGGGTGTTGGGTGGTTCCTCGGCTGCTTTTTGTAGGAGCGAGCTTGCTCGCGAATAAGCGGGCCCCGGTGTCAGGCGGTTCGCGAGCAAGCTCGCTCCTACAGAAGCCAGAGGCGGGCGGACTCGGAGCGGGCGAGGAACCCTTTTTCATTGGCGCGGGCGCTGCGCGTGACTAGGCTTTGCGGTTAGAATCGCCGCCTTTTCTGTAAGATGTAGTGAAACTACAGAGATCTTCACGCCCCGGAATGTCCGGGCAGGGATTGGATCAGGACATCCGGACAATGCTCGAGCATCCGCTGCAGCGCTTTTTTCATTCCATGCGGGGCAAGCGCCCCTTCGACTGGGTGCGCTTCCAGCGTCGCGACCTGCTGCTCATCGATCACCCGCAATGCCAGGCGGTCTTCAGCCGCCAGGGCGCGCAACTGCTGCACTTCCAGCCGCGCGGCGCGCGTCCGCTGCTGTGGTGCTCCAGCCAGTGGCCGAGCCTGAGCACGGCGCCGATCCGTGGCGGCATCCCGGTCTGCTGGCCCTGGTTCGGCAGCCACCCCACCGAGGCCGACTGGCCGCAGCACGGCTGGGCGCGCCAGCGCGAGTGGCGCATGCTCGACGCCTGGGCCGACGACCAGAAGGCGGTGGTCAGTTGGCAGCTGGACATCGAGGACTGGCACGTGCGCCTGGAAGCGCGCCTGGGTCAGGACCTGGACATCGAACTTTCCAGCTACCACGAGGATGACAGCGACTGCCTGTTCAGCTTCGCCCTGCAGCCATACTGGCGCGTGGGCTCGCTACGTCGCTCGGTGGTCCATGGCATGGAACTGGACGGCAAGGCCAGCGGCCTGCCCAACACCTGGGCGCCCCGTGGCGCGGTCAAGCAGGTGCTCTACAACACCGGTTCCCTGGTGCTGGAAGATGCCGGCTGGCAGCGCCGCCTGCGTATCGACAAGAACACCAGTGCCGGCAGCGTCATCTGGCACCCCGGCAGCCGCGCGGTCGAGCAGGTGGAGCCGGGTGAGGCGGAGCGCTTCCTGTGCATCGGCGCCGCTGGTTATCGCGCGGGTGGGCTGATCCTCGGCCAGGGCGAACGGATGCTGCTGAACCTGCGGGCCGGATTGGTCTGACCTCCAGAACTCAACGGGTCGGCTGAGCTGTAGGAGCGAGCTTGCTCGCGAACCCGTCCACCTGTAGTGCTGCCGGCGAACGCGTTCGCGAGCAAGCTCGCTCCTACAGTAGGGGGGCGGGCTGCGCGCTCTTGGACGGTGAACGTGAAGTGTCGCCCTGGGCAAGAGCATCGCGGAGACGCTCCGCGCCTACGGGAGCCGTCTGAATGTCCCTGGGGGGGGAGGTGCCGTGCGTTTCGGTATTCCCGGGGTTCCATCTGCAAGCGGATGGCTAACCACCGCCGCAACCGTTCTTCGTAGGAGCGAGCTTGCTCGCGAACCCGCCCACCAGCGGGGCTGCCGGCGACCGGGGTCGCGTGCAAGCTCGCGCCGACCAAAGGTGGGGGGTCTGCGTGCGCGTGGTCGTTGGACCCGCCGGGTCCGCCTTGGGCAAGAACATGGCGGGGAAGCTCCGCTGCTACGGGAGCCGGCCGAGCGAATCGAGGGAGGGGAGTGCGGACAGCCTCTCGGCGAGGCCATCCGCGGGACGAGGGCGCGCCCTCAGGACGGTTGCTGAGGCGTACCCAGCAGCGACTTGCCGGTTTTCTTCTGCCGCTTGGCCATGCGCTTTTCGTGTGCAGTTTTCAGCGGCTTCTTCTTCGCTTGTTTCTTCGCGTCGAGACCTTTCATGAGCCTGTCCTCCGACGGGACGCCCTCGGGCCGAGAGCTGACTGCTTCAGCATAGTCCTGTGGCAGGCGGCCGTTCAGCCGGCGGTCAGACGTTCCAGCTCACGACGCACCATGTTGGCGTAGTGCGGCGGGCTCAGCTGGTACAGCTCGCCGGCCACCCAGGGCAGCCAGCGGGAGCCGAGGTGGTCGCGTTCGGCCAGCAGGCGCCGGGCTTCGGCCTCGGCGCGCTGGGCGTGTTCCTGGTGGTAGTCGGCACGGCTCATCGGTGGTTCTTCGGTAGGGCGTCAGGTCTTGGCACAGCTCAGCGTCTGCGGATCGATGGTGATGCTGGCCAGCGGCTTGGCGTCGCTGCCAGCGTACTCGTGGGTGACGCTCAGGTGGTGCTCGCGGAAACGCTGCAGCAGGTCGGGCTGCTGGCAGGTGGTGCCTTCGAGCTGCTTCTTCAGGCCGCTCTCGAACTTGGCGCGGGCGCCCAGATCCATGGCGTCCAGGCGCAGGTTGGAGATGGCGTAGCGGTAATACAGCATCTTTTTCGCCGGGTCGAGCTGCACGCTGTTGAGGGTGGTTACCTTGTCCACCTGGCGCGGCAGGTTGGACTTGGTCACCTGGTCGAAATAGTCCGCCGATTCCTTGAGGAATTTCGTTTCGTCGGGGGAGTCTTCGGCGTGGACGGCAAGGCTGGTGAGCAACAGGAAGGGCAGGGCGAGACGGGCAAACGGCATGGGGGATTCCTGTACGGCTGATGGGGGCAAAGGTGCAGGCTCAGTATGTGCGACAGCCAGGCAATGGCCGGGTTCGGTCGAGTGTGCAGTGAGGTCACGCTCATGGCCTGTGAGTGTAGAGCACCGCCAGCTGCTGTCCGCTCGCGGGGCGATTCTTTTGCGAGTAGGCTTGCCGGCGACCGTTTCCCTACCCATTTCCCCAGGTCCGCAGCCCCGCCATGATCGAACTGACCCAGGTTGACCTTCGCACCGATCCCGCCGCGCAACGCGTGGTGAAGGATGAAACCGTCACCGTCGAATTCGCCACTGAACCGGGTGAATTGATGAGCCTCGAAGGCCCGAACCGCTATGCCGTTGGCGACGCGATCATCAGCGGCGCGACCGGTGAGCGCTGGGTGGTCTCCCGCGAGCGCTTCGACCCGAAATACCGGCCCTCGGACACCGGGCTCGCCCATGGTGAGCCGGGCGCCTATCGCAATATTCCCAGCCCGGTGCTGGCTCGGCGCATGGACGAGTCCTTCACCCTGCTGCGCTCGGCCGGTGGCGATCGGCTTGCCGGTGCGGCGGGCGACTGGGTCATGCAGTACGCCCCCGGCGACTACGGAGTGGTCAAGGCCGAGCGCTTCGCCAAGGTCTATCGCCTGGCCGACTGAAACCGCCGCCGTTCTGGCCAGCATGCCCCGCCAGCGGCTAAGGTCTGTGCTGGCGGACGCTCTGCTCCGCGCATTTGTTGCAACTTTGCCGGTGCTGCGCGGGTCCACCTTGCAGCCGCCGGCGGGCGGGACGCTCATCGGGAGGACGGTGCGGGATGCGATTCATGGACATGCGCGGGCTCAGTCTGGGGCCCTGGAAGCTGATTCGGCTGACGCTCAAGGAGTTTCTCGACGACGAGATGCCCACCTATGCCGCTGCGCTGGCCTACCAGGGGTTGTTCTCGCTGTTCCCGTTCCTGCTGTTCCTGATTGCGCTGCTGGGTTTCCTGCACCTGCCGGAGTTCTTCGACTTCCTCCGCCAGCAAGCCGATTACGTGTTGCCGGCGCAGGCGCTGGAGCAGGTCAACCCGGTGATCGACCAGTTGCAGCAGCGCCAGGGCGGGCTGCTGTCCATCGGTATCGTGGTGGCGCTGTGGTCGTCCTCGGCGGCGGTGCGCTCGCTGATGATCGCGCTCAACGCCGCCTATGACGTGCGCGAAGGCCGGCCTGCGTGGAAGCGCATCCCGCTGTCGCTGTTCTACACCTTCGGCCTGGTGGCCATGCTGATGCTGATCGCCGCGCTGATGATCCTCGGGCCCCAGGTGATGGGCTGGATCGCCGCGAAGGTGGGGCTGGAGGACTTCGTGGTGATCCTCTGGAGCATCCTGCGCTGGCCGGTGATCGTGCTGCTGATGATGATGGCGGTGGCGATCATCTACTACGTCACGCCCAACGTGCAGCAGAGGTTCCGCTTCATCACGCCCGGCTCGATGCTCGCGGTGGTGCTGTGGATCGCGGCTTCACTGGGCTTTGGCTACTACGTGAAGAACTTCGCCGACTATAACGCCATGTACGGCAGCGTCGGCGCGATCATCGTGCTGCTGCTGTATTTCTACATTTCGTCGGCGGTATTGCTGCTGGGTGCGGAGCTTAACGCGGTGATCGAACACCATCTGCCCCATGGCAAGGATGCCGGCGAGAAGACCTTCGAGGAGGCCGAGCCTGCGCCGGAGGAGGGCTAGGGTTGTGCCGGCTGTGTGGTGACGGCAGGCGGCTCGCTGAGCAGGGCATTGACCAGTGCGGTGGCTTTTTCGAAAGACGGGTAGCCGCTCTTGGCGACGTCCAGGTTGGCGTAGTCTTCCAGGTACTGTTGCGCCTTCTGCGGGTCGGCCTGGTCCACCAGGAAGGGCTCCGACCAGATCTTGTAGAGCAGCGCTACGGCGTAGGGTTGGCCAGCGTCGGCAGCCTTTTTCAGGAGCGGCAGCACTTCATCCACCTGTGGGCCTTCCTTGATCTTCAGCAGCGCCATGTAGAAGCTCGCTTCGCCGCGTTCGTCCTTCTCCATGGCACGGACGAGCAGCGCCTCTGCCAGCTCGTAGTTGGCCAGGTCGCCGGTGGCGATCAGCAGTTTCGCCTGCAGCATGTCGTTCTGGTAGAGCAGGCGCTCCTGGCGGCAGGCCTCGCCACTCAGCGGTTCGTCGCAGGGGTTGCTGGCGCTCGTGGAGCAGCCGGCCAGCAGCAGTGGCAGGGCCAGAGCGGCCAGTAGGTAAGGTGTGTGTGGCTTGCCCATGCAAGTCCCTCGGGGGCGAATGTCAGGGTTCGACCGGTCGGCGGGCGCGTCGGTTCTGCTCATTGGCCAGAAGCATAGCCGCTGCACTTTAGCCTGATGCCTCACAGGGCTTCGAAACCGGGCAGGCGCGGCAGGCGCTCGATGAGGAAGTCGATCAGCGCGCGGCTCCGGGCCGGCAGAAAACGGCGCGAAGGATACAGCAGAGTCGCCTCCTGGGTGGGACCGCGCCACTGCGGGAGCAGGCGCCGCAAGCTGCCGTCGGCCAGCAGGTCGGCCACCAGCCAGGCTGGCGTGAGGCCGAAGCCGGCGCCCAGGCAGTAGCTCTCGCGGATCGCCAGGGAGCTGTTCACCGTATAGCGGCTGCGTGTGGCGAGGTTCAGCTCGCGGCCGTCGGCATGGCGCAGCAGCAGGTTCTGCCCGGCGTCGAGCCAGGCGAAGCGCAGGTAATCGGCCAGCGGCAGGTCTTCGGGACTGCCCAGCGACGGCTGACGTGCAACCCAGGCCGGCGATGCGACCAGAAAGCGCGGTGAGCGAGCCAATGGGCGGGCGATCAGCTGTTCGGGCAGTTCGCCGCCCAGGCGCAGGGCCAGATCAATGCCTTCCTCGGCGAGATCGACGAAGCGGTCGTTGAGCAGCAGCTCCACCTCGACTTCCGGGTGCAACTGCATGAACTCCAGCAGCAGTGCATTCAGGCGCAGCACGCCCAGGCTCACCGGCGCGCTGACCCGCAGGCGGCCGCGCACCTGTTCGGTCTCGCCACGGGCCTCGCTGATGCCTTCGGCGTAGCTTTCCAGCGTCTGCCGGGCGTGCTCGTAGAAGCGCCGGCCTTGCTCGGTGGGTTGCACGCGGGTGGTGCTGCGGATCAGCAATTGCGCGCCGACCTGGCGCTCCAGCGCCGCCATGGTCTTGCTCACCGTTGGCTGGCTGCTGCCGGACTCGCGGGCCACGGCGGAAAGGCTGCCCAATTCCACGGCGCGGACGAAGCAGTGCAACGCCTTGAGGGTATCCATGTCCTATTCGTTTATCGAATGACGGGTCTGCCAATATGCCGTCTACCGCCGTGATTGGGAATGACTGAGCCTGTGTCCATCCCATCATCGATATCGAGGACCGCCATGAAACGATTGCTGCTCGCCGCCCTGATCGCCCTTGCCCTGCCGCTGGCGCAGGCCGAGGAAGGCCACTGGCAGGCAACCTGGAGCGCCAGCCCACAACGCACCTGGGGCAAGGAGGTGCCGCTGCCACTGGGCGTGCCCAGTGTGATCGGCAACCACACGCTGCGGCAGAGCGTGAAGGTCAGCCTGGGCGGGCAGCGCGTGCGCATCGTGCTGTCCAACGCCTATGGCAGCCAGCCAGTGGCCATCGGTGGTGGCGCCGTAGCGCTCGCCGCACCGGCTGGGCGGCTGGGCGGTCCGAGCCGGCGCCTGACCTTCGCCGGGCAACCCACGGCCTATATCGCGCCCGGCGCCGAACTGCTCAGCGATCCACTGGACCTTGCCGTGCCGCCGCTGGGCGAGCTGGCCGTGTCGCTCTACCTGCCGCAGCCGACCGCCATCGAAAGTTTCCACTGGGATGGCAAGCAGCGCATCTACGGCGGACCGGGCGAGCAGCTCGACGCCGTGGAGTTGCCGACGGACGGCAAGATGGAAGCTCGTCTGTTCCTTGCCGACGTGCTGGTGGAAAGCCCCGATGCGCGGCCCGTGGTGGCGGTACTCGGCGACTCCATCACCGATGGCCGTGGCGCCAGCCTGGACGGCAACCAGCGCTGGCCGGACGTGCTGGCGCAACGGCTGGCGGCGCACAACGTGGGTGTGATCAATGCCGGCATCTCCGGCGCACGCTTGCTCTCCGACGGCATGGGGCAGAGCGCCCTGGTGCGCTTCGGGCGCGACGTGCTGGGCAAGCCGGGAGTCGAGGCGGCCATTGTGCTGCTGGGGATCAACGATATTTCCTGGCCCGGCAGCACCTTCGCGCCGAACAATCCGCTGGTGCAGTACGAGGACCTGGTCGGCGGTTACCGCCAACTGATCGCCCAGGCCCATGTGCGCGGCGTGCGTATCGTCGGCGCGACCATCCTGCCGTTCGAGCGCGCGCTGAGCGGGTCGCCCATAGAGAACTACCACGCCGCCAACAAGGAAGCGCTGCGCCAGCGGGTGAACCAGTGGATTCGCGAGAGCGGCGAGTTCGATGCAGTGGTGGACCTGGACGCGCGGTTGCGTGACCCCGCCCATCCGTTGCGCCTGCTGCCGGCCTACGACAGCGGCGACCATCTGCACCCCGGCGATGCGGGGAATCGGGCGATGGCTCAGAGCGTGGATATCGATGCGTTGCTCAGGGGCGTCCTGTAGGGGCGCCCTGCGGGCGCTGATCGCGGGCATGGCCCGCTCAAGCAAGATTCACGCGCCATACCTGTAGGAGCGAGCTTGCTCGCGAACCGCTTTACTCCGCGCCCGCCTGTGAGCTGTGTTCGCGAGCAAGCTCGCTCCTACTAAAAACAACCGGGCCTGCTCAACTGCCAAACGCCGGCCCGACGCTGTCGTCGTCCATGCCGCGCTCCAGCTTGATCTTCAATGCGAGGTCGGTGCGCGAGTCGGCGAACTTCAGTGCGTCGGCCACGCTCACGCGGCCTTCCTCCAGCAGTCTGTAGAGGCTCTGGTCGAAACTCTGCATGCCGCTTTCCAGCGCGCGCTCCACCGCGCCCTTGAGCTCGGGCAGTTCGTCGCGCTGGATGATGCCGCGGATATGCGGCGTGCCCAGCACCAGCTCCACCGCCACGGCGCGGCGCTGATGGGTGCCGGGCACTAGGCGCTGGCCGACCAGGGCGAGAATGTTCTGCGACAGGTCGGCCAGCACCTGCGGGCGGGCCTCGTCGGGGAAAAATCGGGTGATGCGCTCGATGGCGTGGCGGCAACTGGTGCCGTGCAGGGTGGCGACGCACAGGTGGCCGGTTTCGGCGTAGTGCAGTGCGTGCTGCATGGTGGCGGCGTCGCGGATCTCGCCGAGCATGATCACGTCCGGCGCCTCGCGCAACACGTTGCGCAGGGCGTCCTCATAGCTGTGGGTATCCAGGCCGACCTCGCGCTGGTCGATGATCGACTTCTTGTGCATGTGGAGGAACTCGATGGGGTCCTCGATGCAGACGATGTGCCCGGAGCGGTGGCGGTTGCGAAAATCCAGCATGCTCGCCAGGGTCGTCGATTTGCCCGCGCCGGCCGCGCCGATCACCAGGATCAGCCCGCGATCCTGCATGGCCAGCTTGTCGAGGATCGAGGGCAGGCCGAGGGCAGTCACGTCCGGGATCACCTGCTTGATCAGGCGCACCACCATCGCCACTTCGCCCCGCTGGAAGTAGATGTTCGCGCGGAAACGCCCAACGTCCGGCACGCTCAGCGCCAGGTTCATCTCCAGGTCGCGCTCGAAGTCCTGCGCCTGGGCCGGCGACATCAGCTGCCAGGCCAGCGTCTTCACTTCACCGGGTTGCAGCACGCGATCATCCGCCGGCTGGCTGTGGCCCTCGGCTTTCAGGTGGGGCGGTGCGCCGACGCTGAAGAACATGTCGGAGCCGCCGCGTTCTGGCAGTAGACGCAGATACTGGATGACGTCGGGGAGAGGAGTGTCACTCATGGGATCGTCCTTGGATGGCGGGAATGCACATCTGCATTGAGCCTAGCCGCAATGCCGGACGGGAGCCTAGGTGAGGCTGCGGCACGCCGTGTTGACGTGCCGCAGGGAAGCGCTTCAGGTCGACAGCTGGTTGGCGAACTGGCCCACGGCGTTGACCACGCGCTGGGCGCTGTCCTGGATCTCGATGATCACCGTGCCGGCCTGGCCGGAGAGCTCCAGCCCGAGTTCGGCCTGCTGCTTGCCGCGGTCGATCATGGCCACGGCCTGGCCGGCCAGGTGCTGGTTCTGTTCCACCACACGGGTGATTTCCTCGGTAGCGGCGCTGGTGCGCGAGGCGAGCTGGCGCACCTCGTCGGCGACTACCGCGAAGCCGCGTCCCTGGTCACCCGCGCGGGCGGCTTCGATGGCGGCGTTGAGCGCCAGCAGGTTGGTCTGGTCGGCAATGCTGCGGATGCTCTGCACCAGCGCGCCGATGGCCTGCGATTGGCGGTCCAGCGCCTCGATGCCCTGGGCGGCCTCCTGCATGCGGTCGGCCAGTTCGCGCATCACTTCCACCGTCTGCTGCACCACGGAGGCACCCTTGGTGGCGCTGTCGTCGGTGGTCTGCGAGGTGTCGAAGGCGATGGTCGCGGCTTCGGCCACGGCCCGCTCGCGGTGCACCTGCTCGGTGATCACGGTGGCGAACTTCACCACTTTGTAGAGGCGGTCGTGGGCGTCGATGATCGGGTTGTACGACGCTTCCAGCCAGACTTCATGGCCACGACTGTCGACGCGCTTGAAGCGGTCGGCGACGAACTCGCCGCGGCGCAGCTTGGCCCAGAAGGCCTCGTACTGCGATGAGTTGTAGTCGGCTGGCTCGCAGAACATCCGGTGATGCTTGCCCTGGATCTGCGCCAGGCTGTAGCCCATGGCATTGAGGAAGCGGTCGTTGGCGGTGAGCACTTCGCCCTGCAGGTTGAATTCGATCACCGCGGTGGAGCGTTGCAGCGCCTCGATCAGGTTCTCGTGCTCGCGGGAGTTCTCGATGGTGCGGGTCAGGTCGCTGGCGTGGATCGAGAAGTGCCGGACCACGCCGCTGCTGTCGTGCATCGGCTGCAGGATCGAGCGCAGCCAGGCTTCCTCGCCATCGCCGCGCAGCAGGCGGATCACCCCGGCCAGGTGCTCGCCGCGTTCAATGGCGTGCTTGACCCGCAGGTGGAAGTCGAGCCCGCGCACATGATCGGGAATCAGGTCCAGCAGCGGTCGGCCGATAAGCTGGTCGCCGCGATGGAGCATTTCCTTCTCGAAATTGGCATTCACCGATTCGATGCGCCCACGGGGGTCGAGGAATAGGACGAGCATTTCCTGGTCGAGGCTGGCGCGGACCTCGTTGACCGAGGCGAGCTCTTCACGCAGGGCGGCCAGTTCCTGCTTCAGACGCGAGTTGAACATTCGTGGGCTTTCTCTAGTGGTGAGGCACGAAGGCTGCTGCCGATTCGTTTCACCTATTGCATCGGCTGATCGCGCCGCGACTTTAGCCCGAATCACTTGGCGCATCCCACGTGCAGCAAGGGCTGGCGCTATTTTTCAGACAGTGCTCGATAACTCCTGGCTGATGTCGATCGCGGCGCGCAACTGGTCAGTGTCCAGTGGCTTGTGCAGCAGTTGGCTGCCGCTGGCGGCGGCTTCGCGTATGCGCTCGGGCGAGGTGTCGCCGGTGACGATCAACGCCGGTACCCGGCGCGACAGGTAGCCGCGGATGCGCCGGATGGCATCGGCGCCGGTCTGGCCTTCGCCCAGGCGGTAGTCGGTGAGGATCAGGTCCACCGGCGCGTGGCCACGATGGCTGGCCTCGATGTGCCGCTGACAGGCGAGCAGGGCACTGGTGCCAGGGTAGACGCGATGTCCCCAGACCTCCAGCAGGTTGCACAGCGCGTGCAACACGTCGTACTGATCCTCCACCACCATGATGCCCAGGCCGGGGCCGCGTTCGCCTGGTTCTGGCGGCGGAGCAACCTGCAGCGGCGCCTCGGCCAGCGGCAGGCGCAGGCTGAATACCGAGCCGCGGCCGGGCAGGGAACGCAGTATCAGGCGATGGCCGAGCAGGCGAGCGGTGTGACGCACGATGGCCAGACCCAGGCCGAGGCCCTGCTTGCGATCGCGCTCCGCGTTATGCAGTTGGACGAATTCGTCGAAGATGACCTCCTGCTGGCTGGAATGGATACCCACGCCGGTGTCGATCACCTGGATCTCCAACTCCCGGCCGCGCCGACGGCAGCCCAGCAGCACGCTGCCGCTGCGGGTGTAGCGGAAGGCGTTGCTCAGCAGGTTGTCGAGCACGCGCCTGAGCAGCAGGGGATCGCTGTCCACCCACAAGCGGCTCTCGCGCACGCGCCAGCGAAGATTGCGCTCGCTGGCGGTGCCAGCGAACTCGCCCTGCAGGTCGCCGAACAGCTTGCGCAGCGAGATCGGTTCGCGTGCCACCGGCACCACTCCGGCGTCGAGGCGCGAGATGTCCAGCAGGCCATTGAGCAGGTCGCCAAGGTTGCCAAGCATGGCGCGCAGCCGTGTGGCGATGTCGCGCGCCTGGCGGGCGTCGACCGGGCCGCGTTCGGCGAGGGCGGCAAGGGCGCCGACGAACAGCCCGAGGGCGTGGATCGGTTGGCGCAGGTCGTGGCTGGCGGCGGCGAGGAAGCGCGACTTGGCCTGGTCGGCGGCGCGGGCGCGGTCGCGCTGTTCGCGCAGGTCCTGCACAAGGTCGGAATTTTCCTGGCGCAGGCGGATGGTTTCGCACAGGCTGCGGTAGGTCACCCGGCTGTAGTACAGGTTGACGCCGGCCAGGCACAGGATGAAGAAGCTGTAAGTGGTGTGCTGCTCGTCGGCTACGCTCAGACACAGCACCAGCACGGGCAGCAGCATTGCGGCCAGCGAGCCGACATAGGCCGGAGGATGGGCCGACAGCGACGGCACCGCGCCACACACCAGACCCGTGAGCACGATGCAGGTGAAGGCGAACAATTGTGGATCACCGTGGACGAAGCCGACCCAGCCCAGCCAGCCCCACAGCAGGCTGCTCGCCCAGGACAGCAGCGTATTGCTCCACAGCCAACTTTTGCCCAGCGTGCGCGCAGGGGCTTGCCGGAAGTACGTGCGTGCCAGGACAATCCGCGCCAGCGTGAGCGAGTAGAGTACCGCCAGCCAGAAGACCATCGCCGTCGGCGCCATGGCATTACGGAAGATGTACAGCACCGGCAGAGGGATCACCAGGTTGGCGAAGAGCACGGCATACGACTGGCGGAACAAGAGATCGACCAGGTCGCGCTGTTGCAGGCTGTTATGCATGTCCGTAGTGCCTCAGGGAGACGAGTGATGGAAGGGAAGCGCGAGCTGCGGGTGCTCATCGCCGATGACCACGGCATCGTAAGGGACGGCCTGCGCCTGCTGCTGTCGACCCTGGACGACATCCGCATCGTCGGCGAGGCGGCGGACGGCTTGCGCCTGCAGGCTCTGCTGGAGGAGCAGCGCGCGGACCTCCTCCTGCTCGACCTGAACATGCCCGGCCTCAACCGGCTGCAGTTCATTCATGAACTGCGCCAGCGCCATCCCCGGCTGAGAATCCTGGTGCTCACCGCCAACACCGAACTGGCGACCGTGCGTTCGGTGCTCGATGCCGGCGTACACGGTTACCTGAGCAAAGGCGAGGACACCGCCGAACTGCTCGAGGCCATAGTCGCCCTGCGCAGCGGGCAGCACTACCTGGCGCGTGCCCTGCGCTTCCAGCTGGAAAGTCCGACCACGCGCCCGCAAGGCGATGCCGATCTGCTCTCGGCCGTGGAGCTGACCCGCCGCGAGCGGCAGATTCTCTCCCTGGCCGCCCAGGGCCGCAGCGCACGGGAGATCGCCGAGCACTTCAGCATCAGCCCGCTGACCGTGCGCAAGCACCGCGAAAATCTCATGCGCAAGCTCGACCTGCACAGCCCCGCGGAGCTCGCGGCCTACGCAGTGCGCCTGGGCATTCCCAGCGCCTGAGTCGAAGCAGTGCCTTGCCTGCATGCGCATGCTGCGCGTCCTGTCGGTGGAGGGTTCGGCAGAGACTAGCGTCCCGCAGGCCGGGGAAAAATACGGCAACTGTCGTATGTGCCGGCCCCGCCTCACTCCCTAACCTTGCGAAACGGACCAGACGCCACGTTGATGCGCGTTGGCCGATACCCGATCAAGGGAAGGATCACACCATGACACTGCCTGCCTATTGGGCCTCGTTCGCCGTGGCGACGCTGGCCTTCGCCTGCATGCCCGGCCCGGCCATTCTCTACATGACCTCGCAGACCCTCGCCCACGGCCGCCGCGCCGGACTGCATGCCGCGCTGGGTATTCACCTGGGCTGCTATGTACACATCTTCGCCGCCAGCGCCGGGCTCGCCGCGTTACTGCACCACGCGCCCAATCTCTACCTTGCGCTGAAGCTGGCGGGGGCCGCCTACCTGATCTGGCTCGGCGGCTCGATGATCTTCGGCCGTCGCCGGTCCGAGCACGGCGAGGGCGTGGAAACCCGGCCGAAGGTGCTGCGCGACAGCATGGTCGTGGAGATACTCAATCCCAAGACGGCACTGTTCTTCCTCACCTTTCTGCCGCAGTTCGTCGACCCGGCCGCCAGCCTGCCGGTGGGCCTGCAGTTCTTCATCCTCGGGATGATCGTCAACCTGGTGTTTTCCACCGCCGACGTGCTCGCCGTGCTGTTCGCCTCGCTGCTGCTGGGCGTGCTGGGGCAGGGGCGCGGGCAGCGGGTGATGCCGCGGGTGTGCGGTTCGATTCTGGTGGGGCTGGGAGTGATGCTGGTGGCCCGAGGCGGGCCAGTGTGACGCGGGGATCTTGAGCGAAAAGTCGAGCGGGAAGGAGAGCAGGCGCCGCCCCCGGAGACGGGCGCGGCGCGGGCGAAGCGGATCAGTCTTCGCGGCTGGTCACTTCCACCAGGTGGTAGCCGAACTGGGTCTTCACCGGACCCTGGACGACATTCAGCGGCGCGCTGAACACGACCTGATCGAACTCGCGGACCATCTGGCCCGGGCGGAAGCTGCCCAGGTCGCCACCGCTGCGGCCGGACGGACAGGTGGAGTTGTCGCGCGCCACCTGGGCGAAGTCGGCGCCGCCTTCGATGGCGGTTTTGAGTTCATTGCACTTGGCTTCGCTGGAAACCAGGATGTGACGGGCGGATGCACGGGCCATGGGATAACTCCTGAACAGGCAGTAGGAAAGGGCGAAGCCTAGCCGATTCCGCTGGCGAACCCAATGCCGGTTGCCCAATGGTAGGGCGGATGGTGTAGAGGTGGACGCTGTCCGTGATCTGTCCAGCGCTGCAACTGCCGGAGCGTTCGTTCGCGCGCCAGCGCGCTCCGACAACAAGCCCCCCCCCCGCCGGGCCCTACTGGGTCGGGGGGGTTGGGGCGCCCCACCCGCCCCTCCCCAGAGCCACCGGGAGTGCATCACGGACAGAGTCCGCTCCAACCCGCCCCGACAAAAGCCCCACGCCGAAGCCATCCCTGTAGGAGCGAGCTTGCTCGCGAACCACCCACCCCCAGAGCCACCGTGAGTTCATCGCGGACAGAGTCCGCTCCAACCCGCCCCGACAGAAGCCCCCACGCCGAAGCCATCCCTGTAGGAGCGAGCTTGCTCGCGAACCGCCACCTCCAGAGCCGCCGTGAGTTCATCGCGGACAGAGTCCGCCCCTACGCAAACACTGCCCTCAGGCGCCAAACACCTCGCTCAGGTGCTGCTGGTAGCGCTGCACGTCGCCCTCGATGTTCGGGCGCTTCATCACGTCTACGCAGAGGAAGGTCGGCAGCGGGCTCATGCCCAGGAACTGGTTGGCCTTATGGAAGGGGAAGTACACAGCGTCCACACCCTTGCCCTCGAAGAAATCAGTCGGGTCGTCGAAGGCCTGCTGCGGGGCGTTCCAGGTGGCCGAGATCATGTACTGCTTGCCTTGCAGCAGGCCGCCGCTGCCGTACTTCTGCGACGAATCGGAACGGGTGCGGCCGTCGTTGGCGTAGAGACTGCCGTGGCCGGCGGTGAATACCTCGTCGAGGTACTGCTTGACGGTCCAGGGCGCGCCCATCCACCAGCCGGGCATCTGGTAGACGATGACGTCGGCCCAGAGCATTTTCTGCACTTCTTCCTGGATGTCGTAGCCGCCGTCGATGAAGGTTTCCTTCACGTCGAAACCGGCGTGGTCCAAATGCGCGATGGCGGCTTCGTGCAGGGTGGCGTTGTAGCGGCCGTCAGAATGAGCGAACTGTTTGCCGCCATTGATCAGCAGGATCTTTTTCATGGTGTGGGCCCTGAAGTGAGAAATTGGATGGCGGCAGAATATCGGGCGGAGCAGGGTTGAAAAACCCGATTTCGGACAAATGATCCGTGCGTGAGATTCAAAAATACGCAGGATTGATTTGCGTCAGGATTAGGCAATCTTTCCATCCACAAGGAATGCCCATCCGATGTACGCCTTCATCCTCCAGGCCCACACGCTTCCGGAAAAATCCCAGGCTTTTGAGGACCTGTTCCGTACCTACCTGACCCCCAGCCGCGCCGAGGAAGGCTGCATCCAGTACCACATGCTGCGCGACGCCAGCGACCCGACCCTGTTCACCTTCTTCGAGGTCTGGCAGAGCCGCGAACACCTGGCCATCCATTCCTCGTTGCCGCACATGCGCGAGTTCCACGAGCGGCGCATGGAGTACCTGCGCCGCGATTTCGATATCCAGGAAGTCGAGGTCATGCAACCGCGCTGACCGGCGCTCAGGCCACCACCCGGTTGCGCCCGCCTTCCTTGGCCTTGTAGAGATTGGCGTCCGCCGCGGCGATCAACGCCTCGATGCTCTGGGCCTCGGTGTCGGAGGTGCTGGCCACGCCGATGCTGATGGTCACCACGCCGCGCTGGCTCTTTTCGTGGGGCAGCGCGGTTTCTTCCACCTCGCGGCGGATAGACTCGGCGACCCGCGCGGCGGCGGCACTGTCGCAGCCGGGGAGGATCATCACGAACTCTTCGCCGCCATAGCGCGCGGCGCCATCTTCTTCGCGGCGGCAGCCCTTGCGCACCAGATGCGCCACGCTGATCAGTGCCAGGTCGCCACGCGGGTGGCCGTAGTGGTCGTTGTAGGCCTTGAACTGGTCGATATCCATCATCAGTACCGCCAGGTGGCCGTCTCCGGCGCGGCGGTGCTGCCATTCCTGCTGCGCCTTCTCATCGAACCAGCGACGGTTGTGCAGGCTGGTCAGCGGGTCGGTGTCGGCCTGGTTGCGCAGATGGCTTTCCTTGGCGTCGCGGCGGCGCAGGTGGCGTGTCAGGCGATAAGCAAAGAAAAGGGTGGCGGCGTTGATCCCGACCAGCAAGCCGCTGGTGATCCAGGTGCGCGCGGTCCAGGTGTTGAGGATCGCTTCGCGGCACAGCTCCACCGACACCACTGCCTGGTAGTCACCGATGCGTCGGTAGCCGCGCCAGTAGGCATTGGATGCGCTGCTTTGCTGGCGGAAGTAGTCGGGTCGACCGCTGTCAACGAACTCGCGGAAGGTCGCTGCCTCTTCCTCGGTGCGGCGCTGTGGGTCCGCCGGCCATTGGGCCAGGACGCTGCCATCGAGCAGACGGATGGAGATCACCCCGTGCTTACCCAGGTCCAGGCCACGCACGAAGGATTCCAGGTGCTGCAGCTCCTTGATCGCGGCGACCACGCCGACGAACTGGCCATCCTTGTTGATCACCGCACGGCTGAGCGCGGTGCTGACTGAGGAGCCCGGATAGGACGGCATGAAGGGATGACTGAGGAACATTCGACCAGGATTGCCCTGTGCTCGCGTGAAGTAATCGCGCATCGACAGGTCGCGGCTGGACTCGCCGGCATGGTTCAGGTCCGCCAGCAACTGGCCCTGGGCGTCGGTCACCACGAGCGTGCCCGCGTGCATCGAGCCGGCGGCGTGGCCTTCGACCAGTTCCTGCAGGACCTGCTGTGACAGGTCCGGTGTTGTCGGGCCGGTGATGACATTGGAGAGTGTCAGCAGCGTCTGCGCATGCACATCCAGGTCGCGATGGAACTCGCGCTCCACCAGCAGCAGGGTGTTCTTGCCGCTGGCGTGGGCGTAGGCCAGCGCATCCTGCTTCATCTGCAGCATGTGCCAGCCGGCCAGCAGCGAGGCGAGCACCGCCAGCAGGAAGGTCAAGCAGAAAACGCGAATCGGTTTGAGCACTGCATACCTCCCACCATGGCTCGGAAATCGTTCAGGTTCCTGAATTGTCCGATATGTCGGGTGGCATACAACGGCAGTTCGAAGCCCCTTTGCGCTATGTCAGGCCGCGAGGCAATTTATCGTGCTGAGAGTTGTGCAACCTTTTCCAGGTTTTTCCGCCAAGGGAACCTGATCGCTGCAGGCGCAGCCAAATGCCGAGAAATCACGCATCATTGAGCCCTTTTCGACCATCGGAGCCGTCCATGCCCAGCCAGTCGTTCCTTCCGCGTAGCCTGTTGTTGTCGCTCGGCCTGCTGGCCGCCGTCGGCGCCAGCGCGGCAGACCAGGATCAACTGCTCGAAGCCATCAACGCCTACCGGGGCGAAGTGCAGTCCTGTGGCGGCCAGGCCTCCCAGGCGCTGCCGCCGTTGTCGCCGGATTCGCGCCTGGCGCTGCCGGCATCGGCAGGGGAGTGGAAGGCCGCCCTGAACCAGGCCGGCTATCCGATGAGCAGCGTGCGCATGCTCAGCCTCACCGGCCCGCGCGATGTGACGGCGGCCATGAAGGCCTTGCAGGAAAGCTTCTGCCAGGTACTGCTGGACCCGCAGTTCGTCGACGTGGGGATCAAGCGCGAGGGCGATGACTGGCGCATCCTGCTCGGCCGCCCGCTGCTGCAGGCCAAGCTGGGCAACTGGGAGGCCGAGGGGCAGCAGTTGCTGCAGGCGATCAACCGCGCTCGCGGCACGGCGCGCCAGTGCGGCGGGCAAGCCTTCGGCCCGGCCGGTGCGCTGAGCTGGAACGCTACCCTGGGCGGCACCGCCGAAGCGCACAGCCGCGACATGGCCAACAACAACTACTTCGATCACAAGGGCCGCGACGGCAGCACGCCGGGCGACCGCGCTGAGCTGGACGGCTATGCCGGCCAGCGCATTGGCGAGAACATCGCCGCCGGGCAGGGCAACGCGCAGAAGGTGGTGGAGAGCTGGCTGGCCAGCCCCGGCCATTGCGCCAACCTGATGAATCCGCAGTACAGCGAACTGGGCGCGGCCTACGCGGCAGACCCGAAGAGCGACGCGGGCATCTACTGGACGGCGATGTTCGGCTCGCCCTGAGCCATCATCGACCGCCGCTGGTCGCGCCGGGCTCGGTGGCCTGGCGCTTCACCTTCGCCGCGAGGATGGCCGCCTCGACCGCCGCCAGGGTACCTGAGGCGGCCGGCAGTTCGAACACGCGGCTCTCGGCGAGGGTGAAGACGCGCTCGCCGCTGTCCAGCGTGAATTCCATGAACGCCAGGTGCTCCGACCAGGAGCGATAGCGTCGCACCATGAACAGGCTGTGGCGGCTGCGCACCGAACTGATCTTCTCCAGCGGGATCTGCCGGTGACTTTCGTTGCCGCACAGCACCAGCTCGCCCTTCTCGATGAAGGCCGGTTCCGCCCGCGAGACGCGCAGCCATTCCACGGCGAAGCGCGCGCCGAGCAGCAGCAGGCAGAGGGGTAGGGCGGAGAACAGACTGACCACGCCACTGAACATCTTGATCAGGGTGAAGGTGGCCATCGCCAGCAGGATCAGCAGGGTGGCGGCGCGATAGAAATGGACGTTGTCGAACTCGGTCTGCGGCAGGAACCGGACATCCATGTGCATCTTTCCTCGACGACTGCAAAACGATTTCCAGCCAGACCTTTTAGCAGACTGAGCACCACTTGCCACGCGATGTCGGTCACGGCTCGGGGTGCCGAAAAGGAAAAACCGGCGCCAGGGCGCCGGTTTTTCATGTGTCGCAGCGGAAACCTCAGTCAGTTCCCGCCTGAACCTTGCACTCAGTGCGCCTGGTTCAGGGTCAGGCGCATGTGGCGGTTCACATCCTTGTACAGCAGGTAGCGGAAGCGGCCGGGGCCACCGGAGTAGCAGGCCTGCGGGCAGAAGGCGCGCAGCCACATGAAGTCGCCGGCTTCCACCTCGACCCAATCCTGATTCAGGCGGTATACCGCCTTGCCTTCCAGCACGTACAGGCCGTGCTCCATCACGTGGGTCTCGGCGAACGGGATCACGCCGCCCGGCTCGAAGTTGACGATGTTCACGTGCATGTCGTGGCGCATGTCGGCCATGTCGACGAAGCGGGTGGTGCTCCAGCGGCCTTCGGTGTCCGGCATGACGCGCGGCTCGATGTCCTGCTCGTTGGTGACGAAGGCTTCGGGCAGCGGTACGCCGTCGACTTTCTGGTAGTGCTTGCGAATCCAGTGGAAGCGGGTGTGCTGGCCAGTGGTGTTGCGCACCTTGTAGTCGGCGCCCGGCGGAATGAACGCGTAGCCGCCCGGCTGCATCTTGTGTACTTCGCCCTGCAGGGTCAGGGTCAGCTCGCCTTCGACGATGAACAGCACCGCTTCGGCGTTGATGTCCTGCTCGGGCTTGTCGCTGCCGCCCTGGGGCGCCAGCTCGACGATGTACTGCGAGAAGGTCTCGGCGAAGCCCGACAGCGGACGGGCGATGACCCACATACGCATGTTGTCCCAGAAGGGCAGGTGGCTGGTGACGATGTCACGCATCACGCCCTTGGGGATCACGGCATAGGCTTCGGTGAACATGGCGCGGTCGGTGAGCAGCTCGGTCTGTGCCGGGTGCCCGCCGTGCGGCGCGTAATAGGTGGATTTGGCCATGGGTTGGTTCCTCATTGTTGTCTTGCTGCCCGGCGCGTGCGCGCCGTGGTGAGCAATTCGTGCAGAGCGGCGCGTTTGTCGGTGCGCTGTCTGTCGCTGGAAGCCACGATATCCAGCGGCGTGTTCATGCACAAATTAAATGTTGAAATCCGCTGTATTCGATTTGTAAATGCGTGCATGACGCACTCAGGCTCGCGTGTCCTGGGCCAGAACTCGCGATAGCACCCGCGCCAGCTCCTTCACCATCGGGTCGACTGCCGGCCGGTGCAGCATCGCCACTTCGAACATATCCACCGAGGGTAGCCCGGTATTCTTCGGCAGCACGGCATGCTCTGCTGTCACCGCGCGCTGTGGCAACAGACCAATGCCCATGCCATCGGCGATGGCCGACTGGATGCCGGAAAGGCTCGAGCTGGTGAAGCTGATGTGCCAGCGCCGGCCGATGGATTCCAGCGCGGCGATCATCTCGTCGCGGTACACCCCGCGCGGCGGGAAGGTAACGATGGGCAGCGGGTCCAGCTCGATGCAGGCATTCTTCGCGCTGTCCACCCAGCGCGTCTTTTCTGGCCAGCAGGCCACCGCCTCGCGGGCGTTCTGCCGTTGCTTGAGCAGCACCAGGTCCAGCTCGCCGCGGTCGTAGCTGGCGGACAGGTCGCGGCTCAACCCGCTGGTGACCTCCAGCTTCACCTGTGGATAACGGCGGTTGAACGCAGCCAGCTGTTCGGTGGTGCGTCCGGTGGCGAAGTCATCCGGCACGCCGATGCGTACCGTCAACGCCACGGTCGCGCCGGACAGCGCCTCGACCATCTCGTCATTCAACGCCAGCAGGCGCCGGGCGTAACCCAGCAGCGTATCGCCGGCATCGGTGGGCAGCACATCACGATTGCCACGTTCGAGCAGGCGATGCCCGGCCATCTCCTCCAGCCGGCGGATCTTCTGGCTGACCGTGGACTGGGTCGAATGCAGGCGCGCGGCGGCTGTGGTGAAACTGCCACAGTCGGCCACCGTGACGATGGCGCGGAGCAGGTCGAGGTCGAAGAGGCGGGTATTTGGTTTGTCACTGTCGCTCATGGCGGTATCTGAAATCTGAATGCGATACCGCTTTCTAACAGCTCAGCCCGAGCCCCGGCAAATCACCTGGCGTCAGCTTCGCTCAGAAGTCGACAGTCTTCGCCCAGGGATCGTTCACGCCACCGCCGCGCCGATCGCCTTTGCGGCGGTCGTCTTCGAAGCGAATGGTTTGTCGTCGGTCGGCGCTGCAGCGGCGTTCGCCGTGGCGGGTGTCGATCTGGAACTTGGCTTTCATCGGCATCGCCGCGACGGGCGTGGCAGCGGGTTCCAGGGGAACCAGGCTGAGTTCGTCGCTGTTCAGATCGTCGAAATTGAAGTCACTGAGGTCGAAATCGTCGTCGAGATTCATCACGCGTCGCTCCACTGCAATACCCTCAGTGGTGAGCGTAGAGGTGTGGTGGCGTTACGCCTTATCAGCCGACGGACTGCACGCCGGACGTTTCCTGCAGCGCAATCTAGACTGCAGAAGCTGACCATATCCGGGGGAACCACACGGAGAGCGTCATCATGAAACGTCTATCGCTGTCCCTGCCGGTGCTGGCTGCTGTTGCCACGTTGTCCGGCTGCATGAGCAATGAAGAGTTCCTCGCTTCGAACCAACAGGCCGCGATCAAGGCCACCGAGTCGCGGGCGAAGTTCGAGATGAACTGCGAAGCGGTGACCAGCAGCGTGCTGTCGAGCAAGGTCACCAGCGTCCGCCGCGCCATGGAGCGCACCGAATACACCATCGGCGTGCGCGGTTGTAACAAGCAGGCGACCTACATCACCTACTGCCTCAACCCCACTACCTGCAATGCCATCGCCGATACGGCGCGGATGGGGGCGCCATAAGTCTCGCCGGGATGGGAGGTTCGTGGTCCATCCTGTACCCCCAATGACTTTCCGCTTCAGATGCGGGCCGTGTTTGCGCGATTCCTTGGGGGGGCGCCCCGCCGGCCTGTGCGGCGGAGCGAATGGCGCTGTCACTCTTCCGGCAGCTCCCGCCCGTGGCGCTTGCCCAGCGCTGTCACGTAGTCCACTTCATTACAGAGTTCGTAGCCTGCCATGAAGGCCGGGGTGTCGAACTGCGTGCCTTTCTGTTGAGCCTGGTCGTAGGCGGCCTGGTCGTATGCGGGGAGTTTGTTATGGCTGAGGAATTCATTGATCAGTGCGATGCGCTGGGCGTCGCCTTCGTCGTAGCCGCCGTCATAGAAGAGGCGATCGATGCAGGTGACGGCGCCCTGGTAGCGGGATTGCGCTTCATTCAGTTCGAGGGCGTGGGCGCTGCCGGTCAGGGCCAGGCTGAGGGCGAGCAGGGTGGTGCGCAGGTGCATGGGGCAGACTCCGTTCTACAGGTTTGAGGATGGCGGCGTTCATCCAGCGCCGCGTCTGGTGCAACCAAGTCGGATTCACCAACGAAAATGCCCCGCACAAGGGCGAGGTTCTTCGTTCATCGATCAGTGTTCAGCGCCGGCAATGGGCGCCGTTGGGGAAGTTCAGGAGAGTGGCCGGGAACGGCCGGGGTACAGGGCCATCGCTTCGCTGCGCAGGGCGAACGGGTCTGCGCATGAAGCCGCTGCATGATTGGCTGTGCCATGGAGTTTCGTCCCTGAAATCCCGGTTGTTGCACTGGATTCTGCCTGGGGGTATGGCATGCGGCTACTACGCAATTCACAAATCTTTCAGTGGGTCGGGCTGGCTGCTCAATCCAGCCAGCTATGCCACGCCAGGCGAATCGCGCCGTCCTGCAAGGGCAGCAGGGTGAGGTTCGGGGCCTGGCGCAGGTCGGTGACCAGTTGGCTCCAGGCGGCGGAGTCGTCGCTGGGTTCGCGGCGCAGGGTGATGCCGAGGTTCTTCAGGGTGGTCGGGTCTGCCAGCAGGGCGTTCACGCGGGCGGACAGCTGGTTATAGGTTGCGGCGTGCATGGGGGGCCTCCAGTTCGGGGTGGATGGAAAATACTGTATGTAAATACAGTATTTCTTGTAAAGCCCTGCGTGACCGTCGGTAGATGGGGTACGGTCGGACGCGAAACGGGACGGCTCTGGCGCAGTACTTCGGGGTATTGGCGGGGTGTTGCATTGCTCGTATAGGGGCACAGCCCTTGAGCGCTGTGGGATTGAGGATTCCTGGGTCTTGGTCGTTCTGAAAATGGAACGCTAGAAGTGATTTTTGCCGTCTGGTGCAGCAAGGGTGTCGAAATTAATCTCTCTTCCCATGCAGTGACGCACTGCAAACGAGTCCAAAACCTTCCGGCCCAGCCGGCACCCACTGAAAGCAAATCGAGGATTTCACCATGACCAACGCCACCTACAACCGCCTGGACAAAGACAACGCCGCCGTACTGCTGGTCGACCACCAGGCCGGTCTGCTCTCGCTGGTCCGCGACATCGATCCGGACAAGTTCAAGAA
>NZ_JBLUQA010000019.1:0-98092 GCF_048068295.1 Pseudomonas sp. NY15435
CGGCACCTTCAACGAGATGACCCGCGACGCCGCCTGGCGCCGGATGGAAGCGGCCGGTGCGCAGCTGATGACCTGGTTCGGCGTGGCCTGTGAGCTGCACCGCGACTGGCGCAACGACATCGAAGGGCTGGCGGCGCTGTGCTCCAACCACATTCCGGATTACCGCAACCTGATCACTGCCTACAGCACGCTGACTGCCGGCAAGTAACCGCCCGCTGAAATGAAAATCGGAGCCTCCCGTGAGGCTCCGGTTTTTTGCTTTTTTGCTTTTTTGTAGGAGCGAGCTTGCTCGCGAACCGTTCGAGCCGGGCTCTGTGGCAGGCCAATCGCGGACAAGGTTCGCTTACAAAGCATCAGGCTACGTGGGTGCGGAATCCGTCCGCGTTCGCCATCACTAAGCAGAGAAGGGCCTGAACCAGGAGGAGTGGACGATTCCGGCGCTGGGTGGGTTCGCGAGCAAGCTCGCTCCTACAGGCTCAAACGCATCACTTCTTGAAATCCTCCGCACTGTGCCGCTCCGGCAATGCATCATCGCCCCAGGTAACGCGGCCTCCTGAACGGGGCAGTCCGGAGTGCTCGGAAGTCGCTCTGGAAAACTTCACAAGCAAACAGAAGTCGCCCTTACCTGTAGGAGCGAGCTTGCTCGCGAACCTTTGAGCCGAGTGTGCTGGCTGGTCAATCGCGGACAAGGTCCGCTTACAAAGCATCAGGCTACGCGGGTGCGGAATCCGTCCGCGTTCGCCCTCATTCAGCAGAGAAAGACCCGAACCAGTAGGAGTGGACGATTCCGGCGCTGGGTGGGTTCGCGAGCAAGCTCGCTCCTAGGCGCTGGGTGGGTTCGCGAGCAAGCTCGCTCCTACAGGCTCAAACGCATCACCTCTTGAAATCCTCCGCGCTGTGCCGCTCCGGCAATGCATCATCGCCCCAGGTGCGGTTTACCCGCCGGCCACGTTGCACCGCCGGGCGTGCGGCGATTTCGTCGGTCCAGCGGCGCACATGGGTGTAGCTCTCCACGTCGAGGAATTCCGCTGCTTCATACACCTGGTTGTTCAGCAGCGCGCCGTACCAGGGCCAGATGGCCATGTCGGCGATGCTGTACTCGTCGCCGGCGATGTAGCGGTTTTCGGCGAGCTGGCGGTCGAGCACGTCGAGCTGGCGCTTGACCTCCATGGCGTAGCGGTTGATCGGGTATTCGTACTTCTCCGGCGCGTAGGCGTAGAAGTGGCCGAAGCCGCCGCCGAGGAAGGGCGCACTGCCCATCTGCCAGAACAGCCAGTTCAGCGTCTCGGTGCGCTTGGCCAGGTCCTTGGGCAGGAAGTGGCCGAATTTTTCCGCGAGGTACACCAGGATCGAGCCGGATTCGAAGACGCGCTGCTCCGGTGTGACACTGGTGTCCAGCAGGGCCGGGATCTTCGAGTTCGGGTTGATCTCGACGAAGCCGCTGCCGAACTGGTCGCCGTCGCCGATCTTGATCAGCCAGGCGTCGTACTCGGCTTCGGTCACGCCCAGCTCCAGCAGTTCCTCCAGCAGGATGGTGACCTTCACGCCATTGGGTGTGGCCAGCGAATACAGCTGCAACGGATGCTTGCCGCGTGGCAGCTGCTTGTCGTGGGTGGGGCCGGCGATGGGCCGGTTGATGCTGGCGAAGGCGCCGCCGTTGCTCTTGTCCCATGTCCAGACGCGGGGTGGAGTGTAGGTATCGTTCGCCATCTCGAGTGCTCACCTTGTGGGTTGAATGCCGTGGATGCTACCCGCCCGATCCGCGCCGCGTCAGCCTTTTTCGCCGGCTGCTGTTGCTGGGCAAACAGTGCGCGTCGCCTTGCTCGGGTGGTTGTTAGCATATGCATAAACGATATTAAAAATTAGTTGATGCATGATTTGAGATTATAAAAGAATCGCCACTCAGTCCAATGGCGAAGCTCTGAAACGACGCTCTCGCTCTTTTGCGTCGTATCGAGAGCCCCATGCCTGCCCAGTCCGCTTCCACTGCATTCCTCCGCCTCGAAGGCGTCGGCAAGTCTTTTGCCGAAAACCGCGTGCTGGTCGATGTGGACCTTGAAATCCGCCCCGGCGAGGTGCTCGCCCTGCTCGGCGCCAATGGCGCGGGCAAGTCGACGCTGGTGAGGATTCTCGCCGGTTCCCATGCCCACGATTCCGGCCGGTTGTTGATCGACGGCGAGCAAGCCCGTTTCGCCTCGCCCCACGACGCACGCCGGCACGGCATAGTCGCCGTGCACCAGCAGGTGGAGCAGGGCGTAGTGCCTGGCCTGAGCGTCGCCGAAAACCTCCTGCTGGATGAACTCTGCGGCGCCCCCGGCTCCCTGTTTTTCCGTCCGGGAGAAGCACTCAAGCGCGCGGCTGAAATCGCCGCCGGCCTGGAGCTGCATCTGCCACTTCAAGCGCCCATCGAATACCTGGGCACCGCCGAGCGGCAATTGGTGATCCTGTCCCGCGCGCTGGCGCTGAAACCGCGTCTGTTGATCCTCGACGAGCCCACCGCATCGCTGTCGACCGTCGAGGCCGAGCGTCTGTTCCATCTCATTGACCGCCTGCGCGAGCGCGGCGTGGCGATCCTCTACATCTCCCATCGACTGTCCGATCTGCAACGCGTGGCGGACCGCGCGCTGGTGCTGCGTGACGGGCGTCTGGTCGGTGAATTCAATGCACCGCTGGACCTGGGCGCCGCCGTAGAATCCATGCTCGGCGCCGCGCTGGGCGAGGTGCAGTTGCAGCCTCTGGAGCGCGGCGAAACCGTGCTTGCCCTGCGCGATTGGCAGCTCGATGCGCAGAGTGCCGCGTTCGACCTGGACCTGCACGAGGGGGAAGTGGTCGCCCTGACCGGCCTGCTTGGCGCTGGCAAGAGCGAGATCGCCGAAGTGCTGTTCGGCCTGCGCCGGCACCACGTCGGGTCGATCCGCCTCGATGGGCACGACTGGCTGCCGCGCACGCCGCGCGAAGCCATCGCCGCCGGGGTGTTCTTCGCCGCCGAGGACCGCGCAAGCAATTCGCGGGTGCCGGGCTTCTCGGTGCGCGCCAGCATGACCTTGCCGTTCCTGCGCAACTTCACGCGCTTCGGCTTCATCGACCGCCGCGCCGAGCGCGCCAAAGTTGCCGAGCAGATTCAAGCGCTCGGCATCAAGGGGCCTGCTATCCAGGGAGATTGCATCGAAGCCGCGCTGGAACTGCTCTCCGGCGGCAACCAGCAGAAGGTCATTCTCGCCCGCTGGCTGCTGGGGCAGGGCCGCGTGCTGATCCTCGACGAACCCTTCCAGGGCGTCGACGTGCGCGCCCGCCGCGATATCGGCCAGCGCATCCGCGCCAGCGCCACGGGCCGCGCCACGCTGGTGATCTGCAGCGACCCGGACGAAGCCCTGGAAATTGCCGACCGCATCCTCGTCGTGCGCGACGGCGCGGTGGTCGCCGAACTGCCCCGGCACGATCTGCAACGCAGCGAAATCGTCGCCCACCTGGCGCCCAGCCAAACCCACTCTTCACGCCAAGGAGTCGCGCGTGTCTAGAACTGCCGTGGGCAGCCCGGCGACGTCGTCCGTCGCGCGCCTGCTCGATTTTCTCATCCATTACGCGCTGCTCCTGCTGCTGGCCCTGCTGGTGTTGGTGTTCGCGCTGCTGGAGCCGGCCTTCCTGCGGGTCGGCAACCTGTTCCTGGTGCTGCAGTCGGTATCCATCGTCGCGCTGCTCGCCCTGGGCGTGACCCTGAGCATGGCCGTGGGCGGGCTGGACCTGTCCATCGGCGCGGTCGCCGCGCTGAGCCTGATGACCGCCAGCTACGTGATGGTGGTGCTGGACTGGGGGCCGCTGGCGGCAATCCTCATCAGCCTCGGCCTCGGCACCCTGGTCGGGCTGCTCAATGGCTGGCTGATCGTGCGCATGCGTGTGCCGGACATCCTCGCCACTCTCGGCAGCATGTTCCTGGTGGTGGGCGTGCAACTGATTCCCACCGGCGGCCGCTCCATCGCCGTGGGCATGACCTTGCCCAGCGGCGACGAAGCACCGGGCGCCTTCGCCAGCTGGTTCCTCGCTCTGGGCCGCGCCCAGCTGTGGGACCGCGTGCCGGTGCCGGTGGTGATCATGCTCGGCTGCGCGCTACTGGTCTGGCTGTTCCTCGAACGTACGCGGCCTGGCCGATTGTTCTACGCCATCGGCGGCAACGAGCAGGCGGCGCGCCTCGCCGGTGCGCCGGTGGAGCGCTACAAGCTGCTCGCCTACGTGCTCTCGGCGCTGCTCGCTTCGCTGGGTGGATTGCTGCTGGCAGCGCGCCTGGGGCGTGGCGACGTCAGTTCCGGCAACGGGCTGGTGCTCGATGCCCTCGGCGCCGCGCTGATCGGCTTTGCCGTGCTCGGCGCGCAGAAGCCCAACGCCTTCGGAACGCTGGTGGGAGCGGTGCTGGTGGCGACTCTGCTCAATGGTTTGACCATGCTCAACGCACCTTACTACGCACAGGATTTCGTCAAGGGCGCCGTGCTGGTTTCGGCCCTCATGTTCACTTTCGGTCTGGCCCGGCGCGGGCGCTGATCGCATTCTTTTTCGGAGATTCAACGGATGAAATTCACCCCCGGCAAATCCCTGCGCGCGCTGTTCGCCGCCGGCCTGTTGTTGTCCGGCGCAGCCAGCGCGGTAGCGGCTGGCTTGCCCGGCGCACCAGCACCTTTCGACAAGGGCGGCGTGCAGATTGCCCTGGTCGGCTATCTGTTCTCCGGCGACTTCCCCGAGGCCTATCTGCGCGGCGTGGAGAAGCAGGCCGATGCGCTGGACGTGAAGCTGCGCGTGTTCGATGCCCGTCAGCAGGCGGCTACCCAGCGCGAGATGCTGGAGCAGGCCATCGACCTGGGCGTGGACGGCATCATCGTCCAGCTCGGCCTGGCGGAAACCCTCAAGGATTCCATCGACAAGGCGCTGGCCAAGGGCATCAAGGTGGTGACCTTCGACGTCGACGTGAACGACCCGCGTATCACCCGCGTCGAGCAGGACCACCGCGAGCTGGCGCGCCTGGCACTCAAGCAGGTGCTGCAGGACAACGGCAACGCCTTCGAGGCCGGCTACGTGTACATCGACGGCTTCACCCCCATGGAGCGCCGCGACGAAATCTGGCGCCAGGTGAAGGCCGAGAACCCCGGCATCGTCGAGAAGGCGCGCTTCGGTACGCTGAATGCACCTATTGCCAACTCGGTGGCCGATCAGGCCAGCGCAGTGCTGCGGGCCAACCCTGGCATCAGCGTGTTCTTCGCGCCGTTCGACGAGTTCGCCAAGGGTGTGAAGATCGCCGTGGACGAAGCCGGCCTGGGCAAGCAGGTGAAGATCTACAGCGCCGACATTTCTACCGCCGACATCCAGATCATGAAGGAGGAGGGGAGCGCCTGGAGCGCCACCGCCGCGGTCAATCCGGAAGTCGCCGGCGCCATCAGCGTACGCAGCCTGGCGCTGCGCATTGCCGGGGAGAATCCGGGCGAGCAGGTGCTGGTACCGCCGACCCTGATTACCCGCCAGCAACTGTTGGACCTGGACGTGAAGAACGTGCGCGACCTGGCGCGCAAGGTACCGGCCTTCGGCGAGGCGCAGAAAGTGGCGCAAGCGCCGTGGATCCCGCTGGCGAACTGAGGATTCTGAGGATTAGACGATGCACGACAAGGCCGGGCGCCTGAAGAAGGCGCGCTCGCCCAAGGGCGACCCGCGTTACGGCGCGCGCCTGCCGCCGGGGCAGGTGCTGACCGAGCGCTTTCCGATCCTCCATGAAGGTGAGGTGCCGGAGTACGCACGGGAAACCTGGCGCCTGCGCCTGTCCGGTGCGTTGTCTTGGCAAAATCCGGGGGCGCAATCGCTGGAGCTGAGCCTCGATGACCTGCTGGCGCTGCCGCAGCGCGAACTGGTCTGCGATATCCATTGCGTCACGCGCTGGTCGAAGTTCGACACCGCCTGGCGCGGCGTGCACCTGGCCGATCTGCTTGCGCACTACGGTGTGGAGCCAGCCGGGCAGTTCGTCATGGCCTATGCCGATCATGACTACGAGACCAACCTGCCATTGGAACACCTGCTGCGCCCGGACAGCCTGCTCGCCACGCATTACGCCGGCGAACCACTCACCCCGGTGCATGGTTGGCCGCTGCGGCTGGTGATTGCCGGGCGCTATTTCTGGAAGAGCGCGAAGTGGCTGCGCGAGCTGGAGTTCAGCGACAGCGATCGTCTCGGATTCTGGGAACGCAATGGCTTTCACAACGACGCCGACCCGTTCCGTGAGCAGCGTTTTTCCGGCGAGGCGCTGGATATTCCCGAGGATGAGTGGGAGCGCAAAGCCTTCGATTGAAGCGCACCGCTGTTGCCGGGCGAACACTCGGAACTGTTGCCCTGCGAACAGCATAACCGGTTATAAACAAAGCATTTTTTATTCGTTTGAAAGCATTCTGCCACTAGCTAGGATGACGCCTTCCCCATCGGGTCAGGGATGACCCGCGATACCGAGAGCCGCGCCCTTTCGCTCATCACGAAACGTGACCGGCCGTGACACCTGGAGCGTTTTCCCGAGCACTGTTTTCTCCACCCTGAGGAGGACAGTCGCTCGCGGTTTCCGGACTTCCGACACCAACCGCTCAAGTCAAAAGAACCCAAAAAAGCGGAGTTCCGGACTCGCCGCCAACGGCGAGTGGCGCTCTTTAAGCGAGACAGGAGTATTTCGCGTGTTATCCCGTTCCCTTATTGCCGTTGCGGTGGCCTCGGTCATCGCCCAGGCCTCCGCGCACGCCGACGAAAGCTCGTCGACCCCCGAGGCCACCACCAAGCTTGAAACCGTACTGGTCACCGGCACCCGCGGAAACAACCGCACCCTGCTCGATTCCCCCGTACCGGTGGACGTGCTGACCGCGCAGGACCTGCAATCCACCGGCGCCGTCGGCGGCGAACTGGGCCAGGCCCTGGCGACGCTGCTGCCGTCCTTCAACTTCCCGCGTCAGTCCAACTCCGGTGGCGCCGACCATGTGCGCGCCGCGCAATTGCGCGGCATGAGCCCGGACCAGGTGCTGGTGCTGATCAATGGCAAGCGCCAGCACACCTCGGCGCTGGTCAACGACTCGTCGAAGATCGGCCGCGGCACCGCGCCGGTGGACTTCAACTCGATCCCCATCAGCGCCATCAAGCGCATCGAAGTGCTGCGCGACGGCGCCGGTGCGCAGTACGGCTCCGACGCCATCGCCGGGGTGATCAACATTATCCTCGATGACGCTCCCGAGGGCGGCGAGGTGACCACCAGCTACGGCGCGTACCACACGCACCAGGACGCCATCGGCAAGACCACCACCGACGGCCAGAACTCCTATACCGCGGCCAAGGCCGGTACGCGTCTGGGTGAGGATGGCTTCGTCCGCGGCGGTGCCGAGTTCATCAACCGCGAACCGACCAATCGCGCGGGCTACGACGGCTTCGCCGATACCCCCGGGCAGCGCAATTACGTGATGGGCGATGGTGTGGCACGGGACGTCAACGCCTGGTTCAACGGCGACGTTGCCCTCGGCAGCGGCAAGCTCTATTCCTTCGGCCTGTACAACGAGCGTCATACCACTGGCGCGGAGTTCTACCGCTACCCGGATGAGCACCCGGAGATCTATCCCAATGGCTACCTGCCGCAGTCCCTGGGCGACAACCTCGACCTCTCCGGCACGCTCGGCTACAAGGGGCTGATCGCCGACACCTGGGACTACGACGCCAGCGTCACCCATGGCCGCAACCGCTTCGAATCCTCGACCCGGCGCACCCTCAACGCCTCCCTGGGCGAAGACACGCCGACCAAGTTCGACACCGGTGATTACGAGCTGCGCCAGAGCGTTGCCAACCTCGACCTGAGCCGTGAACTGAGCCTTGCCGGGCGGCCCTTCGTGCTCGCGTTCGGCGGCGAGTACCGCTACGAAAACTACATCACCACTGCCGGCGACGCGGCCTCGTACTACGGCGTCGGCGCGGACGGCGCCAACGGCCTGCGCCCCAGCGAAGAGTCGGATATCGATCGCAATGTCTTCGGCACCTACATCGATCTGTCGGGGGACCTCACCGACGAGTTATTCGTCGATGCCGCTGCACGCTGGGAACGCTACGACGATGCCGGCAGCAAGCTCACCGGCAAGCTCAGCGGGCGCTATCAGCTGACCCCGGTATTGGCCCTGCGCGGCGCGGCATCCACCAACTTCCGCGCGCCGTCGCTGGCCCAGGTCGGCTACCAGAGCACCACCAGCAACTTCGGCGACGGCGGCACCCTGACCGATATCCGCGTGCTCTCGGTGAACGACCCGATCGCCCGCGCGCTGGGCGCCGAGAAGCTCGACCCGGAGACCTCGAAGAACTTCAGCCTGGGCCTGACTGCGCAGCTCAATGATCGCTTCGACCTGTCCTTCGACGTCTTCCGCATCGACGTCGATGACCGCATTACGTTGTCCCAGCGCATCGGCAGCGACGCCATGGAACAGTTCATCCAGGACAACTTCGGCGTGGCCGGCGTGCATGACGTGAACTTCTTCACCAACGCCGCCGACACCCGCACCGATGGCGCCGAGCTGGTGCTCAACTACCACCAGCCCTTCGTCGGCGGCCAGCTGGGCGTGACCACCGCGTATACCTACAACCACACCAAGGTGCGCAGCACCAAGGCGACCCCGCAACAGCTCAGCAACCTGGGCATCGGCGACGACGCGCTGGTCGGTGTGGAGGAGCGCAACACGCTCACCGACGCTGCGCCCAAGGACCGCTTCATCCTCACCACCACCTGGAGCGATGCGCAGTGGAACCTGCTCGGCCGCCTGACCCGGCAGGGCGAAACCACCCGCGTGTTCGACTTCGGTGATGGCTACCACCCGGAGCAGACCTATGGCGCGGTTTGGCAGCTGGATGCCGAGGTGGCCTACAAGTTCACCCCGCAGTTCAGCCTGGCGGTGGGCGGCAACAACCTCACCGACAACTACCCGGAACGCTCCAGCTCGGAGATCAACTACGGCGGCAACCTGCCGTACGACGTGCTCTCGCCGATCGGCTCCAACGGTGCGTACTACTACGCCCGCGCGAGCTATTCGTTCTGATCCGCTCTTCTGAAAATCAAAGGGGCCGCACTGCGGCCCCGACTACTTTTGCGGAGCCGACTCATGGCTGACAACTTCGCCGCTGACACGCCGGCCGGCCCGCGCCGGCACCTGGGCGCCGTCCACGCGCTGCTGCTGACGCTGGGCATGGTGATCACCAGCGACATCCTCAAGACCGCACCCACTGTGGCGCTCAACGTCGGCCAGGAGTACTTCTACCTGGTGTGGGTGCTCGGCGGAGTGCTGTCGATGGTCGGCGCGCTGTGTTACGTGGAGATGGCCTCGGCCTTCGCCCATCCCGGTGGCGATTACCACTTCCTCGAACGCGCCTACGGCCAGCGGGTGGGCTTCCTGTTCGCCTGGTCGCGCTTTGCCATCCTGCACACCGGGTGGATCGCGCTGATGGCGTTCCTCTTCGCCGATCACTTCAGTGCTTTGCTCGGTCTCGGCCAACTGGGCAATGTGCTGCTGGCGGGCGGGTTGGTCGCCGCGCTGGTGGTGCTCAACCTCATCGGCTGGCGTACCAGTTTCGGCACCCAGGCCGGCCTGGTGGTGCTGGTGGCGGCAGGCTTCCTGGGTATCGTCGGCGCCGGCCTGTGGCTGGAGTGGCGTGGCTTCGTCCCGCCCGTAGCACCGCCGGTGGAGCCCGAGCAGGTCGGTGTCGCCGGGTTCTCCGCCGCGCTGATCTACGTCTTCCTCGCCTTCGGTGGCTGGAGCGACGCAGCCACGCTGTCGGCGGAGCTGCGCGACAACCGCCGGGGCATCTTCACTGCCATGCTCGGCGCACTGGCGGCCTTGCTGTTGATCTACCTGGCGCTGAACTGGGCGTTCATTCGCGGCCTGGGCTTCGACGGCCTGGCCGCCAGCGGTGCGCCGGCACTGGAACTGCTTGGACTGGCGTTTGGAGCGCCGGGCATCGGGCTGATCATGGCGGTGGTGGTGGTCTCCGCCGTCGCCAGCATCAACTCCACGCTGATCGTCGGCAGCCGCACCACCTACGCCGCCGCCAGCGACGTGCCGGCGCTGCGCGTGCTCGGCCGCTGGGACGTGCGCCACGGCGTACCGCGCGCGGCACTGCTGGCCGAGGGGCTGGTGGCGCTGCTGCTGATCGCGGTCGGCGGCTGGAGCGGCCACGGCTTCAACACCATGGTGGAGTACATGACCCCGGTGTACTGGCTGTTCCTGAGCCTCAGCAGCGTGGCGCTGATCGTCCTGCGCCGCCGCCACCCGGAAGTGCCCCGGCCGATCCGCGTGCCGCTCTACCCGTGGCTGCCGCTGGGCTTCCTCGCGGTGTGCCTGTACATGCTGTATTCCAGCGTCGCCTATGTCGGCTGGGGTGCCTTGCTCGGCGTCGCTGTACTGGCGCTGGGCGCCGTACTTCAACTCGTCCTGCGCCCGCGAACGGAGCAGGCGCAAAGCTGGTCGGGGGAGGGCGTGTGATGCGCGCGAAAGCACTCTGGCGCAATGGCGCCGTGGCCGTCCTGCTGGCGGCATTGGTCGGCCTGTGGCTAAACGAACCCGCTGCCAATGCCAGTGGCGAAGCCAGCGGCCGGCGCATGCTGCGCACCGAGCTCTACCTGGAAGCGGTGGAACTGTCGCAGTGGGAGGACTTCCTCGCCCGTGAGGTGACGCCGCGCTTCCCCGATGGTTTGAGCTGGCTCGACCTGCACGGCCAGTGGCGCGGCCCCAGCGGCGGGCCGGAGAAGCTGCCCTCGCGGCTGCTGATCCTCATCCACGCCGACAACCCTTACACCCGCCAGGCGCTGGCGCAGATCGGCGCGGACTTCAAGCAGCGTTTCGGCACCGCGGTGCTGCAGGTCAGCAGCCCGGTTCGCGCTCGCGATCCGGACTGGACGCCGCAGCGCCTGGACAACCCTCAGCTGTCGCGCTGAAGCCCGGCCTCGATCAGGTCGAGCATGTAGCGCGGCAGGGCAAACGCCGCCTGGTGCACCTCGGGTGTGTAGTAACGGGTTACCAGGCCGCTTCTGGCGAAGCGCTGGCGCAGGGTTTCCAGGTCGGTGCGGCGCACCTTCTCGCTGTTCGACGCCCAGCCGAAGGCCATGCTGCCGCCGATGTAGGTCGGCACCGCCGCATGGAAGAAACCCCAGTCGGCGAAGCTGTCCGCCAACCGCCGCGCCGTGCCGCCCAGTTCCTCCGGCTGGAGGAAGGGCACGCCGTTCTGCGTGGCGAGGATGCCGCTGGCGCCCAGGCGCTGCTGGCAGTTGCGGTAGAAGGCGGTGGTGAACAGGCTCGCTGCCGGGCCGCCCGGATCGGTCGAATCGCAGAGGATCAGGTCGAAGCTTTCGCGGCTCTGCGCGAGGTACTCCAGGCCATCGGCGTAGACCAGCCGCAGACGTGGATCGTCCAGCGCGCCGGCCGAATGATTCGGCAACAGCTCGCGGCACAGTTCGACCACCTGCGGGTCGATCTCCACCGCGACAATCTCCTCGATGCCCGCATGCCGCACGATCTCCCGCAGGATGCCGCCGTCGCCGACGCCGATCACCAGCACGCGGCGCACCGCGCCATGGGCGAGAATCGGCACGTGGGCGAGCATCTCGTGGTAGACGAACTCGTCCGCCTCGGTGGTCTGCACCACGCCATCCAGCGTCAGCACACGGCCGAAGCGCCGGTTGCGGAACACCTGCACGGCCTGCTGGCCGGTGTTGCCCTCGTAGATCGGCTCATCGATGGTCAGCGCCTGGGCGTAACCCGCGTACAGCGTTTCGCGGAATTCGCTCATCAGAAGGAAACCTGCGCCGGTTGCGACAGGCGCAGCACGGAGAGGTCGCCGGTGATGCGCTTCCACGCCAGGCGGATCGCCTCGATGTCCTGGCCGCGCGCGGCGCTGTCCTCATGCAGGATCACGATCACCTTGGTGCTCAACCGCTCCGGCGCCGGCGCCCCATGGTCACGCCACTGGCCGTAGGCATCGTAGGCGGTGAAGCCGTCGGGGAAGCGCGGCGTCACCTCCTGGTCGAGGAACTGCCGCCAGCGCTGCTCGCTGATCTTCTCCTTGCCGTCCTCCTGGCCCAGCGCGAAATACAACTCGGTGCGCAGCCACTGCGCCTGCGCCGGCCGCGTGGGGTCGCCCTGCAGTGTGGAGGTGGAAGGGTTGGTGGTATGGACGGAGGGAGCGGGCGGGGTGGCGCAGCCGAACAGCGCCAGGGCGAGGCTGGCGGCGAGCAGGTGGCGGAGCATGGGACTTCCTTGCGATGAGATGACAGTTGGACCAAACCGCCACTATAGAAGCTCGTCTGTTATTTCCTTAAATATTAAAAACGCATTCCCATATGCCTGATTTTGCGTCTCTGTGGATGGTGTTGAAGCCCTCTAGGACGTGGCTCTCCGCCGGAAACGAAGTTTTTGCGAGCTGGTTAGATTCAATATTCACTACGGTTCTTTGCTAAGCACTGGATGGGATATCCATGTTGCTGAAATTCGCTTCAAGAATTCGCTGGAATTCGTTTTAGCGTCGTAACTAAAACCATCGCGAACAACAACGTCACCATCGAGCCAGAATCGCGAGAAGACGCGACAGAAACCGCCGTTCCCCCGCCATCTTGTCCCGCCGCCGCGCCTTCCTAGAATCGGCCCCATTCGCAGCACTTCATTCCAATCGATTCAGGGAGCTCCACCATGATGAACGCCATGCAGATGCCGATGAACACCAACGCCATGATGCCGATGATGGGCATGCCGATGATGATGGCGACCATGGAATGCGAAATGCTCGACGACGGCATGATGTGCAAGATGAAGCCGGCCATGGGCATGGAAATGGCCATGTTCCGCAACAGCGCCGAGATGATGGCGATGATGATGAACTGCGGCATGCCGATGATGATGCACTGCGGCAACCTGATGATGATGGGCATGTCCCAGTCCGCCATGGCCATGATGCCGATGATGGGCATGATGAACCCGATGATGCAGATGCCCATGATGGGCATGAACATGGGCATGCCCGCCATGAAGTGCATGATGGAGTGCTCCATGCAGGGCGACATGATGCTGTGCAAGATGATGCCGATGCAGGGCATGAGCATGGACATGCTGAAGAACTGCTGCATGCTGATGAACAAGATGATGGACTGCGGCATGCCCATGATGATGAGCTGCAACGGCATGCCGATGATGTGCTGCACCTGCTGATCGCGGGGCGCTGAAGTGAAAAGGCCCGGTGGGGAAATCCGCCGGGCCTTTTGTATTCTTGGGGGCTGAAAAAAGGTGGACGCGGTTTTGCCATAGGTACGGTAGGTGTTGGAGCAGGGTGGTAGTAAGCCAGTGTATTCCCAAGTTTTTATAGTTTTGTGTGGCAGAGCTTTGGGATGTTGTCTTCAAATATGGTGCTTGCGATTGTCTTTGTTTTTTTGTCTGTTCTGATGTTTATGAACTCGTCTCCGCACTTGGATTGTGCTTCAGAGAAAGTTTTGGTTTTTTTGTTGTATAGAAATATTCTGTATATGTGGTGCGTCCCCATTCCATCGTCGGAATACCATATGGAAAAGTCTAGGATTTCGTCAAAATTATAATCAGCAATTTCGATGTTCAATGGCTTTTCGGTGTCAAATGCTATTTTCTCTTTCAAGATGTCGCCGTTAAGTATTTTAACTTCGTTGTTTTTGATTTTTATCGTGGCTTTGCTATTGCTTGAAGGGAAGAAGTCAATAATCTCTGCTCTGGCGGGGGCGCAAATAAAAAAGGCAAGAATAGAAATTGCCAATAGGTTTGGTTTTATATTCATTTCGATGTCTGCATGTTTATTAGTTTGCGGGAGTGGATGGATTTATTTTCTGATCTGTATCTGATCGATGAGCCAAAGGATAGTGCGAGAAATAAATCTGCCACCTTTTTTTGCTCCTCAACTACCAGCATTTTAGGATTTTGGCCAAGAGGGCGCGTGTTGAGATTGAGATGTAGTTATTATATTTCCAGGAGAATGCGTATCTTTCTTTGCTGCCAGCGTCTGTGCGCTCTTCTCCATATAGTACATAGAGATTGTTGATGATTTTTTGTCCTACATAGAAATGATCAAAAGAATATAAATTGTGGTTGTGGTTGTGGTTGTGGTTGTGGTTTATTATTAGATATAGACTGGTGTAGTAGTTATCGGATTTTTGGTCGGAGTCACGAAACATCCTAATATTTTCTCTCCCAGTTGTTTTTCATATATGTCGATTCTTTCTAGGAAGTTATCTTGTGAGCAATCTGAATCATCCGCAGATGAAGTTGTGGAATTCTTCATCGTAATAAGTGTCTCTGGCGATCGATTCCTTGTTCTCTTCGCATGTTCCCGCATGCGTTAGAGAAGGAGTAATTGTTAGTGGTGAAACAATTATGAGTGGCTTCATAGTCTTTGTTTGTGTGTGGGGAGTTGGCGAATTTATTTTTCTACTATAGAGATAATTATGATAATAAGGGCTGGAGCGTGAAAGGTAAGTCTGCCTGATTTATTCTTTCTCTCTGCTAATCACTCAGCTTTTTAACATGCTTGCTGAATATTCGACTATTTTTATAGATTTCGGTGTAGCTAAATGTATTTCCGTTAGTTGGGTCGCAGTACGTCCCTTCAATTTGCGTGATCTGCAATTGTCCATCAGGCCTGAATTTATATTTTTCTATCCATTTGTCACAGTTGCTTGATGAAAAACAGGTTCCAGATACTCGCTGCTTAATTGAGTCTATTTTTAAGCACGGCAGTTTGCTTAATTCTTCGTTCTTTCTGAAATTATGATCTTTTTTGTCGTATACAAAAACTGACGATGCCTGAGTCTGTCCTGAAGGTGGGTGAGTTACGATAATATCCTGATATCCGTCAAAATTAACATCGGCGCAAGAAATTCTGTCATCGTCTGAAACTTCTTGATTTAATATGCGTTTTTCATCATTATTGGTAATGCATAGCTTTTGATTGTCACACTTCTGGACTTGATAGGAGTTATGTTTTTCTTTGCACTCTAATGCCAGTGCAGTTTGTGGGGGCGCTATTGTGATGGCGAGAATTATTAGGTGTTTCATGGCGTTTTGTGCGAAAGGGAGAGAATTTATTTTTCTCTAGAAGGTTGGTTTTGTTCAGGTCTGGCATGTGAAAATAAATTCGCTAATTATTTTTTATCATTGAAATGTTATTGAATTTATGAATTCAATAACCATTTTTCGGAATTTTTCATCAAGCATCGGCGCAGGCTGCATGTTTTCAGTAGTGCCAATCAAGACTACGTCATTGTGCAAGAGGCAGAATCGCATTTGATCGTATATGTTCCTGGATTTTGATTTATGAAGAACAAGAAAGCCTGTCCAGGTGCTTTTAGTAATTCGCTCTATTGTGTAATTTTTGTCTGAAGTAAGTTTTTTTGGGAGTGTGAATTTTCCGTTAACAAGCTCGGCTGGACATTTTAGCTTGTTTGATTCAATTACTTCATTGTTTCCAAGTCCTGCTGCGAGCTTGTCTTCTTTAAGAAAGGGGAGGTTTTCTGCAGATTCACATATCAATCCGAACCACCTCAGGTTTCTACGGCCTGGGTTTTTGAAATTCCATTCATACCCTGAATAAGTTTCTGGCTGCCACAAATAGGGTGTTGGCTTTTGGTCTCTAGTTGATACTATTTCATGAATAACTATATCTGGGGTGTTGTGAATTATGGTCTGATTTTTGTCTAGCGTCGCAGTGTAACGGCATTCGCCCTGTCTTATCTCTAGAGGGCCCGCGAAGTTTAATGATTTTTCCTCTCCAGACTCATCTCCGAGTACTGGTGTTTGGGCGTGGCAAAGAAGTGGGTTGATGATTAAAGAAACAAAAAAAAATTTGAATGACAGTCGCTGGATCATGGCTGTATTTCTCGCCTGGAGAAGTCCTGTGGTAAGAAGCTCACGCTTCCGTCATCTTTCTTGAATTGAACATTGTCTAATAGAACAAGCTGCGCATTAGTAAATGCCATGAAGCGAGCCTGAATTCCCCAGATCAAAGCATAGTTTGTTGCTGGGTGGCCGATGTTTACCGTCGCTGCCACCTTGCCGAAAGCTAGATTTTCGTAGTATCGCTTACTACCCTGAGTTGTTTGGACTGTTTTTAGAGTGCTGCTGGAGTCGGTTTGATAGGAGTCCGCTTGCATTCCCGATTTTGACCATGCCCAATATGCACCAGCACTATGTGCCGCTTCATATGAATTTTTAGTATTATCTCTTCGAGTTATGATCTCATTTGAAATTCCTGTCGATGTATCGCTCAGGCTGTGAGTTGGATCGTTCATGGATTTCTGTCCTTGAATTATCGGGCGATTGTTGTTGGCTTGAGTGGTATGGGTCTCTAAGGTTGATTTGGTAATATTGTCTATAGGTCGACCTTGAAATTTCCAGTATTCGATGTAGTTTGTCGCGTGTGTTAGTTGAAGGAATCCCCTGCCATCCCAAGGCGCATACCAGTAACTACTTGCTTCGTGAAACTTTTGATACCACTGGGTTTCTTGAGTTGCGTTTCCGAAGAAACACGCCAGTCTAACTTTATCTACGACTAAGAATTTCCGTAGTGATTTGTTTAGCTCTATTCTTCTTGCCTTCGCATTTTCATTACTTGAGCCAAGAAGCCCATCTGCGCCATTTAGTGAGATGCTCTCCCATATCCACTGCTGTCCAGCTCTTCTCAGCGAATTGGCAGGTAGTGTTTGAAGAATTTCATTCCTGCTTAGCCATGTGCACTTTTTAAATGTCTCGATCGTTTCTCTTGGCGGGAAATGCCAATGCCTACTTTCTATCTCCTCTAAGCCAGCCTCCTCCCAAAACGCTAACGCCTTCTGATGCTCCTTAAGCTCCTTGAAGTCATCCTCCGACATAGGCCCACCCTCTGCGACCTTCGTTACCCAGCCATAGCGCGCTTTGAAATCGTTGCTCGACCACTCGGTAGGGAATTTGCAGATCAGGCGCTTGAGCGTGCCCTTGGCGGTTGCATCCACGAGATAGGTAGTGTTGCGTAGCCGGTCGTCCATGTACTGCTCCGAGAGCCTTCGCTTGTCCCCCTCAGGCATCGAGTCGTAGGCGTCGGATTGGGCTCGGCTGACGGCATCTTCGCGACGGGGCAACTGCACGGCGTAGAGGCTGGGCGGTTCGAGCAGGTCTCGGATGTAGTCGGACTGGCAGTGACTGTCGAAGTCGTCGTCATCGCTGATCAGGCGCCAGCCCATCCAGTGCGGGAAGTCGGCGTCGCTGAATTTGGTAACGCCGGGAGCGTTGAGGTTGAACCAGGCGCTGCGTTCTGTTTCGCCGGCCTCGGTGCGGGGTAACAAGCAGATTTTCCGCCAATGCGCGGCGTTGGCTGGTTGCAGTGCATCTGGCCCCAGCACGCGGCCGAAGCGCAGCAGTTCGTAGCCGGCGCTGGGGCAGGCGGGGTAGCGGCGGGTGGCGGTGGTGTAGAGGTTGTATTCGAAGTCCGCCTCTTCCTGCTGGATGCCGATCTGTTCGCCGTTGACGCAGTAGGTGGTCAGCCGGCATTGGCCCCTGTCGTAAGTCATACGGACGATGAGGCCCTGGCTAAGTTTTTCGACGACTGTCGGGCTGTAGCCTTCACTCCCCGCAAAGCCGCTTTCGCTACTCCAGCCTCCGGTCAGTTGCGGGCTGCTGTAGGCCTCTTCCGAGGAGTTGGTGGGTTGCGCGAGGTTCGTTGGCGGTGAGGCATATCCCTGGAGGGTGTTGGGGATGAAGAAATACATGTCTCCCCAGCAACTGTCGGTGCGGCCATCCTGGGCCTGGTAGTCGAGGTCGCGTTGCTGGCGGCCGGTGAGGTGGGCGATCTGGCTGTCGTCGGCAATGATCTCGAAGTGAATCTTGCCGGCACTGCCGTAGATCTGCCCGGCTTCGCCGATGCTGTCCTTGCGGTAGATGCGCTGCTGGAGCTGCGGATGGGGGATGTTGATTTTCGACAGGTGCATGTAGATCGAGAAGAACACCACCTGCCCGCGTTCGCCTTCACCGATCTCGGTTTCATGACGCAGGACGATGCAGCCGTTGTCGGTCCAACCGTCGTCGACGCTTTGTGCGATTCGATACTTGAGCTCGTGATGTTCGTCGTTGGTCTTGGCGGTGGGGGCGCGGAAGTAAACCAGCTTGCCGTCCGCGATGGCGCGTACCGGCAGCGGCTGGCCGTTTTCCTGGGGGGCGGTGAGGTGCATGCCGCCATGCCAGTTGAGGTCGAAGCTCAGCGGGAAGGCACCATCACCGGGTTGGCCGCCAGGCATGGCGCGCTCGACGAAGGCTTCGTCGGTTTCACCCGCTATCGGGGCGGGAATGAAGGGAGGGCTGATGATCATCGAAAACGTCCTTGTGCATCGCTTACAGCGAGAGGGGGTAGCCGCTTTTCGGCTTGGCTTCGTCGTTCAGTTCACGGGGTAGCCAGGGGACGTCCGGATGCAGCTTGGCTGGCCCCTGCATATCGAAATGCGCCGACTTGATCAGGTGGTCTCCCTGGGTGCCGTATTCGATGCCGCAGGCGTCCAGGCGGATGTAGCTGCCACCCGCGTTGATGACGATGCGTTTCTTGGCGGTAAGGTGGATTTCGCTTTCGGTGCTGACGATGTCCACGGCCTTGCGGGCGAGCAGCTCCAGGCGGTCGTTCTGTGCCTGGATCTGCACGGCCCCTTGGTTGGCGAAGAGCTTCATGCCGAGCTTACGCACGAAGAGGCTGATGTTTTCCCCGACGGCGGCGGTGAAGCGCCTGACCACGCTGACGTCCATGCTGCCGCTGGCGGTGGCGATCAGGTTCTGCGCGGCGGCTATCTGCAGGTGCTGGCCGCTGGTGAGGGCGACGCCGTCCGGGGCGCTGGCGAGGATGCCGGGTTGCTGGAGCAGGTCGAGGGCCCCCTTGAGTTGTTCGGGGGCATACAGGTCGGGCGCTTCGACGATGGCGAGGGCGGCGTCGCGCGCCATGTTGCGCAGTTGTTCGAAGGACTCCTGCAACTTCAACAGGGCCGCCTGCATATCCAGGGCCTGGCCCTGGGCGCCGGGTTGGGCGTCGGCACTGATGAACAGGCCCTTGCCCGCACGCACCGCACCCCAGCCGTCGCTCCGCAACTCGAAGCCTTCGCCGCGTTTCTGTTTCTGCGCGTCCACCAGGTGGCCGAGGTTGAGCTGGCTCTTACCGCTGTGCTCGGTGGAAAGCTTGATGTGCTCCTGGCCGCGCGTGTCGTCCAGCCGCAGCTTGTTGTTGGCCGGCGTGCGCAGGACGTTGCGCTTGTAGTTCTTCAGGGTGACGTGGTCGGGGTGCAGGCTGTCGTGAAAGCTGTGTGCGATGTACGGGCGGTCGATGTCGCCCTCTTCAAAGGCCACGCCCACCTCGGTGTCGGCCAGCAACGGGAGATGAAGACCATAGGTGTCGCCGGCATAGGGCCGCGCCAGGCGAAGCCAGGCGCTGCTTTGGCCTTTCTTCCAGGGCGTACGGTCGAACAGGAAGCTGACTTTATATTTCCCGTCCTTGTCGATCTCGGCATAGGTGGGGTTGGTTTCGGGGCTGGCCACCCGCGCTGGCAGGGTGCCGGCGATGCGCGGTTTTGGTTGCAGTGGCGGGCGGAAGCAGATGTGTTCGGCGTAAGGAATCGCGTCGAATTCGGCTTCGAAACTGCGGTCACGGGCAGCGCGGGCGGTCAGTTGGGTGATGACTGCGCCAGACTCGAAGGCCTCGGGAGCGCCGTCGCTGACTTTGAGAAAATCGCCCGGTGCCAGGGTGGCGCTGCTGGTATGGCCGCTGAGTCGGGTACGACCGTTGAGGTAAAGTTCGTGGCGCAGCCGCGCATAGAAGAAACCTGACTCGCTCTGTAGGTCTTCGTCCTGCTGGAACGGATCGCCCAGAACACGATAGGGCTCGGCGTAGTGATAGGCCTCGCCATACAGCCCTTTTGCTCCTCGCGTCTGGTCGACGCCACCATCGAGAAGAGCGCCCGCATCGGCGTGGTGGTAGGAACGGATGTTGACGTGCTGCTCCACCACCTGATGGTGGCTGCGCAGGGTCCAGACGCTGTCCTGGCCGCTGCTCTGGTTGCCGGACTGGTGACGCAGCGGGAGGTTGATATTGCGGCGATAACCGCGCTGGTCATCGTTGAACTCGATCAGCTCAAGGTTCAGTCGCTCGTCAGTGCGGAAGGTGAACCAGATGCCGACATCGGCCAGCAGGCGGGTGATGAAAGCGAGGTCGGACTCGCCGAACTGCATGACCTGCTCCCGGCGTGGATATTCGCGGGTGAGCTTCTGGAAATTGAAGTCCTGGCCGGCCAGACCGTGCTCGCGCAACACCGCTTCGGTGATTTCGGGCACTGACTGTTGCTGAAAGATGCGCGCCTGTTTGCCCATACGAAACAGGGCCAGGCGCGGCTGAAGCGTAACTTCGTAATGGCCCTCGTCCCGCGAGCCGCCAAAGCGCCGGAGGTGGGTGATGACGCCATACAGGGTCCGCAAAGGTTTGGCCGGAGGCATTTGCATGCCGATGAAGGGGGCGGGCTCCGGTGGCGGGTAGAGGCTGAAGCTGGCGTTCTTGAGCAGGACTTGCTCGGCGGCGATGTTCAGCTCGCTAGACGTGAATTGAATGCGGTAGAGGAAGGGCTGGCTCAGTGCTTCCTGGCCTTCGAAGCAGAGTACATCCAGGTTGGCGGAAAGGTCGCGGATGCTAAGTTGGTGGCGACTATGGTCGAAGAAATTGCCGGTTTCGTTGAGCATTGCGGGCGTCCGTTCCGGAGGGACGCCCATCCCACCAGCTCGGTCGCCGACTAGCCATTCAGATGGGTCTTAAATAATTGTGTGATTGTTCGCCAGAATTATGCGCTTTGAGGTTAATCCAAGCGTTCGGCGTAAGTCGTGACGAGATACGCCACCGCCTCGCTATCCGCCGGGTTGCGGTAGCTGTGCAGTTGGTCGGCGTAGAACAGGATGGAGTCGCCGGTGCCGAGGAGGAAGCGTTCTTCGTTGACGCTGATTTCCAGCACGCCCTGGGCGACTACGAGGTTTTCCTGGGTGCCCGGTGCGTGGCCGGTGGAGTGTTCGGTGGCCAGGCCCTTCAGGCGCAGTTCGTAGAATTCCACCTGGCGCGAGACGTCGAAGGGGAACAGTGCGCGGCTGACGAAGGCGCCGTCGCCGCTGACCAGGCGCTTGCTGTCGCGCGCGGGCAGTACGGCCACGCCTTCGAAGGCGCGGTCGTCGAGGAAGGCGGCGACCGAGACCTTCAGGCCCTGGGCGATCTTGCACAGCACCTTGATCGACGGGACGCTGCGCCCGGACTCGATCTGCGCGAGCATGGTACGGCTCACGCCGCAGAGGCGGGCGAGGCCGTCGAGGGAGAGGTTGCGCTTGGCACGCAGGCGCAGCAGGTTGCTGGCCACGCGCTCGCCGATAGGGTCTTCGGGCGTGCCGGGCTCGGCGTCAAACGCCACGGCGGGCAGCTCCGTGGCGAGCGGCAGGCCCATGGCTCAGGCCTCGCGGCGGCCGCTGTCGCGGCTTTGCTGGACGATCTGGAAGGCGTCGTAGCCGGCGCGCTGTGCGTACAGCATCCACATCAGCTCGGCCTGGCGGCGTGCCTGACGGCGCGTGCGGTGGCGGGCGAGGTCGATGATGTTGTCGGTGCGGTCCATGGCGGCTCCAGAAGGCTTGCAGACAAGCCGGTGGCGGTGAAGTTGGAGCTAGCCTAGCCGCGATTCTGTTAGAACCAGAAATACTGAATTAGCATTTGGTAATTACTTATTCAGCTATAACGGTCGCGACGGGAAATCCGCCTGCACGGCCACCGACACGGCGTCCGGCCGCCAGAATTCCTGGTCGAACTCCACCAGCAGGCCGTCTTCTGCGTAGTTCAGCCGTTCCAGCACCAGGTTGCTGGCGCCCGAGGCCAGTTGCAGCAGCTCGGCCTGGTCGTCGTTGACGGTGCCCAGGCGCAGGTTCAGCGTGCAGCGCGTCTGCACCTTGCCGAAGCGCTCGCGCAGTACGGTGGTCAGCGAACGGTCCAGGCGCGCGTCGAGCAGGTCCGGGCACCAGCTGGCGAGCAGGGTGTTGATCTCCACCAGCACCGGGCGGCCGTCGATCAGCCGGCGGCGGTGCAGGCGGAACACCGGTTCGTCCGGCGAGGGCAGGCCCATGCGCGCGGCCAGCCAGGCACCGGCGCGACGGCGTTCGGCGCTCAGCAATTCGGTCAGCGGCTCGCGGCCTTGCCGGCGAACGTAGTCCATGAAGCTGACCAGCCGCGTCGGGTCGTAGTCGATGCGCGGCGGGCTGAGGTACCAGCCGCGGCGGTTCTCGCGGTAGATCAGGCCCTCGGTTTCCAGCTGCTGCAGGGCCTGGCGCAGGGTCACGCGGGTGCACTCGAAACGCTCGGCGAGGTCGCGCTCGGGCGGCAGCTTCTGCCCGGCGAGGAAGCGCCCCTGGGCGATGTCCGCAGCCAACTGGTCGCGGATACGCGCGTAGTGCGGCGGGATGGCCTGGTAGAGCATGGCGGTCCTCAGGAGTTGCCGGCCAGTGCCGGAGCGCTGGGCGGTTGGTCATGCAGTTCGCGCTGCCAGGCCAGCAGGCCGTAGATCGCCAGCACCACGAAGCCGGCGTAGAGCCCGGCGGTGAGGTAGAGCGCCTTGTAGAGGAATACCCCGGTGTAGAGAACGTCGAGGATGATCCACAGCCACCAGCTGGCGACGTATTTGCGCGCCGCCCAGAAGCTCGCCACCAGGCTGAAGGCGGTCAGCGCGGCGTCCATCCAGGGCAGGGCGGCGTCGGTGTGGGTGTGCATCGCCCAGCCCAGGGCGAAGGCGCCCAGCGCACCGGCCAGGCAACTGGTGATAGCGGTGGAGAGGGGCAGGCGTTCGACACGCACCTTGCCGTGGTCGCTGCCGCCCTTGCTCCATTGCCACCAGCCGTAGAACTGCAGCACCACGAAGACCAGCTGCAGGAGCATGTCGGAGTAGAGCTTCACGCTGAAGAATATCCACGCGTAGAGCAGCACTGCCACCACGTTCACCGGCCAGCACCAGCGGATGCGCCGGGCGGTAAGCCAGACGCCGAGCACGTTGACGATCACCGCGATGATTTCCAGAGCAGACATCTTGCGCTTACCTCAGAAGTTGACGCTCGCCGTCAGGCGAGCCGTGCGCGGCGCACCCTGGAACAGGTAGCCGTCGCCGAAATATTCACCGACATCGCGCCAGTAGCGCTTGTCGAACAGGTTGTCGACGCTCAGCCGCAGCACGGTCGGGTAGTCGCCGATGCGCGTGCTGAAGCGTGCCCCGGCGTCATAGACGGTGTAGCCGCCGACCTCCACCGCGCCATCGCGGTCGGCGTACTTGGCACCGCTGTAGCGCGCCGCGCCGAGCAGCGAAAGCCCCGGCACGCCGGCCAGCGCATAGTCCGCCTGCAGGCTGGCGCGCAGGCGCGGGACGTTGATCGCCTGGTGCCCTTCGTAGTCGTCGGTACCGCTGTTGACCACCCGCGAGCGGATCGCCGCGACGCTGCCGCTCAATTGCAGCGCGGAGGTTACCCGGCCACTGGCGGACAACTCCAGCCCGCTGTTCTTCTGCTGGCCCTGCTGCACGTAGGTGAAAGTGCCGTCGCCGTTGGGCCGGGCGAACTGGTACGCCTGGTGGATCTGGAACAGCGCGGCGCTCCAGTCGAAGCCGGGCAGTTCCTGCTTGATGCCGAACTCGACCTGGCGCGAGGAGGTGGGCGCCAGGGTATCGCCGGCATTGCTGGCAAACCACGGCGCTTCGCCGCCCAGCGACAGGCCCTTGCTGTAGCTGCCGTAAATCGAGATGTCCGCGCGCGGTTTGAAGATCACCGCGCCGTTGGGCAGGAACTCCGTGCGGCGGGTATGCCGGGTGGTGTCGCCGTCGCTGTCGAAGGTGCGTTCGTCCAGGCGCACCTGGCGCCCGCCCAGCACGACCTGCCATTGGTCATTGAAGGAGATGCGGTCGCTGGCGAACAGGCCGTACTGGCGGCTGTCGAGGTGGCGATAGCTGTGGCCGGGCTCGCCGTCGAAGGGCTCCACCGCGCCGATGCCGGTGTAGATGTTGCCGGTGCCGACCCATTCGTTGAGCTCTGGGCGGCTGTCCAGCACACGGCGGAAGGCCGAGGTGCCGACAGTCAGCTCGTGGCGTAGCCAGCCGGTGGCGAACTGACCGTGCAGGGCGGCTTCCAGCTCGTCGTTGCGGCGGGTGTCGTCAGGGCTGCGGAAGTCGTAGAGGTCGTAGTCGCCCTCCGGGCTGAAGTAGTTCGGCACGGCGGAATCGGCGCAGCTGGCCGCGCCGTAGCAGCCCCACGGGAAGGCGCTGTAGTCGTCGATCACCACCTTGCTGCGCGAGGCGCTGAGGGTGCCGGTCCAGGCATCGTCGAAGCGGTACTCGAAGCGCGTGTTGAGGTTCAGCGATTCGATGCGCACCGGGTCGGCCCAGCTCTGGTAGCCGAGGCGGTCGTGCGGGTCGATGCCGTGGGGCAGCTGCGTGCCGCCGAGCAACTGGTAGCCGGGTGCCGAGGGCTGGCGACGGTTCTGGTATTCAGCGTCGAACTGCCAGAGGGCGTTGGGCGAGAGGTTCCAGTCCAGGGCCAGGGAGGCGAAGTCACGATTGCCATCGGTGTGGTCGATGTAGGAGCGCAGGTCCTCGTGGGCCAGGTTCACCCGTACGCCGACGGTCTGTTCGCTGCCGAGCCAGGCGCCGACATCGGTAGCGACATAGCGGCCGCCTTCGTCGTCGGTGCCGAGGGTCACCGAGCGCACGTCCTGCGGTCGCTTGGTGACGTAGTTGATCACCCCGCCGGGTTCGGATACGCCGCTCTGCAGGCCGGACAATCCCTTTAGCACCTCGACCTGCTCCTTGTTCTCCAGCGCCACGTTCTGCTCGCCGGTGATGGTGCGGCCATTGATCTTGTAGCTGCTGGCGGCGTTGAGCGAGTAGCCGCGGATCTCGAAGTTCTCGTAGTAGCCCACCGGTGCGTAGGCCTCGCCGGTGGAGGCGTCGTTCTTCAGCACGTCGCTGAGCAGGCGCGCCTGCTGGTCCTTGAGCAGGGCCTGGTTGAACACCGAGATGGACGCTGGCGTGTCCAGCAGCGGGGCTTCGCCGAAGCCGCCGACCGAGGCGCGATTGCTGGCGTAACTCTCGGTGTCGTGGCCGATCACCGTGACAGTATCCAGGGTCGTGACGTCTTCGGCGTGGCCGGGACCGCTGGCCAGCAGCACGGCCAGGGTCAGCAGGCTGAGGGAGAATCTCGTGCGCGCGGGGCGCGGCAGGTACTGCATGGAACGCTCCTGAAAATCGCCGGGGCGTGCGCCGGGAATGCACGGGGCCGAGCCCCTCCCGCGCGAAACGGATGGCCTTGGATGTGAAACGGGTTGGCCCGTGGAGGGGCTGTCAGGCCGGAGATGCTCCGGTGGTCAATGGCAGGTTGGGCTCTGCGGCCCATTCCTGCAGCGAGCCGTCGTAGATCGCGACCCGCGTCTCCCCGGCCAGAGTCAGCGCCAGGGCGAGGGCGGCGGCGGAGATCCCGCCACCGCAGTACAGCAACAGCGGCGGGTCGGCCCGGTGCAGCCCGGCGAGGGCCTCATCCAGTGCCGCGCCGCGCCGGTAGTGGCCGTGGTCGTCGAACAGGGTGCGCGCCGGCAGGTTGCGGCTGCCGGGAATGTGCCCACGGCGGGCGTAACGGGTGACGGCGCTGCCGTCGAACAGGGCGGCGGACAGGGCGCAGACCAGCGTGCCGTCAGCTTTGCCAGCCACGACTTGCTCAACGTCGTGGCGGTCGATCCAGAAGCCCTCCCGGTACTTCGCCGGGCTCGATAAAGTGCCGCTTTCCACCTCGACAGATTCGCCTTGTTGCAGCGAAAAACCGGCAGCGATCCAGGCGCGCAGCCCGCCATCCAGCACAGCCGCGTCGATGCCCAGACTGCGCAACATCCACCACAGGCGCGCCGCCCAGAAGCCGTCGCTGCGGTCGTAGATCACGATGAGCGAATCGTCGTGAATGCCCAGTTTCCGCAGGGCATCCTTCGCCCGTTGCGGGTCAGGCAGGGCGAAACTGAAGGACGCTTGCGGATCGGCCAGGTCGTTGAGCAGATCGGCATGGCGTGCGTCGCGAATGTGCCCGGCGAGCCAGCCTGCGTGGCCGCTCTCGACGCGGTAGTCGCCGTCGGACTCGGGTGCGGCCAGCTCCACGCTGGCATCCAGCAGGCACAGGCGCGGGTCGTCCAGGCTGGCGGCCAGCCAATCGACGGTGACGAGGGGCTGGTTCATCTCAGTTCACCCTGGCGGCCAGTTGGCGAAGGTGATTCAGCAAGCGCTGGCCTTCGGCTTCGAGGAACCAGCGGGTGTGGCCGATCAGGTAGTTGTCGTAGGCCAGCGAGGCGCTCTCGGCCGAGCCGAGGATGCCGTGGAAGTAGATGACTTCGGATAGCGCGAAATCCGCGTGCACCAGCGGCAGCAGCGCCGCCAGGGCGAGCAGGTCGTCGCGGCTCAGCGGGCGTACGCTGGCATAGCCTTGCAGCAGGGCGTCCAGTGCATCGAGGTCGGCGACGGCGGCGCGGCCCTGGTCCAGCTCCAGCCAGGGCACCAGATTGCGCTCGATGGCGGTGGCCAGGTCGAACAGCGCGAAGCTGCGGTCGCTCAGGCCGAAGTCCAGCACCGAGACCACCTGCGCCTGCGGGCCGTCCTCGCTCCATAGCAGGTTGGAGGCATGCCAGTCGTTGTGGGTCCACAGCGCCGGCTGGCGTTGCAGGTAGGGCAACAGTTCGCGTTGCAGCGGCAGATGCACCTCGCTGAGCGTCTCCTTCCAGGGACGTGCCTGCAGGTACTCGGCGAGGGCGGGCGCCCGCTCGAAGGTTGCTTCGATGGCGGCCAGCGGGTCCGGCGCGCCGAACAGTTTCAGGTTGCTCAGCAGCACGCCGGCAGTGCGCGAGGGTGCGTCGAAACCTTCGGCGGCGCGGTGCAGTTTCGCCAGCGCGGCGCCGGCAGCGAAGGCATGAGCGTTGTGCTGGAACGGCGTCCAGGACAGCGCATCGCGATACAGGTCCAGGCCTTGGGCTTTCTCGTGGACTTCGTAGGTCCAGCCGTCGTGTTCGATGGCGCTGTGGCCTTGCCGATCACGCAGTACCTGCGCCACGGATGCGCCGCGTCGGGCCAGGTGATCGAGGAAGGCGTGTTCCTCCGCCAGCCATGCCGCCGTGCGCACGCGGGGCGAGTGGCGTTTGACGAACAGCGTGCCGCTGGCGGACTCCACCAGCGCGGCGGCGGAGAAGGGCCGGGGGCTGTGCCAGGTCAGGCGTGCCCCGTCGCCGGCTCCCGGAAAGTCAGCGAGCAACGCGCGGACTTCCGCTTCGGTCAGCGCCGGCCAGTCGGCTTCCACCGGCTCCAGGCCCATGCCGTGGCTCAGGCGTTTCGTCATGTTGGGGTCTCCACTTGCCAGGCATTGTTGGTGGCGCCGCGCCAGATTTCCGGGTCGCGCAGCACACCGTATTCATGCAGCCACTGGGCGTAGGGCTGCAGCAGCTCTTCGCGCTGTTCGCCCCAGCGGCCCTGATGCAGCCAGCTGGGCGCGATGCGCCGCAGCGATTCTGCCAGCATCTCGCGGGGAAAGTAGGGAATGGTACGTTCGTAGACTGGTAGTGCGGCTTCCGGCTCGGCCGCTGCCGCGAGGAATCCGCGCGCGGTGACCGCGAGGAAACGCCGTGCGATGTCGGCGTTGGCGTCGAGCCAGTCTTCCCGCGCGCCGAGCAGGTAGCTGTGGTAGGGCGGGGCGCCGATCTCGTCCACCGGCAGCACTACGCGGCGCTCATTGGCGATGGGGCTGGGCAACAGCGCCTCCCAGGCCCAGTAGCCGCCGAAGCTGGCATCGGCGAGGCCGGCGGCCAGGTCTTCGAGGCGCAGCTCGCGGAAGCCGGCATCCACCAGCTCCACTGCATCGGGATCGCCGCCGTCCTGGCTTACCAGATGGCGCACCATCGCCAGGCCGCGCGGCGTGGGGTTGAGCGCCAGGCGCTTGCCCTGCAGGTCGCGGGGGCGGCGGATGCCGCTATCCGTGAGGGTCTGGATCGACTCCAGGCCGCGATGGTTGATCGCCGCCACGCCCAGCAGCGGCTGGCCCAGCTCGCGGCGCACCAGCAGTCGGTTGCTGGGGAATACGCCGAACGCGGCGGCGCCGCGCGCCAGGTGCTCCAGGGTGTCGCCGTGGTAGGGATCGTGCACCACCAGCTCCACGTCCAGCCCGGCCTCGCGGTACCAGCCGCGTTCACGGGCGAGGTAGAAACCGGCCGAGTTGGGCCAGGGGTGGAAGTATTCGAGCATGACCCGCAAGGCAAACATGGAACCTTTCTCCGAAACGGCCAGCGGCCGATGACTGCGATGGGGCGTATTCCACGGCAGATGATTTGGTATATACCAATATGATTTTCACTGGTTTTTATAATTTTAAAGTATAAAAATCCTCATGGCGGACTAAGAGTCCACTGCACGATTTCAACTCCGAGTATCCGCACGCATCGCTCTGGCGTGGGAGTCCGGGAGTTATGACCTCATGCGATAAAGGTATTTAGAGCGATGAGTGGCCGTCGCTAGAGTGTCGACCTGTTTTTCACTGCCCGGCCTCTCCATGACTGACTCCCGCTCGCAACTCACCCGGCAGATCATCGAAGCCGGCCGCTTCCTCTACGGCAGGGGCTGGTCGCCGGCCACCAGTAGCAACTACTCGGCGCGCTTGGCCGCCGACCGCGCGCTGCTTACCGTTTCGGGCAAGCACAAGGGCCAGCTTGGCGAAGACGATGTGCTGGAAACCGATCTGGCCGGCAACAGCCTGGAGCCGGGCAAGAGGCCTTCGGCGGAAACCCTGCTGCACACCCAGCTCTATGCCTGGCGCGCGGAGATCGGTGCGGTGCTGCACACGCATTCGGTGAATGCCACCGTGCTGTCGCGCCTGACGCGGGGGGATCGCCTCGAGCTGGAGGACTACGAGCTGCAGAAAGCCTTTGCCGGCGTCAGCACCCATGAAGGCCGCGTGACCGTGCCGATCTTCGATAACGACCAGGACATTGCCCGTCTGGCGACGCAGGTGCAGCCCTGGCTCGATGCACATCCGGACTGCCCCGGCTACCTGATTCGTGGCCACGGCCTGTACACCTGGGGAGCGCGCATGAGCGATGCGCTGCGCCAGGTGGAGGCGTTCGAGTTTCTCTTCGAGTGCGAGCTGAAGGTGCTGAGCCTGCGCTGAACCGCCTAAGTCGCTTCGACCGGCTCGGAACGGAAAGCGACCACGCGATTGCGCCCGCCGTTCTTGGCCTGGTACAGCGCGCTGTCGGCCGATTGCAGCAGCTCGGCCCAGCCGGTCGGGCTGAACCGCGAGGTGCTGGCCACACCGATGCTCAGCGTGATGACGCCCAGCGGGCCGTGTTCGTGAGGCACGGCGAGGGCCTGCAGGCCGGCGCGGATGTGTTCGGCCAGCTCCAGGGCGTCGGCCTCCTCGCTGTCGCCCAGGAGCACGACGAATTCCTCGCCGCCGAAGCGCGCCGCGCAATCGGCCGGGCGCCGGGTCCATTCGGCGATCACCTGCGCCACCGTCTTCAGTGCGGCGTCGCCGGCGGGGTGGCCATAGTGGTCGTTGTAGGCCTTGAACTTGTCGATATCCATCAGCATCACCGACAGCGCCGCGCCACTGCGCTGGTAGCGCGACCACTCGTGGCCGGCACGCAGGTCGAAGGCGCGGCGGTTGTTCAGGCCGGTCAGCGGGTCGGTGCTGGCGGCCAGCCGCAATTCGGCCTCCTGGCGGTCGCGCTCACGCATATGGCGCAGGGCAATCAGCGCCAGGCCGAGCACCGTGCCATCCAGGGCGAGGCCCAACAGGGCGATCAATCCGCCGCGCCAGTACCAGTCCTCGTAGATCTCCGTCGAGGGCAGGGCCACGCTGAACACCAGCGGGTAGCCTTCCACCGGGCGGAAGTCATGCCAGCGCTTTTCGCCATCGCTGCCGATGTCGAAGAAGGTCTCCTCTCCGCTGGCGAGGTAGCGCTCGAAGGCGCTGGCCAGGGTGCCGGCGGGCGGCGAATCGGGCCAGCGCGCGAGCAGCGTGCCATCGCGCATGTGCAGGCTGACCGTGCCACCTTCCCCAAGGTTCAGGCCGCTGAAGAGCTCGCGGAAGTAGTTCAATTCCAGGTTGGCGCCAACCACGCCGGCAAAACTGCCGTCTTCGCGTTCCAGGCGTCGGCTCAGGGCGATGCTGCTGCGGGCGTTGCTGGAGTAGGGAATGTAGGGGTGGCCGATGAACAGTTGGTTGCCGCTGGCCTCGCGCTGGGCCTGGAAATACTCGCGCTCGGAGAGATCGATACGCGCGGGGATTTCCTTGCCGAAGTTGAACGTGGCCACGCCCTGGGCATTGGTGATGAATACCGAGCCCATGCCATGGGTCGGGGCGGTGTAGTCCTTGAGCAGAGACTCGCGCACCTCGCCGGAGAGTGCGCGCACTTCGGGCTGGGCATGGGCGTGCACCACGGCCATCAGGGTCATGTCGTAGAGGTCGAGGTTGCGCTGAATGTCGCGCTGCACCAGCAAAGCAATGTTGTGGCCGTTGGCGCTGGCGACTTCCAGGGCGTCGTGGCGCATTTCCAGGATGGCCCAGAGTGACAGGGCGCTGATGGCGGCGGTCAGGCCCAGGCTGCTGGCCAGGAGGGTACTGGAGCGGTGGATCGGCATGCCGGTATCCATACGAAAGCGCAAGTGGAGGGCTGCGCGCAGGCGCGTGCCTCAAGGCATATAGCAGCAATCTGCCGGGTTGTCCGGAAGCCAGAGCAGGGTGGCAGCATTTTTCGGGCAAAAAAAATGCTGCCTGGAACAGGCAGCATTCATGGGTCACGCACCATTGGTGACTGGGTTCAGTTTGCTGGCGCGAGATTAAGCTTTGATGAAGGTGCGTTCCTCGGTACGTTGCGCGCACGCTCAGCATGAAGTTGCGCGGGGCGCCGTAGACGTTGCCGTAGGTCGAGGTGCCGACCGCCTGGTAGTCAGGGCCTCCAGTGTTTCGGGTTTGCGCCTTACGATGCTGAAGCAGAAGTCGACGTTGTCGATGTAACTCATCAGTTCATCGAGCTTGCCCGCATCGCCCTGGACCTTGGCTTGCACGGCATGACCTGCAGTGGGGCAGGCCATGCCGGGGCATCGGGTTACTTGTGCTTCAACTGCTCGTAGGACTTGACCATGTCCCGCGCCCAGCCATCGAGCAGGGCCTTAGCGTCGTTGGCGGTCATGACCTGGGAGGAGTTTTCCAGCTCGGTGCCGGCGCCCTTGCGCACCACCTGGGCGACCACCGTGCCGTTGCTGCCGTCGAGGAAAGCGGCTTCGGTGGCGATGCTGGTGTCCTGGTCGCGGATACCGGTAGCGGTGCTGACGCCGGCGGCGATCAGCGCAATCGGAATCACCTCGTAGGGCTGCAGGCCCTTGGTTGAAGCACTGACGGCGGTGATCGCCGGCCGCACGATCAGCACGCCCGGGCCGGGGCCGCTGGCCAGGGGCAGGGCCTTGGAGAATTGCGTCTGCAGCGCCTGGTCATAGTACTTGGTGATGCCTTCCAGGGTGCTCTGCGGGATCTTCTCGCTGGGTTGTGGTTGCGGATAGAGCTGGCTCGGCTCGACGTACACACTGGTGAACTGGCTGACGTCGATGCCAGGTTTGATCCAGCGCATCACCGGCGCGCCGGAGGGAGATTTCTCTTCCTTGAGCACTTTGTAGTCTTTGAGGAAGCCGGAATAGTTCTCCGGCTCCACGTACTTGCTGGCGCAACCGGTGAGGGTCAGGGTGGCCACGCACAGCGGCATGGCCAGGAGTTTCCAGTTCATTGCATTGCTCCTTTTGGGCGGTACTGCATCGATAGTGTCGGGGCCGCGCTCTTGCCGGCGCGTTGCTCTTGCTCAGAATCGCCAGGTCGCACCGCCTCCAATGATGTGCAGGGCAGCGTTGCGGTAAGTGCCGGAAAGCGTTTCGCCGGAGCGCGATTTGGTTTGCTCGACATCCATGTCGCCCATCCAGACCAGGGTGTAGGCAAGGTGCAGGTCCAGCCCTTCTTCGAGCTGGTAGTTGACCCCGGTCGCCACGCGCCAGGCCTCACCCATCGGGTTGTCGACGGTGCGGTCCTTGTCGTCCACTGCCGAGCTGTCGTAGCCCAGGCCCATGCTCCAGCGCAGCCGCGGGTTGGCCTGGTACTGGGCTCCGATGGAGGCGTGCCAGGTGTCCTTGTATTGACGGTCGACGGTGCGATCCACCCCACCTGCGTTGGCGTCCACGTCCACGCCGATCTCGCCGAACTCGCTCCAATCCTGCCAGCCCAGGCTGCCCAGCAGCTTCCACTGCGGGTCCAGCTGGTGGGCGATGCTCAGGGTCGCCGTCTGCGGGATATTCACGTCGAGCTCCAGCGAGCTCACGTCCAAGCGGTTCAATGCGGCATTGATGATCGGGTTGCTGACCTTGCGCACGTCCGGGCTGTCCTCGAACTCCAGTTTTACCTTGCTGGTGTAGGCAAGGCCGATCTGGGTGCTTTCGCTGAGGCTGTAGAGCAGGCCGAGGTTGGCCCCGACGCCGACGTCGGTGTCCTTGAACTCCAGTTGGCCGTCGGGGTTGTCGCGCAGGCCGAGCAGGTTGTTGTTGATGGCCATCTCGGTGCGGTAGTAGCCGTAGACGATGCGCGGGCCGATGCCGATGGTGAGGTCATCGGTGAACTTGTGCGCGATGGTCGGTTGGAACGACACGCCGATGATGGCCGTTTCCTGACTGAAATAGCGGCCTGCCCAGTCGTCGTCGTAATTCAGTGCCAGGCCGAAGTTGCCGTACATGCCGAAGCCGACGGCCGAGCGGTCGTCGATCTGGTGACTGATGAACAGGCTTGCGCCCGGCAGCCACTCAAGGGCATTGCCGCCTTCGTTGCCGTCGAACTGGTTGTTGCCGTCGCGCGAGAAACGCAAGTCGCCAAGGATGACCTGGGCATTGGCGCTGACCTGTGTGCCCTTGAGCTGCGCGATGCCGGCCGGGTTGCTCATCAGCACACTCGGATCGGTGGCCAGTGCAGCTGCCCCTGCGTTGGCCAGGCCCATGCCTTCCTGCCCGGCTTCGTAGATCATGATGCCGCCGGCAGAGGCGGAGCTGGAAAACAGCACGCAAAGCGATGTCGCAACGAGGGCGCGGCAGGCCTTGTTAGTACCTGGTCGTTCTTTTGTCATCGAGCATCCCCTGCTGATCCCTGGCTGGCGTGCACGGCGTTGCAGCCCGTGAAAGGCACTCGCTCCGAATGCGGTCTGGAGACGTCGAGCTCGCAATCCCTGGGGGATTCGGTCGTAGCGATGAGCCTAGATAACGAGTCGGGATATGCAACCTGGGTTTTGCTTCAACACGCGATTAATACGTGGTCCACGACACAAAAATGCGCGTGACGAGTAGCCCTCCAGTCCGCTGCCCTCGATTGCTCGCTATTGAGGCCTCGCCGCCAGGCTTCATGGCGGTTCTGGCAGAGCGGCGCCTGGCGAGAAAGGACCCATGCCTGCGAAGGGTTGGTTCTGTGGTGTGCGCCTTGCGCTGGGGGCTGCGCGTCGGTCAGCATGCCGGCCGCCACTTTTCGAAAAGACTGACCGCTCATGCGCCGCCTGCCTTCACTCACCGCCCTGCGCACCTTTGAGTCCGCCGCCCGCCACGCGCATTTCGGCCGCGCCGCTGCCGAGCTGTGCGTCACCGACAGCGCGGTCAGCCACCAGATTCGCCAACTGGAAGAGCAGTTGGGGGTGACGCTGTTCGAGCGCCAGGGCCGCCAGGTGCAGCCCACCGCCCAGGCGCGGCGCTTGCTGCGCAGCCTGCAGCAGGCTTTCGAGCTGATCGGCACGGCGTGCGATGAGCTGCGCGACCCCGGCTCCCAGGCGCAACTGCACATTGCGGTGACGGTAGAGCTGGCGCAGAAATGGTTGGTTGGCCGGCTGGCGGACTTTGCCGAGCGGTACCCGGAAATCATCCTGCATCTGCATGAGCAGCCGCTGGAGGCGCCAGGCCCGGCTGCCGAGATGGACCTGGCGATCATCTATGGCACCGGCCCGGCGGATGCCAGCAGCTATTTCGTGCGGCCGCTGCCGACCCTGCAGTTCTTCCCGGTGTGCAGCCCCGGCCTGTTCAACCAGTCGCCGCTCAAGCACCCGCGCGACCTTGCCCGCCATTGCCTGCTGCACGACGATCAGGACGGTAAGTCCTGGACCGCCTGGCTGACTACCCACGCCAGTGACATCCGCCCCAACCGCCATGTCTACCTCGGCCATGCCGGGCTGACCATGGAGGCAGCAGTGCGCGGGCAAGGTGTGGCCATCGGCGACAACCTCACCAGCGCCGAGGACCTGGCCAGCGGCCGGCTGGTTCGGCCCTTCGCCGCGCAGATCACCTCGCTGGGGCAATACGCCCTGGTCTGCGAGCGCCTGCGCCTGGAGAAGCCGGCGGTGGCGGATTTCATCGAATGGTTTACCGACCAGCTCAACGACATGTGAGTACGCCGCCGGAGCTTCTTTTGTAGGAGCGAGCTTGCTCGCGAACCCGCTTGACGCCATTGCCCAGGAGAAGAGCCGTTCGCGAGCAAGCTCGCTCCTACAGGTCAAGGCTGCGGGTATTTTTCTATCGTTGATGGCTCATCATTTTTCCTGTGAAATGATGAGTTCAATTCAGGTATTCCGCGAAATTCATCATTGGTTTCCGCCACGGCGGGCCGGCAACCTGGGGCCATTCCACCCCTGAATCCGGAGAACCCCAATGTCCCGCACTCACTCGACAATGCCCAAGGCCGACGGCTTCCGCCTGCCCGGCGAATTCGAACCCAAGGCCCGCTGCTGGCTGGGCTGGCCGGAGCGGCCGGATGTCTGGCGCAATGGCGGCAAGCCGGCGCAGAAAGTCTGGGTAGAAGTCGTGAGTGCGATCGCCAGCAGCGAGCCGGTCACCGTCTGCGCTTCCGCCGCGCAATACGCCAATGCCCGGCGCATGCTCCCCGAACACGTGCGCGTGGTGGAAATGACCTGCAACGACACCTGGTTCCGCGACAGCGGCCCGGCCTTCCTGGTCAATGGTGAAACGGGCGAGATGCGCGGCGTGGACTTCCAGTTCAACGCCTACGGCGGCCTCGATGGCGGTCTCTACTATCCCTGGGACAAGGATGATCAGATCGCGCAGAAAATCCTTGAGATAGAAGGATTCGATCGCTATCGCGCGTCGATCATCGCCGAGATGGGGAGCATCCGCAGCGACGGCCAGGGCACTCTGCTGACCACCGAGCAATGCCTGCTCAACCCTAATCGCAACGCTCACCTGGGCAAGGCGGAAGTGACCCGCAGGCTCTGCGACTACCTGGGCGCCGAGCACGTCATCTGGTTGCCGCGCGGCTGCAAGTTCGACGAGACCGACGGCCACGTCGACGACCTGGCGTGCTTCGTGCGGCCGGGCGTGGTGGTGATGCAGTGGACGGACGACCGCAGTGACCCTCAGTGGGAAATCTACCAGGAGGCCTACGACGTGCTGCGCAGCGCCCGCGACGCCCGTGGCAATGCGCTGGAGGTGCACAAGCTTCCGCAGCCGCAGGTGCTGGAGTGGACCGCCGCCGAAGCCGAGGGCCTGGACCAGGTCGATGGTAGCTTCGACCGCCAGGAGGGCACGAAAATCTGCGCCTCCTATATCAACTTCTACACCGGCAATTCGGCCATCGTCATGCCGTTCTTCAACGACCCGAACGACCGCATCGCCCAGGGCGTGCTGGCCGAACTGTTCCCGGGCAAGCGCGTGATCGGCATCGATAACTCGCGGGAGATCCTCCTGGGCGGCGGCAACATCGGCTGCATCACCATGCCCCAGTACGCGGCGCCGGTGCGCCGCGGCTGAAGTTACCCCACGGCGTGCCCGGTGCGGCCGCGTTGCTCACATCAGCGTGAATCAGCCCAGCCGCAGCGGGTCGCCACCGGCAACCGTGCGATCCATCAGGCGGATGCTGTCGCGGCCGCCACGCTTGGATTCGTAGAGCGCGGCGTCGCCTTGCTCGATCAGCGCGGCCAGGCTGGCCGGCGGCTGGTCGAACAGGTTGGCGCCGATGCTCAGGGTCACCGCCTGGGGCGTGGGGAAGTTCTGCGTGGCGGTGACGTGGAACTGCTCGCGCAGCTTGTCGGCCAACTCCATGACCTGCGCACCGGCGACATTGCTCAGCAGGATGACGAACTCGTCACCGCCCAGACGTGCCGCCACCGCGCGCTCGGGCAGCAAGGCTCGGATCATCTCGCTGAGCGCCACCAGCAGGCGGTCGCCGGCGGTGTGGCCGTGCAGGTCGTTGACCTGCTTGAAGTTGTCGATATCGATCAGCAACAGTGCGCCGGGGCGCTCCGGGGAGATGTCCTCGAACACGCGAGGCGCTCGGACTTCCAGCGCACGGCGGTTGTACAGGGCGGTCAGCGGGTCCCGCGCGGCAAGACGTGCGATGCGCTTCTCGCGGCGGTAGCGCTCGCTGCCGGTCATCGATAGGGCAATCAGCATCACCGCCATCGCGCCTTCCACCAGGGAAATCTGGATGATTTCGCCACGGAAGGCGGCCAGGTCGATCAGCGTGCCGGGGATGATTACCGTCGCGCCCTTGGCCAGATAGAAGGCGCCGTGCACCAGCATCACGTAGCGCAGCTGTACCGCGCCCACGCTCAGGGATTTTCCGTGGGGTCGCAGCAGGTAGCTGGCGCGCAGGGAGAGCAGGGCGACCAGCCAGGAGTTGGCCAGCAGCATCAGCTTGGACCACAGCGGGCCGCCTTCGGGCAGCGCCAGCAGTGCCGCCCATACGAGAGGTACGAGCAGCCAGCCCCGCGACAGCCGCGCTTCGGTGAACTTCGCCACGCCGCTGAGGAAGAACCAGTGCGCCAGCACCAGCAGGCCGTTGGCGAACCAGATGCCCACCAGCAGGTAGCCGCTCATGCGCAGCAGGGCGAGGGTGGAGCCGATGGTGATGGTGGCAAAGCCTGCGCTCCAGAACAGCAGGGAGCGTTCGCGCACGCTGCGCCATTCGATGGCCAGGTACAGCGCTGCGGCCGCAGCGAGGGCGACCGTGATGGTCAACATGGTGGGTGGGTCGAGCGCCATTTTCTAACCGTACTGCACTTGCGGTGAAAAACCGTGATTGTAAGCGCCCTTGGTGGCTTTCCGGTACGCCGAGCGACTTCATCCGGTCGGTTTCAGGCCGCCTGCTACGGGCTTTGGCGCCGCTGGCGAGCCCGACACCCGCTTTGGTCGCATTGCCAGTGAGGCCATTGGCCAGCACACTGCGCAGGTTTGCGAGTGTTTGCAGTGGGGCTGGGAGGCCCGACACCATGGAAAAGCCGTCGCGCCGGCGCTGGAGCCCACTCTGGTTCCTGATCGTAGTCGCCAGTTACCTGATTGCCATCCTGTTCACCGTGGCCCTGGCGGGGCTTGGCTGGATTCTCTTCTCCGGTGGACTGGACATGACCGTGGTGAAGGAGCGCCGCTACCTGTTGCTGGGCAGCGGCGGCCTGATGCTGACGGTATCGGCCTACATCCTGCTGATGTCGATTCCCACGAGCTTCATCTCGACAATCCGTCGGGACGGATCCTGACGCGCCGGGAGCTGCCGAGCGCCGGGAACACGATGTAACTTCTTGATCCCGCGCAGGAGGCGCGTAGCCTGGGCGGTGTATCGTGCGGCGGCGACTCGCAGCGACAGACTGCCAGCGCCTCAGGAGCCCGTGTCATGCCCGAATCGATGAATTTCAACCGCGCGCTGGTGGAGAAGTACGACCGTCCCGGCCCGCGCTATACCTCCTATCCCACCGCGCCGCAGTTCCATGCTGCCTTCGCCGCCGACGACTATCGCGCGGCCGCCCAGCGCAGCAACCACCCTGGCAACGGGAGCGCGGCCAAGCCGCTGTCGGTGTACATCCACATCCCGTTCTGCAAGAGCCTCTGCTACTACTGCGCCTGCAACAAGATCATCACCCAGAAGACCCACCGCGCCGTGGAGTATCTGGATTACCTCAAGCGTGAAATCGCCATGCAGGCGGTGCTGTTCGACGGCACTCGCAAGCTCACCCAGCTGCACCTGGGCGGTGGCACGCCGACTTACCTCACCAGCGAGCAGCTGGGCGAGGTGATGGACAGCCTGCGCCAGCACTTCAACCTGGATGAGAGCGATGCCCATGAGTTCTCAATCGAAGTCGACCCGCGCACCATCAGCCGCGAGCGCATTGCTGAACTGCGCGCCCAGGGCTTCAACCGGCTGAGCTTCGGCGTGCAGGATTTCGACGAGCAGGTGCAGCAAGCGGTCAACCGCGTGCAGAGCGAGCAGCAGGTTTTCGACCTGGTGCAGGCGGCCCGCGAGGCGAAGTTCAAGTCGGTCTCGGTAGACCTGATCTACGGCCTGCCGCTGCAGACCGTGGCGAGCTTCGATACCACGCTATCCAAGATCATCGCCCTGCGCCCCGACCGCATCGCCGCCTACAGCTACGCCCACCTGCCCGAACGGGTACGCGCGCAGCGGCTGATCCGTCGTGAAGACATGCCGCCACCGGAGCGCAAGCTCGAATTGCTGGAACTGACCATCCAGCGCCTGACCGAGGCGGGCTACGTCTACATCGGCATGGACCACTTCGCCCTGCCGGATGACGAGCTCACCGTGGCCCGCAGCAACGGCACTCTGCAGCGCAACTTCCAGGGTTACTCGACCCATGCCGATTGCGACCTGATCGCCCTGGGCGTGTCGTCCATCAGCAAGGTCGGCGATACCTACGGGCAGAACGTGAAGGAGCTCTCGCAGTACTACGCGCGGATCAATGAAGGCCTGTTGCCGGTGCACAAGGGCTATCGCCTGACCGAAGACGACCGCCTGCGCCGCGACGTGATCAGCGCGCTGATGTGCCATGGCCGAGTGGATTACGCCCCACTGGAAGAGCGCCACGGCATTCGTTTCGGCGAGTACTTCGAGGATTCGCTGCAGCAGTTGCGGGAGCAGGTCGGCGACGGCCTGATCGAGCTGCATGACGACGCGCTGGTGCTGCTGCCCCAGGGCCAGTTGATGATGCGCAGCGTGGCCATGGCCTTCGATGCCTACCTGGGTGGCGGGCAGCAGGAGCGCTTTTCGCGGACCATCTGACGCGGCTGCCGAATGCACAACGGCCCGCCATCGAGGCTGGCCGTTGTGTTTTCACCGCTTAGCGGCGGTCGACCCAGACGGTCTGTGCGTTGCAGAACTCGCGCACGCCGAAGTGCGACAGTTCGCGACCGAAGCCGCTCTTCTTCACACCACCGAAGCCGACGCGGGGATCGCTGGCGCTGTAGCCATTGATGAACACGCCACCGACATCCAGCTCGGCGGTCATCTGCCGGGCGCGGGCGAGATCCGCGGTGAACACCGTGGCGGTCAGGCCGAAGTCACTGTCGTTGGCCAGCTCCAACGCGTGGCGGGCATCCTTGGCGCGGATGATGGAAGCCACCGGGCCGAACAGCTCCTCGCGGAACGAGGTCATGTCCGGGGTGACATCGGCCAGCACGGTCGGCTGGTAGAAGTTGCCCGCACCGTCGGCCTTGCCGCCGCCAAGCAGCAGGGTGGCGCCTTCAGCCAGGGTGCGCTGCACCTGGTCATCCAGTTCGTCGCGTAGGTCGAAGCGAGCCATGGGGCCGATGTAGGTCTGCGCCTGGGTCGGGTCGCCCATCGCCAGTTCGCGGGTTGCCGCGACGAAGCGTTCGGTGAAAACGTCGGCGATGCTGTCCTCGATGATGAAGCGCTTGGCCGCGGCGCAGACCTGTCCGGAGTTCTGGAAGCGCCCGGCGACGGCGGCCTTCACGGCCACCTCGAGGTCGGCGTCGGCGAGCACGATGAAGGCGTCCGAGCCGCCCAGTTCCAGCACGCACTTCTTCAGCGCAGCACCCGCCTGGGAGCCGATGGCGGAGCCGGCGCGCACGCTGCCGGTAACGGTCACCGCGGCGATGCGGTCATCGCGGATGGCCTGGGACACCAGGTCATTGCCGACGTTGATCACCTCGAAGGTGCCGGCCGGGAAGTCCGCCTGCTGGAACGCCTGCTGCATCAGGTAGGCACTGCCCATGACGTTGGGCGCGTGCTTGAGCACATAGGTATTGCCCGCCAGCAGCGCCGGCACCGCCCCGCGCAGCACCTGCCAGATCGGGAAGTTCCACGGCATCACCGCGAGGATCGGGCCCAGCGGGCGGTACTCGATCCAGGCGCGCTCATGCTCAACGCTGGTCGGCTCCGGGGCGAGCATCTGCGGGCCGTTGGCTGCGTACCAGTCGCACAGGCCGGCGCACTTCTCCACTTCGCCACGGGCCTGGGTGATGGGTTTACCCATCTCGGCGGTGATGCTGGCGGCGAGCACATCGGCATTGGCGCGCAGGGCTTGGCCGAGGCGCACCAGGGCCGCAGCGCGCTGTTCCAGCGGGGTGCGCTTCCAGGTGGCGTAGCCCTGGGCCGCGCGGGCCAGGGATTGCTCCAGCGCCTCGACGGATTCGAAGGCGTAGCTGGCGATCACCTCGCCAGTGGCGGGGTTGCGGGAGATCGCGTGGGTCTGCGGGGAAATGCTCATGGCTCGCTCCTGGAAGGTGGGTGGAAGGGGAGTGACGCCAGTTTCGCGTTGAATCATGCTTATGAAAACTGAATAATAATGATGATTACGCTCTCGTATGGAGAATGAAATGGACCTGGTCCAGCTGGAAATCTTCTGCGCCGTGGCGGCCCACAAGAGCATCGCCGCGGCCGCCCAGGCCATGCACCGTGTGCCCTCCAACCTGACCACGCGGATCAAGCAACTGGAGGCGGACCTTGGCGCCGACCTGTTCATCCGCGAGAACAACCGCCTGCGCCTGTCCCTGGCCGGGCACGACTTCCTTGTCTATGCCTCGCGCATCCTGGGCCTGGTGGAAGAGGCGCGGGTAGTAGTGTCCGGTAAGGAGCCCACCGGCCGCTTCCCCATCGGCTCGCTGGAGAGTACGGCGGCGGTGCGCATCCCGCGCCTGCTGGCGCGCTACCACCAGCAGTATCCGAAGGTGGAGCTGGACCTCTCCACCGGGCCTTCGGGCGACATGATCGATGGGGTAATCGCTGGCGAGTTGATCGCCGCCTTCGTCGACGGGCCGATCAAGCACCCGGCATTGGACGGCGTGCCGGTGTTCGATGAGGAAATGCTGGTAGTTGCGCCCTCGCATCACGCCGCTATTCATCGTGGGAGCGATGCGGACGGCGAGATGATCTACGTGTTCCGCGACAACTGCTCCTACCGCCATCACTTCGAGCGCTGGTTCGCCGCCGACGGCGCGGCGCCCGGCGCGATCCGCGAGCTGGAGTCCTACCACAGCATGCTCGCTTGTGTGAGCGCCGGCGGTGGCCTGGCGGTGATGCCGCGCAGCATGCTGAGCAACATGCCCGGCAGCGCCTCGGTCAGTGCCTGGCCGATGGTTGGCGACTTTGCCCGGCTGAACACCTGGCTGATCTGGCGCAGCGATTCACGTTCGCGCTCGCTGGAGCTGTTCCGTCAGTTGGTGGAGGAGCAGGCGGCGGCGCTGGATATGGCCGGGGGCTGAGTTGCCTGATCAGCGCTTTTGAGGTCCGTCCTTGCGGCTCTCGCGCATTTTTCGACGTAGCGCGTAGGCCACTCCTGCGCCGAGAATCCCGCCCATCAGCGTGGCAAGCAGCTCCGCCAGCAGACCCATGGCGCTGGCGACGCTCATGGACTGCAGGTAGTTGCCCAGTTCCGGCCAAAGCGCCAGCCAGAGGCCGACGAAGAACAGCACCAGGTCGTACCAGAGGCCGCTGACGCCGGCCGGGCGGTAGCCGCGCACGAACAGGATGAATGCACTGAAGACCAGCGCCAGGAGCAGGACGCCGAGGAACTGGCTGAGTGCATCGGGCCCGGACATCATCTTAGCCCTCGCCGCTGCGCAGGCGCAGGCACTGGCCGCTGTGCAGGCCCAGCCGCATCTCGTCCAGCAGCGCCTCGGCGTAGGAGAGCGCCAGGGCGGAGTCCTGGGAGGAATCGCCGCCGGCACGGCTGAAGTCGTCTATGCGTAGGCCTCCGGGCATTGGCGGGGCTTCCACCAGCGTCCAGTCCAGGCCGCTTACCTCCAGGCTGCGGGCCAGACCGGCGCCGAGCTGTTCCTGCTGCGCATCGGCGGGTTCCACCAGCCAGCTCCAGTGGCCGACCAGCAGCAAGCGCGGTACTTCCGCGCGCAAGCATCCGTCGATCAGCGCGCCGCACTGCGCCGGGAGGGCCTCTGCGGGCTGGTCGTCGAGGAAGGCGAATACGGCAGCCAGCCCCGCTACGGCTTCGCTGACCACAACTGATGACTCCAGGCTACCCAGCTTGCAGCGCAGGCCGGGGCGGGCGCGCAGGCGGTTGAGGTCGTCGAGCAGCACGGTTACCTCGTGCTGACGCTGCAGGGCGCCGGCGATCAGCGCCTGGCTGAAGCTGCCCGTGGGGTTGAACAGCCCAAGCTTCAGGGTCGGGGTTTCCAGGTTGTGCATGTGGACTCCTTCGACGGATGCGACCTATGCATATCGAAGGAGGTGGCGGGCAAGGGTTCCGTCCAATTGCGCCAATGGCGTTACGGGCTAATCGTCGTTGCCTGGTAGGAGCTGGGCACCACGCCCAGGCTGCGGCGGAACATGCTGGTAAAAGCGCTCGGGCTGTCGTAGCCCAACTCCAGCGCCACGCGGGTGACCGGGTTGCCTGCTGCGAGACGGGTGACGGCGGCGAGCAGGCAGGCCTGCTGGCGCCAGGCGCCGAAGGACAGGCCGGTCTGCTGGCGGAACAGCCGACTGAAGGTGCGGGTGCTGCAATGCAGGTCGGCGGCCCAATGGTCCGCAATGACACCGATATCCGGCGCTCGCAGGAAGTTCCGGCAGAGCTCCGCCAACTGCGGGTGCGCCGGCAGCGGCGCGAACAGCGGCAGGCTGGGGGCCTGGCGCAGTTCGTGGAGCAGCAGGCGGATCAGGTCGCCGTCGCGGCCGCTTTCGTCGTGCAGCGCCGGCACCTCGACGCTGGCCAGCAGCAGGTGATGCAGCAATGGCGAGACGGTCAGCGCCTGGCACAGCAGGGTGTCACGCACCGGCACGCGCGGGTCGATGTAAAGGCTGCGCGTGCTCACGCCGCGCATCAGTACGCGATGCTGCTTGCCGGCGGGAATCCACACACCGCTATAAGGCGGAATCACCCAGGCGCCGTCTTCGGTCTCCACCTCCATCAGCCCGCTCATGCCATAGAGGAACTGCGCGCGGCGATGGGCGTGGGGCTTGAGCAGCGTGCCGAGCGGATAGTCGGTGCCGATGGCGAGGACGTCTCGGTCGACATCATCGACGCTGGCGAGGGGGATGTTGAGCATGGCGGCGAATCTGGCTGAGTCGCGATGATTATTCTTCAATCATCCCGAAATGGCCAACAGCGATGCCGCTGACCTATACGGAAGGCTTTGTGTGGACAATTTGCCGTAGGATCAGGCCGACATGACTTGCCAGGAGGCGACTATGGGTACCCGAGGAAACGACCGTCAGATCGACAACATCGAGTTCAACGTCAACGATATCGCGCGCAGTAAAGCCTTCTACGGCAGTGCTTTCGGCTGGACCTTCACCGACTACGGCCCCACTTACACTGAATTCAGCGACGGCCGCCTCACTGGCGGCTTCACCACCGGCGAGCCGGTGCGTCCCGGTGGCCCGCTGGTGATCCTCTATGCCGACGACCTGGAACAGACCCAGGCCCGCGTGCAAGCCGCCGGCGCGACCCTCAGTCGCGCAACTTTCGCCTTCCCCGGCGGCCGGCGCTTTCACTTCATCGACCCGGATGGCTATGAGCTGGCGGTGTGGTCGGCGGACTGAGTCGTCTGCGCGAGATACCGCCGTATCTGCGGGGCAGCCGAAGACCCAAGGCTAAGCCGGGGCAGCCTCGGCCTCCGGGGCGCCAGCGCCTGTCTGCCCGTCTCATTTCCAGTCGTTGCGGATATGCCGGAGTCGTTCCTGCATGCCTTGGCTGGCGCCGGGCCCATGGCTCAGTGCGCAGTCTTCCCATGGCACGATCTGCCCCGATTCGGGATTGACCATCATGGGTTGCAACACCTCGCCTGTTGCCTTTTCCACTACCTGGACGCTGGGTGCTTCCTCGGCAAAGTGCTTGTTGCCCCAGGCGATGAGTGCGAAGAGCACGGCCTTCAGGTCCCGCCCGCACTCCGTCGGGATGTACTCGTAGCGCAAGGGCCTTGTGTTGTAGGCGCGCTTTTCCAGTAATCCCGCCTCCACCAATGCATTGAGCCGGCGGGTAAGCATGTTCGGTGCGATCTCCAGGCTTCTGGAGAATTCATCGAAGCGCGTCAAGCCGTGCAGGGCATCGCGCATGATCAGCAGGCTCCACCACTCGCCCACGTGTTCGAGACTGAGCGCCACAGGGCACTCTGCATCTTTCATTGTCTTGCGTTGCATGGCGATTCTTCGCGCTCGTGGTCGGGATTGTCGTATTGGATGTTACTTTCATTATGATAGTGACGTCATCAGTACAACAGGGTAGCAGCCGCGAAGGAGTGGCCTCGATGAGCAAACGTATCGTTGTGACAGGAATGGGCGCCGTTACACCGCTGGGTTGTGGCGTGGAGCTGGTATGGGAGCGCCTGTTGGCGGGCAGGTCGGGCATTCGCCAGCTTCCGGAGTCGCTGATCGGTGACCTTTCGGTGCGAATCGGTGGCCAGGTGCCGACTCCTGAAGAGGATTCGGAGGGCGGGTTCGACCCGGACCTGGTGCTGTCCGCTAAGGATCAGCGCAAGGTGGATCGCTTCATCCTCTTTGCGCTGGCGGCGGCGGAGGAGGCGCTGGCGCAAGCGGGATGGAAGCCCGCCACAGCGCAGGACCAGGAGCGCACCGCAACCATCATCGCGTCGGGTATCGGTGGTTTCCCGGCGATCGCCGATGCGGTGCGGACGACCGACAGCAAGGGGCCGCGTCGCCTGTCGCCGTTCACTATTCCCTCGTTTCTGAGCAACCTGGCAGCCGGCCAGGTTTCCATTCGCCATGCTCTGAAGGGGCCGTTGGGGGCGCCGGTCACTGCCTGCGCGGCAGGCGTCCAAGCCATCGGCGATGCAGCCCGCATGATCCTGGCCGGTGAGGTGGATGTGGCGCTGTGTGGCGGGGCGGAGGCGGCCATCCATCGCGTCAGCCTGGCCGGTTTTGCGGCTGCGCGGACCTTGGCCAGCGATTTCAATGAAAGTCCGGAGACGGCCTCGCGCCCCTTCGATGAGGCGCGCGACGGCTTCGTGATGAGTGAGGGGGCCGGCCTGCTGGTCATCGAAGAGCTTGAGCACGCCTTGGCGCGCGGGGCCAAACCCTTGGCCGAGCTAGTGGGTTATGGCACGAGTGCCGATGCCTACCACATCACCTCCGGCCCCGAGGACGGCGATGGGGCTCAGCGGGCAATGAGAAAAGCCCTGCAACAGGCCGGCGTAGCACCAGGCCAGATAGGCCACCTGAATGCCCATGCAACCTCGACTCCGGTTGGCGACAAGGCCGAGCTGGCGGCCATCAAAGCGGTCTTCCAGGGGGCAGCGTCGCCGATCATCAGTGCCACCAAGTCTTCCACGGGGCATTTGCTGGGAGCGGCGGGTGGGATCGAGGCGATTTTCACCGTGCTGGCGCTGCGGGACCAATTGGCACCGGCGACGCTCAACCTGCATACCCCTGACCCATTGGCTGCAGGGCTTCGCCTGGCAACCACCAGCCCACAAACGCTGCATACCGACTACGCACTCTCCAATGGCTTTGGATTTGGCGGCGTCAATGCCAGTGTGCTGTTCCGCCGCTGGTCGAACGAGTGATTCCTGGGCGGCCGAACAGCAAGCAGATCACTGCTGTTGGCCGCCTTGATCCTCGAGCTCCCCAGCTGACTTTGGTGCTACTTCATCGACCCGGAAGGCTGAGAGCTGGCGGTGTGGTCGGCGGACTGCCCCTTGACCTGTTCTATGTAGCGTCGCACCACCGGTGATTTCTCGAAGCGCCGGTGCAGCAGTGACAGCCAGGATCGCGGCCTGCAGTCGGCGAGCGGACGGTAGTTCACCTGCGGCAGCTGTACCCGGCGGACCACCGATTCCGGAACGATCGCAATGCCACGGCCCAGGGACACCAGGGCGATCACCGCGACGAGGCTGCCCGGCTGCTGGCCCAGGTTCGGGGAAAAGCCGCCGGCGCTGGCGACTTCCAGCGTGCCGGAGATCTGCTCTGGAAGGATGAAGGTTTCCCCGCTCAGCCTGGCGGCGCGAATCTCCGGCAGTTCGTTGAGGCGCGAGGCGGCGGGGAGGGCGAGAACGAAGCCTTCCTCCTGCAGCGCGATGGCTTCCAGCTCCTCCGGCAGGTTCATTGGCGAGCGTACGTAGGCGAGGTCGAGCGCGCCGTCGCGCACCTGCGCCGGCAGTTGCGCCATGGGTGCTTCGCTGATGTCCAGGTCCACCGCCGGCAGGGCGCGGGTGAACTGCTCGACATGCTGCTGCAGCACGCCGGAATAGGCCGCCGAGGCCACGTAGCCCAGACGCAGATGCCCGGTTTCGCCCCGGCCGGCGCGCTGCGCGCCCAGTTGCGCGGCGTCGAACTGGCGCACCGCGAGTTCGGCTTCCGTCAGCAGGGCTTCGCCGGCAGCGGTCAGACGCACCTCGCGTTGGGTGCGCTGGAACAGCAGTACGCCGAGTTCCTTCTCCATGTCCTGGATCTGCCGGCTCAGGGTCGGCGGCGCGATGCCCAGCTGCTCGGCCGCGCGGGTGAAGTGGCCGTGGTGGGCGACGCTGAGAAAGTAGCGGAAATGACGGATTTCCATGTTCGTTAGTCGCAGGCTAATGACGAAGGCCGCCGTGGCTAACAAGCCCGGCGCACGCGGGCGTTACCGTGGAGGCAACACTACAAGGCTGGCGCGGCGAGGGCAAAACCCGGTGCGTCGGCCAGCGCTGGAAGCCTTGCCATGTCCGACTCTGCCGTTTGCGAACGACCTTCCGCCCGTTTCACCCTGCTGACCGCCTCGGCGGTGTGTGCGCTGATCATCCTCGATACCAACATCGTCGCCGTTTCGCTGCCGAGCATCGCTCGCGACCTGTCCGGTTCCTTCACTGATATCGAGTGGGTGGTCAGCGCCTACCTGCTGGCTTTCGCCGCCTGCCTGCTGCCCGCCGGCAGCCTGGCCGACCGTTTCGGCCGGCGGCGCATGCTGCTGCTCGGGCTGCTGCTGTTCGGTGCGGCCTCGCTGGCGTGCGGTGCGGCGCCGAGCCTGCTGTTCCTTGATATCGCCCGTGCCGCCAAGGGCGTTGGCGCCGCGCTGTTGCTGACTTCCGCGCTCGCCGCCATCGGCCATCGCTTCCATGAGCCCGAGGAGCGTCTGCGCGCCTGGGCTTTCTGGGGTGCGTGCATGGGTGCCACCATCACCTTCGCACCGCTGCTGGGCGGGGTGATTTCCGCCACGCTGGGGTGGCGCTGGATCTTCTACCTCAACCTGCCCCTGGTGGTGTTGCTGGGAGCGATGGCGCTGCGCAGCATCGAGGAGTCCCGCGACAGTGCTTCGGCACGACTCGACCCGCTAGGCAGCCTGACCTTCGCCGGCGGCCTTGGCTACCTGATCTGGGCGCTCATCGATGGTAACCGCGTCGGTTGGGACAGCCCGCAGACCCTCGGGCGGCTGCTGGTCAGCGCTGGCCTGCTGGGTTTGTTCGTGCTGGTGGAGCGCAGCCAGGCGCGGCCGATGATCGATCTGCGGTTGATGCGCAGTGGCCGTTTCATCGGCGCCTTGCTCGGCATGTTCGCCTACGCCGCCTGTGCCCAGGTGATGATGACGCTGCTGCCGCTCTACCTGCAGAACGGTTTGCAGCTGTCGGCGGTTGCAGCGGGCGCGGGGATGCTGCCGTTTGCCCTGGCGATGTTGCTGGCGCCACGGGTGGGTTTGCGTCTGAGCGGGCGATTCAGTCCAGCCAGGGTTTTCGCCCTGGGGCTGGTGCTCGTCGGCGTGGGCAACCTGCTTTGCGCGCTGGCGGCCGGGCAGGGCGGTTACCCGGCCTTTGCCCTCGCCAGCCTGGTACTGGGCGCCGGCGCCGGGCTGCTCAACGGCGACACGCAGAAGAACATCATGGCCTGCGTACCTCGTGAGCGCACCGGTATGGCCTCGGGGCTGAGCACCACCACGCGCTTCGCCGCCATCGTGCTGGCCATCGGCATTCTCGGCGGTGTGCTGGCTGCGCGCAGTGCCCGATTGCTGCGTGGTGCGCTGGCAGAGCTTGCACCTGCGCAACTGGACAAGGCCGCCGAGATGGCAACCCGCGCAGCGGCGGGTGACTTCACGGCGGCGCTGTCGCTGGCCGATCCAGGGTTGCGGGATGCGCTGGCGCCCGCTGTTCGGCAAGCCTTCATCGGTGGTTTCGAAGGGGTGTTGCTGGTGGCGGGCGTCGCGGCCCTGGTGTTCGCCGTGTTGGTGGGCACGCTGCTCGGCAGGCCGATGCCGGTCCACGAGCCGGTGCCGGCCTGAAACGGCCGTTTGTCCGCTGCCCTGCGGGGCGGTGGTGGTTGCCGGAACTGTCGCTTGCCCGGCCGGGTCAGGAATCAGGAGGAGTGCGCGTTGCGCGCCTCATAGCCGTCATCCAGAGCAGAACGGGTCATACGTGGCCAAGGGGGGAAAAGCGCATGCGAGCCGTAGTGCATTCCAGCGCCGGCTTTTCCCTCTTCGCTCATTCAGCCTGATTGCCGGCGCCGTTCGACGCGCCTGCCAGCAAGTCGAGTCTCTTCACTGAAAAAGCGCAGGCGGACGTCTACGTCGCCAGGTTGAATTCGTGTGCCTGTGAGTTGTAGTGAATACTACAAAAAATACATATTGAAAGTTTATGGAGCGCATTATACAAATTAGCCACAACAAGAGGCGCCCCATGCTCACACTCAAAGATCGCCTGAACACCCCGGAAGTCGAGCTCACCAAGGCCGAGCGCAAAGTCCTGCGTGCCTTGCTCGATGACTACCCGCGCGCCGGCCTCGGGCCGATGTCGCGCCTCGCGCGCCAGGCCGGGGTCAGCGATCCCAGCATCCTGCGGCTGGTGAAGAAGCTCGGTTTCAGCGGCTACAGCGACTTCCAGAACGCACTGTTGGCCGAGGTGGACGACCGCCTGCGCTCGCCGCGTACCCTGCTTGCCGGGCGCCGCGAAGGCATGAGTCGCGATGACGTCTGGTCCAACTACCTGAGCGACGCCAGCGAAGGCATCCAGCGCACCCTGGCGCTGACCCAGGCCGACGACGTGCGCCTGCTTGGCGACTGGCTGCTCGACCCCAAGCTGCGCGTGCTCTGCCACGGCGGTCGTTTCAGCCGCTTCGTCGCCGGCTACCTGGTGGCGCACCTGCGCATGCTGCGCAGCGGCTGCCTGCTGCTGGACGACGGCGCCGCGCTGCCCGACCAGTTGGGCGACATCGACCGTCAGACGCTGGTGGTGGTGTTCGACTACCGCCGCTACCAGGCCCAGGCACTGGGCGTGGCCCGCGCGGCCAAGGCCCGTGGCGCACGCGTGGTGCTGTTCACCGACATCTACGACTCGCCGCTGCGCGAGTTCGCCGACCTGATCATCAGCGCCCCGGTGGAGTCCCCGTCGCCCTTCGACACCCTGGTGCCGACCATGGCCCAGGTCGAGGCGCTGATCGCCAGCCTGGTAGCGCGCATGGATGGCCAGCTCGACGAACGCCTGGAAGGCATCGACCACCTGAGAGCTGCCTTCGGCAGCCACATCCTCGAGGAATGACTGTGCTCACCCTGCCGCATCAATCGCCCCGCGACCTTCCGTTCACCCCCGGCCAGACTGCCATCCTGTTCGTCGATATGCAGAACGCCTGGGTCATTCCCGGCCGCGATGCCCACATCGACCCGTTAGCCCACCGCTACTTCTACGAGCGCGTCGAGTCGAGCGTGATACCCAACCAGCAACGCCTGCTGGCGGCGATGCGCGAGGTCGGCGGCGAGGTGCTGCACACCATCATCGAGAGCCTCACCGCTGACGGCCGTGATCGCTCGCTTGACCACAAGCTCTCCGACATGCACCTGCCCAAGGGCAGCCCGGATGCCCAAGTGATCTACGAGCTGGAACCGCGCGAGAACGAGATCGTGCTGCCGAAGACTTCCTCGGGGGTCTTCAACTCCACCGCCATCGACTACGTGCTGCGCAACCTGAACACCCGCCACCTGATCATCTGCGGCGTGGTCACCGACCAGTGCGTGGACATGGCCGTGCGCGACGCCGCCGACCGGGGCTACCTCGTCACCCTGGTGGAAGACGCCTGCGCCACCCACACCGCCGAACGCCACCAGGCCTGCCTGGAAGCGATCAAGGGCTACTGCTGGATCGCCGACACCGACACGGTGCTGGCCCGCATCGCCGCGCTGGCCTGAGGCCGGGAGAACGCCATGAGTCAGAACAATAACAATGCCGCTCCGATGCGCCTGACCAGCTTCGTCACCACCGACCTCTGCGGCATCACCCGCGGCCGCTCGCTTCCCGAGTCGGACGTCGCCGAGCAACTGGCCACCGGCTGCGGCTGGGTGCCCGCCAACAGCGCGCTGACGCCCCAGGACATCATCGCCGACGACAACCCCTGGGGCAGCCACGGCGACCTGCGCCTGCTGCCCGACCCGAGCAGCCGGGTGCGCCTGGAAAACGGCCCCGACTCCCAGGCCGCGCCGCTGGATTACCTGCACGGCGACCTGGTGACCACCACCGGTGCGCCCTGGCCGGTTTGCCCGCGCACGCTGCTGCGCGAGGAGATCGCCCGCTACCGCGAGCTGGACCTGCAGGTCACCGCCGCCTTCGAACACGAATTCAACCTGCTCGGCCTGCCGGACGAGCACGCCGCCGCCTTCTCCCTGCAGGCGCAGCGGCAGACCGGCAACTTCGGCGGCTGGCTGATGAGCGCGCTGGAGCAGATCGGCGCCGAGCCGGAAATGTTCCTGCCCGAATACGGGCGCGACCAGTACGAAGTCACCTGCCGGCCGACCCAGGGCGTTGCCGCTGCCGACCGTGCGGTGAATGTCCGTGAAGTCACCCGCGAGATCGCACGGCAGTTCGGCTGGCGCAGCAGCTTCACGCCGCTGCTGGCACCCGGCGCCGTGACCAACGGCGTGCACCTGCACCTGAGCCTGCAACGGCGGGATGGCACCCCGGTGTTCTATGACGAGGCCACGTCAACCAACCTGTCGACACTCGCCGAGCACTGGGCCGCTGGCGTGCTGCGCCATCTGCCGGCGCTGTGTGCGCTCACCGCGCCGACGGCGGTTTCCTACCTGCGGCTGAAGCCGCACCACTGGAGCGCCGCCTACGCCTGCCTGGGCCTGCGCAACCGCGAAGCGGCGCTGCGCATCTGCCCGGTGGTGGAGATCGGCGGCAAACCCAAGGCGCGCCAGTTCAACCTGGAATTCCGCCCGATGGACGCCACCGCCAGCCCGCACCTGGCCATGGCCGCCGTGTTGATCGCCGGGCGGCTGGGCATGCAGCAGGAACTGCCGCTGTCGGCGGTCACCGATGTCGACCCGCACAGCCTCAGCAATGCGCAGCGCGAGGAACTTGGCATCAAGTCCCTGCCCGGTTCGCTGGAGGAGGCCCAGCGCCTGCTGCTGGCTGATACCGAACTGTGCGCCCAGCTACCGCCGGCGCTACTGCAGACCTATGTCTCCATGAAGCGCCAGGAGCAGGCCCTGACCCGTGAACTCAGCGAAGAGCAACTCTGTGAATCCTACGCAAAGTTCTACTGAGGCCGGTCTGTACCGGCGCCCGCCGTTCGAGATCGTCAACCCGCAGGGCAGGAGCCCGGTGCTGCTGGTCTGCGAGCATGCCAGCCGCTACATCCCCGAGGAGCTGGCGCAGCTGGGCCTGGACGATGCGGCAGCGGCCGAACACATCGCCTGGGACATCGGTGCGCTGGACCTGGCCCGCGAACTGTCGGCGCGCCTGGACGCCACGTTGCTGGTGGCCAACTACTCGCGCCTGCTGATCGACCTCAACCGCCCGCTGTCGGCCCCGGATGCGATTCCCGAGCACAGCGAGATCTACCCGATCCCCGGCAACCGCAACCTGAGCGCGGCAGCCCGGCAGGAGAGGGTGGCGAGCCTGTTCGAACCCTTCCACCGGCAACTGGCCGCGCTGCTCGACGAACGCCTGGCTGCCGCCCGGCCAACCCGGCTGGTCGGCGTACACAGCTTCACTCCGAGCTATCGCGGCGAGATGCGCCCGTGGGTTGCCGGAGTGCTCTATGCCAAGGCCGAGGCCTATGCCCAGCGCATGGTGGCGGGGCTGCGGGAGAGCGGGGAGGAGATCGGCGCCAACCAGCCCTATGTGATCGACCCGCTGGAGGACATGACCGTCCCGGTGCATGGCGACGAACGCGGCGTGGACGCCGTGCTGATCGAAATCCGCAATGACGGACTGCGGACCCCGCAAGGGGTGGAAGCCTGGGCAGAACGCCTGGCTCCCTGGCTCTGAGGACCCAAGCCCGACCGGTGTGCTGAAGTGGCCGGGCAGGAGACAACAACAATTCAGCGCATGAGCGCCGAACTCTAAAAGCTGCCGTTCCCAGAGGAAGTGCCCCGTGGCTATCGAACAGTTCGGATACAAGCAACAACTGCGCCGCAGCCTGACGCTCGGCGACCTGGTGATCTACGGGATGATCTTCATGATCCCGATCGCTCCCTTCGGCGTGTACGGCTGGGTTCACGCCGACGCCCACGGCATGGTGCCGATGGCCTACCTGGTGGGCATGGTGGCGATGCTCTTCACTGCGCTGAGTTACGGCGCAATGTCCCGCGCGTTTCCCATCGCCGGCTCGGTGTACTCCTATGCCCAGCGCGGCATCCATCCCAACGTCGGTTTCATCGCCGGTTGGGTCCTGCTGCTGGACTACCTGCTGATCCCGCCGCTGCTCTACGTGTTCAGCGCGCTGGCGCTGAATCACCTGTTCCCGGCAATCCCCAAGCTTGTGTTCATGCTGATCTTCCTGGTGTCCGCCACGCTCATCAACCTGCGTGGCATCACCCTGGCGGCGCGCTTCAATCTGCTGTTCCTGATTGCCGAGCTGGCGGTGCTGGCGATCTTCCTGGCGGTGGGTTACCACGCGTTGGATGGCGGGCTCGGTAATGGCCGCCTCACCCTGGAACCGCTGCTGCAACCGGATCACTTCAACCTCGGCCTGGTGATGAAGGCGGTGTCCATCGCGGTGTTGTCGTTCCTCGGCTTCGATGCGATCTCCACCCTTGCGGAGGAGGTCAAGGGCGACCCGGCCAAGCAGATCGGCCGCGCCTCGCTGATCGCGCTGTTCGTCATGGGCGCCATCTTCATCGTGCAGACCTGGCTGGCCACTGACCTTGCCGCGGGTATGACCTTCAAGTCGGCGGACACCGCCTTCTACGAGATCGCCGAAGCGGCTGGCGGCAGTTGGCTCTCCACGCTGACGGCGGTGTCTACCGCGCTGGCCTGGGGCGTGACCGTGTCGATCACCTCGCAGGCCGCCGTTTCGCGCCTGCTGTACTCCATGGCCCGCGACGGCAAGCTGCCGCGCGTACTGGCCAAGGTGCATCCGAAATACCAGACCCCGCACATCAGCCTGTATCTGGTCGGCGTGCTGTCGCTGGGCATCGGTATCTACTTCCTCGACTCGCCCGACGTGCTCACCTCGCTGGTCAACTTCGGCGCGCTGACCGGCTTTTGCCTGCTGCACCTGGCGGTGATCAATCACTACTTCATCCGCCAGAAGAGTGGCCAGGTGCTGCGTCACCTGGTGTTCCCGCTGATCGGCCTGGTGATCATCGCCTATGTGCTGTTCAGCATGAGCCGCGAGGCGCAGGAACTGGGCGCGGGCTGGATCGCCATCGGCCTGGTATACCTCGCGGTACTGAGCCGGCGCGGCAACGGCAGCGAGCTGGCGAGGGAAATCTGATGGGGTGCGCCGTGCTGTCGCAGACGGCACGGCGCGCTTTGACAGAAGGCGGGGTGTGCCCCATAAAGATCCGGGTCGGTGGCGGACAGTGTTTCCACCGACTGCTTTCGCCGGGGCAGGGAAGCCGGCATGACTGACGAATCATCGCGAAGCATCATGAGCAGGAACGATCAGGACAGCCCCTTCACCCTGGACCGCATCGACGAGGAGATCATCCGCATCCTCCGTCACCAGGGGCGCATCACCTACGGCAAGCTCTCCGCCCTGGTCCATCTCACCCCGCGTCCGTGCCAGGAGCGCGTCCGCAAGCTGGAGCGACACGGCATCATCCGTGGCTACGGCGCGCTCATCGACGAGCAGAAGATTTCCGCCGGGCTCTCGTTGCTGGTGTTGGTCGCTCTGTCCAACCAGAGTGGCCGCAGCGCGCAGAAGGCCTTCGAAGCCCGCATCATCGCCTGCGCGGAAGTGCTGCACTGCCAACTGATCAGTGGCACCTTCGACTACAGCGTGCGCATGCGCTGCCGGGACATGGAGCACTACCGCGCGCTGACCGAAACCTGGCTCAACGACGAGAGCCTGCACATCGACAAGCTGGTCGCGCACCCCGAGCTGACGACCATCAAGGAGTCGGCCAGCTAGCGCGTTGGCATCGTCGTTTCCGTCCCTTTTCCGACCACGCTGCAGGCTCGCAGACGACCGCTCCGTGCACAGCCGAATCGGCTGTCAGGACTCCCCAATACAGCCGGATCGGCCGGCACAGACCCGCATTACAGCCGGGTTTTCAGCGGGGGCGGTGGGAAAATCGTAACGCCCCTCTCCTGAAGTGCAGACCTGTTCCAGGGCCTCTGCGACGTTGTTGTGCCCGCTGTTCGGGGGCGGTGCAGTTTGAAAACACCGATAGAAAAGTCCAATCACAACAATCGGAGGTCCCACCATGACCCGCTTCGTCGACGTCCCCACGATGTCCCAACTGGTTCAGCAGATCGGTGTCGCCCGCTTCATCGGCGAACTCGCCGACGCCATCGCTCAGGACTTCGTGCGCTGGGAGTCCTTCGACAAATCCGCCCGCGTCGCCAACCATTCCGAGATCGGTGTCATCGAGCTGATGCCGGTGTCCGACACCGCCCGCTATGCCTTCAAGTACGTCAACGGCCACCCGCAGAACACCCAGCGCGGCCTGTTCACCGTGATGGCCTTCGGCGTGCTGGCCGATGTCGAGACGGGCTATCCGGTGTTGCTCTCCGAGCTGACCGTGGCCACCGCGCTGCGTACCTGCGCTACGTCGCTGATGGCCGCTCGCGCACTGGCTCGACCGAACTCCCGACGCATGGCGCTGATCGGCAACGGCGCGCAGAGCGAGTTCCAGGCGCTGGCCTTCCATCACCACCTGGGCATCGAGGAAATCGCTGTCTACGACATCGACCCGCAGGCCACTGAAAAGCTGATCCGCAACCTGTCGGAGTTCCCCAGCCTGAAGATCATCCGCGCCGGATCCACCGCCGAAGCGGTGCGCGGCGCCGACATCGTGACCACGGTGACCGCCGACAAGGCCTACGCGACCATCCTTACCCCGGAGATGATCGAGCCGGGCATGCACATCAACGGCGTGGGCGGCGATTGCCCGGGCAAGACCGAACTGCACGCCGACGTACTGCGCGCCGGCAAGGTGTTCGTCGAGTACGAACCGCAGTCGCGCGTCGAGGGCGAAATCCAGCAGATGCCGGCGGACTTCCCGGTAACCGACCTGTGGCGCGTGCTGGCCGGCCAGCTTGCCGGGCGTGACAGCGCCGAACAGGTCACCATCTTCGACTCGGTCGGCTTCGCCCTCGAGGACTACTCGGCGCTGCGCTACGTGAACGAACAGGCCAGCCGCCTGGGCCTCGGCGAGCGCATCGACCTGGTGCCCTGGAGCGAGGACGAGGACAACGATCCCAAGGACCTGTTCCGCTACACCCGTTCCGCCAAGGCGCGCAAAGGGCTGCGGCGCATCGCCTGACGTTCAGCGCGCCTCGTCGGGAATCGCCAGTGGCGGCCGGCTGAGGTCGCTGGCGCTCTGCGTGGTGGCGGCGACACGGGCCTTGAGCCACTGGCTGAAGGCCTTCACCACTGGGCGCTCGGCCTTCACCGGGTCAGTCACCAGGAAATAGCCCCGGCTGGACTGGATGGTGATGTCGAACGGGCGCACCAGCAAGCCACGGGCCAGGGCATCGCCGCTGAGCAGGTTGTCGCCGATGGCCACGCCCTGGGCAGCGATGCAGGCGGCGATGGTGCAGGGCGCGTCGGCGAACAGCACGCCGGAGCGGTGATCGATGGCGCTGGCGCCCACGGCGCCCAACCACAGGCGCCAGTCGGCGAAGTCGTTCATGTGCAGCAGCGTGTAGTGGGCCAGGTCTGCCGGTTGCTGCAAGCCACCGCGCGAGTGGATCAGGCGCGGGCTGCAGACCGGGAAGAAGTGCAGCGCCACCAGTTGCTCCACTGTCTGGTTCGGCCAGTCGCCGCTGCCGTAGGCGATGAACAGGTCGGCATCGCTGGCGCTGGTGTCCTGCGGCACGCGCGGCGTCACTACGTGCAATTGCACCTGCGGGTACTGCGCGAGGAAATCCCCCAGGTGCTGGCACAGCCAGTAGGTAGCGAAGCCGGGGTTGCAACTCACGCACAGCGGCCCGCTGACCTGCTGCTCGTCGAAGCTGCTGCCGGCCAGCTGCACCTCCGCGAGGATGCGCTGCACGTCGCGCGCATACCTTTCTCCCCGATAGGTCAGACGAATGCCGCGCCCGGTGCGCTCGGTCAGGGCAAAGCCCAGACGCTCCTCCAGCGTGGCGAGGCGGTGGCTGACCGCGCTGCGGGTGAGGTTCAGCTCCTGGGCAGCGGCGGACACGCTGCCCAGCCGGGCCACGGCATCCAGCGCGCGCAGGGCGGTCATCGAAGGAAAGTGCATGGGCGGTCCAATTCTCGATTGGTGAAACTCTATTGGTGAAATTGTATTGGTGAAACTAACCGGACATGGGGTGGCGAAATCCTGCGCTTGTTGCAAATTTTGCTTCACCAATACTAGGCCACACGACAACAACAACAGGCAACGATGAGGAAGCCGTCATGTCGAAATTCAAGGCCTACGTCCAGCAGTGGATCGACGAGCACCGCCAGCAGTTGTCCGACTGGCACCAGGTGATCTGGCATTTCGCCGAGCCGGCGTTCCGCGAGTACAAGTCCTGCGCCTGGTACGTGGAACTGCTGCGCCGCGAAGGCTTCACGGTGGAAGAGGGCAGCGGCGGCATGCCCACCGCTTTCGTCGCCACCTTCAGCAACGGCGAAGGGCCGATCCTCGCCACTTACGCCGAATACGATGCGGTGCCGGGCAACTGCCAGGCGGCGGCGACCAGACCGATGCCGCGCGAGGGGCTGTCGAAGTACGCGCCCGGCCATACCGATCCCCATTCGGCGCTGGGCATCAGCGCCCTGGGCGGCGTGCTGGCGGCCAAGGCGGCGATGCTGGAGTTCGGTATTGCGGGGACGATCAAGTTCTTCGGCGAGCCGGCGGAAAAGCTGCGGGCCTCCAAGCCCGTGCACGCCGCCAAGGGCTACTACGACGACCTCGACGCCGCCGTCAGCTTCCACCCCACCTACATGTTGCCGCTGAACAACACCACCACCTGGGACACGCACTGCGGCATCGCCTACTCGTACATCTACACCTTCACCTGCGAAGACCCGCAGAACTGGATCGCCGCCGACCGCTACAGCCCGATCCCGCAGAACCATTTGGCCGCCCGCGCGCCAGGGGCCAACGATGCGCTGGTGCACTTCTACACGCTGAACGAAAGCCTTCGCCGCTCGACACTGCCGTTCACCGGGCTGTGGAGTTTCAACGAAGCCATCCTCACCGCCGGGCAGGCTACTGCCGACAATCTGCCGCCGCACATCTCGCAGATCCAGTACCTGCTGCGCTGCGACTCCATCGAGCAGGCCGAGACCATTTCCACGGTGATGGACAACAACGCCGCCGCCGCGGCCATGGCTACCGGCTGCCAGTGGAAGAAGACCTGGGTCTGCAAGTCCCGTGGCGGGCTGGCCAACCACGCGCTGGCGCAGGCCTGCTACGACAACCTCGCCGCCATCGGCGCGCCGACCTGGGGCGAAAAAGCCATCGCCGTGGCGCGGGAAATCCAGGCCAATCTGGGGCTGGATGCGATGGATGAGCCCTTCCTGCCGGCCACCCAGGCGCTGATCGAACCCCAGGAATGCGAGCGGCAGATGCGCCTGCAGATGCCGGCCTGGCAGAAGTACCTGACCTCCGACGACTACCCCGAGTACACCTGGCACTGCCCGACCGTGCGCCTCTACGTGGCCCGGCCGATGCTCAGCGCGCCAGCCGGCTTCACCTACCCGGACTGGGTATCCAACGCCCTGGGCGGTATCCGCGAGACCATCGACCCGATGATCGACGTGGCGTCGAAGACCATCGGCAGCACCTTGATCGAGCTGTTCACCGATGCCGATCTGCTGGCCGCGGCGACCCGCGAGTTCAATGAGCGCACTGGCGGCGGCATTGGCGGCGAACACTGGCAGGCACCGCTGCTGCCGAAGGACTTCAAGGTTCCGCACCGCTTCCGCTGGCCGGAGTACATCCGCACGGTGCGCGGCGAGGAGTGGTGGATTCCGGCGCGGGAAGACGAGTGACGCTGGCTTTTTGTAGGAGCGAGCTTGCTCGCGAACCGCATTCCACCCAAGCGTCGGTGTGCGCGCCAGGTTGTTCGCGAGCAAGCTCGCTCCTACAGGGACTTCGCCCAGGAATGAGCGCGTTTGAACCAGTGCACCAGCGCCACACCGAACTCCACGGTACGCGACCGCGAAGGGCAACCGGGCGTCGACAGCAGTTGCGGCAGCAGGAAACCCACTTCCGCCTCGTTCGGCCCGCAGAACCGGGTTTCGGCCGACTCGACGAACTCCTCGTCCCACCGTGGGAAGCGTCCGTTTGCGCTTTCGAAGGAATGCAGTGCGTTCATGATCGACTCGCCTCCCTAGAGGTCCAGCACCAGCGGTTGCACGCCGCCGTCGTCCTGCGCCGGGATGGCGCAGCAGATCAGTGCGCTGCCGGCTTCGGGCATTTCTGCCGGCGGGTTGGGGTAGTGCACCTGGCCGCTGACGATTTTCGTCCGGCAGGTGCCGCATGAGCCGCCGCGGCAACTGAAGTCGGGCGTCAGCCCGCGGGCTTCGGCCAGTTCCAGAAGGCTGCCGCTGTCGGGTTTCCAGCGCGCCTCCTTGGCGGAGCCGGCGAAGTACACCGGCACCGGCTCGGTGGCAGCGGGCGGCTGCACCAGCGTTGGTTTGCCACCGTCACCATGACGCTTGAGTGTCGACGGGCCGAAGGTTTCGGCGTGGATGCGCGTATCGGCGATGTTCAGGTCACGCAGGCCGTCATAGATCGCCTGGGTGAATTCGCCGGGGCCGCACAGGTAGAAGTCGTAATCATCGAACGGCAGCCGTGCCTTGATCGCCTCGATATCCAGGCGCCCGACCAGTTCGAAATCACGGCCCAGATTGGCGTCCGCTTCGGGACGACTGAGCGCGCGATGGACCTGCAGTTGCGGCGCGCGCTGGCGCAGCTCGGCGATTTCCTGCTGGAACGGCAATTGGCCCAGCGTCCGCGCGGACTGGAACAGGTGGACGCGCCGCGCAGGGCCCGCCACCAGTTCGCGCAGCATCGACAGCAGCGGGGTGATGCCCACACCTGCGCCGATCAACACGACCGGCCGCCCGCTGTCGCCCTTGAGGGTGAAGCTGCCCATGGGCGCGCGGACCTGCAGGCGGCCGCCCGCCCGAACCTGCTCGTGCAGGTGGCGGGAAGCCGGTCCCTGGGCTTTCACGCTGATGCGCAGTTCGTTGTCCGACGGCGCGCTGGAAAGGCTGTAGGTGCGGATCAGCGTCTGCTCGCCGACCGCCAGGCGCACGGGCAGGTGCTGCCCCGGCGCAAAGCTCACGGCAATGCCGGCCGGCGCTTGCAGGTAGAACGAGCGGATGTCGTCGCTTTCCTGCTCCACGCGCAGCACCGGCCAGTCCTGCCATTGCTGGCGTTGTTCGCGCTCCTGCAGTTTTGCGTCGGCTTCGGCCCAGGTGCCGGTCATCAGGCTGGTCGGCGAGTACTCGCGGAAGCTCCAGCGCAGCGCCAGGGCACTCCGGCGCAGCACGACATGCTGCACCTCCAGGGTCCATAGACGTTCGGCACCTTCGAAGGCGGTCAGCAGCGGGCTGTCGAAGAGGATTTCGGTGCGGCCATGGACCTGCAGCACGTCGCCGCTGGCGAAGTCGACGAAGAGCAACCCGGCCTGCGGGTTGGCCTGCAGGTTGCCCAGGGTGTTGAAGTGCAAATTGCCGGCATAGTCCGGAATGACCAGGCGGTTGCCGTCTACCTTGACGAAGCCGGGGCGGCCGCCGCGGTGGGAAACGTCCACCGAGCGATCACCGTCTTCGTGCCGCACGTAACTGGCGACGAAGAAGGTGTCGGCGTCGCGGATGATCGCGGCCAGTTCATCGTTCAGCGCGCTGAAGTCCTCGCGCGGGGCGCGTTGGCTGTAGCGCTGCTCGTCGCGGCTCCATTCGCGTTTCTGGATGTACTGCGGGCAGTTGCCGAAGGAGTGCTCGACGGCCACCGTCAGCAGGCCGCCGTCGACCTCGCGGAGGACACCATTCATGCGGTTGCGCCGGCGGGTGTGCAGTTCGATGCCCAGCAGGCCGATGGCCTGGCCGGCCCGCAGGCCGCTGGCGGCGGGGTCCTGGCTGTCAGGTACGCTGTCGAGCAGCAGGCTTTTGGGGTCGGGCGAGGTGACAAAGCCTTCCGCGCCTTCGAGCAGGGTCGCCCAGGGCCGGCCCTGGTCATCCACGGCACCGGCGATGATGAAGGGCAACTGGTGGTAGAACTCGCGGTGCTGGTCGGGCATGTAGTCGCGAATGACTCTCTGGCCATGGACTTCCATGCGCTCGGCGACGCCGACACGCTCCTGGATTGCCTTCTCGCCGGCGTGCCAGGGGGAGGTACGGTGTTTGGGCAACTGGAACATGACAAGCACCTCGCAGAAGGTGCCGCCGGTTCATCCCGGCGGCAAGGGTTGCATCAGGCTTGCAGGCCGATAGCGGTGCGCTGCATCGGCACGAAGTGCGGCAGGGCCTCCACGCGGGCCAGCCAGGCGCGCAGGTTGGGGTAGTCCTGCAGGGAGACGTTGCCCTCCGGTGCATGGGAAATGTAGGCGTAGTTGGACACGTCGGCGATGGTCGCCTCGGTGCCGGCCAGGAAGGGCGTCCTGGCCAGCTCGCGTTCCATCACCTGGAACAGTGTGTGGGCACGGGTGATGACTTCCTGTGCGTTGAAGGCCGCGCCGAACACGGTGACCAGCCGTGCGGCAGCGGGACCGAAGGCGACCTGCCCAGCGGCCACCGACAGCCAGCGCTGGACGCGGGCGGCGCCGAGCGGGTCTTCCGGCAGCCAGCGACCGTTACCGTATTTTTTCGCCAGGTAGACGAGGATGGCGTTGGAGTCGGCGACGATGACGCCTTCGTCATCGATCACCGGCACCTGGCCGAAGGGATTCAGGGCGAGGAAGTCAGGGTGCTTGTGCGCGCCCTTGGCGAGGTCCACCGAGATCAGCTCGGTGGGCAGTTGCAGCAGCGAGAGCATCAGCTCGATGCGATGAGCGTGGCCGGACAGCGGGTGGCGGTAGAGCTTGATGGTGTGGGACATGACGATGACTCCGTTGACTTGAGTGGGGATGCAGCGCGAGTCGGGCCGTGGTGGGTTGCTCGAGCTGATGGGTGAATGCTGCGCTCGATGCGGGCTGCGCAGAATCGCCAGGGCTGGCAATCCAGCGTTTCAGAATGCGGAAGAATGGGGGCGAGAGCTGCCTGATGGCACGCCTCATTTCAGGCCCCGTAGTGGCGATGTTCGCGAGCAAGCTCGCTCCTACAGGTCAACTCCGGTGTTTCCTTGTAGGAGCGAGCTTGCTCGCGAACCGCCCAGAGCGCAGAAGGGTGAAAGTGCGCTTCTGGACAGCGCGCGCGTCAGCCGCGCAACGCCGGATGCGCCCGCAGACGCGGCACCACGAAATCGAGGAAGGTCCGCACCCGCGCCGCGGCGCGACGGCCTTCGCGGTAGATCAGCTGCACCGGCAGGCCGGGTGCGGCGTAATCCGGCAATACCACCTGAAGTCGCCCGTCGCTCAGCTCGGCATGGGCCTCGTGGCTCATGCAACGGGTCAGGCCGAGCCCCAGGCTGGCGGCGCGGATCGCCGCGTGGGTGGTGCTGCACGTCAGACGTGGAGTCAGGCGCACCGATCGTGGTGCGTCCTGATGGCGGAAGCGCCACTCGCTGATCGCACCCTGGCTGCCGGCGACGATGATGCGATGCGCCTTGAGGTCCTCCGGCGCCCGCGGCACGCCATGGCGCGCGAGGTAGGCAGGCGACGCACAGATCACCGGCTGTACCGTGCCCACCGGCAGGGCGAAGCCGGATGAATCGGGCAGGGCGCCAATCACCAGGGCGACGTCGATGCCATCCTCCAGCAGGCGCGGCAAGTCTTCCCGGTGCCGACTGAGCAGACGCACATCGGGAAAGGCGGCCAGGTAATCCAGGGCGATGGGTGCGAAGATACGGTCGGCCATCAGCAGCGGCAGGGACAGGCTCAGAGGCCCGGCCGGGTGCGCCTGCAAGCCGCCGAGCGAGCCTTCCGCCTCATCGATGCCCTGGAGAATCTGCCGGCAGCTGGCGGCGAAGGTTAAGCCGCTGTCGTTCAACTCGACTCCGCGCGGGCCGCGCAGCAACAGCTCGCAGCGCAGGCGCGACTCCAGTGCGGCGACCAGGCGCATCACCGTGGCGGTGGACAGTTCCAGCTGCCGTGCGCCTGCGGCAAGGCTGCCGGAGCGCGCCACGGCATCGAACGCCTGCATCTCCCGGTAGCGGCTCACGGCTGCGCGGCCTGCAGGGCCGGGTCGGCGCGCAGGCGCTCCGCGCAATGATTGACGAAGCTGCGGACCTTCGCCGGCAGCCGCGTGCCATCCTGGTAGAGCAGGTGAATGGGTAGCGGCGCCGTGGAGAATTCGTCCAGGACAATCTCCAACTCGCCGCGAGCCACGGCTTCGGCGGCCTGGTACGAGAGCACGCGGGTATAGCCACCGCCCAGGCGCGCGGCATGGATCGCCGCGTTGTTCGAGCTGACCACGAAGCGCGACGGCGGGCGCAGGGTCAGCGGTCCGTCAGATGTGACGAACTGCCAGTCCGTGAGCAGCACACTGGTAGCGGCCATCACCACCGGCGCGTCGAGCAGGTCATTGGGGTGCTGCGGGCGACCGTGGCGGTCGAGGAAGGCAGGGGACGCGCAGACTACCGGGCGGATTTCGCCGACGCGCAATGCGCTCAGGCTGCTCTCTGGCAACTGGCCGATACGCACGGCGACGTCGATGCCCTCGTCGAGCATATTCACCACGCGGTCGACCAGCAGCGCGTTGACCGTCACCTCGGCGTGGGCGTCCAGGTAGCTGGCGATCAGCGGAATCAGGTACAGCTCGCCGAACAGCACCGGGGCCGTCACCGTCAGGTTGCCGCGCGGGCGCAGGGCGCTGCCGGAGGCCAGTTCCTCGGCTTCCTCCAGCTCCTGCAGGATGCGTCGGCAGTCCTCGACGTAACGCTGGCCAGCATCGGTCAGGCGCACGCTGCGGGTGCTGCGGGCCAGCAGCAGGGTGCCCAGGCGCTGCTCCAGCGCAGCGATGGCGCGGGTCACGCTGGGTGGCGACAGGCCCAGCTGCTTGGCGCCTGCGGCAAAGTTGCCGGCTTCGGCCACGGCCAGCAGCACCGTCATTTCCTGAAACCTGTCCATGGATCACCGTTGTGGCCTTGTGCGGGTCGCCAGACTGTAGAGGGAAGCGGCGCAGGATTGAAGTGCCGGCGGCTTGCAGGCGACATCGGCGTGCTTGCCAGCGCCGTGTGGCTTGACCGCCCCCGGCCACTGCGGCACAAGCGCTGGAGGCGCCCAAGCGAGGCCGCCACTTGCCCGCGAGCCTTCCACCATGACCAGCAAGACTGCGGCCGCCGCGCTGGCCGCTACCAGCAATCCGCGCCTGGGCATCGCCCTGTGCCTGCTGTCGATGCTCATCTTTGCCTGCCAGGACGGCATCACCAAGGTGCTGGTCCGCCACTTGCCGGTGGCCGAGCTGGTGATGGTGCGCTACTGGGTATTCGTGCTGTTCGCGCTTATCGTCTGCCGTGCCCAGGGCGGTATTCGCGCCGCCTGCCGCAGTGCCAGCCCCTGGCAACAGGTGGTGCGCGCGCTGCTGGGCGTGGGCGAGATCGCCATCTTCGGGCTGGCGCTGCGTTACCTCGGACTGGCCGAGACCCACGCGCTCTACGCAGTCTTCCCGTTGATGACACTGGGCCTGGCTCGGGTGTTCCTCGGTGAGCGGATGGTGGCCAGGCAATGGCTGGCGGCGGTGGTGGGTTTCGGCGGCACGCTGTTGATCCTGCGCCCGGGTATGGGCGTGTTCGAACTCGCGGCGCTGATTCCGCTGGCGGCGGCGCTGACCTTCGCCTTCTTCAACATCCTTTCGCGACGCATCAGCCACACCGACTCCTTCGCCACCACCACGTTGTACATGGCGGTTGTCGGCGCCGTGGCGGCCACCTCCGCCGGGCTTCCCGCCTGGGTCACGCCGACGCCTCACGAGGCGCTGCTGATGTCCATCGTCGCCGTCTCCGGGGTGATCGCCCAGTTGCTGCTGATCCAGGCGCTGAAGTATGCCCAGGCCTCGACGCTGCAGCCGTTCAACTACTCGCTGCTGGCCTTCGCCACGCTGATCGGCCTGTTTGTCTTTGGCGAAGCGCCGACGGCGTGGACGGTTTCTGGCGCGCTGCTGATCCTGCTGGCGGGGTTGTATTCGATCAAGCCCAAATCCCTGTAGGAGCGGACTCTGTCCGCGATTGGCTTCGCAGTGCGCCGGACATCATCGCGGACGGAGTCCGCTCCTACGCTCGCCTGGAGTTCCGGCTCGGCCGGCTCGCTCATCCCGAGCCGCCGATAGACACCATGGTGCAATGTCCGCCACGGCGACGCTCATGGTGTCATTCCTGTCACGGGTAACCCGGCCAGCCGTCCGGGAGTCCCTCAGCCTGAGCGTGCGCGGCCAGGCCACAGCACGCTCAACCACCCAGGTGAATCCGTCGAATCGCGAGGTCTCCATGCTCCTACCCCTGTGCACCTGGTCCGAAATCGAGCAGTTCCTTGGCCGCAGCCGGACCATCGTCATTCCCATCGGCTCCAACGAGCAGCACGGTCCCATCGGCCTGCTGGGGACCGATTGGATGTGCCCGGAAATCATCGCCCATGAGGCGCAGAAGTCGGCGGATATCCTGATTGCGCCGACCTTCAACATCGGCATGGCGCAGCACCACCTGGGCTTCCCCGGCACCATCACGCTGCGCCCCTCGACCTTTATCGCCGCCATCTGCGACTGGGTTAGTTCCCTGGCCGCCCATGGCTTCGAGAAGATCCTCTTCCTCAATGGCCACGGCGGCAACGTCGCTTCCATCGAGGCGGCATTCTCCGAACTCTACGCCCAGGCCAGCTTCGCCCGACGCCCGGCGGGGTTCGCCCTGAAGCTGTGCAACTGGTGGGACCTGGAAGGTGTCGGCGAGCTGGCCAACCGGCAGTTCCCCAAGGGCCATGGCATCCACGCGACGCCTTCGGAGATCGCCGTCACCCAGTGGGCCTATCCGCAGCACATCAAGTCCGCCGAGTACTCGCCGCCAATCGCCAACTGGGGCCCGATCCGCGAGGCCGCGGATTTCCGCGCGCGCCATCCCGACGGGCGCATGGGCTCCGATCCGGGCCTGGCCTCGCCTGAGAAAGGTCGTGAGCTGGTGATGCTGGCGGCCCAGGGACTGGTGCAGGCGGTCGAGGCTTTCAGCGCCGAGCCCTCGCCTTACTGAGCATCATCGACCGTCATCCGCCCCACCGGAAACCCGAGCCTCGCTCGGGTTTCTGCTTTTGGCGGGTGCAAGGCGCGGCCAGCTAACAAGAGCTAACAGCAGATAACTCGCCTGATTGCGCCGGCCTTGCCACGCTGGCAGCCAAGTGTCATTGGCTAATCAGGGAGGCCTCCATGACCCAGCATGATGGCTGCATGAATCTGGCGGGGCGGCGCAGCAATGCGGAGTTCGGCGCGCTGATCCTCGGTTCCGGTGAGCTCGGCGAGGCGGCATTGCGTCAGCTTTACATGGCCGTATTGCCCCTGCTCATTGCCTTCTTCGAGGGGCAGGCGCAGGCCGGTCGAATCGGCCAGCAGGATGTGGGCGAGCTGCTGCGCGCCACCTTGCGCCAGGTGGATCGGCAGCGCGCCGGCTACGATCCCCTCGTTCCCTTTCGCGCATGGCTGCTGGAGCTGGCCCGGCACGAGCTGAGTGCCCACCGCAATGTGGCGCAGGTCGTGGCCTCTGCCGAGCGAGAGACAAAAAAGCCGGCGCGGCGCAGGCGTACCGCCGCAGCCCACTGAACCCACGTTTTCAGGAAGTCCCGATGCAGTCGATCGAGAAGGTTCTCTACACCGCCCGCGTGCATACCCGTGGCGGCCGTGATGGCGAAGCGCGCAGTGATGATGGCCGGTTGCACGTTCGGTTGACGCCGCCGGGGGCGCCGGGAGAGGGCAGCAATCCCGAGCAACTGTTCGCCGCTGGCTGGTCGGCCTGTTTCATCGGTGCACTGCGCCATGCCGCCAACGCGCGCAAGCTGGAGTTTCCGGTGGAGACGACGGTGGATGCGGAAGTTGAGCTGATGCACGGCGAGAACGGTTTCTTCCTGCGCGCACACCTGGTCATCCAGTTGCCGGGCCTGGACCCCGAGCTGGCGCAGCGGCTGGTGGATGCCGCGCAGCAGAGCTGCCCCTACTCGAAAGCGTTGCGGGGCAACGTCGCGGTAACCCTGAGCCTGCGCTGAAGTAGCCTCCGCTGGCCATATAGCGTGACAGCCCTCATAAAAGGTCACGCCCAAGGCTTGATCGCGCGCTCGAAACTCCTATCCTGCTAGGACTTGCGGGCCAGTCTCGCGCCCACTCCCTTAGTCGGAAGAGACGCCCCGTGGAGTCCGCAGCGGACGATCAGTCCTCCTCACTGAAAGCGCCGATCGAATTCGGCCCGTTCCGGGTCGTCCCCGGCAAGCGCCTGCTCACCCGTGATGCGCAGCCGATGGACATCGGCGGGCGTGCCTTCGACCTGCTGCTCGCCCTGCTGGAAAAGCCCGGCCGCGTGCTCTCCAAGCGTGAGCTGCTCAAGCGCGTGTGGCCCGACATGGTGGTGGAAGAGGGCAGCCTGCGCTTCCACATGACCGGCCTGCGCCGCGCCCTGGGCGACGGCGAAGACGGCGCGCGCTACATCGCCACCCAGGTGGGCGTCGGCTATGCCTTTGTCGCACCGGTGAGCCATGCAAGCGATGCGGCGCCGGCGGTGCTGCCCGTGGCGAGCATGAGCGAAGGCGTCGGCAGTTTGCCGCCGCGGGTGAAGCTGATCGGACGCGAAACCGATGTGCAGATGATCCTGCAGCGCCTGCGCGAACCTCGGCTCTTCACCATCGTCGGCACCGGTGGCGTCGGCAAGACCAGCCTGGCCAACGAGGTAGGCCATCGCCTGGCCGCAGAGCGCCGGCAGGCGGTGCGCTTCATCGACCTGGCGCAGGTCGAGGATGAGCAACTGGTAGCTTCGGCGCTGGCCGCCTCGGTGGGCGTGCCGGTGCAGGCCGAGGACCCGTTGGCAGTGCTGCTGGCTCATCTCAGGGGCCAGGATCTGCTGTTGATCGTCGACAACTGCGAGCACGTGGTCGACGTGGTGTCCGCGCTGGCCGAGCGCATTCGCGACGCCGCTCCCGGCGTCGGCCTGCTTGCCACCAGTCGCGAGCCACTGCGTGCCCGGGACGAAGAAGCACATTGGCTGGGCCCGCTGGATTTCCCGGAAGACCCTCAGGACTTGCCGGTCGAAGCCTTGCTGGAGTTCCCGGCCGTACGGCTGTTTGTCGAGCGCGCGGAGGCCGCCAGTGCCTCGCTGCAACTGCAGGACGGCGACCCCGGCCTGATTGCCGACATGTGCCGGCGCCTGGGGGGCATGGCGTTGCCCATCGAACTGGCGGCGGTACGGGTGGCGGTCCATGGGGTGAAGGCGACCCATGCGCTGCTGGGAGAGCGGTTTTCCCTGGGCTGGTCCGGCCGGCGCACCGCGCAGCCGCGCCACCAGACGTTGCGCGCGATGCTGGACTGGAGCTACGGCCTGCTGTCCGAGAGCGAGCGGTTGGTGTTCGACCGCCTTTCGGTCTTCGTCGGGCCCTTTTCCCAGGAGGCGGCCGCGCAGGTCGTCGCCGACGGCCGGATCGATGCGTTGGAGGCAGCGGCGATCCTCGATGACCTGACGTCGAAGGGTCTGCTGGCAGTGGACCGCAGCGAGTCCGGCGCGGCCTATCGTCTGCTGGAAATGACCCGCGCGTTCGCCCGCGAAAAGGCAGCCTCCCACGGCCACGAAGAGGCCCACGCGCTGGCCTTCCGTCACGCTGCCTATTACCTGTGGCTGCTGCAGCAACTGGGTAGCGAACCCGAGGTGATCTACGAGGGTTGCGTACGCCTGGCCAGCCAGCTGGGCAACGTGCGCAGCGCGCTGGAATGGAGCTTCGGCCCGCAGGGTGACCCCGGCCTGGCGCTGCCGCTGGCGGCGGCCAGCGCGCCGTTGTTCCTGCACTATTCGCTGCAGGTGGAGTGCCGTACCTGGTGTGCGCGCGCCACCCAGTTGCTGGAGCTGGGCTATTTCGGCACGCCCACCGAAATGGAGCTGCAGGCGGCCCTCGGGCTGGTGCTGATGTTCACCCGCGGCAACAGCGAGGCGGCCGGCAAGGCTCTGCTGCGGGCCTTGGAGATCGCGGTGGCGCTGGGCGATCACTGGGCCGAGCTGCGGGTGTTGGGGCGCTTGCAGATCTTCTACGAACGCATCGGCGACTTCGCCTCGTCACTGGCGTGGGCGGACCGTGCGGTGCTGGTGGGCGATATCCTCGGCGAGCCGGAAGCGGTGGCGGTGGCTGCCTCGCTCGCCGGCATTTCCCATCACCTGCTGGGTGACCAGGAGCGGGCGCGCGAGGAACTGGAAAAGTCCCTGCGCAACAGCCTGCCCTCGGAGCGCAGCCGCACGCTGCACTATGGCTTCGACCACCACAACCGCACCGGGCTGGCCCTGGCGCGGACGCTCTGGCTGCTCGGTTGCGCCGACCAGTCGCGGCGCTGGGCGGACCAGGTGGAGGCCGAGGCGGCGGAGCTCAATCATCCGGCCACCCATTGCATCGCCCTGGTGTGGACGCTGTGCATCCATATCTGGACCGGTGAGCTGGACAAGGCCGAGCGTAGCCTGGCGACTTTCAGCCGCATTGCCGAGGCCAACGCCTTTGCGCCTTATCAGGCCGCGACGCCAGGGTTGCGTGCGGCCATCGCGATTCGCCGCGAGCAACCCGGTGATGCCGTGCGGCAGCTGGAAGAAAGCCTCACGCGCCTGCACGGCATGCGCTACGAATTGCTGACCACGTCGTTCGAGATCGCCCTGGCCGAGGGCCTTGTCCTCGCCGGCGAATATCGCCGTGCGCTGGGTGTGGCGCGGCGCTGCATCGCGCATTGCCGCAGCAGCGGCGATGCCTATGCGTTGCCGGAGTTGATGCGTATCGAAGCGCAGGTCATCGGTGCGCTGGGCGAGGAGGGTGATCAGGCCGTTGAACGTATGCTGCAGGGCTCGCTGGCCATGGCGCGCGAACAGAACGCCCGCGCCTGGGTGTTGCGTTCGAGTCTGGACCTCGCGCGGCTGCGGGTGAAGCAGGGCGACAGGGCAGAAGCGCTGGCGCTGCTGGAGGCCTGCCAACCCGAAGAAGGTGTCGACACGCTGGATGTTCGCCAGCTGGAAGTACTGCGGCGGACACTGGGCGAGAGCGCCTGAGCCGAACTCAGCGGCTCTCGGGCGGTGTGATGGCGAGCGTTGCCGCCATGTTCACCAGGTCCGGCAGCGTGCGCGCCTGCATCTTGCGCATGACCCGGCCGCGGTGCGCTTTCACGGTGATCTCGCTGATGCCCAGGTCGGCCGCTACCTGCTTGTTCAGGCGGCCGGCCACCACCATCTCCAGCACTTCCCGCTCGCGACTGGTGAGCAGGGCATAGGCCTGGCGCAGGACGTCCAGGCGTGACTGCTGGCCGAGCGCGGCGCGACTGTGTTCCAGGGCGTCGGCGATGGCCTGCAATAGCGTGTCGCTGTCGAACGGCTTGGTGAGGAATTCCACCGCGCCGGCTTTCATCGCGCGGACGGTGAGCGGCACGTCACCGTAGCCGGTGATGAAGATGATCGGCATCGCCGGGCGCTTGCCGGCCACGCTGCGCTGCAGGTCGAGGCCATTGAGGTCCGGCAGGTTGACGTCCAGCACCAGGCAGCTGGGCGCTGGGCTCGGGGGCTCGTCGAGGAAGGCGCTGGCGGCGTCGAACAGCACGGGCCGCCAGCCGGCTGAGCGGATCAGCAGCTCCAGTGACTCGCGCACCGAGATGTCGTCGTCGACCACGTAGACGATGGGTGTCGCCTCAGGCATCGGCAGGGCTTCCGTTCGCGGGGCTTGGCCGGTATGGGCCGGATGGTGATGCAACATGCCATGTCCTCCGAGTGGCGTCGACCGGGCTGTCAGCCGACCGGCAGGGCGGCGCTGAGCGCCTTGAGCAGTTCCGCTTCGCTGAACGGCTTGAGCAGGCAGGCCACCGCTCCCTGGGCGATCAGGCGCGGGCAGGTGGTCGCGTCGCTGTAGGCGGTGATGAAGATGATCGGCACGGGAATCGCGCGCAGGGCCAGTTCCTTCTGCAGTTGCGGCCCGCTCATGCCCGGCATCGATACGTCGAGGATCAGGCAGCGGGTGAGCAGCAGCGCGTCCGAGGCGAGGAAATCCTCCGCCGAGGAGAATGCGCTGACCTCGAAGCCGAACTCGCGCAGCAGGTCCGGCAGGGATTCGCGCACCGATTCGTCGTCATCAACCACCGACACGAGCAGGGGCGTGGCCATCAGCAGATCTCCGTCGGTTGGTCGTGGTTGGATAGCGCCGGCGAGAGCGCCTGCGGCAGCGCGAAGATGAAGGTGGAGCCCGGCCCATCGTGGGTGGTGGCCCAGATCCGGCCGGCGTGGTGCTCGATGATCGAGCGGCTGACCCACAGGCCGATGCCCATGCCTGATCGCTTGGTGCTGAAGAAGGCATCGAACAGGCGGCCCGCGTCCTCCGGCGCGAAGCCCGCGCCGTTGTCGCGCACCGCCAGGAAGATGCTTGCATCCAGATCATGGCCGGTGCTGATGCGCAGCTGGCGGGGGCGGTCCTGCACTTCGCCCAGCGTATCGATGGCGTTGAGGATGAGGTTGAGGATCACCTGTTGCAGTTGCACGCGGTCGCCGCTCACGGTGGGCAGTTCATCCTGCAGCGTCGGCACGACGGTCACGCCGTGGCGCTGCAGTTCGTTGTGCAGCATGGCAATCACTTCCCGCGCGGCTTCGTTGAGGTCGACCTCTTCGCTTACCGCTTCGTGGCGGGCGAACAGGGCGCGCAGTCGCTTGATCACATCCGCCGCGCGGTTGCCGTCGCGGATGGTGCGCCGCGCGGTTTCGCGCGCGCCTTCCAGGTTCGGTGTCTGCGCCCCGAGCATGCGCAGGCAGGTGCTGGCGTTGGTGATGATGCCCGCCAGCGGCTGGTTGACCTCGTGGGCGATCGAAGCCGTCAGCGCGCCCAGGCTGGCGACGCGGGCGACGTGAGCCAGCTCGGCGCGGGTCCGGTGCAGGGTTTCCTCGGCGAGGCGGCGCTGGGTAACGTCCTGCGCGGTGGCGATGTACAGCAGCGCGCCGTCAGCCACGCGAGTGGCCTGGGCGACCAGGTGCACGTGGCGCACGGCGCCGCTGGGAAGCAACAGCCGGTGTTCGTGTTCGAAGTCGCGGCCGGCGCGGCGCTGGTGTTTGAGCATCTCTTCCACTGTGGCGCGGTCGTCGGGATGGATGCGCGAGAAGATCAGCTCGAAGCTCGGCGTCAGGCCGGGCGCAAGGTCGAGCAGCCGGTAGATTTCCTCCGACCAGGCGATCTCGTCGTTGTCCACGCGCCAGGAGAAGGTGCCGGTCAGGCTGATGCGCTGGGCCTTGGCCAGGAACGCTTCGCTCTGGCGCAGCGCCGCCTCGCTGCGGGCACGTTCGATGGCGATGCTGGCGAGGTGGGTGAATTGCGCGATCAGCGCGCGCTGGTTGTCGTCGATCGCCTCGGGCCGGGTGAAATACACCGAGAGGATGCCGCTCACGTCGCCGTCAGTGGACACCACCGGTGTAGCGGCCAGCGCGTGCAGGCCGCAGCCCTGCGCCCGTTGTCGCCAGGCGGGCCAGCGTGTCTCGCCGGCCAGGTCGTCGATCTGCAGCGTGATGTTGTCCAATGCGGCTCGCGCTTGCGGGCTGTTCAGTGCGTCCACTGGCTGGCCATCGGCACCGCCATGCAACGAAGCCGGCAGGTGGGGTGCGGCGCCGGCCTGCAGGCGCAGCGTTGCTTCCGGCAAGCGGCCATGGCGTGGCGCGACCAGGGTGATGGCGCAGCGGCTGTCCTCGAGGTTGGCTTCCACCAGCTCGCACAAGGTTTCCAGCACCTGCGACAGGGCGCAGCCGCCGGCCATCAGGCCGAGCAGGCGCTTCTCGCCGGCCAGCAGCAGCTCGGCGCGCTTGCGCACGTGGATATCGGTGTTGCCGCCGTACCACTTGAGCACGCGGCCGGCTGCGTCGAGCTGCGGCACCGCGCGGATGAGGAACCAGCGGTAGCTGCCGTCGAAGCGTCGCAGCCGCGCCTCGAACTCGCCGGCGCTGCCCGCTTCCAGCAGGCCTTGCCAGTAGACGCCCAGCGCCGGTGCGTCGTCGGGATGCAGGGCGGTCATCCAGCCGGTGCCGGCGGCGTTTTCGGGCGTCATGCCGGTGTAGTCGAACCAGCGCTGGTTGAGGAATTCCACGCTGCCATCGGGATCGGTGCGCCAGACGAAGCCCGGTACGGCGTCGATCAGCGTGCGCAGGCGGTCTTCGGAAACGCTGACTTCTTCCAGTGCACTGGCCAGCGACTTCTGCGCCTGAGCGATCAATACCTGGTCTCGCCGCTGCTCGTCGATGTCCACCTTCAGCACGAACCAGCGCTGGATGCGTCCTGCGTTGTCGCGATGGGGCAGGGCGCGCACGTGGAACCAGCGATAGATGCCGTCTGCGCCGCGCACCCTTTGCTGGAAGTTGTAGGGATCGCCGCTGGCCACCGAGTGCTTCCAGGCGGCCAGCGCGCAGGGCAGGTCGTCGGGGTGGATGGTGTCGGAACTGGTCCAGTGACGCAGCTCCTCGAAGCTGGCGCCCAGGTAGTCGCTGTTGTGCCGGTTGACGCATTCCAGTTCGCCCGCCGGCGTCATCAGCGAGATCAGCGCGGGAATGCTGTCGATCAGATCCTGCGTCTCGCGCGTCACGCTCGTGGGCGGCGGCGCCAGCAGGTCCTCGATATCGATGTTCTGCCCGCACCAGCCGGCGGGTTCGCCGACGTTGTCGGTGAGCGGGCGGGCGCGCAGCAGGAAGCGCCGGTATGTGCCGTCATGCCGGCGCAGGCGCGCTTGCAGGTCATGGGGAATGCCCGACTCGCGAATGACGCTCCAGCCTTGCTGCAACGCCGACAGGTCGTCGGGATGCACCAGCGCCTGCCAGGCATGCTCGCCCAGGGCGTCGAGGCCGCGCCCGGCATAGATACGCCAGGCCTGGTTGACACTTTCCAGGCGACCTTGGGCGCTGGCGGTCCAGGCCATGTCGGGCAGCTTGTCGACGACATCGTTGTGCATACCGGTCTTCTCCCGGCGCTAGCCGTGGGGCGAGCATGCGCCTGGTTGGCGGGGCTGCCAATGATACCTAGGTGTCGGCTGCGGCACTGCAGGTATGTGAGCGAGCACGGCTGATACCAAGGTATCGACCGACACCATGGTGCAATCGCGGCACCTCCCGCGCTTTGTTGAGATCGCTGCAGGTCGCCGATCCGTCGGCCAGTGAATCAGGGAGATCGACCATGCCAGCTGTCCCGTTAGCGCCTCACCTTCGTCGCCGCTTCAGCCGTTCGCTCATGGCTACCGCCGTGGGCCTGTTCCTGCTCGGTGATGGCCAGCACCATCTGATGCAGCAAACGTTCGCTGCCACTGCCAGCAATACTGCGCCGGCCGATGAGAGCGTGCGGCCGTTCCGCATCCAGATGCCGCAGGAGCAACTGGACGATCTGCGTCGGCGCATCGCCGCGACGCGCTGGCCGGACCGCGAGACGGTGAACGATGCCTCCCAGGGCATCCAGTTGGAGAAGGTCCGCGCGCTGGTGGACTACTGGGGCAAGGACTACGACTGGCGCCGTGCCGAGGCAAGACTCAATGCGCTGCCGCAGTTCGTCACCCGCATCGATGGCGTGGATATCCAGTTCATCCACGTGCGTTCGAAAGAGCCGCACGCCATGCCGCTGATCCTCACCCACGGCTGGCCCGGCTCGCCGCTGGAGTTCCTCAAGACCATCGGCCCGCTGACCGATCCGGTGGCCTACGGTGGGCGCGCGGAAGACGCCTTCGACGTGGTGATCCCGGCCATTCCCGGCCACGGTTTCTCCGGCAAGCCGACCGCCACCGGCTGGGGTCCGGACCGGGTGGCCCGTGCGTGGGACGTGCTGATGAAGCGGCTGGGCTACAGCCACTATGTGTCCCAGGGCGGCGACCATGGCTCGGTGATTTCCGATGCCCTTGGCCGACTGGCCCCGGCCGGCCTGCTGGGCATCCATCTGAACATGCCGGCGACGGTGCCGCCGGAGCTGGTCGGACCGATCAACAGCGGCGCTCCGGCGCCCGCCGGGCTGGGCGTCGAGGAGCGCCGCGCGTTCGACGCGCTGAGCACTTTCTTCGGTCGCAACGCCGCCTACGGCGCGATGATGGTGACCCGCCCGCAGACCATCGGCTACTCGCTGGCTGATTCGCCCGCCGGCATGGCCGCCTGGATGTACGAGAAGTTCGCCGCCTGGACCGACAGCGGCGGCGAGCCCGAGCGCGTGCTGAGCCGCGACGAGATGCTCGACGATATCTCGCTCTACTGGCTGACCAATACTGGCGCTTCCTCCTCGCGCTTCTACTGGGAAAACAACAACAACAACTTCAGCGCCGCCGCGCAGAAGACCGCGCAGATCAAGGTACCAGTGGCCATCACGGTGTTCCCCGGCGAGATCTACCGCGCGCCGAAGAGCTGGGCGCAACGTGCCTATCCGTCGCTGGACTACTTCCATGCGGTGGACAAGGGCGGCCACTTCGCCGCCTGGGAACAGCCGCAATTGTTCAGCGAGGAACTGCGCGAAGCGTTTCGCCCGCTGCGAACCCAATTGAACACCCCCTGAACCCCGCCGGCTGCCGGCACCCACCGGGCAGGCCAGGGGCCTGCCATGGAGAACCGTGATGACTCTGTTCAAGCACTCGCTCCTCAGCGCCTCGGCGCTGGCCATCGTTGTTGCGCAATTTACCGCCTGCTCGCTGGCGCAAGCCGCCACGGCGCCGGCGTCTGACCCGTCCTTCGGCCCGCTCAAGCATGTCAACGCCGGCCTGCTCAACGTCGCTTACGCCGAAGCCGGCCCGGCAGATGGCCCGGCGGTGATCCTGCTGCACGGCTGGCCGTACGACATCCACAGCTACAGCGAAGTGGCGCCGCAGTTGGCCGCCAAGGGCTACCACGTGCTGATTCCCTACGCCCGCGGCTACGGCGAGACGCGCTTCCTCTCCGCTTCCACGAAGCGCAATGGCGAGCCGGCCGCGCTGGCGGTGGATGTCATCGACTTCATGGACGCGCTGAAGATCAAGAGCGCGGTGCTTGCCGGCTACGACTGGGGCGCGCGCTCGGCGGACATCGTCGCGGCGCTCTGGCCGGAACGGGTGAAGGCGCTGGTGTCGGTCAGCGGCTACCTGATCGGCAGCCAGGAAGCGGGCAAGGCGCCGCTGCCGCCGGCCGCCGAGCTGCAGTGGTGGTACCAGTTCTACTTCGCCACCGAGCGCGGCAAGGCCGGCTACGACAAGTACCGCCATGAGTTCGCCAAGCTGATCTGGCAACTGGCTTCGCCGCAGTGGAAGTTCGACGACGCCACCTTCGAACGCAGCGCGCAGGCCCTGGACAACCCCGACCAGGGGCCGATCGCCATTCACAACTACCGCTGGCGCCTGAACCTGGCCGAAGGCGAGGCGCGCTACGCGGAGCTGGAGAAGAAGCTGGCCGCATTCCCGACCATCAAGGTGCCGACCATCACCCTCGAAGGCGACGCCAACGGCGCGCCGCACCCGCCGGCAGATGCCTACGCCAAGCGCTTCAGCGGCAAGTACGAGTACCGCCTGATCAGCGGCGGCATCGGCCACAACCTGCCGCAGGAGGCGCCGGACGCCTTCGTCAAGGCCGTGATCGACGCCGATCATCTGTGAGCCGGAGAGCCGCCATGACCCTCGCAGGAAAAGCGTTCCATCGCATTGCCCTGGCCGGCTTCGCCTTGCTGGTGACGGCGGGCGCCAGGGCCGAAGGGGATGCCTCGCCGATCTACGGTGTGCGCATGCCTGAGGGGTACCGCAACTGGCAACTGGTGGCGCCCGCCCAGGAGGCGGCGCCGCTGAATGAACTGCGCGCGGTGCTGGGCAATGACATCGCCATGAAGGCCTATCGGGCGGGCACCTTGCCGTTCCCCGATGGCAGCGTGCTGGCCAAGCTCGCCTGGAAGCACGTGCAGTCGCCGGAGTTCGAACCGGCGTCGATTCCCGGCGCCGCTACCACCGTGCAGTTCATGGTCAAGGACTCGAAGAAGTACGCGGCCACCGGCGGCTGGGGTTTCGCCCGCTTCATCGACGGCAAGCCCGCCGATGAAGCACAACACCAGACCTGCCTGGCCTGCCACCAGGCGCGGGTGAAGGATCACGACCTGGTCTTCACCCGCTACGCACCCTGAGAGCTGCACTTTGAGCGCTACACCTTGAGCGCTACACCTTGAGAGAAGTGGAGGTTCCCATGAACCAACGATGGCTGATCACCGGTTGCTCCCGCGGGCTGGGCCGTGCGCTCGCCGAAGTGGTGCTGCAGGCCGGGCACCGCCTGCTCGCCACCGCACGCGACCCGGACGCTCTGGCGGACCTCGCCCGGCTCTACCCGCAGACATTGCGCCTGGCGCCCCTGGACGTCACCGACCCGGCAGCGGCGCAGGACGCCGTGGCGCAGATGGTGGAGGAGTTCGGCGGGCTCGACGTGCTGGTCAACAACGCCGGATACGGCAACGTCAATTCGGTGGAAGACACGCCGCTGGAGGAGTTCCGCCGGCAGATCGAGACCAATCTGTTCGGCACCATCATCGTCACCAAGGCGGCGATTCCGCTCCTGCGCCGTCAGCGTAGCGGGCACATCATCCAGCTGTCGTCGGTAGGCGGGCGCATCGGCGCGCCGGGGCGCGCACCCTATTCGGCGGCGAAGTGGGGCGTGGAAGGCTTCTCCGAAGTGCTCGCGCGGGAAATGGCGCAAGTCGGTGTGCGGGTGACCATCATCGAGCCCGGCGGGTTGCGCACCGACTTCGCCGGCGCCTCGACGAGGCTCTCCGAAGGGCGTTTCGAGTACGACGCCGTGGTGGGTGCCGTGGCGCGCCGGCAGCGGGCCTACGACGGCAGCCAGCCGGGCGATCCGCAGCGTGCCGCGCAGGCGATCCTTGCGGTGGCCTGGATGGATCGTCCGCCGTTGCGCCTGGCCCTGGGCAGCGATGCGCTGCTGGCCATCGAGAACGCCGACAAGGCGCGCCTGGCAGAGCTGCGCCTGTGGCGCGAGTTGAGCGAGTCCAGCGATTTTCCCCGCACCCCGACAGCCCTGTAGGAGCGAGCTTGCTCGCGAACCCGCTTCGCGCCGGAACGCCCGGTGGTATGTGTTCGCGAGCAAGCTCGCTCCTACAAGAGCAATACCAGCTCCACCCCCCGACTCAGGAGAACCATGATGAACAAAACCCTCACCGCCCTGGCGCTCGCCAGCGGCCTGCTGGCCGGCAGCGCTTTCGCGGCTCCGGTGAAACCGACGGTGGTGCTGGTGCACGGCGCCTTCGCCGATGCGTCCAGCTGGAACGGCGTGACCCGTATCCTGGAAAAGGACGGCTACAAGGTGATCGCCGCCGCCAACCCACTGCGCGGCGTGGCCAGCGACGGCGCCTACATCGGCAACATCGTCGGCAGTGTCAAGGGGCCGGTGGTGCTCGTGGGCCATTCCTACGGCGGCAACGTGATCAGTGCCGCAGCCAGCGATCGGCCCAACGTCAAGGCATTGGTCTATGTCGCCGCCTTCGCCCCGCAGAAGGGCGAGAGCGCCGCGGAGCTGGCCGGCAAGTTCCCCGGCAGCACCCTCGGCCCGACCCTGGCCGCGCCGGTAGCGCTGGCCGATGGCGGCAAGGACCTGTACATCCTGCAGGACAAGTTCCATGACCAGTTCGCCGCTGATGTCCCCGCCGGCGAAGCCGCGCTGATGGCGGCTGCGCAGCGGCCGGTCACCGAGGCTGCGCTGAACGAGAAGGCTGGCGCGGCAGCCTGGACGGCCATTCCCTCGTGGTTCGTCTATGGCGATCAGGACCGCAACATACCGCCGCAGGCCATGGCTTTCATGGCGCAGCGCGCCCACGCGAAGGGAGTCGAGGTGGTCGGTGGCGCTTCCCATGTCGTCATGGTCTCGCACCCCGAGGCGGTCGCACGTTCCATCGAGCAGGCCGCCACGGGGTATTGATCGGCGAAGAGTGGGTTGTGCGCCGGGGGCTGACGATCCAACGGGCCTGCACCGCCAGCGATAGCGAGCGCAATGTCCCTGCCGTGCCAGTGGCGTCATCTGCTGTGCGCTGGGCATGGCCAGAGTCATGCGTGGCGCCACCTGGACTCGCCAGGCCGCTGCCTTGCCGGGCGGCCTTCCCAGGCCATCAATCGCGCATCCCGATGCAAAAGCGGGAGCTTTCGGCCTCTGGCGGACTCTCACTTCCATGTCGCCCATCAGGGTCGTTCAGCCGGCCATGGCTCACAGCGACGACGCACGGTTGCCCAAGGCGCTATTGGCCCGACAGGTTCTGGCTTCCTGGTGGAGCCTGCACAGGAGATGTGATTTGCCTCAACGCTCGCCCCCCAATACGCGTCGGACTGCATTCCTTGCCGACACGACCGCGCTGATCCTGTTCTTCACCACGACCGGGATAATCAACGAGCGCTTTCTTGCTGGCATGGCCTGGGACCAGGTGCTCCATGCGCGACTTCTGGGCGCTGTGCTGATGGTTCCAGTCGCCAGGCCATACGGTCTATGGCGGGATTGGGTGATGAAGCGGGCCACTCAACGTCGGATGTCCAGATTGCTATGGGACAGTATTGCTCTCCTGAGTTTCCAGGTGCCCATCTACGCGGCGATCATTGCCAGCAGCGGGGCATCCGGAGAAGGCCTGGTGCGCGGTACGCTCGGCGCTGCGGCGATGATGCTCGTTCTGGGCAGACCGTATGGCGCCTTTCTCAACTGGATACGCAAGCTCTTCGGGCTGCCTGCCGGTGGTGATAAACCCATGTCACTGAACAGTTGAGCGGCTGTTATCCGCTCGGCCGTTATCGCCGAGGCATACCCTTCTAGCGTGACATTGGCCTGCCGTTGCGCTGGTCGGTGGTAGCCGGACGAACTTACCCAGCCCCCTGGCGCAAGCGCCGCTCAATCCTCGCGGCACAGGACGCATTCAGCGCCCGCTTTCATGGCGGTGATCCCTTCTCGGGGCGGCAGGTTGCTCGGCACATTGACATCCCAGGCGAGGCCCAGACGCTGTAGGACCTGGATGAAGTGCCAGCCCAGGTCGATCTGGCCGGGGTAAAGCCCGTGGCGGGCCGAGGCAGGAAACGCGTGGTGATTGTTGTGCCAGCTTTCGCCAAAGGTCGGAATGGCGGCAATTGGCACGTCATGGGCCTGCACCCCGGCGCCATCTACCTGCCAGGTCTGAGGACCTCGGGTATGCGCGAAGTAGGAGATGAACCAGTGCATGGTTGTGCAGGCCGCCACGCGGACCGACACGCCCCATACGAGCCAGGGCATGCCGCCGATCAGGTACAGGACGATCGCGATGGGAAGCTGCTGGAGCATCCAGGTTCTTTCGAGGAACCGGTAGAAGCGGTCATTGGCGATATCCGGACCCGGATTGAAGCCCGGCGGGTGGTCGAGCACGAGCTTGCAGTGCAGGTTGTACCAGGCGTCCTTGAGCAAGCCCTGGCGGTGGGCAAGGAAGTCGTGGCACGCGGGCTGGCGCTGCGACCAGTCGCGAGTGTCATGCGTGCGGATGGTCCATAGTGGGCCGCCGATACCGACGATCGTCCCCATCCACACCAGTACCCGTTCGGTGGATTTCGAGCACTTGAAGCTGCGGTGAATCAGGCGCCGATGAAAGCCCACGGAATGGCCGGCGCACAGGGTGGCCGCACTGAGCGTGAGGAAGACCAGGAACGCGCCCCAACTGAAGTAGACGGGGGCCAGGAACAGCGCGCTGGTGAAGATGAAATTGTTCCAGAGCGAGCGCCACCTGTCCCAGACAATGGTTCCGGTCAACGGGCTGGCCCCATTGTCCAGCACCAGCGAATTGACTTTGTATGCGCCGGAGGCGGCTCCTGCGTGGCTGGACATCAGAAGGTCTCCGCCAGGGCAAGGATGAGGGCGATCAGCGGCAGCGCGATCACGCTTGCCGAACAGACAACAAGGGCCAGGTACTCGAAGTAATGTCTGGGAGTCGCAATGACAGGGCCGGGCGGCAGTATCTCGGCGCGGACCTCCGCCACTCTCCGTTCAAGCAGTTCCGCATAGGAGTAGCCGCGGTACAGCGTTTGGCTGTACTTGCCGCGCACAAAGGCCGAGAAGCTGCGCCTGGGAATGGTGCAGGTGCCCAAGCTGACGAGCGGAAGACAAAACAGCGTGCTGAACGGGTTGGGGTACCGGCCGGCAGCAAACTCCCACGCAGCCATTTCGAACTCGCCCGTTGGGCGAAACGGGTAGCCGGTGAGGACATGGTGGATGTCATGGAAGGGTAGGGCCCGGCGGCGCCACTCGAAATTCGGCAGGTAGACCTTCAAGTCGCGGCACCCCACGGGTGACCAGCGTTTGGCGTCGATTCCCCCGTCGCCCGGGAATCCATGCTGACTGTAGAACTGCGCAACGGCGTCTTTGAGTGAAACATCCGGATCGACGTCCATGTCGCCTGACTCCTTTCAGGTTCGCGATGTCCTTGCATGCCACACAGGTCTGACGGCGCGGGCGAGCTTGGATGTGAAGCTGGCATCCCCTGGCTGCGCCACTTTGTGCAACGAGGCAGCCGGAGTATGGACGATTTGAATGAGCCTTGAGATTTTGGATGCTCGGAGCTAGCTTCCGGCCCTTAGCGGAGACTTGCTGCTGGCGTTCTACATTGCTCAGAAGCGAAAGCGGATTATCCAGCGAGTTGAGTGTACTGACTCATTCCGGGTTCTGAATATGGCGATGCGGTACTTGCCTCCTTTACGCCGTAAGGCAGGACGCTACCAAGTCATTGAGCATGTCCACCAACTCAGGGTCCATGAAGCGGTAGTCATCAGGAATGTCTAGTACGTGAAGCCGTTTGTGCTCCAGCAAGCGGGGGTACTCCGCCTGCAGACGATGCAAGTGCTTGCGCTCCATAACGAAAATAACATCGGCCCAACGGATATCCGCTGGGCCGATTGGTTTTCGAGCATTGGGACTGGTTCCGGCTGAACGAGCGTCAAAGCCAGGCCGGCGGCGCCAAATAGCCTCTGCGGTAGGACTACGCCATTGATTTCGGCTGCAGATGAAAAGGAGGTTGGTCACTCTTGATCCAGCAGTTGGCGGACGCTACGAATCGGATAACTCATACCAAGCTGGCGGGCTCTGAACAGCTTATCAGCTCGGGTGTACATCAGTTTCCAGTTCTTCTCCGGGCGGAACCGCATCAGACGTATCGCTTTTTCGGGCGAATGCTTATGGGCCTGGCAGCGTCTCCAGGCGCGGGTTCTTTCCATGGTCATGTTCCTCGTGAATACCGGGTTCAGCAGCCGCGGCAATACGAGGTGGACGTATGGTAGGTGAGAATGCAGGTGCAGGCCAGGGGTGCGAGAGTAGCCGTTGCTACACGCGGTGCGCATAGCGATCAGGTAATCGTTTGTTTATCTGCTGCCCCAGTCCGCTCTTCGCCGCATGCTGTTCATGACGTGACCTACCGCGGGTACCCGGAAGCTGCAATTTCTGTATCTGGCCCTTCGACAGTACACAATCATTTGTAGCGTTTCTGAAACCATGAACTACCGTTTGCGTACAAGTGCCAGCCGGATGGCTTGTGCGACGAGACAGGAAGTACGGCGCGCGCCTTTGCCAATCATCTGCGGCTGCCACGGAGGTTAACGCAACACGGAGGTTCCCTATGCTCCCGCCAACGTCACACCGACCTGACTCTGCGCTTATTAAAACTGCCTTGAGCGCAGCCATTACAAATGTCGTCCTCTTAGCTCTGCTTCCCGAAACAGCTCAAGCGGTTTGCGGCCCACAGAGCGGTACTTATACGACCACCCAGACATGTACTCCAGCCAGTGGAACTGCAGCGGAAATTTCGACGCTGCCGGGTACTGAGCTGATTACAACTGCGGGCAATTCGTTGCTAAGCCGATCGACCAATGCCGCATCCACCATTCTGCTCAACGGCACCCGTATTCAAAGTGCCCCCGCGACGTCTGCCAGTGCGATCCAGGCTCAGATCCTGGGCGGTAATCTCGGGCTAGGGCAGGCGCTGATCAATTTCCAGAGCGGAACCAATAGCATCAGCTTGGCCGGTAGCGGCCTCGACGCTGTCGCCATCACTAATACCAATCAGGGGACATCATCCCTGGTGGTGAGCGATGGCGCTGTAGTGAACATCGAAAACCGGGTGCCAGGTACTGAACACGATGGCGTTGATATCAATGCCTCAGGGGGCGGAGATATCCGTTTTCAGCATACGGGTTCGGGATCCATCCTCACCTATGGCGGCAACAACGTCTGGCTGAAGGCTGCGGGCAGCGGCAACATAAACGCAACCGTTGGTGCCGGGGTCAACCTGACTGTCGACAATAACGACCCGCTCTCCGGTGGCGATCCCAACATAGACGATGAGAACGACCCCCAGGCAGGGACGGGCAACCATGCAGGTCTGCACACTCGAGCCATCAACGGCAACACGTCGCTGAGCACCGCCGCCACCATTCGCGGAATGGGACTCAACGCTTTTGGCATCTTCACCGAGGGTGGTACAGGCACTACCAACCTCAGCAATACCGGCAGTATCACGACTGACGGAAGGAACGGCTTCGGTATCCGCTCTCTCTCAACTACCGGCAGCATCCATATCGTCAACAGCGGCGACATCACGACGACCGGCGACAACGGTCACGCCATCTACGTCAACGATAACGTCGGGGCGACCGGCGATATCAGCATCCAGAACGACGGCGACCTGGTGGTCGGCAATTCAACCGATCTGGTTGGCTCGCGTGGGATCTACGTCATCAAGCGCGGAACCGGCAATTTCAGCTTGACCGGCAGCGGCAATATCACGGTTAACAACGGGCCGAATTCGACTCGGGCCAACGGCATCACCATCACTGCTGCGCAGAACGGAACGGTGGACTACAGCGGTGACATCGTCACGAGCGGGCCGGGAGCGGGCGCCATTCGCCTTGACTCTAGCGGTGGCGATGCGACGGTGAACTACACCGGCAACAAACTGCAAACCCTCAGCACCCAAGCCCACGGCATTTACGTAACGGCGCTGCTGGGAAAAGCGACGATCAACTCCAGCGGAACCATCACCACGCATTCCGAAGGCACGGGTGGGGAAGGGACGGGGATCGATGCCTACGGGCTGCGAGCCGAGACCGGCGGGCAGGATGCCAGCATCACTTACACGGGCCCGCGCATCGATGTGAATGGCTCCGGTGCGGCCATTCTCGGCAATACCACTTACAAGTCAGGTACGGGTGCAGGTCAGGTAACGATCGACAACAGCGGCGAACTGATCGCCAGGGGCGATAGGCAACGGGGGATTCGAGCCCTGACGGTGACGGGCGACCAGACGATCATCAACCGTGGGGCGATTACCACCCAGGGCGATACCAACAGCCAGGGGATCCTGGCGCAGGCTTCCGGTGCAGCCAGGATCACCGTGCAGAACAGTGGCGATATCACGACCCATGGCAGCATCGCCTCGGGTATCGACGCGCTGACGGTCGGCGGCACCGTGAGTGTCAGCAACACCGCGAAGATCCTGGGTGGCTGGGGGGAGAGTACGGGCGTTTCTCTGGCTGGCGAAACGCAGACGCTGAGCAACACCGGTACCATCGGCGCATTGAGTGACCGCGCCGTCCTCGGCGACGCCAGCGGCCCTGATGCCATCGTGAGCATTCTCAACGCTGGGGCGATTGTCGGGTCGATCAATGCAGGCACTTCTCAGGTCAGCATCGCCAACCAGGGCGACTGGACATTGCGCAACTTCGTCGACAGCAACGGCGATGGCGTTCGTGACACCTGGGGTGTGGCCGTCAGCAATCTGGGTACCGCCAGCGGCAACAGCATCGACAACAGCGGTACGCTCACGCTCGCCGCACAGCCGGGCAGTGGCATTCAAACCTTCGACACGACGGGCACCTACTTGCCGCTTGGACAAACCGCCAACACCCCGGTGCAAGGCGGGGCGGTGCAGGCCCAACTGCTCGGTGTCGGCACCTTTACCAACAGTGGGCTGATCGATCTCACCGGTGGCGGTGAGGCGGTCGGCAACGTGTTGCTCATCAGCAACGCGCAGGTGCCCGGCAACGATGGCGGTGGCGTGTTTGTCTCCAATGGCGGCCGTCTGCTGCTCAACAGCGAACTCAACGAAGGTGGCGCGAACAGCCGATCCGACATGCTGGTCGTGGACTCCACGGCTACGGGCAGCGGTGGCTCTACCGGGTTACTGGTGAACAACGTCGGCGGTAGAGGTGCGCTCACAGAGGGCAACGGCATCGCCGTGGTAAACCTGCTGGATACCGCTATTGCTGCGAGCGATGCCAACGCCTTCAGCCTCGCCAGGCGTGTGGTGGCTGGCCCGTACGAGTACCAGCTCTACCGTGGCGCAGTGGATGGCACGGGCACGCAGACCTGGTATCTGCGCTCGGATATCGAGCCGACGCCTCCTGACCCTCCCACTCCGCCGGTGCCTCCGGTGCCTCCGATTCCGCCGACGCCGCCGGAGCCGCGTACACCGAACTTCCGCCCCGAGGTGTCGTTGTACGGAGCGTTGCCGGCACTGGCCCTGGTCTACAACCGCACGATCATCGATACCCTGCACGAACGAGTAGGTGAGGAACGCCCAACCGCTTGGCAGGAACCGCCGAAAGAAAATGAAGCGAACTGGGGCCCATCCCTGGGTTGGGGGCGAGTCATATACCGCAGCGGCGAGCAGGACGGTGAGCGAAAGGACGCCGTTGGCGATACCCCCGAATACAACTACGACCTGACGGCCTTCCAGGTCGGAGCCGACCTCTACCGAAAAGAGCGAGCCGATGGCAGCCACGACCAGGCTGGGTTCTCCCTGGCCGTTGGCAGCATGGAGGCCGGCGTCAGCCACTACACCGGTCGTAATGCCGGTGATGACACGTTGCGAGCCTATAGCCTGGGAGGGTACTGGACGCACTTCGGCCCGGAGGGCTGGTATCTGGATGGCGTGCTGCAAGTCAGCCGGTATGACATCGAAGCGCGCCCCAATGAACTCGGCAAGCTGAAGACCAGGGGATGGGGCTACACCGGTTCGCTGGAAGGCGGTTATCCGTTCGAGGCAGACAAGGATCTGTGGATCGAGCCTCAAGCCCAGGTGATCTACAGCTACGTTGACCTCGACGACAGTGATGACATCGCTGCCGATGTGCGCTTTCGCGATGTCGAGTCGCTGATCGGTCGACTAGGAGTGCGCTTTGCCAAGGATTGGGAGACAGAAGGCAGCGACAAGACCCGCCGTCGTACCCAAGGTTGGGTTCGTCCCAGCGTCTGGCATGAATTCAAGGGCCAGCCCAAGACCGAGTTCTCGTCGCAGTCTGGCTATGTACCCTTCGAGGCAGACATCGATGGCACCTGGGGTGAAGTGAATCTGGGGGTTGACCACCAAGCCAGCGAGAAGGTGACCTTCACCGTCTCCGCCGGCTATCGAGAAGCCTTCGATGGCGACAGCCACGGTTACGACGCGATGGTCGGATTCAAGTATCTGTTCTAGAGAGGGGCGGTAGCCGTCAATCCACTGGTTTGGCGACTACCCTCTTAACCCTGACTATCCAATCTCGGCTTCCGGCCGATTGTTGCCCTGGCGAGAGGCAGTTACCGACCCATAGCGGACATCGGGTAATAGGATCGTAGCGCCCCAAGATTGCTACATCGTTGGCAGTTCGCTCAAATGCCAGACTCAACTGGCCGTTACTCTGATGGCGTTGAAAGCAACAAGTGCACGGTGGCGCAACACCCTTGTCCAGGCAAGTGTGATACCTGCAACTCGCCGCCGATGCTGTTGATCAGGTGCTGGGCGATGTTCAGGCTGAGGCTGTTGCGTGCCTGTTTGCGCACGGGGTAGCCGCGGGTCAGTTCCGAGAGGGAGTAGGCGCGCATTTCACGGCGCTCGTCGGCTGGCAGACCTTCGAGCGTTATGCGTACACCCATCTGCTGCTGTTTCGGGCTGGCGACGATATGCAGCCGGACGCTACCGTCGTCGGTCAGGTCTATCACGTACAAGCCCAGGTGCCGCAAGGCTTCGCGTAATGATCGTGCATCGACCAGCAGAGCTTTCCGCGAGCGGGCGCTGGCCTCCAGCTTCAGGGGCAACTGTTTCTGGTCGGCCTGGACGTGCAACACATTGAGAACCTCAGCGGCAAGCTCGTCCAGGTACGTGGGCAGCAGAGGAACCTCTTCTTGGGCAATCAGCGCGCGCTTGAGCGAGGCGCCGTGCACTAGCAACTCCTCCAGGATCGTGTGGGCCTCCCTGAGTGCAGTGGCATCGGGCTGCGCTAGGGTACCGGCGAGTGCCTCTAGGCGTTCGTTGAGATGAGTGGTCGCGCTGGTAAACAAGTCGGTCAGTTGCTGGTGTGCCAGCTCATTGGCCTCGGCGCGGGTTCGCAGCTCATTGAGTTGGTCATAGCGCTCGGTGATATCGGTGCTGCAGCAGATCATTCCGACTAGATTGCCATCGTGATCCCTGTAGGGCGTGCCCCAGTGGTGCAGAACACGACGTTCTCCATGGATGGTGATTTCTATGTCTTTGCTGAAAGGCTGTTCCTGGGCAATGGCCCGCTGCAAAAAACGCAGCATGTTGCTTGCGTCATCTGGCGGATACCAGTCCACTTCGGTAGTACGGGTACCAAGAACGTCGTCCAGCGCCGCATGGTAAAGCTTCAAATGCGCAGGGTTGGCGTAAACCAGACGCGCCTCAGTGTCGCGAACATAAAAGGCGGCCGGCAGGCTTTCGACCATCGAGCGCCACATGGGCGCTTCGCCTTCACTATCTCGCTCGCTTGCTGCCAAGCCGGCAGGGGCGGCAAGACGGTTGCGCCGGGCAAAGTCGATTAGATCGAGCATGCTGGTAAGGTTGAGCTTACTGCGCATGCGGGCCCGGTACGTACTGACCGATTTCTCGCTGATGGTCAGTTCACGGGCTATCTCCTGGTTGCTGTAGCCGCTGGCAAGCAGACTGAGCACGCTTAACTCACGGTTGGACAACGAGGCCACGCGCTCGGCGTCGTTCTCTTGCAGGCTGCCGAGATGCACGCTGCCGAGCGTTTCGGCTGGGAAATAGCTGTGGCCCCGCAAGACTACCGCTAGGGCTTCCTTGAGTTGCTCGACTTCCTGATGCTTGCTGACAAAGCCCGACGCTCCTACCTGCAGGAAGCGTCCGACGTAGTGTTCCGAATCTTGAGTGCTGTAACCCAAGATTGGCAACGTAAGTCCGCGAGCGCGCAGGCGCGAGATGACGTCCAGCCCGGTAATTTGCGACAGATCAATGTCGATAATCAGCAGGTCCGGCGAAAGGCGCGTCGTTAGACTCAGCGCTTCGAGGCCGTTGCGAGCTTCGCCGACTACCGTATGCCGCTCTTCCTGTAATAGCGTGCGAACGGCATAACGGGTCATCGGGTGTTCGTCCGCAATCAGGATTCGCGCCATCTTTTCCCCCTTCGTCGATCTTCACTCTAGGACAAGCTGATGGCTCGCGTGTAGTCGTTTTCCTACAAATCGTGACTGGTTTTCGCATCCTCACATTGAGGCGGTGCGCAAAGAATGGCGTCAACCCTTCCCCTCAAGGTGACTCGCCATGGAATCGCTCACATGCCACACAAGCCTCCCCAAAACACCGCTCGCCATCATCGTCGCCATGCTCATCAGTACCCCAGGTCTGGCAGCGGATTTCAACACTTCTCAAATCTTTACCGCGGCTAATACGCAGCCCCAAGTGCTGACGCAGTCACGCATCAAGGTCAACAGTAGTGATCCCGCACTCAGCATTCTGCACACGGATCTAACCCTGCAAAGCGTGTTTGTCAGCAACGCTGGTTCCGGAGCGGCACTGCTCGTCTCTGATAGCGCACATCTGGACGCACAGGCAATCGATGGTTCTACCCAATCGAACGGAGCTCCGGCACTGTCAGTGCATGATCGGGGAGTGGTAAGGCTGGCAAAGGGCAGCGTGCTGACCACTCTGGGCAATGGAAGTCCCACCGCACTGGTTGATGGCGGTGAGTTACATCTGAGCGATACCAGCTTGGTGACCCATGGGATTACCAGTCCAGGAATCAGACTGAGCAGTCAGTCGCTCCTGCAAGTAGAGCGATCGAGTATCGAAACTTTCGACATGAGCAGTGCCGGCATCCAGAGCGACGATAACGGTGTGCCCGGCGTCGTCAGTGATTCGCGGATTTACACCCACCAGGCAGAAAGTGACGGCGTCAGTCTCAATAACAGTGGCCCGATAGCTTTGGCCAATACTCAGATACTCACCGAGGCCGACGCAGCTGCAGGAGTCGCGGCGCGATGGGGTAGCCAGGCGATTCTGAGCCAGGGCAGTACGGTGCATACACACGGATACAACGCCGAGGCACTCGGCGCTCGTACCGGTTCAAGCATCCAAATGAACGATGGGACCCTTTTCAGCGAGGGGCCGCGATCAGCGGCGGTGCTAGTCAGTGGTGCAAGCAGCATCAGCCTGCAGAATGTGCAGGGACTGAGTATCGGGACCATGGCCCCGGCGCTGAGTATCGAGGGTGGCAGTCAGGTTAGCGCTCAAGACAGCCAGCTGAGTAATGCTGATGGCAGCACTGCACGCTTCATCGCCGGACAAGGGCCGGGCCAGCTGACACTGAGCAACTCGCAGTTGAGCGGCCCCCTCGCGGTAGTTGAAAGCGAGCAGGGCAGCCTGGGCAACGTCATCGCCCAAGGAAGCCATCTAATAACCACTGTGGGCGAAGCCTTCAGCATACAGTCTGACAGCATCCTCCAAGCGTCGCTTCGCAACAGCCGGGTTGACTCTCCGACGCTCGCCGAGGTCATCGACGACGGCCAACTACAGCTGTTAGCCAGTGGAAGTTCACTTAAGGGCAACACCCTTTTGCACGACAGCAGTCGCGGTCGCCTGGATATGCAGCTGAACACCAGTAATTGGAGCTTCGAAGGCAATTCCTCGGTCAGCAATCTGGAGCTACGGGATGCCGGTCTGTTATTTGCCGGTAAGGGGTATCAGGTTTTAACGGTGAATGGGGATCTCATCGGCCACGGCCGCTTCCTGATGAAGACCGACCTTGCCAGCTCCCAAGGCGATCTGCTGGTAGTGCAAGGCCAGGCGGAAGGCGATCATGAAATCCTAGTGGCAGACAGCGGCCGCGACGCCCAAGGAGACCCGCTTAAATTAGTCGCAAGTGGAGGTGGCTCAGGACAGTTCAGGCTGGTTGGGGGACATGTGGATGCCGGTGCCTTCCGGTATGGTCTGGAGCACCAAGGAAATGATTGGTATCTCGTTGAAACCGCTCGCCTAGCGCCCATCCAGGTCTTGGCTCCTTCTCGACCGGCGCAGCGTACGCCATCAGCTCAGGGCGGTACTGTTCCAACGACCGCGCTGACGCCGTCCCAGCAGCCACAGCAGCAGGTGGGCCCAAACACCCGCTTGCCCATGGCGGCGCTGACTCCGGCGGCGCAGCCGCAGTTGGTTTCTTCGCAGGTAACAACCATCCCCATGACTGCACAGAATCCAGCATTGGGTAAATTGGGACAGGCGCAGCGGTTGTCCAAGGGCGCGAATGCAGCCCTAGGCATGCAAACCGCCGCGGCGAATCTCTGGCAGAGCGAGCTGGGTACTCTCACACGTAGGCTCGGCGAGCTGCGCGAAGGTCATGACCAGGGCGGTCTCTGGACTCGCGCCATGGGCGGCCGGATGAACGTCGATAGCGGCGACAGCCGCGCCTTTGAACAGAACCTGAGTGGTGCGCAGATCGGCGCTGACCGCTCACTGGAGCAAAGCGACGCCACTCTCTATCTCGGCGGAGTAATCGGTATGGGTCGCTCCAATCAGAACTTTGGTGAGCACAGCTCTGGCGCTATCGACAGCCGAAGCGTCGCCCTGTATGCCACCTATGTCCGAGAGGACGGCTGGTATCTCGACTCAGTGCTGAAATACGACCACCTGCGGGGCAAGGTGAAGACGCCCTCTAATCTGGGCAGTCAGGTCCGCGGCCACTACGACGCCGACGCTTACGGTGCCAGCATTGAGTTGGGGCGAACAATTCAACTGGGGCAGGGCTGGTTTGTCGAGCCGCAGGTGCAACTGGCTGGTGTGCACCTGCAAGGCCCGAAGTACATCAGCAGCAACAATTTGAACGTGGATGGCGACGCAACGGACTCCGTCCAGGCTCGGACCGGCGGTCGCGCAGGGCGTAACTGGCAGCTGGACTCCGGTATGCAAATAAGCGGCTACCTCAGCGCCTCGTGGATCGACGAGCTGGCTGGTGACGGAGCGGTCAAGGTGAACGGTCACTCACTGGATAATCAACTGCCGGGGTCTCGTACGGAGCTGGGTGCTGGGGGCTCGCTGCTGGTGAGTGCTCACCAGAAACTGATGGTCGAGGTTCACTACGCCAATGGTCATGAGATCGAACAACCCGTCGCACTGACTCTTGGCTATCGCTACCTCTGGTAATCGTTGACGCCGCTTGGACGCACGCAGTACGCGACATTCCGTAAGGTATGAATCAATGACCCTATCTCGCCGAGTACAAGATTACTGAGCATGCTAGGACCCCATGCGTTGGCGGAGTTAATTAGCTCTCATCGCGGAACTGGAGTACTTCATCATGAAATCTACACTTTTGATTTCGTTGACACTTGTAGCCACACTGGCAAATGCCTGTTATGGCAAGGACGAGAGCATCACTGTTCCTGTGAACTTCGAAAAGGGTTCGTCTAGTTCAACCTTGCAAGGCAGCTTCAAAGGCTACGGTAGTGTCTTGCACACCCTCGTAGTGAGAGCTGGCCAGAAGATGACGATACGTATCACGGGAGGTCGCAATGCAAATTTCAATATTTTCGCTCCCGGCCAGACTCCCGGATCTTCCGCGGCCTTGGGGAGTGGCTATGTAGGGGGCGACTGGAGTGGGGCTCTATCTGAAACTGGCCGCTACACCGTGCAGGTCTATCAACCTCGAGCAACGGCGCGGCGTGGAACAGAGGTGGCCTACTCCATTTACTTCCAAGTGCAATAGACGACCGTATTCAACGGAGCACATGGAGCTGACATGAAGCGTCGCTGGCCTCTACCGATTGATCTACGCGGCCTGATACTGTTTTTCGTCCTAATCTCTGTTTTTGCCACGCTCTGCAACAGCCTCGTAGTGTCGTATCGTGTGCAGCGGGATGCTCTGGTGCATTCAGCCTTGGAGGCAAATGCCGCCTATGCTGCGAAAGTTGCGTCGAGCATCGGCGAGTTTTTGCGCTCCGCTCAGCGTCGTCTGAAGTACAGCGCTGCTGTCCTCTCTCATCATTGGAATGACCCAGATGCGTTGCGCGCGGAGGCTCTACGCCTGCAAGCACAGGATGATGATTTCAACTCGATAGCCATAGTGGATGCCAATGGTGTGGTGCTCCACGCTTTTCCCGATTCGCTGCAGATCGACGGGAAAATGCTGCGCTCAGAAGGTGTCCAGCAAGCATTGGCGCAAAGGAAGCCGACAGTCAGCTCAGCATACCTGTCGGTCGCGGGAAATCTGGTGGTGTTCGTTTCTCACCCTATTACGTCACCTGATGGGGAGTACCTGGGCGCTATTGGTGGTTCAGTCTACCTGCGTAAGCAAAGCGCACTTCACACTGTCATCAGCAGCCATTTTCATCACGAAGGGACTTTTGCCTTCGTGGCCGACAGCAATCGACGACTGCTCTATCACCCCAATCAGGCCCGCATTGGCGAGGTACTCGGTTGGAGCAAAACAGTCGACGTCGCCCTGCGCGGAGAAAGCGGCAAGATGGAGGTTCCAAATTACCGGAATATCCCCATGCTTGCTGGCTACGCACCAGTCCAGGGCGCCCATTGGGCGGTCGTCGCCCAGCAGCCGAGGGAGCGTGCACTGGTTGCCCTGAAGCCCCTGATGATAGAGATGATACTGGGCCTGATACCTGCCGGTTTGGTGGGCATTGCTCTGATTCTGGCAGGAACAGCACTGATCGCTCATCCGTTGCACCAGTTATCCAAGGCTGCTGACCAGTTAGCCGCAGAGGATACCGAGTTACGCCTATTAGGCGTCCAGGCCTGGTACAAGGATGCCTCGAACATCCGGCAGGCGATGCTTACCGGGGTAAGGCTACTCCAGCAGAAACTGGGCAAACTTAGTCACGAGGCTCAGAGCGACCCACTGACGGGGCTAGCGAACCGCAGGGCAATGGCAAGTGTCCTTAAAATGCTTGAGGAGACCAATTTGGGTTACGCCGTCCTGGCGCTGGACATTGATCACTTCAAAAGGGTCAACGACAGCTTTGGTCACGATGCCGGAGATGTGGCGCTCAAGCATGTGGCGGACATTCTCAAAAGCAATTCTCGTACAGGCGACCTGGCATGTCGCGCTGGCGGCGAGGAGTTCACCTTAGTGATGCCAGAAGTCTCTTTGGACACCGCTCGTGGCCTTGGGGAGCGAATCAGGGAAACGGTCGAGAACAGCGATATCCCGAGGGTTGGTAGGCTGACAATATCGATTGGTGTTGCTTCCAGATCAGGGAGCTCCGAGACGGCGGAAGACGTGCTTAAGCGAGCTGATGAGCGTCTGTATAAAGCGAAGGAGTCAGGGCGAAACAAGGTCATGGCTTAGTCCTCTGTCGAGAACTGACCTGTTAGGTTGCCGGTTGAATCTCCGCTAAGATTTTTCCACGATCGAGCCGTCCTTTGGGCGGCCATTTCATTTCTGATATCTGGAATGAGCGCCGAAGCGAAGGTGTGCTTCTGGCCGGAAGGAGGTATTGGTAGTAGGAGGCGTTCCAGTTGGCAAGGTCAACCGAATGAGGTTCCAACTGGCTCCGAAGGTTATTTCGGGCTTCATCCTGTAGTCGACATAGCTCCGTCCCGGTATTGATAGCGGCCTGCGTAGTGTGCGTTAGCAACAGGCTGCTAGTCAGCGGTATGAGCGATAGAAGTCTGTGTTTAGGCTAGCTCCCGTTGGCCTTCAGCGCGCCGTGCAGTGCATTTCCGGGGCTTGATAGCCCCAGATCACGGTGGCCTCGCCATGATGCTCCCAGAAACTCTCGTTTTGCCCCTGGTAGCGCGCGCCGCTGGCGGTCTGTTGCAGGTACATCAGCGAACTACGGTCGCCGAACTCGACCATGGCGGTGGGGGGCTCGGTGGGGAAGAAGCTGGCGACCACTTGCTTCGCCGGGTTGCCGTCACACTGGTAGAACATCGGGCCGGTGGGCTCGATCAGCCGGTAGCGCGCCTGCAATTCGGCGATGCGCAAGCGGTAGCTGTCGGCGATGCAACTGGGCTGATCCTCGCTTTTCCAGCAGTCTTTGCGGCCCTTGATCCAACCCCTCTGTTCGGCTTTTAGTACCGGGGGATGTTCATTACCGGCTTTCTGCTGCGCGGCTTTGTAGACTTCGGCCATTTGGCGATCCATCGCCGAGAGCGACTCGCTCTGGCAGATCTGCTGCTCAATGCTGCCATTCTCCACCTGGCTGCAATCGAAGGAGGGACCGGCCGCCTGAAGGTTCGACAGGGGCAGGGTGAGCAGCAGGGGGAACCAATGCTTCATGAGGGCACCATTAGCGATTCAGAACACTGGGTTAGTCTAGCTCCGCGCTTTATGGAGTGGAGAGTTGTCTAGTTGTTGACGACGGGCGATGGCTGCTATTGGCCGGTTGCTGCCCTGGCGAGAGGCTGTAACCGACCCATAGCAGACATTACTAAAGCACGTTGAGAGTCATGCCTCAGCCTGTAAGGCTATGCCGCGCCGATCTCTTATAACTATTACGAAAAGTTCGCTCAAGAAACGCTTTGAAAAAATCGGATCAACGGCTATAGATTGCCATGAAATGGAAAGAAACTGTCGCCTAATGAAAAGCCGGTAGATATATGCTGTTTTGTATAATGCGACATCAAGTTTTTTCGACGATCCATGCTCATTTAGATATCGCCAGCCTCGATGGATGAATTCTTTTTCGATCATAACAAGATAAACTTGTTAAATACAAACCTTGTGAAATACAAGGGTCATTTATTGGCATGGCAACCATTCTCAAAATAACCGGTCGGGCGATGAAAGTTTCACGCTACTGCATTGATAGGATGATAATTTCGATGAAGATTTACGGCATTTTTTTCACGATTACGTGGCTAATTTCTGGCTGCACCATGCCTGTAAATAGTTCCGACATGAATAGCGCTAAATTCCCTGAGGAACCCTCGGCGCAAGAAACCGACTCTATGATTCGAAAGTATCTAATTCGAGTGCTCAAGGACCCTGAGTCGTTAAGGATGGAGTGCACGCCGACTCGAAAAGGATGGGCGCGGCAGTATAGGGACAGCTCACCAGAATTTGGCTGGGTTACTCCATGCACGATAAATGCGAAAAATAGTTTTGGAGGATATTCCGGAGATAAGTCATATGTATTTCTATATACGACATCGGGACTAATTATCTTTGATGGATCTAGATTTAGGTCTTTCGAAGAACATGTGGGATACATGGAAAATTAATCCTCAAAAAACAAAGAGATTATGACAATGAAGATGCTGATAGCAATTTCAATATATATATTTTCAATGATAGCGAGCACCTGCGCTTATTCGCAAGCTAGTTATGATGAGGGAACATATGAAGTTAGCTTCAAGCCAAATAGCACCCAGGGAGAACTTGACGGGTGCATGCTGGAATATATCGCAACATACAATGATCAGGCATATCATCACGGAAGAGCCTACATTGTTAGTGGTTTCATTGGGGTTTACTTCATTAGAGACAGCCTCGCCTTGGTTTTAAAGGCAGGGACCGCCAAGCTTGATTCGAAAATAAAAACAGAAGAGCCGTATTTTATTTTTGCAAAGACTAAGAATTATTCAACGGCCAGATTCAAAGGAAATAGCGCCACTGGCGAAAACAAATTTAAAATCTCAGTTTTCCCGCTGTTCGAAAATTTGCAAATTATGGAATTTGTTAATTCGATGGTTTCTGAAAAATCCATCTCTATCGGATACAACCTAAAAAAAGATGGAATGGATGTTGTCGTGCCAATAGATTTGACGGTAAAAAATACCATAATCACAAATGATCGAGGCTATGTGAGAGCTAATTCTGATGAAATGATTAACTCATTCTTTGGTTGTTACCAGGAGCTTCTTGATAAACAACTAAAGTCCGCTGAGAAAATCATTGGCAAGCCATGATGCTTATTTTCTTGTGGTCGCTAGGTAATAGCCAGCATGGGAAAGGTTTGCATGGTATATGGTGTTCTGCTATCGGTACTACCTCTAAGGGTAGCTTTGTGTTGCAATCATTTGCAGGTGGCGTGACTGTCCAATAGACGTCCCGTTGAATGAAGGTTAGACCTTTGCAATTCAAGTCACGGTTCTTCCCAGCCATCGACTTTGCGGCTCTCGGAGTTGAAATGCACCTCTCCACCGTCCGGGTCGTCATAGTACCAAACCGTGAATACGGAATTCGCGTCTACCCTTGTCGGGCTACCGAGCAACCTTTCCACGTCCGCCTCCGACAGCCCTTGTTGAAGTCTTCTCCATTTAGCTTTGTCTGATTGGGTAGCGGCAGCAGCATTTCGCTGATGCAGTTGATCCTCAAGTGTGGCTACGCGACGCTCTAGGATGCGAACGGTTTCCTCAAGCTTTCCCACCCGGGATTCTGCGTTCGATTGTGCGAATGCCTGTCCGTTGGGTATGAGTAACAATACGGAAAGCGCAAAAAGATAACGATGTGCGATCATTTTTCTCTCCTGGTGTTATTTCAGCGAAAACGGATTCCGATGTTTACCGATTACGTTAGCTACTTAATGAGAGGGTGGTGAACCCTGCCCGCTTCTCTCGAAGTTTTGAGCGTCTGCTTCTGGCCGGTTGCTGCCCCTGGCGAGAGGCCGCTACCGATCCGTAGCGGACATCAGTGCTCAGGAAGCAGGAATGACCCTCAGCGTTGCGCGAAGTCCGCCGGAGGGTAGATTGCTCAACTGTACGCTGCCTCCAAGCCGCTCCATGATCATCGCCACAATGGACAGGCCCAGTCCGGCGCCGTTCTCAGAACCTTTGCTGTAGAAGCGTTCGAAGACACGCCCTAGTTCTTCCTCCTCAATGCCAGGCCCCTGATCCTCCACGTTGAGTACGATCACGTTGCCTTCACGGTGCAGCGTGACGTTGACTCGACCGCCAACTGGAGAGTGATTTACTGCGTTCGCGACCAGGTTCTGCAGAGCAATGCCCAAAGCCCCTGCATCACTTTGAAGCTGATAGTCGCCCTTGGTGATTTCCAGAGACGGTTCCTGGCCTTGATCCAAAATCCAGGGTGTCATCTCCGCCAATGTCTCTGTCGCCACTGCAGCGACATCCACTGCCACCCAGTTGCGTTGCCCGAGTCGCGGCTCGATTCTCGCCATGGTCAGTAGCTGGTTTACCACTCGACTGAGACGATCCACACCACCAACCAGAAACTCCAAGGCTTTATCTCGCTCAACATCGCTCCTGGCCTCAAGCGCGTTCTGCGCATGCAGCCGAAGGATTGCCAGGGGCGTACGCATCTCATGGGCGGCGTCGGCGATAAATCGATGTTCACGGCGCAGCAGCTCATCAATCTGCCCCAGCAGCCGGTTGAGCGCCGCCTGCATAGGTTCCAGCTCCCGAGGTAGAGGCACGAGTTGCAGTGGCTCCAGTGACTCTGCATGCCGCGCTCGGATGACGCGTGCCATGTTCTGCAGCGGTTGCAGCCCCCAGCCGATGGCCAGCCATACCAGCAGCGCCAACGCGAGACTGCCGATCAAGAAGGGAAATAAGGTGTGGCGGACGATGCGACCGATCAGGTCGTTGCGCACATCGTTGCGTTCACCAACCCAGATCACCAACTGGCGCTCTGGCACGGGAAGCACGAAGCTGCGCCATTGCTGCTCGCCCACCATGATGTTTGAAAAGCCGGGCTTGGTCAGCGGGCGAGTGAAGCTCGGGGCACTGGCCGTATGTACCAAGACTTCACCGTTGATGCGCCACACCTGGAAGGCGAGTTTGCTTTCGTAGGGGTGACCGATGCGATGCTTGCCCGCCTGACTCAGTGCTTCATTGAATGCCAGGTACAACGCATGGCGATCCTTGTCGTCCAGCGGCATGCTCATGACGCCTTGCAGGAGGCGCGCGTTCTGCGCCAGATGGGCGTCGTAGATCTCGTCGATCTCGTGGCTGCTGTCGTGATAGTTGTAGAGCGCAAGCAGG
>NZ_JBLUQA010000020.1:0-93381 GCF_048068295.1 Pseudomonas sp. NY15435
ATCGCCGATGGTAGTGTGGAGTTTCTCCATGTGAGAGTAGGTCATCGTCAAGCTCCTATCCCAAGACCCCTGGTCAGCATCGCTGGCCGGGGGTTTTGCTTTTGCGCGCGGAAAGATGGCTGGCAGCGGCGAAGGGCGCAGGAATAGGGTTCGCTCCTACGAGAGCGGCCGGGCATGCTTGCTGTTGCTGGAGTATCGTGGAGAGGGGCACCCTGGCAGGTTTCTCCAGGATATTCGAGGCCCGGACTGGGCACCGAAGATGTGCTTTCGTCGTCTACAATAGCTGCAAATTTTCCCTGAGTTTCTACATGCCCGATATCGAAGGACATGCCTTGCGGGATCTCCCTCTGGATGAGCTGATGGCTTGCCATGAGTGCGACCTGCTGATGCGACGCGAGCCCGTTCCCCTCGGGCACCGATCGGTTTGCCCACGCTGCGGATACGAACTGGAAATCCATCGGCCCCATATGGTCCGGCGTGCCCTGGCGTTGGTGCTGACGGCGCTGATCCTGTATATCCCGGCGAATTTCCTGCCGATCATGCACATCACTATCCTGGGGCAGACCAGCAAGGATACCGTCTGGAGCGGCGTCGTCGGTCTCTATCACTCGAACATGGCCGGTGTCGCCGTCCTGGTGTTCCTGTGCAGCATGGTGATTCCACTAGCCAAGCTGCTGTGCCAGCTGTTCGTGCTGGTGTCCATCCGCTACAAGGCGCTGCGCGAGCACGGCATGCTGTTGCTGCGCGGCTACCAGCACCTGCGTGAGTGGGGGATGCTCGAGGTCTACCTGATGGGCATCCTCGTATCCATCGTCAAATTGATCGGCATGGCGGAGCTGCATGTCAGCATCGGCTTGGCCTGTTTCGTTGGCCTGCTGTTCACCCAAATCTGGCTGGAAGTCACCATGTCCCACCATCAGGTCTGGGGCGAGCTGTCTGGGGAGTTCGACGATGCGAGCCATTGATGCCGGGATCGTGGTTTGTGGCGAGTGCCACCAGATCAACCGGCGCGAGGAAAACGAGGAGACCCATTGCAGCCGCTGTGGCGCAGTGGTGCACGAGCGCAGGCCCAACAGCATCGTCCGCACCTGGGCGTTGCTGATCACTGCGGCGATCCTTTATATCCCCGCCAACCTGCTACCGATCATGACGGTGAACTTCCTCGGCAACGGCATGCCGGCGACCATCATGGAAGGCGTGGTCGAGCTGATCAACGCGGATATGGTGCCCATTGCCGCCGTGGTGTTCCTCGCCAGTATTCTCGTGCCTACCTTCAAGCTCGTTGGCATCGCGTTGCTACTGTATTCAGTACAGCGGCGACAGCCGCTTTCCGCCCTGCAACGGAATGTGATGTACCGCTTCATCGAGTGGATCGGCCGCTGGTCGATGCTCGACATCTTCGTCATCGCGATCCTGGTGACGCTGGTGAACTTCGGCAACCTGGCCAGTATCGAGGCGAACCTTGGTGCGGCTGCTTTCGCCAGTGTGGTGGTGCTCACCATGCTGGCTGCTGTGACTTTCGATCCCCGGCTGATCTGGGATAACACGGACGCGGAAAACGACGATGAGTGACCTCCCAACACCCAAGATGCGCAAGACCACGAACTGGTCGGCTATCTGGATTCTGCCGCTGATCGCACTGGCGATCGGCGCTTGGCTCGCGTGGCGGGCCTATGACCAGGCGGGGATCATGATCCAGATCCAGTTCGAGAGCGGCGAGGGTATCCAGGCCAACAAGACCGAGGTGATCTTCAAGGGGATCGGCGTCGGCAAGGTCGTCGATCTGCACGTGAACAAGCCGACCCTGGGCGTGACCGCCATGGTCGAAATGCGCAAGGAGGCCGCGGAGTACCTGAGCAAAGGCACCCGCTTCTGGTTGGTCAAGCCGCGGGTATCCATTGCTGGGGTGACGGGACTGGAGACACTGGTTTCGGGCAACTACATCGCGATCGACCCGGTGAAGGGTGAGCAGCAGAAGGAGTTCGTCGCGCTGAAGGAGCCGCCGCCGCTCTCTGACAGTCTGCCTGGCCTGCACCTGACACTGAAGGCTGACCGCCTGGGCTCCCTGGAGCAGGGCAGCCCTATTTATTACCGGCAGATTCAGGTCGGCCAGGTGAAGAGCTACCGGCTGGCGGAAGACCAGAAGACCATCGAGGTGAAGGTCCACATCGAGCCGGCCTACGCCAATCTGGTGCGCAAGCACTCGCGTTTCTGGAATGCCAGCGGCATTACCCTGTCCGGCAGTCTCAGTGGCCTGAAGCTGCGTACCGAGTCGCTGGCCAGCATCGCAGCCGGCGGTATTGCCTTCGCCACGCCGGAGAACTATCCCGACAGCCCGCCTACCGACCCGACCAAGCCCTTCCGCCTGTACGAAGACTTCGACGCCGCCCAGGCTGGGCTCAGCGTCAAGGTCAAGGTCAGCGACGTGAGCGGCCTCACCCCCGGCAGCACTCCGGTGATGTACAACGGTGTGCAGGTCGGCACGGTGAAGAGCATCGACATGGACAAGGACTTCAACGGCGCCACCGCCACGCTGTCCATGGACCCGCGTACCGAGGACTTCCTCAACAGCAAGACCGAGTTCTGGATGGTCAAACCCAGCATCTCGCTGGCGGGCATCACCGGGCTCGAGGCGCTGGTGAAGGGGAATTATCTCAGCGTCCGATTCGCCAGCGATGGCGAGCCGACCCGTGATTTCGTCATTCGCCCGAAAGCGCCCCCGTTGAATCTCGATGCACCCGGATTGCATCTGGTGCTGACCACGGATCAGCTGGGATCGCTGGAAGTCGGCACGCCGATTCTCTACCGCCAGATGAAGGTCGGCAGCGTGCAGAGCTACCAGCTCTCCCGCCGTGATCCCTCGCGCCTGGTCATCGGTGTGCACATCGAGCCGGAGTACGCCAATCTGGTCAACACCTCTTCGCGGTTCTGGAATATCAGCGGCGTCACCATCAGTGGCGGGCTGGATGGGATCAAGCTGAAGAGCGAGTCGCTGCAGACATTGATTGCCGGTGGCATTGCCTTCGATACGCCTGATCCCAAGGCCGCGGCCATCACCAAGGTGCGGCGCTTCGTGCTGTTCGACAGCGAGGATGATGCGCACCTCAAGGGCCAGGTGATCGAGTTACGTGCCGACACTGCCGATGGTCTGAAGGAGGGGACCGTGCTGCGCTTCAAGGGCCTGGAGGTCGGGCGAGTCGAGCAGGTGGAGCTGAGCAAGGACCTGCAGACCGTGCAACTGAAAGCGCGCCTTACCCGTGGGGCGGATCGTATCGCTCGCCAAGGTACACGCTTCTGGGTGGTGGGGCCGCAAGTGGGCCTGTCGGGTGTCAGCAACCTGGGCACCATTGTCAGCGGCCAGTACATCGAGGTGCTGCCGGCGCCCGCAGCTGGGCAGGCGCAAACCAGCTTCAGCCTGCTGGGTGGCGAGCCGAATCGCCTGCTGGATGCCGATGGCCTGCGTCTGACGCTCAGTGCTGCCCGGCGCGGTTCGTTGAAGGCCGGCGTGCCGGTGACTTATCGCGAAGTCCAGGTGGGCAAGGTGACCTCTTTCGAGTTGGGCGAAACGGCGGATCGCGTGCTGATCCACATCCTCATCGAGCCGCGATATGCGGCGCTTGTGCGGACTGGCAGCCGGTTCTGGAACACCAGTGGTGTCGGGGTGGATGCCGGGCTGTTCAAGGGCGTCAAGGTGCGCACGGAGTCTATGGAGACCATCCTCGCGGGCGGCGTTGCCTTCGCCACGCCAAACAATGCCGAGATGGGCTCGCCGGCCAAACCTGGGCAGACCTTTGCGCTGTTCGACGAGGCCAATGACGAGTGGCTGGATTGGGCGCCGAAGATCCCGCTAGGCAAGGCGAAGTGAGTTGAAGTCAAACACGAAAAGGGCCGCTATTGTGGCCCTTTTTCATTGCAGTGGTGGGGGTAGGAGCGAGCTTGCTCGCGAAACCGCCGGCCTCGGTGCAGAGAGGTTCGCGAGCAAGCTCGCTCCTACAATGAACGGGGGCGGTCGGAAAGAAAAAGCCCCGCATGGCGGGGCTTTTTCATTAACGCCGAGAAAGCGTTACGCCGGTTCGGCGCTGGCTTCCACATCGTTGTGCGCAGCCTTTTCGGTATCTCGGCGGCGGATGTACTTCCAGTCCGCCTCGTCGATGTAGATACCGTTGGGGCCGCTGCCGCCTTCCAGGTCGATGGCCACCTGGGCCGAGACCTGCGGCTTCACGCTCGCCAGGATCGGCACGAAGCCCAACTGCAGGCTGGTCTCCAGCAGTGCCGACTGGTTGCGTTCGTCGATGTCCGCCGCCTCGTCGAGGTAGTAGGGCAGACGCACGCGGCCGGCCTGCTCGCGGTCCATCAGGTGCAGCAACAGGTACATGTTGGTCAGCGCCTTGATGGTCATGGTGGTGCCGTTGGATGCAGCGCCGTCGATATCGGTGTGCATGATCGGCTGGCCGCCCATCTTGGTGATCTCGAACGCCAGCTCGAACAGGTCCTTGAGGCCCAACTGGTTGTTGTTCGCCGCCACCAGGCGCGACAGGTAGTCCTTGGCTTCCTCGTTCTTCGCATCCTGCTCGGCGCTCTGGGTCAGGTCGAAAACCGAGAGGTTCTCGCCTTCTTCGTACTGGCCGGCACTGTGGATGATCTGGTCGATGTGCTTGAGCGCGTCCTTGTTCGGCGCCAGCACGATGCGGAAGCTCTGCAGGTTCGATACCTGGCGCTTGTTGATCTCGCGGTTGAACAGCGCCAACTGGTGTTCCAGGTTGTCGTAGTCGCTGCGGATGTTGCGCAGGGTCCGGGCGATGTCGGTGACTGCCGCACGGCGCGCCTTGGCCAGGGTCATGGCCTCGTCGGTGCGGTGCGCATAGGCGTTGATCAGCAGTTGCAGGCGACGCTCCGGATCATCCTCGCTGTCGAACTTGGCCACGCCCTTCAGGCGCACCTGGGCGTATAGCGCTTCGATCTGACCGTCCACGCGTTGCAGCGATTGCCAGGTGTCCTGGTAGTCATTGAGCAGCGGCAGCAGGTTGTCCATGGAGTCGTCGACCGGGTCCATGAACGGGATGCCGAAGGGCAGGTTGGCCGGCAGCAGCTGGCGGCGGCGCAGGGCGTCGTCGAGGGTGCGCTGCTTGGCTTCCATGTCGGCCAGCTGGCGGCCGATCAGCTGCAGCTTGGCGGACAGTTGCTGGACGCGTTCGGTGAAGGCGTCGGCGGAGCGCTTGAGTTCGTCCTGGGTGGCTTCGAGCTGGGCGAGCTGTTCCAGCTTGCCCGGCTCCTCGGCGTTCAGGGTCTGGCTGCGGCGGAAGTCTTCCAGCGCCTTCTGCGCATCGAGCACGTCCTGATAGAACTTGTCCGCCTGCGCCTTGCTGGCATTGCGGTCGGCGGCGACGGCCTGCTGGGTCTTGAGCTGTTTGAGCTCCTTCTCCAGGCGCTCCTTCTGGTCGCGCAGGGCCGCACGGTCGGCCAGGGCCTGCAGGGCTGGCGGCTCGATGGTGGAGATATCGATGGAGAGGCCAGGTACTTCGAAGCGCTCGCCCTTGAAGGCATCGAGGATCTTCTCGACGCTGCCGACCCACTGGCCGGCTTCGTCCAGGTCCACGCCTTTTTCACCCAGCGGGAGGCTGAACAACGCACCGTTGAACAGGCGCATCAGGCGTTCCACGTCCTGCTGGGAGAATTCCTCGCGCAGGCGGGCGTAGCTGTTGTTGTCGGCGTGTTCGAGTTGCTGGCGAACGCCCTTGAGGCGTTTTTCTAGGTCGCGCATGCGTTCTTCCAGGTCTTCGCTGGAGAACTGCCGGGAGTGCGCCAGGGCGCCGGCCAGTTCGTCGTGGGCGTCCTTGGCGGCGAGCAGTTGCTGCTCCAGTACCTTGACGTCGTCGACCAGCGCGAAGCGGTTCTTCAGCACGGCGAGTTCGCCCATCCAGCGCTGGATTTCGCTGATCTCGCGCTCCAGGCGCATCAGCTCGGCGGTGCTGCCGCGCTGCTCGTTCTGCAGGCCGTCCTGCTCGCGCTTGTAGTGCTCGGCCTGGATGACCAGCTCTTCCTTGCGCGCGCCGGAATAGTCTTCCCAGGTGCCCAGCAGGTTATCCAGCAGCGGCGAGAGGCGGTGCATCTTGCCGCGCAGCAGTTCGCGCTGCTGCACGCCGTTGGCCAGGGCCTCGACCAGCGGGCCGGCGGCGACCAGCGCCTGGTAGTCGCCTTCCATGCGGCGTACGTCGCGGAAGGCTTCTTCGCAGGCGGCGATGTAGTCGACGCTGCCCGAGCGCAGGCTGTGCTCGAAGGCATCGAGGAACAGCTGCTTGAGCTTGGCCGCGGTGATCTCGCGCATGTGCAGCAGGTTGATGAACAGCGAGCGGAAGGTCTTCAGGCTCTGTTCACTGGTGGAGCGCAGCGGGATCAGGGTGAGGTCCAGCGGGATCGAGGTGTGGCCGCCAACCAGCAGGCGGCGCAGCTCGTCAGGCTTCAACTCATAGGATTTGATGCCCTCGCGCTCGAGGTTGGCGTACAGCTCGCGCAGGCGCAGGCAGGTGCCGTTCTTCTGGTAGTGCTCCAGGTCCAGCTCGCCCTGGTAGGCGAAGAACTGGTGGCCGAAGCCGCCGCCCGGGCCGCGACCGCCGACCCCAATCACGTGGCGGCCGTTGGGCAGGTCCAGCTCGATGAGGATGTAGCTGGTGTCGGTGGCGAAGTAGAACTTGCGCGAGGCTTCCAGGCTGTACTTGCCGAAGCTCATGTCGGACATGCGCGCGAGGATCGGGAACTGCAGCGCGTTGATTGACGCCGATTTGCCGAGGTTGTTCGCCCCGTACACCGACAGCGGCTGTTCCAGCGGGAAGATGCCGAGGCTGTAGCCGGCGGTGTTGAGCAGGGCGAAGCGGCGGATGCCGTAGCGTTCCTGGGTCATGCCTGGGCCTCCTGTTCTTCGGCGATGGCGCGGGCGAGGGCGTCTTCTTCGCTCTCTTCTTCTGCGGTGGTGGCCGGTTCGTCGATGATGACGATGGCATCAGCGGGGTCATCGCTCGGCTCCTCGGCATAGGACTCGAGGATCACCACCGGTTCGTCGTCCTCTTCCATCAGCACTGGCGCGCTGAACTGCATTTCGCTGGCGTGCAGGTTGCTGGCCAGGTCGCGGTCCTGCTGGACCGACAGGCAAACGTCGAGGAAGCGGTGGATCGGCGGCAGGAAGCGATACACACCGTTGTCCTCGGCGGCGAAGCCGAGCTGGGTGAGGCGGCGCATCACCTTCTCTTCCAGTTCTTCCTGGGTGGTCACTTCGGCCTGCAGGAACAGGTCGCGGTACTTCTCCAGCAGCGGCGGCAGTTCGTCGCGGCCGATGCTGCCGCCATCGAGTACGGCCAGCGGGTCGCGGCCCTGGTCGGCGAGGTGCTCGACGAGGATGAAGGTGAACAGTGCCAGGCGTTGGGCGGTCTTGTTCACCTGGGCGCCGACCTGTTCGGGCACGAAGTAGTAGAAGCCGCGGGTATCGCAGACCAGTTCGTAGCCCAGGCTGCGGAACAGCGCGCGGTAGGCGTCCTGCTGGTTGGACAGCTGGCTGTACAGCTCCGGGTCGCGGCGGCTGATGTGGAAGCCCTTGAACAGTTCGCGGAAGATCGGCGCGAGCTGGGTCATTTCGGTGAGATTAATCTGCATGCTGTTCGCTCTTGGTGTCCTTGCCAGTCGGGCCGGCGATCAGGGCGAAGGAGCACAGGCTGACGCTGTGCTGGAGAGTGTCGTATTGGGCCCGCTCAAGGCGGTCGCGCTGGAAGCGGGCGTCACGGGAGAGGCGCGAGAACCAGTAGAGCAACTCGTCGGTGGCGCCTTCGGGCTCCTGTTCCAGCAGCCACTGCATGAGGTCCGGCAGCGGCAGCGCGGCCTGGCAGCGGTCGAGCATTTCCCGCGCGGTGCGCGGCGAGCGCTGCGGGCCGTCGCTCTTGCGATTGCCACTGGCCTTGGGGAAGTGCGCCGGTTTTGGCTGGAAGTTGGCCAGCGCGAAGACATAGCTCTCGACCTGGGACGCGGTGCCCAGGAAGTTGCTCTGCGGCCGGGTGAACATCGGCATTGCAGCCTGCGGCACGGCGTCGATCCCCTTGCGGCGGATGACCGACAGCGCCAGGGCGGCGCCGCGGGTGATCGCGTTGTGTCGACGGGCTTCCTCACGCAACGGCAGCAACAGTTCGCGGGCGCGGCGCAGGGTGAGCTGGGCGGTGGTCTGCATTTCCAGGATGCGCGCGTGGGTGCGCAGCAGTTGGTCGTCGTCCACCAGTTGGCCGAGCCGTGCCTGTTCGCTGAGCAGGCGCAGCAGCACCTGTTCCACGCGATGCACGCCCTGTTCGAAGGCGCCATCGGCGGAGACCAGCTGGATCATCGGTTCGACGTATTCGTCCCAGGTCGCCAGCACTTCCGCGTAGCGCTGGCGCAGCGGAATCTGCCGATCCTGGGTCTTGGCCCGGTCGGCCACAGCGACCAGTGCCTGTTCGTCGTTGGCGAGCTTCTTCAGCACGTCGCGCACGCGCATGTCGAGCAGGCGCAGCTGGCGGGCCAGATCGTTGCCGTCGCGCGCCTCGAAGGCCTCGCGGATGTAACCGGCCAGGCGCTCGAGGTGGCGCAGGTAGGCTTCGATCTCCAGGCACAGGCCCAGTCGGTGCTCCTGGCGCAGGTAGGCGAGGAAGTCGTGGATCTGCGCGTTCAGCTCGAAGCGGTTGGGGCTCTTGGCCACCGGGACGAGGATGTCCAGGCGCACCCACTGGTCGAGCAGGGCGGTGATGTCCACCGGCGTGCTGTCGGGCAACTGGCTGGTGAGCTGAATACGCAGCTCCACCAGGCTCAGGGTGCCGGCGTCGAAGCGCTCGCACAGCGGTTCGAGCAGCACCCAGTGTTCGGCGAGGGCGCGTAGTACGCGTCGTGGATCGATCATCGGCTTGGTTGGGCCCGGAATGAACAAAGGGGGCGATTGTACTGCAAAGGTCTACCCCTGGCCGACAGGGTGACGAAACGCGTCAGTTTGCGACTGCACGAGCAGCGTCCTTGTGACGTAACTCACGGAAAATCTGGCCTAAATGGCTGAATTTTCTGGCAAGTTTTTTGCCAAAGTCTGTATCAGAGACCTAGATATCAGAGTCTGATTTACGCCGATGACTTACGACGCCGCACTCGCCAAAGCCCGTTGGGCCGAACTGGAACGCCAGAACGACCTCGACTGGGACCTGGATGCGATCACTGATCGCAACGAAGCCATTGCCTTCCTGCAACGCTTCGAAAATCGCTTGTGCATCTATTCGTCGTATGTCGAAAAGCTCTACAGCAACTACAGCTTCGTGATTCCGGAGAGCCAGGAAGGCGGTATCACCATCCTCCCTGACGAGCAGGCCTGGTTCGACACCTTCCATGACATCCCCGGTGATGCGGTGGAGCCCACCGGCATCCACATCCTGCCCGGCGAGACCATGGGCTACAGCGGCCTGTACCTGAAAATCCCCGGCGAGCACCGGCTGGTGGCCTCGCGTGAGTTGCCCTTCCAGGACGGACTGAAGCTGCTGATCAACCGTTACCGCATGCGCGGGGACATCTTCCTGCCGGTGCTGGTGAAGGGCGATCTGCGCGAGTACGAGGCGCGCATGCCCTCGCTGCACCTGCATCGCCTCAACACCGCCAAGCTGCAGGCTCATTCGCGGCTGAACCTCGACGCCATCAAGGGCGCGATTGCCGAGCATCTGATCGGCCTGTTCCGCCATCAGTAAGCCGGCCGCTGTCACCCGGGTGTGACGATGGGTAACAACCGGCCCCTGACTTTCCTTTCTTCGTCTATCGTTCGGAGCGATTTACTCGACTATGGGTCGGCCCGCCGTGGCGGGTGAATTCCTATAGTGGCATCACGGCGCCGAGTCTCGACCTGTTTCCTGACCCGATACGCCCGACGAATAACAACAGGCTTCCGCCAACAGGGGGCCAGGAAAGGAGAGTGCCATGCGTCAGTCCTCCGGTCCGCTCATGCGTGCCCTTGCCTTGCTCTGCGGCGGCCTGCTGGCCTTTTCCGCCCAGGCGCGCATGCAATCGATGGACGATGAAGAGCTGTCCGCCATCTCCGGCCAGGGCGCGATGCTCACTGTCGATGCCTCCACTTACCAGAACTACCAGTACACACGGCTCAATTTCGGTGCCGATGTCAGCCTGCTGACCAACATTGATCAGTTGAGCCTGGGCAACTACAGCCGCACTGGTTCGACCACTGTTTCCGGCCAGCCGGCGGACATCCTGATCAATAACTTCGCCCTGGGGCGGGTGGACAACGCCAACTCTCCCGATGCCAAGGTGGTGCCGTTCCAGATCCGCGACCCCTACGTCGAATTTGCCTTCCAGACCAACAACGGTGTTCGCCAGCTGGTAGGCGCGCGTGTCGGCTTCGGCAAGGCGCAGGGCGACCTCTCCGGCGACATCCTGTCGATCACCGGCAACCTGCAGGGGCAGATCTACGGCCCGGCGTCCATCGCTTACGACTACTACACCCGCAACGGCTGCCCGAACATCATCAACTGCCTGGCGCTGGCCGTGGCCGGCGATACCCCGGTATACGCCGACGTGGTACTGCTCAAGGCCGGTACCGGCGAGGCCACCATCAACGGCCAGCCGATCAACCGCGCCGAGCAGATCGGTATCGCCAAGGGCGACTCGCTGCACTCGGATGCCGGCGGCCTGATCGCTTCGCTGATCCCGACGCTGTCGACCACCAGCAACTGCCAGGCATTGGGCCTGACGACCTGCTTCGACCTGACCAACTACAAGACCATTTATATCGGCAAGCCGGGCTCCACCGACATCAACACCGGCGCCCAGGGCATCTTCTTCTCTCTGCAGAACCAGAACGTGCCCTGGCAGGACCTCGCCAACGCCGGCAATTTCGTCAACACCCAGTCCGGCGCTTTTGCCAACTTCCCCAAGGTGGGCAGCGGCGCGGACGCGGTGTATCCCATCCTGATCAACCTCTACGACGCCCTGCGTGGTCTGCCCCGGCAGTCCACCTGCATGGGTTCGCAAGCGGCGGGCTGCTGACATGAGCTGGCGCGCAGCGGTAGCTGCCTGTCTCGCCGGATGTCTGGTCAGCCTGCCGGCGCTGGGCATGAAGGCCCTGGATGATGATCAACTGGAAGAGGTCAGCGGCGCCGGTCTTGGCTTCTTCATCGATGGCTTCAGCTACGACCAGGCCACTGCCACCTCGAAGATCACCGGGGTGAAGAACAGCGCCAACCAGGACGTGCAGGTGGATATCACCGGCGCGTACATCAAGGGCGCCGGCAGCCAGCGCGGCACCCTCGACACCAAGGCCTACCTCGGTACGCCCATGCACCCCTTCACCCTCGGTCCGGTGAAGTACAAGGCGGGGCTGAACATCCCGGCCAACCAGGAGGCGCTGCAACTGATGACGCCGACCTGGACCGACCCGATCAACGACACCCACAAGTTCGGCCTCTGGTCCTACTACCAGGGCTGCCTGTATGGCGACGCCGGTTGCACCAACCCGGCCCAGGCGACCAACAAGATCAACGCCGAACTGAGCGCTTTGAAGACCCAGCGCGACACATTGCTGACCACCTATTCGAACAACATGGTGACGCTCAAGTCCGGCATAGACGCCGACATGGTCGTGGTCAACCAGCGCGAGACGCAGGTCGATGCGGCCCAGGCGGTGCAGAAGACCAACTACAACACCATGAGCGCTCGTTACAACGAAGCGCCCGCGCAGATATGCGGTCTGTTCTGCGCCAATCGCCCGGACATCGGACAGAAGTACGATTGCGGCGTGGTCATCTCCTGCAACAACAGCACGGCAGTGAAGAACTACAACGCCTCGGTGGATGCCTATAACAGCAGCACCGAGAACCTGACGGCCGCCCAGCAGAACCTCAGCGCCGCCTGGAACGTCAGCCGCAACGGCGTCACCCTGAGCCAGCGCGCCAGCGACTACGACAAGTTCGTCCAACTCTGCGGCGCGCAAGGCGGCAGCGCCACCACCTGCGTCAGCGGCACCATTACCCGCACCGAGAAGAACGTCTCCACGGTGCAATTGGTTGCAGGTGCCATGCAGAATTCATCCGGCACCCGCATCCAGGGCCTGGATATCGGCATTGCCACCAAGTTCACCCTGCCCAGCACGGCGTACAACAGCAACGGCAGCGCTGGCGCCACCACCACCCGCACCGACTTCTTCTCCATCGCCCTGGAGAACTTCACCCTCAACGGTTCCTACCTGAACCTGTGGGGCGACGCCGCTGGCCTGAAGGCCTCCATGAGCCTGCAGATGTACGCCGACAAGCTGATCATCGCCGGCTGCGAGAACTGTGCGGACACCAACAAGGTGGTGGCCAAGAACGTCTACTTCGACCTCAACCTGGGCGACGCCAACTACCAGCCGGCGACGCTCTCGGTGGCCAGCAACGGCGACCTGATGCTCAGCGCGCCGGGCGTTACCTGGGCCAACCACGAGGCCTTCTACCAGAACGTGCAGAAGAGCAATATCAGCATCGGCAACCTGAACATCAGCGGCACCGATGTCGGTTCCCAGGCCATCCGCGGCCTGCGCATCGACTACCTGAACGTCCGCACCGTGAACCTGCCGCGCTAGCGCATGAGGAGACTCGCCGTGAAAACCGCACGCCTTTCGAGCCGACTCCTGGCCCCCGTGTTGCTGCTGGCCGCCGCGACCGCCCACGGCGAGATGCGCGGCCTGGATGACAGCGAAATGGCCGATGTCAGTGGCCAGGACGGCGTCAGCCTGAGCGTCAACTTCAACCTCGCCGCCAATACCGCCGATACCCGCTGCACCGGCGGCTGCGGCGCGCGCCTGGCGATCCAGCCGCTCAACAGCACCGGTTACATCGTGCTGGACAACATCAAGGGCACCTTCAGTTTCGACGGCATGTCCATCGACATGGTGACCATCAACAACGGCTTCAATGGCGACGGTGCTCTGTTCAATCGCCAGGCCATGAAGATCGGCCTGACCAACGCCAGCGCCACCAACCTGCAGTTCACCCTGGGCGGCGCCAACCAGGGCAAGGTATCCGGCAGCGGACTGCAGCAGACCAACCTGCTCACCTACCAGGCTACCGGCGCAGTCAAGCTCACCGGTAACGTCTACGTCTTCGGTACTCCGTAAGCGATTCACACAGGCGCTCTGCCCGCCGGCCTTTCCCCCCGGCGCGTTTCACGCGACAATCCCGCCTCGTCGTGTCGGCCTGCCCGTGCAGGCACCACCCACAGGTAATCGCCCCTTGATCGAAGAAGCCCGTCGCCGCGCCTACCTTGGCGCCATGCAGGTCGCCAGTTGGCTGCCGCGCGTGGTGCTGCCGTTCGCCGCCCCGTCGCGCCCGGAGCTGCTGGAAACGCCCGCGCCCATCGTCGCCGAGCCCGTGGCTCCTGTGCCCAGCGCCGTGGCCCGCGAGTCTGCTGTACCGGCGGCTGCACCCTCGGCAGCGCCGGTCACCGCCGGAGAGCCCGGCTCGATTGCCGCGCGGCTGCTGCCCAAGGTCGCTGCTCCGACCAAGCCCTCGCCGATCAAGGCTGAAGAGCCGGCCGAAGCGCAAGACGAACCCGTTGCCCGCGCTCCCGTCGCACCGCCGCCACGCTTCGCCCTGCAACTGCTGCGAGCCGGTGAATGCATCCTGCTGGTCGAACTGCCCACCGGCGAACCGCTGGCCAGTCGTGATCCGGCCTACCTGCTGCTGAAAGACCTGCTGCGCGCCGCCGGCCTGCCGGATAGCCCGCAATTGATGGGTGAGCCGGTACGCTGGCCGCTATTCTCCCGCGGCAACATGGACCAGGGCCCGCAAGCCGCCCGCGAATTCGTCCAGGGCTTCGTCGCCGCGCGGCTGGAGGAAGGCGCCCCGTGCTCCTGCCTGTGGCTGGTCGGCATGCCCGCCGTGCGCTTCGCCGGCGAAGGCGATGAAGAATCCCTGCTGCGCGAGCTGCAGGTCGAAGGCCTGGGCGTAGCCTGGGCGCTGCCGGGCCTCGAACGCCTGGCCGAAGAACCCACCTTGAAAGCCGACCTCTGGCGCGCCATGCGCCGTGTGCGGCAACGCTGGATGAGTCAGACCCCTGCATGAGCGACGCCGTTTCCTTCCGCCCGATGACCGAGGCGGACCTCGATGCTGTACTCAAGATCGAATACGCCGCCTTCAGCCACCCCTGGACGCGCGGCACCTTCGCCGACGGCCTGAAAAGCTACGAATGCTGGGTGATGTTCGAAGGCAGCCAGCAGGTCGGCCACGGCGTGATCCAGCTGATTCTCGATGAAGCGCATCTGCTCAACATCACCGTCAAGCCGGAAAGCCAAGGCCGCGGCCTCGGACTGGCGCTGCTGGAACACCTGATGAAGCGCGCCCACGAAAAGGGTGGTGTGGAATGCTTCCTCGAAGTCCGCGCCTCCAACGGCCCCGCCTACCGCCTCTATGAGCGCTATGGCTTCAACGAAATCGGCCGCCGCCGGGATTACTACCCGGCAGTCGGCGGTCGTGAAGACGCGCTGGTGATGGCCTGCACGCTGGTCGATTGACCGGCGCAGGGGCCCATAGCGGCAAACCTTGCCCGCGACCGCCTGAAGCCAAGTTCCGGGAAGGATTTCGCGGATGAGATCCGCTCCTACTGTTGAATCTCTGCACCATTGGCCACGACTAGCAATCGGCTGAGACGTCAGGGTTACATAGGAGATGGCTCTGTCCGCGATCGCATTCCCTTTGGCCTCTCCTCGCCCCCGCGCCGGCGCGCTTTTTTGTAGGAGCGAGCTTGCTCGCGAACTCCCGTCGGTGATGAGCTCCCAGCCGTCAACAGCACTCTTCGCTAGGCTCGCGTCGCGATAGCCCAGCCTAGAGCCCTCAATGCGTCATCCCCCGCAAAGCCTGGAAAATTCTCGAAATTCGGGTTTTTCCTAGGCCGATTCCTGGCTTACCCTTAAGACCAATAACAACAAGAACATAAGGTCGCAAACATGAATCGCAGCGATGTGATCGTGGTGGGCGCCGGTATTTCGGGGCTGACTGCGGCCTGGCGTCTGGCGCAAGCCGGGCGGCGGGTGAAAGTGATCGAGGCCAACAAGCGCGTCGGTGGGCGCACCCTCAACCATCGCTTCGCCAGCGGCGAAGTGGTCGAGGTGGGCGGCCAGTGGGTCGGGCCGACCCAGGAGCGCATCCTTTCTCTGCTGGCCGAGCTCGGCCTGTCGACCTACCCGCAATGGAACCAGGGCGACAATCTCACCCTTTTCGGCGGCCGGCTCAGGCCATATCGCGGCACCATCCCGAAGTTTCCTCCACACGTACTGCTCGATGTCCTTCAGGCCCATGTCCGCCTGGACCGCATGGCGCGGGAAATCCCGCTGGGCGACCCCAGCCTGCACCCCAAGGCTCCCCAATGGGACAGCCTCACCTTCGCCGAATGGCTGCGGCGCAATGTGCGCACCTCCACCGGGCGCAAGGTCTTCGAGTTGATGTGCGGCGCTGTATTCGCCGCCAGTCCCCATGACCTCTCGTTCCTCCATGTCCTCTTCTATATCCACGGGGGCACCAACCTCGACACCGTCCTCGGCGTCGAAGGCGGCGCCCAGCAGGACCGCATCCTTGGTGGCTCCCAGCGGGTCAGCGAAACCCTGGCCGAGCGCCTGGGCGACGTCCACACCGGCGAACCGGTGCGAGCCGTGCGCCAGGACGGCAGCCGTGTCGAACTGGTGACCGACCGCGGCACCCACCAGGCCAGCCATGTCATCTTCGCCATCCCGCCGACTCAACTGCTGCGCATCACCCAGGAACCGCTGCTGCCGAGCTGGCGTGACCAACTGCTGCAGCGTCTGCCCCAGGGCGCGGTGATCAAGTGCATGGCGCTCTACGACAAGCCATTCTGGCGTGACAAGGGGCTGTCCGGGCAGGCTACCAGCGAGACCGGCCCGGTACGCCTGACCTTCGACAACAGCGTCCCCGACTCCGGACGCGGCGTGTTGCTGGGCTTCATCGAAGGCGACGAGGCGCGGCAATGGAACGCGCGGCCCGCGGGTGACCGTCGTGGCGAGGTGCTGGGCTGCTTCGCCCGCTACTTCGGCGAACAGGCACTGCAGCCGGTGGACTACGTGGACAAGTCCTGGGCCGAGGAACCCTTCGCCCGGGGCTGCTATGCCGCGCTTTTCCCGCCGGGACTGTGGAGCAGCGGTGCGGCGCGCCTACGCGAGCCCTACGGGCGTCTGCACTTCGCCGGCACAGAAACGGCGACGCGCTGGATGGGCTATTTCGATGGGGCCGTTGAGGCCGGGGAGCGCGCCGCGCGGGAAGTGCTCGGCGCGCGGGAAGATCACGGGGAGGAAGATTATGTGCGACACCTTGGTATTGCGTAGCGGCGGGGCTACCTGGTTCGCCAAGAACAGCGACCGCGAACCCGCCGAAGCGCAACGTCTGATCCGCCTGCCCGCGGTCAGCGGCGACAGCGCGGCCAAGGTGCGCACCAGTTATCTGGAGATTCCTCAGACCGCCAATCGGCACGGCGTCATCCTCAGCCAGCCGGCCTGGTTGTGGGGCGCCGAGATGGGCGTCAACGACAAGGGCGTGGCCATCGGCAACGAAGCCGTGTTCACCAAACTTACTCAGCGCGAAGGCGAAGCCCTGCTCGGCATGGACCTGCTGCGCCTGGGCCTGGAGCGCGGCGCCAGTGCCCGCGAGGCCTTGGCAGTGATTACCGAACTGCTGGAACGCCACGGCCAGGGCGGCCCGGCCGGTTACCGCAACAAGCGCATGCGCTACGACAACAGCTTCCTGATCGCCGACCGCGACGAAGCCTGGGTGCTCGAAACCGCCGGGCGCCTGTGGGCGGCGAAGAAGGTCGAGCGCTGGGCTATCTCCAACGCCCTGAGCCTCGGCCACGAGTACGACCTCGCCAGCCCCAACCTGGAAACCCAGGCGCGCCGTTTCGGGTGCTGGAATGGGCGGGGCGATTTCCACTTCGCCCGCGCCTTCGATGGCCTCGTGCTGCCCTGGGTAGCTGGCGCTCACCAGCGTCGCCAGCTCAATGAGGACTTTCTCGCCCACTGTCCGGCCCAGGTCGACTGGCTGGCGCTGGTGGTCGCCCTGCGCAGCCACGGTCATCGCGGGCACCGCTTCAACCTGCACGACAACCGGCAGGTCTGCCTCCACGCCGGCAGCTTCTGGCGCCCTTCGCAGACTACCGCCAGCCTGATTGCTCGGCTCGACGGTGGGGCCCCGCGCCTGGCCGCTACCGCCACCTCCGCGCCGTGCCTGTCTATGTTCCAGCCGCTGGGTTTCGACGAGCGTGCCGGAGAAGGGCTGTTCAGCCGCGAGACCGACGCGGTGGAAGATTCCCTCTGGTGGCGTTTCGAGACCGTGCACCAGCGCGCGCTGGCCGATCCCGGTTTCGCCGATGCCCTGCGCGCCGGCCACGGCTGGCTGGAAACCGAGTTGCTCAGCGCCCTGGATCGGCGCACGCTGGATTGGCCGCGCCTCGCCGCCGAAGGCCAGGCCTGGCACGACGCCTGGCACCAGCTGGCGCTGCAACAGGCGCCGCGCCCGCCGCGCTGGTGGCGGCTCAACGCTGTGCGTTGATGCGGCTTGTCAGTCAAGCCCGCCCTGCGTAAGGTGCGGCCAGCCAATGATGAGGAGCCGGACATGAGCGATCTGCAGGAACTGTTCGATAACAACGCCCGCTGGGCCGAAGCCATCAAGCAGGAAGACCCCGACTTCTTTGCCAAACTGGCCCGCCAGCAGACTCCCGAATACCTGTGGATCGGCTGCTCCGATGCACGTGTGCCGTCCAACCAGATCGTCGGCTTGCTGCCGGGCGACCTGTTCGTCCACCGCAATGTCGCCAACGTCGTGCTGCACACCGACCTCAACTGCCTGTCGGTCATCCAGTTCGCCGTCGACGTGCTCAAGGTCAAGCACATCCTGGTCACCGGCCACTATGGCTGCGGTGGCGTGCGCGCTGCACTGCATCACACCCAACTCGGCCTGATCGACGGCTGGCTGCGCACCATCCGCGACCTGGCCTACGAATATCGCGACCACCTCGCCCAGTTCGAGAAGGAAGAGGAGCGCGTCGACCGCCTCTGCGAGCTCAACGTCATCCAGCAGGTCGCCAACGTCAGCCACACCAGCATCGTCCAGAACGCCTGGCACCGTGGCCAGAAGATATCCGTGCATGGCTGCATCTACGGCATCAAGGACGGCATCTGGAAAGACCTCAACGTCACCGTCAGCGGCCTCGACCAACTGCCGCCGCAGTACCGCCTGCGCCCGCTCGGCCAATCTTGAGCCAACGTCTGTGCGTCATCCCCGGTGACGGTATCGGCCGCGAGGTCGTGCCGGTCGCCGTGGCGGTTCTGCAGCGTCTGCTGCCCGATCTGCAGGTAGAAGAAGCCGAAGCCGGCTGGGACTGTTTTCAGCGCCACGGCACCTCCGTTCCCGCCACCACCTACGAACGCCTGCGCGCCTGCGGCGCCGGGCTGTTCGGTGCCGTGTCCTCACCCAGCCACAAGGTCGAGGGTTACCGCAGCGCCATCCTCAGCCTGCGTCAGACACTGGCGCTGAACCTCAACATGCGTCCCGTGCGCTCGCGCCCGGTGGTTTCGCCGCGCGCCGGCATCGACCTGCTGGTCCTGCGGGAAAACAGTGAAGGCCTCTACAGCGGCCGCGAGCACTGGGAAGCCGACGGCGTCGCCATCGCCGAACGTGTTATCAGCCGCGCGGCCTGCGAACGCCTCGCCGCTGGCGCCGCCGAACTGGCCCGCGCGCGCCATGCCCGGCGCATCACCCTGGTGCACAAGGCCAATGTCCTGCCGTTGACTTGCGGCCTGTTCCGCGATACCTGCCGCGACCGGCTGGCCGAAGACGGCTGGAGCGACGTGCTCGACGAACGCCTGGTCGACGTCGCCGCCCTGCAACTGGTCGAGCGACCGGAAGCCTTCGACCTGATCGTCACCACCAACCTTTTCGGCGACATCCTCTCCGACCTCGCCAGCCACTGGGGCGGCGGCCTGGGGCAGGCGCCCTCACTCAACCTCGGTGCCGGTCTAGCCCTGGCTGAACCCGTCCATGGCAGCGCGCCTGATATCGCCGGCACTGGCCGCGCTAACCCACTCGCCGCCATCCTCAGCGCCGGCATGTTGCTGCAGCACCACTGGCAACTCCCCGAACTGGCCGACCGGATCGATGCGGCGGTGGATGGCTTCCTGACGGAGGAGGGGAGTGTGGACTTCGGTGGGAAGACCACCAAGGTGATCGGGCAGGGCGTGTTGCAGCGGCTGGACTGATTGACCGATCTCGCCGGTCGCCATGATGTCCGGTGGCCACCGCCGGGAACTACGCTGAAAGCACCATCCTCCCCAAGGTGCCCGGCATGTGCGGACGCTACGTCAGCCCCGAAGAGGCCGCCATCGAACGCTACTGGCATATCGGCGCTTGCACGCCACCGCGCTGGCTGGAAGCCTGCTACAACGTCGCCCCGACCATGGCCGTGCCCATCCTGCGCTACGACGAAAGCGGCCAGCTTGAACTGCTACCCGCCCGCTGGGGCCTGATCCCCACCTGGTGGAAGGAGTCCACTCCTCCTCGTATCTCCTTCAACGCCCGCAGCGAAGAAGCCGCCGGCAAACCCCTCTGGCGCCAAGCCATGCGCAGCACCCGCTGCCTGATGCCCGCCCTGGGCTGGTACGAGTGGAACGAGAAGGAAACCCTGCGCAACGCTGCCGGCCGCCAGGTCCATCAGCCGTACTTCATCCACAGCTCCACCGACCCCATCATCGCCATTGCCGGCCTCTGGTCCCTGTGGATAAACCCCAACGGCGAGCCCGTTCTGACCTGCGCCCTGTTGACCAAGTCCGCTGCGCCGAGCATCGAACATATTCACCACCGCATGCCCGTGGTGCTGGCGCCGGAGAACTTTGAGGAATGGTTATCCGCGGCTACGCGCGGCGAAGCGTTGGGCGACTTGATTCATCATGCGCGGGAAGACTTTGCAGGACATCGGGTGTCGTTAAAGGTGAATGATGCGAGGAGCGATTTCTTGGAACTTATCGAGGACGTTGATTGAGTGGCGTAAGCGGGTTCTTTCGGGGGCAAAGCCTTGGAGATTGGCGGGCCTTCGAGATTGCTTCACTCGCATGAGCACGCTAGCGGCAACGCTGGCTGACCGAAGTTGAACCCGAGACGGTCAGCCGGGAGCAACGTTACCTGCCGGCCATCTTCTCCGAGCTGATCCGCCTCCGCTCATGGCGCGCAGAAAACCCACTGGCCAACGTCCGGCAGATCAAGACCGATCAGGTCGAACTGACCTTCCTCACCCTGGATCAGGTCGCCCAGCTCCTCGAGGAGTGCAAGGCCAGCACGAACAACCACACGTACCCGGTCGCTCTCCTATGCCTCGCTACAGGTGCCCGCTGGGAAGAGGCCGAGAGCATCGCCCGTGGGGCCGTGCATGGGGGAAAGGTCCACTACCACCGGACGAAGAACCGCCAGAGCCGCTCAGTACCGATCCCGGCCGAGCTGGAGCAATTGATGTTCAAGGTGGGCATGCCTGGAACTGGCCGCCTGTTCATGTCGTGCCGCGCCGCCTTTCGTTGCGCCTATGAGCGCTGCGGATTCCAGACGCCGGGACAGCTCACCCACATTCTCCGCCACACCTTCGCGAGCCATTACATGATGGGAGGAGGGGACATCCTCACGCTGCAGCGGATCCTGGGACACTCGTCGATCACGATGACCATGCGGTATGCGCACTTATTGCCTGAACACCTGGAGTCGGCGATGCGTTTATCGCCAGTTGCACAGGGTAAAATTTACTTGGGTCATTAGAGCAGTGGATATAGGTTATGGTCGAATAGATTTCTATTCAGAAATTCTATAGTAAAAAGCCATGTGGTTTGGTGGTAATAAATTCAGCATCGCTCTGAATGAAGAGGGTTCCCATAGGCTGATATAACCGGAAAGAAAAGCCCAGGTAAACCCGGGCTTGGTTGGAAATTAAGGTCCCTCAAAATAGGTCTTCAGAAAAATTTGGTTGTGTAAGCATTATAATTATGCAGAACATATCAAGTCCCACCTCGTCTGATTGCTTTAAGTCTGAACCAATTGGAGTGGCGGGGTTTTTAACTATTTCTCCGTTCTTATCCATAATGCTGCTGTAGTAGGGGGGCAGAGGAGACCATCTTATGGTTTTGTGATATTTATTGGCTTTGACCCCCTCCAACTGCCATAGCGCGCCGTCTAGTCCATTTTTCCCCGCATGCTCAGGAAGTCTCCAGAATTGGGAGGCAGCCTCGAAGTTTACAAGATTGGAAACTTGCCCCGGATTAAGCTTGTAGTTGATTTCTTTGCCGGATGAGGTGTTCCGAACATTCAGATACGAGCCGGCCTCGTTGTTGTTAAGTATTAATGTAAAAATCGATGAGTCAGCTTTTTCAACCCCGGTCCGACTAAATTGATAAACTCTAGACCCCTCTGGCTGGTTCTTTAGGATGTCGAGTAAGCTGGCATTTACTCCCTTTGTGTTCGCGTTGCCAGCAAAGGCGAGTTGAAATGATAAGAGAAGTAATGCTAAGGCTGAGCAGGTTGTTTTAAGGAATCTCATTGGATCTCCTTATGGAAGGGGGGTGCCATCTCTAGTTCCATGGAATCCTTTTTTTGCGGACTTTGGATAGTAAGTATAAATTTTTCCGTCATGAGTCACTACAGATACGGGGGTTCTGCTTTCTTCTGAGAACTTTTTATCGAGATCTGATGGTGGAGTGTTTCCAGGGTGATTATGTCCATGTTCATATATGGGATATTCAGAGCTCATTTGGCTTTGAGGCGTTACACGGTTTCTACTATTATCAGTGGTAGGCTCTGAATAAGCCCAAAATGTATAGCAGTCTTCCTTGAGTTTGTAAATGCTCGCAGTCCACTCAAATCCTGTGGAAATTCCCTTAGCACGCAGATCAATAAGCATTTCTCGTTGAGCAGTGCTAAAGGTTTCGTAAGGGGTATTAGGCTCAAGGCCGTAGAGGTCGATATTTTTTACTGGATTTCCTTCGACATAGCCATAAGTATTCAGACCACCATTAAGCCCAATTGGATCGCTCTTCACATATCGCCCAGTCTCCGGATCGTAATCGCGGAGGTAGTTGTAGTGCAGTCCGCTCTCTGTGTCGTAGTACTGACCGGCAAAACGAAGATTCAGCACCGTCTGATGCCCACTTCCCTGAGGATCTTCATTAGGTGCTCCATTGCCGAAAGCATCCGACTGCCACTGCCATACGAGATCCCGGGTCCCAGAGGTTGCCAATCGGGGGGTATTCAGGTGATCACTATGCAGGTAGAGGACGCGCGATGTCCCATTGCCCTGCTTCTCTACGCTGGCTATCGGCATGCCGTCCAGCCACAGGTATACCTGGCCCCGCTGAGGTGTGCCGATGCCGTCGTAGCCTTTTTCCGCCAGCAACTGGCCGTCCGGCCCGTACAGGTAAGTTGTGAATCCCTGTCCGGTGAGCTTGGCCACACGCTGGCCGAGGCTGTTGTAGCGATACTCCGCCACCTGCTGACCATTGATCTTCACTGTGGCCAAGCGATTCTGCGCGTCGTAGCCGAGCAGTCGGCTGGCGCGGTCCTGGGTCAGGTTGCCGGCGGCGTCGGTGCTGACGGTCTGTCCGTCGATGGCGGTCAGGCGGTTGCTGTCGCTGGCGTATTGATAGGCTGTGGTCGCTGTTGCGCCATTCTCGGTGACTTGGCGCTGTGTGCGGTTGCCTACGCCATCGTAGCTGTAGCTGCCTTGCTTGCTGGCGGTATTCTCACTGGTCAGGCGATCTAGCGCATCGTAGCCGTAGCTCAGCGTGCCCCAGATGTTGGTGGCCAGTTCGGTGATGTTGCCGTTCGCGTCACGCTGGTAGTCGTTACGCCAAATGCCGACGTCCTGGCGGGTAAGTTGGTAGTCCTGGTCGTACTGGCGGTTGAGCTGGATACCATTGGCCCAGGTCAGTTGCTGCAACGGGCCGAAGGGCAGGTAGCTGATGCCGCTGGCCACATTGGTGATGCTGCCGCCATCGAGGGCGAGGGTCACGCTGGCGACCTGTCCGCCCGCATTGCGGGGATATCCCACTTGCACAGCGCCCGGATACCCGATGCCCACTAGCTGGTCAGCGGCGTCGTACTGGAAGGTCACGGTGTCTGCCAGCGTCTGGTCGTTGATGCTCAGGCTGCGAGCCTGCTCGATCAGGTTGCCGCGAGCGTCGTAGCGGTAGGCGAGGGTGCCGCTACCGTCCTGGATAGCGGTCAAGCGGCCGATGCCGACGTTGCCACCCGCCGTGGCGTCGTAGCTGTAGCTGGCATCCAGTGCCGGTGTGGCCGGATAGTGACGGGCTGTCAGTCGGTTCAGCGCGTCGTAGCTAAAGGTCACGACTACACCACGGGCATCTGTCTGCTTGGTGACGTTGCCGGCGGCATCGTACTCGAAGGTGCTGGTACCGCTGTCCGGGCTGATCAGCTTGGTCAGGTTGCCCAGGGCGTCATATTCGTAGCGCGTGGTGACGCCGCGCGGATCCTGCACCTTGGTCAGGTTGTCCTGGGCGTCATAGCCCAGTTGGGTGACGCCATTCAGGGCGTCGGTCTGGCTGACCAGTCGATCCAAGGCGTCGAAGCTGCTGGAGCTGCTGAACTGGCGCGGATTGGTATGGCCAGTGGGGTTGTCGTTCAGGTCGTACTGGTAGTGATCGGTTTGCGCGCCGGCGCCGACCGAACGCAGCAGGCGGCCCAGTTCGTCGTAGACCCAGCTTTGTTGCTGCTTCAGCGTGCCGGTGGCGTCTTTCAGGCGCTGCGCAGTGCGCTTGCCGGCCACGTCGACGTCGTACTCCACACGCTCGCCAAGGTTGTTGGTGATCGCAGTCAATCGACGCGCCGGGTCGTAGGTGTACTGCAGCCAACTACCGTCAGCACGGGTGATCTTGGTCAGTTGCCCGACCGCATCGTGCTCGAAGCTGGTGGTGCTGCCGGCGGTGGTGATACTCGCAAGCTTGGGATCGACGCCGCTGTAGGTCAGGGTGCTGACCACTCCGTTGGCATCGGTGATGGTGCCGGGGTTGCCACGATCATCGTAATTGCCCAAGAGGGTTTCCTGACCCAGAGCGTTGGTGACCTTGGTGAGGTTGCCCTTGGCGTCGTAGGTGTAATGGGTGACGTCCTGCACGTCGGTGCGTGGGCCGTCGGCTGTTTCGATCAGTCCTTGGGCGGTGTAGGTGTAGTTCCAGCTACGCTCTGCCGCTGTCGCGGACATAGCGATGCCGCAGGCAAGGGCGAGCGCGCCCAGCCTGTACATGGGATGTACCTGCATGATGACTTCCTTGGTATTTAGCGGGGGGTGACGATCTGGCCGGTCTGGCGGCCCTGGGCGTCGTACTGGTAGGTGGTGATGCGGTCTGGTTCGGTGACTTTGGTTTTCAGGTAAAGCGTTGGGTGCCATTCGGTGGTAATGGTGCGTGCCTGCGGGGTGCCGGACGCTTCTGTGCGGCTAGTTTCTAGGCCGCGATCGTTGTAGTCATAGGTGGTGAGGTTGCCTTTGGCATCCTTATCAGTTTGGAGTAGGCCATTGGAGTTGTATGTAAAGCTTGTTTTGCTGTATGGGCAATTGGATGTCGGCTCACCTTCAATTGAAGAGACCTTTTGAATTCCCTTGATCAATTGGAATCGGTAAGTTCTCCCTTTTCCATACTCGTTGATGACAGTAGTGGAACCGTCAGCGTTGTAGGTATAGCTAATTTTGTTCGATCCACTAGCTCTTTCGCTTGAAGTTGCGCGGCCTTGGTCATCATAGGTCCAGTTGTCTACTCGATTACCACTCTGATCCAGTACGCCAGTCAATAGTCTGGTGTTGTTGGAGTTTTCATAAAGCATCTGATGCTGCTGAGACGTTCCGCCGGCGGTGCGTGTTATTGTCATGAGACGGTCAATGTTATCGTAACTGTAAACTACAGAAAGCCCCGGAGCATTCAGTGTTGATGGTTGGTGTTTGCTGTCCTCAGTGAAGTAAAGGCTATTCCCAGACTCATCTGTCACAATGAAATTGCCATTGCTGTAGTCAATATTGACTGTTCGGCCGAAACTAGTCTTTTGCTCTAGTGGAATTCCATTTTTATCAAAAATGAATCTCTCGTTGTTGGGGGTTGAAAATTCCCATCCAATGTCGGTTTTAATTAGACTCCCTTTCGAGTTTGAAACAGGAGTTATCACGTCGTTGAAAGTTGTGAAGTATGCCTCTTTGCTGTCCGCGAGAACTACAGTAATTGATTGCCCGCTTATAATTCGTAGGCGCGACGAGTAAGTGTGCCGCCAGTAGCCGTCCACGCTATTGTAACTACGAGTGAATTCTAGGCCGGAGCTTGCAGAATAATAGTCATTAGACTCATAGAATCTGTTACCTATCGAGGGGCTTGCTGGGTAGCTCGAGCAAGTGTTTATTGAGGTTTTTCCTTTTTGTTCACCAAAGCTGCAGCCGCCGATCGATGGATCGATTGTTTGTCCATTGGTACATTCGTTACCATAGCGATTAATTTTTAACGCGTTAAGACTATGATTGTTTATTACTTGGCCTGAGCGAGCGACGTAGGTGGAAGTGCATTGAGCTTGTACCGGGTAATAGGTGTATCCATAAATGCCACCGCTTAGCCATGTATATCCGTTGGCGCTAGTGTAGTACTTCGTAGCAGCCAAACAGGCAGACTCCATGTCACCAAATTTAATATTTTGACCAAAAGGATACGTCCAGTAATAATCAACGGCAAAGGACGGTGCGGAAGGTAGCAATAAGGCTAAGCAGAAATAAATTTCTTTGAGGGTAGTATTTTTGTGGGGGGGGCTCATGGGTAGCAGGGGTGTGATTGGAAGCCCTGGTGTTTTTCATGGTCATTGTCCGTGAAGTTAAAAGTTTTCGATCCCAGCTGTTAATTTATTGGGTTCTTGATAAGGCAAATCTAAGAGTTGATACGGCCGAATGGATCGGTAATAGAATTCAATATCTTTGCTTTGCACGACCGTATGCTGATGGCTATAGATCCGGCTGCGCACACCAGGCTGTCACGGGAAACGCGAGGCCGCAGGTAAAGGCGAGCGCGCCCAGCCTGTACATGGGATGTACCTGCATGATGACTTCCTTGGTGTTTAGCGGGGGGTGACGATCTGGCCGGTCTGGCGGCCCTGGGTGTCGTACTGGTAGGTGGTGATGCGGTTCGGTTCAGTGACCTTGGTTTTCAGGTAAAGCGTTGGGTGCCATTCGGTGGTAATGGTGCGAGCCTGCGGAGTGCCGGAGGCCTCGGTCCGACTGGTTTCAAGACCCCGAGCGTTGTAGTCGTAGGTGGTAACATTGCCTTTTGCGTCAGTTTTGGTTTGCAGTAGACCGCGCGCATCGTAGGTAAAGGTCGAGTTACTGCTGGCGCAGTTGGGAGACGGCTGCCCTTCAATATCTGTGATGCGCTTTATACCTTGGATCGCTTGGAACCGGTAGGTAGTTTCTTTGCCGTGTTCGTTGGTTACAGTCGTTGAACCATCAAGATGGTAAGCCAACATCATCTTTGCGGTGCCATTGATGTGTTCATTAGAAAGAGTCCGCCCCTGATCATCATAGGACCAGGTCGCATAACGAACACCATTTTCGTTCGTGATACCTGTTAGTAACTTGCTGCTTAGTGTGTCTTCATAATGATATTGGCGTAGAGAGGTTTTCCCTTTGCTGGACGTGACACGAGATTTTAGGTGATTTTTATTGTCGTACTCATAAATTATCTGTGCGCTTGTAGTGCTCAAGGTAAGGGGTTGGCTGTGCTGGTCTTCAATTAGACTGAGGCTGTCGCCAGAGTTACTGATGATCGTGATTTGATTATCAGAGTATGACAACTGAACGGCAGTACCAGTGGACATCGTCCATTGAGTAAGCTTGCCGGTATTGTCGAACTGGAAGATTTCGTTGTTAGTCGACAGATAGTTCCACCCATTCAAGACCTTGCTAAGTGTTCCTGAGGCGGGCGTATCAGAAGTTACGGTGGCTCCATCTATGATGAAAAAATGCTCACGTCCATCATTCATTACGACAGAAGCGTATTTGCTTCCCGCAAACCGCAAGTGTGTTGAAAAATTATGACGCCAAAGGCCATCACTACTGTTGTAGCGCCTAATAAAAGTTAACGGCAAAGATTTTCCTGACGAGTAGTCTGTTTCAGATAAATAGTTATTTCCAATGGAAACATTGATTGGCTCAGCTTCGCAGGATTTAAGGTCTGCTGAGCCTTTTTGGTTGTCGTTGGCGCACTCGCCGGTGGTTTGGTTGTACACACGGTCCGGAGGGCAGCCATTTCCGCCTCGGAGATATATCCTGCTTGTAGAGAATGTTTGTCCTTTCGGTGCGGTTAGCTTGACTCTACATTGATAATTGCTTTCGCTGAAAAAGTATGAGCCGTCATCTTTTGCGATCGTGTAAAAGCTGTTGTTGTTGTGGACTTCAGCTCTGAAATCTATACAGGCAGGAAGTGGGGAGGTGTAGCGAGGAGCACTTCCTGAGTTGTAGGTCCAGAAATAATAATCGGCGCTAAAAGCGGGTGGGAGGATGGATATGGTTAGAAATAAGGTGAGAGTAATGCGGTGTGAGATTAATATTTTATTGTCCATTAAATTATTCCTTTATAGATGGCATTGCGTGGCTTTGCGTAAAAACAAAGTCGCGCTTAGTTTTCTGAGATAAAGCTCTCGTATATTAGGTATGGGATTAAATAAACCTAGAAGGCTGTTCTTATGGGTTTGTTCAGCTTGATTTATTTGTATAGGTCGATTCCTATCAGAGCAATCGATAGTGAGCGATGTACTGCAATATGAGGGTGATCAACAAGCAATATGAGGGGATTGCACGGCTTGAGCGTTACTGTGCGAGCGGTGCTGTCGGGATCAATTCGACATCTTGGCAATTGAACTGGGAGGCGGGCAGCTCATCCTGTTCGAAGTGAAGCTGGGAAGCTGGGAAGCTGGGAAGCTGGGAAGCTGGGAAGCTGGGATGGCTTAGGTGCTGCGTCCGTAGTTGTATTGCGAGAACCCCAAGGATGAATCCTCGTACGGTGCCAAGCATGAAATCTGTGTATTCGCTCACGGTAGCGAATACATCTCTTCCAGAGAGCGGTGGCCGCTTCTTTCCCGGAAAAAGTCACGGATGTAGATCGTTACCGGCTCCTCGATTTTCGTATTTACAAGATGAGCCAAGTGTTTCGCAGCTATGTCATCGCGCGGCAATCAGTGAAGTTTGGCTTGACGTTGAGTACCTGATTGCGTCCTTACCGAAGCGCGCTAGGGCGAGAAGGAAGCCATCAATCTTTCCCGTAAGGCTGCTTTCGACACATGTGTCTTCTGAGCCTTCCTGCACCCCCTCCACTTCCTTGGGGCTTTTGCCCAGCCGACGTATCGCGAATAGGACCTGATCTGGCATAGGAAGGATAGGAAGCGCGAACAGCTTGGCCGGGCGTCTGCCTGCGCTCGCATAGCCATCTCCACTTCTCATATGATATCAATGATTGCATTGATTCCGCTTGGAGGGCTCTATGGCCAGCATCACGATTAGAAACCTAGATGAAGACCTTAAAGCCAAGCTCCGAGTGGTAGCCGCGAATCATGGCCGCTCGATGGAAGAGGAGGTCCGAGTGATCCTCGCCCAGGCGCTCTTTCCGAAAGAAAAGCAAGGTGGTTTGGGAAGCCGTATTCATGCCCGCTTTGCGTCGGTTGGCGGGGCAGAGATTGAGCTGCCAACACGTAAGGCTGAGGCTCGGGCTGCGGACTTTGACGAATGATTCTGCTCGACACCAATGTCTTGTCGGAACTCATGAGAGCCAAGCCGGATCCGGCGGTGGTTACCTGGATCGATACTCAACCTACCCAGGATCTGCTGATCTGCTCGATCACGGTGGCTGAGATCTTTTATGGCATCGCCAGGATGCCGGAAGGCAAGCGCAGGCAAGCGCTACAGGATGTGGCCATTGCAATGTTCGAAGAGGACTTTGCCGGAAGGATCCTGCCATTCGATGCGGATGCAGCAGTGCACTACGCAGAGTTGGCGGCAGACAGTGAGGCCAAGGGAAAGATTGCCGATATGGCGGATGGGCAGATCGCTGCAATCGCCAAGCTTCACGGCCTGCAGATCGCTACACGGAATGTCCGCCACTTCGAGGGCTTCGGGGTTGCGCTGATTAATCCCTGGAATGGTTGATACCAACCGCGAGCAAGGAGGCTCAATAGATGAAACTGGTCGCGCTAGTAGCGATCCTGGGGATTCCAATGCTATTGGAGGCAGTATCGACCTACACCACCTATCAGAGAATGATAGGGCGTCCGGTGGGGAGATTTCTGTCGTGGTTCGAGAGGCTGGTAATCGCCTTGGCCGCGCTGCTGGTTGCAGCTGTGGTCTATACGATGCTTTAGCTTTGGTAGACAGGGTGTAGTCACTTCGTAGTCACTACCCCAGAAAGCACAAAGGGCTAGCTTTCGCTAACCCTTTGTTTTGTATGGTGGCTACACCGGGACTTGAACCTGGGACATCAGCATTATGAATGCTGCGCTCTAACCGACTGAGCTATGTAGCCGAGTGGCGCGCATTTTCCGCAGATCGAGGGGGGGTGTCAACCCCTTTTCTTGAATATTGTTCTGATCTATCAATCGTTTAGCCGGTACTGCGGAAATTTCGCGATGAGCGGCAGGGCGGGGTGGACATAAAAAAGCCCCGGCACGTGGCCGGGGCTTTTTCGGGTCTGGCGGGCGCTTAGACGTTGAAGCGGAAGTGCATCACATCGCCGTCCTTGACGATGTAGTCCTTGCCTTCCAGGCGCCATTTGCCGGCTTCCTTCGCGCCCTGTTCGCCCTTGAACTGGATGAAGTCGTCGTAGGCGACGACTTCGGCACGGATGAAGCCTTTTTCGAAGTCGGTGTGGATCACAGCGGCGGCTTGCGGGGCAGTTGCGCCGACGCGGACGGTCCAGGCGCGGACTTCCTTTACTCCAGCGGTGAAGTAGGTCTGCAGGTGCAGCAATTCGTAGCCAGCGCGGATCACGCGGTTCAGGCCGGGCTCTTCGAGGCCGAGGGATTCGAGGAACATGTCCTTCTCTTCGCCATCGTCCAATTCGGCGATCTCGGCTTCGATCTTGTTGCACACCGGCACGACCATGGCGCCTTCTTCCTCGGCGATGGCACGCACGACGTCCAGGTGCGGGTTGTTCTCGAAGCCGTCTTCGGCGACGTTGGCGATGTACATGACCGGCTTGCTGGTCAGCAGGTGGAAGCCGCGTACGACGCGCTTCTCGTCATCGCCCATGTTCTTCATCAGCGAGCGGGCGGGTTTGCCTTCGGTGAAGTGGGGGATGAGCTTTTCCAGCAGGGCTTTCTGCACTAGGGCGTCCTTGTCGCCACCCTTGGCGTTGCGCGCGACCTTTTGCAGTTGCTTCTCGCAGCTGTCGAGGTCGGCGAAGATCAGTTCGAGGTCGATGATCTCGATGTCGCGCTTGGGGTCGACGCTGTTGGAAACGTGGATGACGTTCTCGTCTTCGAAGCAGCGTACGACGTGGGCGATGGCGTCGGTCTCGCGGATGTTGGCGAGGAACTTGTTGCCCAGGCCTTCACCCTTGGACGCCCCGGCGACCAGGCCGGCGATGTCGACGAATTCCATGGTGGTCGGGATCACGCGCTCGGGCTTGACGATCTCGGCCAGCGCATCGAGGCGGGCGTCGGGCATCGGTACGATGCCGCTGTTCGGCTCGATGGTGCAGAAGGGGAAGTTTTCCGCCGCGATGCCGGATTTGGTCAGGGCGTTGAACAGGGTGGACTTGCCGACGTTGGGCAGGCCGACGATGCCGCAGTTGAATCCCATGCTAGGTCCCTCGCGCCACGTGGCGGAAATAGAGGTGTAATCAGGCCTTCTGGCTGTGCAGCTTCTGCATCGCGCGGGTCCAATCCCCGTCGAGCATTTCCGGCAGCACGCCGAGGGCGGAGTCGATGCTGGTGTCGAGCAGTTCCTGTTCGGCGCGCGGGGCGCGGCCAAGAACGAAACCGGAGACCAGGCTGCTGTGCCCCGGATGGCCGATGCCAAGCCGCAGGCGATGGAAACCGTTCTGGTTGCCGAGCTGGGCGATGATGTCGCGCAGCCCATTGTGCCCGCCGTGTCCGCCGCCCTTCTTGAGCTTGGCGACGCCGGGAGGCATGTCGAGTTCGTCGTGGGCCACCAGGATGGCTTCGACCGGAATGCGGAAGAATCCGGCGAGCGCCGCCACGGCCTGGCCGCTGCGGTTCATGTAGGTGGTGGGGATGAGCAGACGAACGTCGCGGCCCTTGTGGCTGAACTTGCCAACCAGGCCGAAGTACTTCTTGTCGAGAGACAGGTTCGCGCGTTGCGCGTCCGCCAGTCGCTCAACGAAAAGGGCCCCCGCGTTATGCCGGGTCTGGTCGTATTCAGGGCCTGGATTTCCCAGGCCAACGATCAGTTGTACGGCAGTCACGACGGGGGCCCCTTCCTTAAAGGCAATGGTGCGCGCGATTACTCGGCAGCAGCTTCGCCTTCACCTTCTTCTTTCACTACGCGGGAAGCGTGGATGTTGGCGACGGCCAGGTCGTTACCGTGGGCCAGTTGCACCAGCTCTACGCCTTTCGGCAGTTTCAGGTCGGACAGGTGAACGATCTGACCCAGTTCTACCTTGGCCAGGTCGACTTCGATGAATTCCGGCAGGTTGGTCGGCAGGCAGGAAACTTCGACTTCGGCGATCACGTGGGAGATCTCGCCGCCACCAACTTTTACGCCAACAGCAGTGGCTTCGTTGATGAAGTGCAGCGGTACGTGGGCGGTCAGTTTCTGGCCGGCAACGACGCGCTGGAAGTCAGCGTGCATGACGAAACCCTTGGACGGGTGACGCTGCAGGGCCTTGATCAGTACGGTTTCCTTGGCGGCACCGACGTTCAGGGTGATCACGTGGCTGAAGGCAGCCTCGTTTTCCAGCAGCTTGGAAATTTCACGCAGTTCCAGGGTCAGGGATTGCGGGGCTTTCTCGCCACCGTAGACCACAGCCGGGATCAGGCCGGCGTTACGACGCAGGCGGCGGCTCGCACCTTTCCCCAGGTCGGAACGCTCTTGTGCATTCAGTACAAAATCAACCATTTCACTATCTCCAAAATGACAAGATCGCCCGGACGCTTGCGACCAGCGTTCGGGCGATTTTGCTAATGCCCCATCGACGTGACGGGGCGCTTTACGTCAGCTCTGTCCCGCCTTAGCGGAACATGGCGCTGATCGATTCTTCATTGCTGATGCGGCGCATGGCTTCAGCCACAACCGGAGCGATGTCCAGCTGGCGGATACGGCCACAGGCTTGTGCAGCAGCGGACAGCGGAATGGTGTTGGTCACCACCAGCTCGTCCAGTACGGAATTTTCGATGTTCTCGATGGCACGGCCGGACAGCACCGGGTGGGTGCAGTAGGCGATGACCTTGGCGGCGCCGTGCTCTTTCAGAGCCTTGGCGGCGTGGCCGAGGGTGCCGGCGGTATCGACCATGTCGTCGACCAGTACGCAGGTACGGCCTTCGACATCACCGATGATATGCATGACTTCGGACTGGTTGGCCTTCGGACGACGTTTGTCGATGATGGCGAGGTCCACGCCCAGGGACTTGGCGACGGCGCGAGCGCGCACCACACCACCGATGTCCGGGGAGACGATCATCAGGTTCTCGAAGCGCTGGTCTTCGATGTCGTCGACCAGTACGGGCGAGCCGTAGATGTTGTCGACGGGGATATCGAAGAAGCCCTGAATCTGGTCGGCGTGCAGGTCAACGGTGAGAACACGGTTGACGCCTACAACGGTCAGCATGTCGGCAACGACTTTGGCGCTGATGGCCACGCGAGCGGAGCGCGGACGGCGATCCTGGCGGGCGTAACCGAAGTAGGGGATGACTGCCGTGATACGAGTCGCCGAGGAGCGGCGGAAGGCATCGGCCATCACTACCAGTTCCATCAGGTTGTCGTTGGTCGGCGCGCAGGTCGGTTGAATCAGGAAGACGTCCTTACCACGAACGTTTTCGTTGATCTCAACGCTGATCTCGCCGTCGGAGAATTTACCGACAGAAACGTCACCGAGGGGGATATGCAGCTGCCGTACGACACGGCGTGCCAGATCGGGGTTGGCGTTCCCCGTGAAAACCATCATTTTGGACACGCTGCGGTACCTGTGTCGGCTTGAGGGTAGGCCCGGTTGAGCCAGAAGAAAATGGCAGGGGCGGCTGGATTCGAACCAACGCATGGCAGGATCAAAACCTGCTGCCTTACCGCTTGGCGACGCCCCTGTAGCTTACAACTTGCGGAGCAATGTGTTCGTTGACGCTGTACGTTAAACCCTGTGGGTTAATGGCAGGGGCGGCTGGATTCGAACCAACGCATGGCAGGATCAAAACCTGCTGCCTTACCGCTTGGCGACGCCCCTGTATCGTACAACCGATTACATTGCTGCTTCTCAGACCAGGTTTTGCAGCTTTCGGTGCAACATCGAGATGTTACGGCCCTGGGCAACAAAACTCGGCAGAGTGGCCGGAAGTTGGCGGCGAACTTTATCAGCATCGCCCTTGTTTGGGAAGCTCCCAAACACACAAGCTCCGGTGCCGGTCAATCTCGCTTCGGTAAATTTACCTAGCTGGATCAGTGCGTTACGTACATCCGGGTAACGCTTCTCGACGACCGGCTGGCAGTCGTTATGACCGTCCACCCCGAGAAGGCTGCGAACTTTAATGGGCGGAGTATCCCGTGTCAACTCGGGATCGGAGAAAACTTCTGCTGTGGAGACAAAGACTTGCGGCACGACGACGAGGAACCAGGGCTCCTCCAGTTCGACGGGCGTGAGTCGTTCGCCGACGCCTTCGGCAAAGGCGGCGCGGCCGCGTACGAATACCGGGACGTCTGCGCCCAGGCTCAGGCCCAGCGCGGCAAGGCGGTCCTGGCTCCAGTCCAGCTGCCACAGGTGATTCAGCGCGAGCAGGGTAGTCGCCGCGTCAGAACTGCCGCCGCCGATACCGCCGCCCATGGGCAGGCGCTTGTCCAGCCAGATGTCGGCGCCCAGTGTTGAGCCTGATTGTTCCTGCAGCCGGCGGGCGGCCTTGATGATCAGGTTGCTGTCGTGGGGAACGCCGTCGATCTCGGTGTTCAGGCGGATTTCGCCGTCCTCGCGAGCGGCGAATTGCAATTCGTCGCCGTGGTCGAGGAATTGGAAGAGAGTCTGCAGCTCGTGGTAGCCGTCGGCCCGACGGCCGGTGATGTGCAGGAACAGGTTGAGCTTGGCCGGTGCCGGCAGGGTCAGGCGGTCTTGCATGGTTTTACTGGCTCGCCTGGCCTGCGCCCAATTGACGCGGCTGCCAGGTTTTCACCACCAGGGTGACGTCCAGGTCCTGGCCGTGCAGCTTCAGGCGCTCGGGCAGCCAGTAGCCGTTCTGTTCGCTGTAGCGGGTGTATTCCACGTCCCAGCCATCCTGCTGCAGTCTGGCCAGACGGCTATCGCTGTCGAGGGTCAGGCGGCTCTTGCTGTCCGGCGCGGGCAGGCCACGAATCCACCAGAGCAGATGGGACACCGGCAGGCGCCAGCCCATCTGCTGTTCCAGCAGTTCTTCGGGGGAGGCTGCCTCAAAGCGACCCTGGCCGGCGACTTCCAGGGTCACCGCGCCTTCACGCCCGGTCAGGCGTGCGGCTCCGCGGCCGAGCGGGCCGGAGAGGCGAATGTCGTAGTAGTCCTGGCGCTGCAGCCAGAAGAGGGTACCGCTGCCGGAGTCCTTGGGCGCGCGGATGCCGACCTTGCCGTCGATCTGCCAGCCGTCGAGGGTGGCGATGCGCGCCTTGTGGGCGTTCCAGGCGGTGGCGTTGCCCTGGCCTTCCAGGGCTTCGTGAGTGCCGAAGCTGGAGCAGCCGGCAAGCAGGGCAAGCGCGGCGGCGCCGATCAGGTGACGTAAACGCATAAATCAGAGGGTTCCGGAGCCGGTCAGGCGCTGCATGGTGTCGCGCAGGACGGCGCTGTCGGGCTGGCTTTGCAGGGCGGTGGCCCAGACTTTGCGGGCTTCGCTCTGCTTGCCCTGGGCCCAGAGCACTTCGCCCAGATGCGCGGCTACTTCGTGGTCGGGGAAGCGTTCCAGCGCCTTGCGCAGGTAGGTTTCCGCTTCGCTGAGGTTGCCCAGGCGGTAATTCACCCAGCCCAGGCTGTCGAGGATCGCGGGGTCGTCCGGGTTCAGCGAGTGGGCCTTCTGGATCAGGTCGCGGGCTTCGCTGTAGCGGGTGGTGCGGTCGGCCAGGGTGTAGCCCAGCGCGTTGAGCGCCATGGCGTTGTCCGGCTCGCGCTGGATGATCAGGCGCAGGTCCTGCTCCATCTGCGCCAGGTCGTTGCGCTTTTCGGCGAGCATGGAACGGGTGTAGAGCAGGTTGAGGTCATCCGGGAACTGCTTGAGGCCCTGCTGGATGACGCTCCAGGCGCGGTCCACCTGGTCGCGGTTGGACAGGCCTTCGGCTTCGATCAGGTACAGCTGGATGGCGTAGTCCGGCTGGCGATCGCGGGTTTCAGCGAGGCGGCGCGAGGCTTCGTCGAAGCGTTTCTGGTCCAGCAGGATTTCGGTCGAGCGCAGCTGGGCCGGAAGGAAGTCGTTGCCCGGGCCGACCAGGGCGTATTCCTTGAGCGCGGTTTCCGGATCCTTCTGCTCCTCGGCCAGGCGGCCCAGGTTGAAGTGGGCGGAGTCGACGTGGCTGTCGCGCTCGACCAGTTCCTGCAGGTAGACCTTGGCTTCGTCCCACGCCTGGGCTTCGAGGCAGACCAGCGCCAGGGAGAAGCGCAGGTCGTCGTCGTCGGGGAATTGCTCGACCAGTGCGGAGAACTCGGCCTTGGCGTCTTCCAGGCGGTTCTGTTCCACCAGCAGGCGGGCGTAGGCGAGGTGCACGCGCTTGTCGTCCGGGTGTTCCTTGATGCCAGCCTTTAGCAGCGGCAGCGCTTCGTCGCTGCGCTTCATGCTCTGCAGCAGGCGGGCGCGCAGCAGCAGTGGGGCGACGTCATGCTTGCTGGCGGAGTTGTCCTCCAGCAGGTGCAGGGCTTCCTGCGGGCGGCCGTCCTGTTGCAGCAGCAGGGCCTTGCCGAAGAGCAACTGGCCGTTGTCGGGGTACTTCTTCAGCAGGCGGTCGAAGCTCTGCAGCAGGCCGGCGCGGGTATCCGGGTCGGTCTCGGCGGCGGACAGCGCGAGGAAGTCGAAGTGGGTGTCGCCCTGGCCGTTGAGGACTTTCTCCATGTAGACCATGGATTCGTCGTACTGGCCGGTCCGTGCGAGCTGGATGGCGGCGGCGCGCTGGGCGTCGAGGTTGTCCGGTGCGGCCTTGGCCCAGATCAGCGAGGTGTCGAGGGCTTCCTGGTCGGCGCCGAGGTACTCGGCGATTCGGAATGCGCGCTCGGCAACGCCTGGATCCCGCGTCTCACGCGCCTGTTCGACATAATTGGAAAGTGCGATGTCGAAGCGGTTGCGCTGGCCGGCGATCTCGGCGGTGAGCAGCGAGAACATGGTGTCTTCGCTGAAGGATCCGTACTTCTGGTTCTTCTGCGCAGCCGCGGCTTTGTCCTTCTCCGCGGAAGCACTGTCGGAATTTTTCTGTGTAAGAGACTGGCAGCCGCCGAGCAGCAGCAGAGCAGTCAGCAGCGCAAGAGACTTGTTCATAGAGGAAGGACGAGGGCCTGACCTGCGAAATGGGACCATCATGACATAAGGAAAGTGCCAATCCCATGGGCAAGCGCCGCTGGAAGGCCTGTATACGATTTGCAGTGTGCGATCCGTCGCGGGTGGTTGTCCTTCACTGGGCTAAGTAGGACAATTGCGGGCTTTCCGATCAGCATCAGCGATTCTGCATGGCCTTCATTGCCCTCGGCATCAACCACAAGACCGCGTCCGTGGCCGTCCGCGAGCGCGTGGCTTTTACTCCCGAGCAGATGGTCGAGGCCCTGCAGCTGCTGTGCAGGCTGACTTCCAGCCGCGAAGCCGCGATCCTCTCCACCTGCAACCGCAGCGAACTCTATCTGGAGATCGAGCATCCGGACGCCGGTGACGTACTGGCCTGGCTGGCCGATTACCACAACCTGGGGATCGACGACCTGCGCGCCTGTGCCTACGTCCACCAGGATGAGGAAGCCGTGCGCCACATGATGCGCGTCGCCGCCGGCCTGGATTCCATGGTGCTGGGCGAGCCGCAGATCCTCGGGCAGATGAAGTCCGCCTACGCGGTTGCCCGCGAGGCCGGTACTGTCGGGCCGATGCTGGGGCGCCTGTTCCAGGCTACCTTCAGCACCGCCAAGACCGTACGTACCGACACTGCCATCGGCGAGAACCCGGTGTCCGTGGCCTTTGCCGCGGTGAGCCTGGCCCGGCAGATTTTCAGCGACCTGAGCCGCAGCCAGGCACTGCTGATCGGCGCCGGCGAGACCATCACCCTGGTTGCTCGTCACCTGCACGAGCAGGGGGTGAAGCGTATCGTCGTCGCCAACCGTACCCTGGAACGCGCCAGCCAGTTGGCCGAGCAGTTCGGCGCTCGCGCCATCCTGCTGGCGGACATGCCGGACGAACTGGTCAACAGCGACATCGTCATCAGTTCCACCGCCAGCCAGTTGCCGATCCTTGGCAAGGGCGCGGTGGAACGCGCACTGAAGCAGCGTCGGCACAAGCCGATGTTCATGGTCGATATCGCCGTGCCGCGCGACATCGAGCCGGAAGTCGGCGAGCTGGAGGACGTCTACCTCTATAGCGTCGACGACCTGCACGAAGTGGTCGCCGAGAACCTCAAGAGCCGCCAGGGCGCCGCCCAGGCCGCCGAAGAACTGGTGGGCGACGGTGTCCTCGAGTTCATGCAGCGCCTGCGCGAGCTGGCCGCGGTCGACGTGCTGCGCGCATACCGCCAGCAGGCTGAGCGCCTGCGCGACGAGGAAACGCAGAAGGCCCAGCGACTGCTGGCCAACGGCGCCGACCCGATGGAAGTCATCGCCCAGCTCAGCCGTGGCCTGACCAACAAATTGCTGCACGCCCCCAGCGTGCAGATGAAGAAACTCTCCGCCGAGGGCCGCATCGATGCGCTGGCCGTCGCGCAGGAACTGTTCGCCCTCGAGGAGGGCTCTGACAAGCGATGAAAGCTTCCCTCCTGAAAAAGCTGGATATCCTCAGCGACCGCTTTGAGGAGCTCACCGCTCTGCTGGGCGACGCCGAGGTGATCAGCGACCAGACCAAATTCCGCGCCTATTCCCGTGAATACGCGGAAGTGGAGCCGGTCATCCTCGCCTTTCGCGAGTTCCGCAAGGTGCAGTCCGATCTTGAAGGCGCCCAGGCGCTGCTCAAGGACAGCGATCCGGACCTGCGCGAGATGGCCGAGGAGGAAGTCGGGCAGGCCAGGACCGCGCTGATCGGCCTGGAGGATCGCCTGCAGCGCATGTTGCTGCCCAAGGACCCCAACGACGGCCGCAACGTCTTCCTGGAAATCCGCGCGGGCACCGGCGGCGACGAAGCCGCGATCTTCTCCGGCGACCTGTTCCGCATGTACTCGCGCTACGCCGAGAAGCAGGGCTGGCGCGTGGAGATCATGTCCGAGAACGAAGGCGAACACGGCGGCTATAAAGAGGTGATTGCTCGCGTCGAGGGCGAGAGCGTCTACGCCAAGCTCAAATTCGAATCCGGCGCGCACCGGGTACAGCGCGTGCCGGCCACCGAATCCCAGGGGCGTATCCATACCTCCGCGTGCACCGTGGCGGTGCTGCCCGAGCCGGATGAACAGGCGGCCATCGAGATCAACCCGGCTGACCTGCGCGTGGACACCTACCGCTCCTCCGGCGCCGGCGGCCAGCACGTGAACAAGACCGACTCGGCGGTGCGCATCACGCACATCCCGTCGGGCATCGTGGTCGAGTGCCAGGAGGAGCGCTCGCAGCACAAGAACCGCGCCAAGGCCATGGCCTGGCTGGCGGCCAAGCTCAACGACCAGCAGCAGTCCGCCGCCCAGCAGGCGATCGCCAGCACGCGCAAGCTGCTGGTCGGGTCGGGTGACCGCTCCGAGCGCATCCGTACCTACAATTTCCCCCAGGGGCGCGTCACCGATCACCGCATCAACCTCACCCTCTATTCCCTGGGTGAAGTGATGGAGGGCGCGGTGGAACAGGTGATCGAGCCACTGCTGCAGGAATTCCAGGCCGACCAGCTGGCCGCGCTCGGCGATTAAAAGAGCGAAAGACCATGGCAACCATCATGACCCTGCTCAACGAGGCGCAATTGCCGGACTCGCCCAGTGCGCGCCTGGATGCCGAGCTGTTGCTCGCCGCCGCGTTGGGCAAACCGCGCAGCTTCCTGCGCACCTGGCCCGAACGCGTGGTCAGCCGTGAAGCCCACGACCTCTTCGACCGCTACCTGGCGCGCCGCGTGGCCGGCGAGCCGGTGGCCTATATCCTTGGTCGCCAGGGCTTCTGGAGCCTGGACCTGGAAGTCGCACCGCACACCCTGATCCCGCGCCCGGACACCGAACTGTTGGTGGAAACCGCGCTGGCGCTGCTGCCGGCTTCGCCATCGCGCGTGCTCGACCTGGGCACTGGTACTGGCGCCATCGCCCTCGCGCTGGCGTGCGAACGCCTGAGCTGGCACGTGCTGGGCGTCGATCGCATTCCCGAGGCCGTCGCCCTGGCCGAGCGCAATCGCGAGCGCCTGCGCCTGGCCAACGTCGCCTTCCGCGCCAGCCACTGGTTCTCTGCGGTAGAGGGCGAGCGCTTCTCGCTGATCGTCAGCAACCCGCCCTACATTCCCAGCACCGACCCGCACCTCAAACAGGGCGACGTGCGCTTCGAGCCGTCGAGCGCATTGGTATCCGGGCAAGACGGGCTGGACGACATCCGCCTGATCATCGACCAGGCGCCGAACCACCTGGAAAGTGGCGGCTGGCTGATGCTCGAACACGGCTTCGATCAGCCTGACGCCGTGCGCGACCTGCTGCTCAGTCGTGGCTTCAGCGCGGTGGAAAGCCGTCGCGACCTCGGCGGCCACGAGCGCATCAGCCTGGGGCGCTGGACATGCTGAGTGACAACGAACTGCTGCGTTACAGCCGTCAGATCCTGCTCTCGCAGATCGACGTCGACGGCCAATTGCGCCTGAAAGAAAGCCGCGTGCTGATCGTCGGCCTCGGCGGGCTGGGCACGCCGGTGGCGCTGTACCTGGCCGCGGCCGGCGTCGGCGAGCTGCACCTGGCGGACTTCGATACGGTCGACCTGACCAACCTGCAGCGGCAGATCATCCACGACAGCCAGAGCGTCGGCATGAGCAAGGTGGATTCCGCCATCAGCCGGCTTACCGCGATCAATCCGGACGTGAAACTCGTTGCCCACCGCCACGCGCTGGACGCCGACTCTCTCGACGCTGCCGTGGCGGCGGTCGATCTGGTGCTGGATTGCTGCGATAACTTCGGCACCCGCGAGGCGGTCAACGCCGCCTGCGTAGCGGCGAAGAAGCCGCTGGTGAGTGGCGCCGCCATTCGCCTGGAGGGGCAGCTCTCGGTGTTCGACCCGCGCCGCGAGGAAAGTCCGTGCTACCACTGCCTTTATGGTCACGGTAGCGAAGCCGAACTCACCTGTAGCGAGGCCGGCGTGGTCGGCCCGCTGGTGGGCATGGTCGGCAGCCTGCAGGCGCTGGAGGCTTTGAAGCTGCTGGCCGGTTTTGGCGAGCCGCTGGTGGGCCGCCTGCTGCTGATCGACGCGCTGGGTTCGCGCTTCCGCGAGCTGCGCGTCAAACGTGATCCGCAATGTGCCGTGTGCAGAGCCGCGCATGGCTGATGCCGCGCCGATCGGCGTGTTTGACTCCGGTGTGGGCGGCCTCAGCGTCCTCCACGAAATCCGCGCGCGGCTTCCCCACGAATCCCTGATCTACCTCGCCGACTGCGGCCACGTGCCCTACGGCGAGAAGACTCCCGAGTACATTCGCGCACGCTGCCGCGCCATCGCCGCGTTCCTCCTGTCCCGTGGCGCCAAGGCGCTGGTGCTGGCCTGCAATACGGCCACCGCCGCAGCGGCGGCCGACCTGCGCGAGCTGTATCCGCAGCTACCCATCGTGGCCATGGAGCCGGCGGTGAAGCCGGCTGCCGAAGCGACCCGCAGTGGCGTGGTAGGCGTGCTGGCCACGACCGGCACCTTGAAGAGCGCTCGATTTGCCGCGCTGCTGGACCGCTTCGCCAGCGACGTGCGCGTCATTACCCAGCCTTGTCCCGGGTTGGTGGAGCGCATCGAACTGGGCGACCTGAACGGTCCGCAGACCCGTGAACTGCTGCAAGGCTACGTTGCGCCGCTGTTGGCTGAGGGCTGCGACACCCTGATCCTGGGCTGCACCCATTACCCCTTCCTGCGCCCGTTGCTGCGAGAACTGGTGCCGGCGGATGTTTCGCTGGTCGATACCGGTGCCGCTGTAGCCCGCCAGTTGGAGCGGATGCTGGCTGCCCGCCAGCTGCTGGCCGGGGGCCATGCAAAAAAGATTGAGCTATGGACCAGTGGTGCAGTCGAAGGCCTTGAACGCGTACTACCGGTGCTTTGGGGGAGCGACGAGCCCGTCAGTTTCTTCCCAGGCTGATCGAAAAATAGCGAGCGACCCACTTTGGTCTGTCAGCAGATACTGACAAATGGCCTTATAATCGCCAGCTATTCGCGGGGATTTTTCATTCAGCTTTCTAATAAAGGATGTTTCGATGAAGAAACTACTCTCGCTCGCCGCCGTGGCAGCTTTGACAGTGGGGCATCTGGTCTCCGCACAGGCCGCTGGCCTGACTGGCGCCGTTGGCGTCACTGGGCAGAACACCATGACCTACCGCCTGGGCCTGGGCTTCGACTGGGACAAGAGCTGGTGGGAAAGCTCCACTGGGCGTCTGACCGGCTACTGGGATGCCGGCTACACCTATTGGGAAGGCGGTGATGAGGCCAGCGGCCGCCACTCGCTGTCCTTCAGCCCGGTGTTCGTCTACGAGTTCTCCGGCGAGAAGGTCAAACCTTTCGTCGAGGCCGGTATCGGCGTGGCCGTATTCAGTGGCTCCCGCGTGAGCGACCAGAACCTGGGTGGCGCCTTCAACTTCGAAGATCGCCTGGGCGTTGGCCTGCGCTTCGGCGAAGGCCAGGCACTGGGTGTGCGTGCCATGCACTACTCCAATGCCGGTATCAGCCAGCCGAACGATGGCATTGAGTCCTACAGCCTCTATTACACGCATCCGCTGTAACGGGTCGCTGACAAAGAAAGCCGGGCCTGAGCCCGGCTTTTTTGTGCGTGAGATGAATGTAGGAGCGAGCTTGCTCGCGAACAGGGCGGGAGCGTTCGCGAGCAAGCTCGCTCCTACAGAAAAGCCAAGCCTCAACGCGCGGTGGCGAGGCTCTTGAACGCATCGAGTGCCCGTTCCCGCGTGGCCGACAGGTCGCACATTGGCTGTGGATAACCTTCTGCTCCGAACAGCCCGAGCTTCGATGGATCGTGCATCGCGCGTCCCTGAAGGCCAGCGAGCTCCGGCACCCAGCGGCGGATGAAACGGCCGTCCGGGTCGAAGCGTTCTGACTGCGAGATGGGGTTGAAGATGCGGAAGTAAGGCGCCGCGTCGGTGCCGGTGGAGGCGCTCCATTGCCAGCCGCCGTTGTTCGCCGCGAGGTCGCCATCGATCAGATGGCGCATGAACCAGCGTTCGCCCTCGCGCCAGTCGATCAGCAGGTTCTTGGTCAGGAACATCGCCACCACCATGCGCAGGCGGTTGTGCATCCAGCCGGTGGCGAGCAACTGGCGCATGGCGGCGTCGATGATGGGGAAGCCGGTGCGGCCCTGCTGCCAGTCTTCGAGATCCTTCTTGTCCTGGCGCCACTTGAGCTTCTCGGTGTCCTCGCGGAAGGCGCGGTGGCGGCTGACGCGTGGAAAGCCGACCAGGATGTGCTTGTAGAACTCGCGCCAGAGCAGTTCGTTGATCCAGCTGACCGCGCCACTGTTGCCGGTTTCGAATTCGCCATGGTTGTTCGCCAGTGCCGCGTGCAGGCATTGGCGGGGCGACAGCACGCCGGCAGCCAGGTACGGCGAGAGACGGCTGGTGCCGTCGCGGGCGGGGAGGTCGCGGGTGTCCTGGTAGGTCTTGAGGATTTCGTCGGTGAACAGTTCGACGCGCTCGTGTGCCGCTTCCTCACCGGCGGGCCACTCCTCGCGCAGTTCGGCCGGTGGCGTCTCGAATCCTTTGACCTGCTCGGGCACCTCGTCGCTGGCGATGTCCAGTTTCTGCTGCGGGCGAGGCGCCGGCACGAGACTGGGGACGCCGAGGCTCAGGCGTTCGTAGCAGACCTTGCGGAACTGGCTGTAGACCTGGAAGTAGGTGCCGCCCTTGGTAAGGATGGTGCCGGGGGTGAAGAACAACTGGTCGAGATGGCTGCGCAGGCGGATGCCGTCGTGCTCCAGCGCCTGCTCCACGGTGGCATCGCGGGCGGCTTCGTTGACGCCGTATTCCTCGTTGACGTGGACTGTCTCGATGCCCAGCTCGCGGCAGAGCTGTGCAATGACTTTTGGCGCTTCGTGCCAGTGATTCGCCGTTCGGATCAGCAGCGGGATGTGCAACGGGTCGAGGCTCGCGCGCAGTTCGCGCAGATTGCGCAGCCAGAAGTCGACCTTGCACGGCGCATCGTCGTGGTGCTGCCATTGGCCGGGGCTGAGCAGGAAGAGGGCGATCACCGGGCCGCGTTCGGCGGCGGCGTGCAGGGCGCTGTTGTCGCGCAGGCGCAGGTCGGTGCGCAGCCAGACGAGTTGGCGCTTCATGGGGTTTCCCCGTTGAGCAGGTGCAGTTCGCGCAGGAGGTTGAATGCAGCGACCGGGTCGCTGGCCAGGTGCAGCGGCGGCTCGGCGATGGCCAGTTCCTGGAGTGCATCAGGGTGGATGGCGGTGGCAGGGCCTGCCAGCAGGCGCGGGCAGTCGACGCCGGCCAGCAGCCGGGGCAACTGCAACAGGTTCAGCGTGCGGCTGGAGTAGAGCAGCACGGCGCGCGGTTGCAGGCGCTCCACCGCCAGGGCCAGCTCGCCCGGCGGCAGTGGCCAGTCGAAGATTTCCAGCGGGCAACCGGCACTGCTGGCCAGCCACGCGGTGAGCCACAGGCCCGGCTCCAGCGGCAGGCCGGACTGGTTCACCAGCAGCAGCGGGGCGCCGCGCTGCTGGCGGTTGTGGTGGTACAGGCGGGTGCCAAACTTGGTGCGCAGCCAGGTGTGGAAGAACACCCGTTCCAGCTGTGCGCCGAACTGGCCTTGCCAGCGCCGCTCCAGCTCCTCCAGCAACGGCAGCATCAACTGCTCGCAGAGGGTTTGTGCCGGATAGATCGCCAGCGCGCCGTTGAACAGCTCGTCCAGCTGGCGCTCGTTGATCCGGCCGATGGCGGCGATGCACTGCTGGCGCAGGTCGTCCCAGGGCGAGGTAGCGCTTTCCGCCGGTGGCGGTGCGTCATCGTCGAGCAGCGCGCGGATCTTGCTCACCGCCACGCCGCGGCCGAGCCAGGTGAGGATGGCCTGGATGCGCGCGATCTGTGCCTCGGAATACAGGCGATGGCCCTTGGGTGTGCGCTGCGGCACGACCAGGCCGTAGCGGCGCTCCCAGGCGCGCAGGGTGACCGGATTGACGCCGGTGCGCCGGGAGACTTCGCGGATCGGCAGCCAGCCTTCGGCCAGGGCCTGACGGTAGTCGTCGTCCGATTCGCGGTGAGGGTGGTCGGGATTCATGGGCGTCCTGTCGGTACGTCAGATGGCATTGCGCAGGCTCAGGTCTTCGGGGTGCGGTTGCAGGTAGGCCTGGGCATCGATGTAGGGGTGCGGGTGCCGACGGAAGTGGTGCTTGAGCAGGGTGAGCGGCACCACCAGCGGAATCACGCCTTCGCGGTATTGGTCGATCAGGCGCTGCATCTCGGCCTTCTCGGTCGTCGGCAGGTCGTGCTTGAGATAGCCGGCCAGGTGCTGCAACACGTTGCTGTGGGTGCCGCGGGTGGCGCAGGCGCCCAGTGCCTGCATGAAGTCGCGGAAATAATCCGGGGCGAAGTCTTCCAGCGGTTGCTCGCCGATCTTCGCCAGGCGCTGGCCGAGGGCGCTGTACTGGCGCGGGTTGTGCGCCATCAGTTGGTACTTGTAGCGGGAATGGAAGCCGATCACCGCGTGGCGTGTCAGGCCGTTCTCGCAGAGCTTCTGCCAGGCGGTGTAGGCGAACACGCGGGTGAGGAAGTTCTCGCGGATCACCGGGTCGTTGAGCCGGCCTTCCTCTTCCACCGGCAACTCCGGGCGCGCGGCGCAGAAGGCTTCTGCATAGAGCCCGCGCACACCCGGCGGACGCAACTGGCCGTCGAAGCGGTAGAGCTTCACCCGCTGCAGACCGCAGGATGGCGACTGCTGCATGAAGATGTAGCCGCAGATGTCCTGCAGCAGCGCGGCCTGCTTGCGGCCGAAGTCGCGCAGGGCGTCGCTGGCGTCGCGGCCGCCTTCTCGCAGAATCAATGCGCGGGGATCTTCGCGGTCGCCCACCAGTCGCAGCGTGGGACGCGGCACGCCAAGACCGATGGCAACTTCCGGGCATACCGGGATGAAGTCGAAGTGACGGCTGAGCACGTCCAGGCACAGGCGCGAGGCCTTGTGTCCGCCGTTGTAGCGCACCGGTTCGCCCAGCAGACAGGCGCTGATGGCGAGCTGCGGGCGTGAGGGGCTGGCGGGCTGAACAGTGGACATGGCGGCAACCGATTTCTTGTACAGGATGAATTTATTGTACAACTATTGCTCAGGATAGACGCAGGCTTGTACAAGTGCAAAGGCTTGTACAAGGGCGTGAGGCGGGCGCAGGCGTTGCGCGGCCCGCTCCGAACGGAGAGGGCCGTGTGCGATCAGAGGTGTTCGAGCAGGCGGCGTGCGGCTTCCAGGCCGCTCAGCCAGGCGCCTTCGACGCGGCCGGAGAGGCACCAGTCGCCGCAGGCGTAGATGCCCAGGTCGGCGTCGGCGAGCGCGCCGAACTGATGCGCTTCCATGGGACGGGCGTAGAGCCAGCGATGGGCGAGAGCGAAGTCTGGCGCGTGCACGGCACAGCCGATCAGCTCGGCGAAGGCGCCGCGCAAGTGCTCGATCACGCTTTCCTTGGGCAGGTCGATGTGCTGTTTGCTCCAGCCGCTGGCAGCGTGCAGCACCCAGGTGTCCAACTGCTCGTCGCGGCCTGGTTTGGAATGGTTGCTGGCCAGCCAGGACAGCGGCCCTTCATGTACGAAGCAGCCCTGCACCGGGGTATCCAGCGGCTCGCGGAAAGCCAGCGCAACGGCCCAGGTGGGTTCCATGGGAATGCTCGCGGCAGCGGCCGCCAGCTTCGGCGCACTGGCCAGCAACGCCGCAGCATGTGGCGCCGGGGTGGCGACCAGTACGCGGCTGAAGGGGCCGTGGGTCTGGCCTTCGGAATCCTGCAGGTGCCAGTGCTCCTCGCCGCGATACACCTCGGTGATTCGGCAGGTGAAGGTGACGACCTGGTCCTGCAGCAGCGCGCGGGTGATTGCGCTCATGCGCGGGGTGCCGACCCAGCGTGGCTGCTCGTCGGGGGAGGGGCTCAGCTCACCGTCGCGGTACTGGTAGAGGGCTGGGTCCCATTCGGCGACCCAACCGCGCTCGCGCCACTTCTGCACGGCGTCGAGGAAGCGTCGGTCACGGGCGGTGAAGTACTGCGCACCAAGGTCCAGGGCACCGGCCTCGCTGCGCTTGCTGGCCATCCGGCCGCCGCTGCCGTGGCCCTTGTCGAACAACTGGACGACCTGTCCGGCGTCGCGTAGGGCGTGGGCGGCCGAGAGTCCGGCGATACCGGTGCCAATGATGGCAATGGGGGCGCTCATGGCATGCCTCGTTATCTGTCTGCTTTCAGCGTAACGAGCGGGATGTTCTTGTACAAACGAAACTATCTGTACAATTGAGTTTCAGCTGTCCGCGCTCGTCAACGATAGGAGTCCGATCATCGGAACCTTCGGCGCCGCATCGGTTCATTCAGAGATGAGCCCGGCTTTGGTTCCGGCACTTACAGCGTAGACCTCGCCGCAGAGGGAGTGTCAATGCAATCGCCTCCCTCTCGTCCAGACTGATGGAAGGTGGAACAACGCAACAAGGAGTTCGCCATGCATATTCTCTTGACCGGCGGCACCGGCCTGATCGGCCGCCGCCTTTGCCGCCAGTGGAGCGCCGAAGGGCACCAGCTCACCGTGCTGAGCCGCCAGCCGCAACGCGTCCCGTCGCTGTGTGGCGAGACGGTGCGCGGCATTGCCGACTTCGAGGCCTATGGTGACGGACCGCTGGATGCGGTGGTCAACCTGGCCGGCGAGCCCATCGCCGACAAGCCCTGGAGCGCCCGGCGCAAGGCCCTGCTGTGGGACAGCCGGGTGCGCCTGACCGAGCGCCTGGTGACCTGGCTGGAAGGTCGCAGCCAGCGCCCGGCGGTACTGATCAACGGCTCGGCGGTCGGCTGGTATGGCGATGCCGGCGAGCGTCCGCTGGAAGAGAACAGCGCGGCGGCCGGCGAGGATTTTGCCAGTGAGCTGTGCCTGGCCTGGGAGCAGATCGCCCGCGAGGCGGAGGCGCTGGGCATTCGCGTGATGCTGGTACGTACCGGACTGGTGCTGGCGCCCGAAGGCGGTTTCCTCAAGCGCCTGCTGCCGCCGTTCCGCCTGGGCGCTGGCGGGCGGCTGGGGGATGGTCGGCAGTGGATGTCCTGGATCCATATCGAAGATCAGATCGCCCTGATCGATTTTCTTTTGCGCAAGGACGACGCGGCCGGTCCTTATAATGCCTGCGCGCCACAGCCGGTGCGCAACCGCGACTTCACCCAGGAACTGGGCCAGGCGCTGCACCGGCCGACGCTGATGCACGTGCCGGGCTTTGCCCTGCGACTGTTGCTGGGTGAGATGTCGACCCTGTTGCTGGGTGGCCAGCGCATCGTGCCGCGTCGACTGCTGGACGCCGGCTTCGAGTTCCGCTTCCCGGAGTTCAAGCAAGCGCTGGCCGATGTGTTGAAAGAGAAGCGCTGAGCCCCTGCGACATCGGCAACAGCCTTGGAACATTTGGACAGCGCGGGCTGCGTGTAAACTGCGCAGCCCGCACGACGACCTCCTACCGTACCGGTTTAAGGACACTGCATGACCCAAAACGCCCTCCTGCTGGTCAACCTGGGATCACCGGCCTCCACCCAGGTCGAGGACGTGCGCCGCTACCTCGATCAGTTCCTCATGGACCCATACGTGATCGACCTGCCCTGGCCGATCCGCCGGCTGCTGGTGTCGCTGGTGCTACGCAAGCGTCCGGAGGAGTCCGCACACGCCTACGCATCGATCTGGTGGGACGAGGGCTCGCCGCTGATCGTGCTGAGCCGCCGCCTGCAGGAAGCCGTCCGGCCGTTCTGGCCGCATGGCCCAGTGGAACTGGGCATGCGCTATGGCGAACCGTCGATTGAAAAGGCGCTGCTGCGCCTGAGCCAGCAGGGCATCACCCAGGTGACCTTCGCGCCTCTCTACCCGCAGTTCGCCGACAGCACCACCACCACCGCCATCGAGGAAGCCCGCCGGGTAATGCGCGAGCACAACCTCAAGCTGGAGCTGAAGGTGCTGCCGCCGTTCTACGCCGAGCCCGAGTACCGCCAGGCGCTGGTGGACAGCGTGAAGCCGTACCTGGAGCAACCCTACGATCACCTGCTGCTGAGCTTCCACGGCCTGCCCGAGTCGCACATCCGCAAGCTGGTGAAAGACAAGGGCCATGACCTCACTGCCAGCTCCAGCCGGGGCGTGCACGAGGACGTCATGGCCGTCTGTTACCGCAGCCAGTGCCTGCGCACGGCCGAGGACTTCGCCGCGGGCGCGGGGCTGGAAGACGGGCGCTGGTCGGTATCGTTCCAGTCGCGCCTGGGCCGCAATAAGTGGATCGAACCCTACACCGAGGCGCAGCTGGACAAGCTCGGCAAGCAGGGCGTAAAGCGCCTGCTGGTGATGTGCCCGGCCTTCGTCGCCGATTGCATCGAGACCCTGGAAGAGATCGGCCAGCGCGGCAATGAGCAGTTCCGCGCGGCGGGTGGCGAGGAACTGGTGCTGGTGCCTTGCCTGAATGATCAGGAGCTGTGGGCGCGGGCACTGGCCAAGCTGTGTGAGCGGACGCCTGCTGCGATCTGATCAAATTGGCTGCTCGGGCTTCCCCTCACCCTAACCCTCTCCCAGAGGGAGAGGGGACCGTTCGGCGCAGGGTGGCAGCAAGGCGTCAGCCGGCACGGACAGCTCCCTTCCCCTCCGGGAGAGAGGAGGGGGAGGGCACCGATATGGATGTGTAGGGCGTACAACGCCTAAAGCGTTATGCGTCCTACTGCGCTGCTGCGATCTTTCGTAGGAGCGAGCTTGCTCGCGAACCTGCCCAGCGCTGGAGCTGCAGGCAAGTTGTTCGCGAGCAAGCTCGCTCCTACAACTGCCCCGGTGAAACCCGTGGGCCAACCTTTGACCACCCATTCATCAGCCAACGGCCGCCGCGCGCATTCAGAGACCTGATAGTGCGCGCGCGACTCGTTCGCAATGCCTACTCTGCGGGTTCTCCCCTTCGCCTTCGCCGCGATTGGCGGCGTTTCAGGAGCCCGGCATGAACAACAACAATAACGGCTACCCCTCCAGTGCCGTGGCCTGGTCCACGGTTGCGATCCTCATGGTCGCCTACGTGCTGTCCTTCATCGATCGACAGATTCTCAACCTGCTGGTCGGCCCCATCCGTCGCGATCTGGAGATCAGCGACACGCAGATGAGCCTGCTGATGGGCCTGTCCTTCGCGCTGTTCTACACCCTGTGCGGCATCCCCCTCGGGCGCATGGCCGACAGCCGCAGCCGCCGCGGGCTGATCACCGTCGGCGTGCTGATCTGGAGCGCCATGACCGCCGCTTGCGGCCTGGCGCGCCAGTACTGGCACTTCCTGCTGTTCCGCGTCGGCGTCGGCGTGGGCGAGGCGGCCTTGTCGCCGGCTGCCTACTCGCTGATTGCCGACAGCTTCCCGGCCAATCGCCGCGCGACTGCCATCAGTGTCTATTCCATGGGCATCTACCTCGGCTCGGGGCTGGCCTTCCTGCTCGGCGGGCTGGTGATCAAGTTCGCTTCCGCCCAGGGCGACGTGCACCTGCCGATCCTCGGGGAAGTGCGCCCCTGGCAACTCATCTTCCTGATCCTCGGCGCCGCCGGCGTGCTCTTCACCCTGCTGATGCTGGCGGTGAAGGAACCGACCCGCCGCGGCGTAGGCGCCGGCGTGGTAGTGCCGATGAGCGAAGTGGGGGCCTACCTGCGCGCCAATCGCAAGACCGTGCTCTGCCACAACTTCGGCTTCGCCTGCATCTCCTTCGCCAGCTACGGCAGCGGCGCCTGGGTACCGACCTTCTTCGTCCGCACCTACGGCTGGGATGCCGGCCACGTAGGCGTGGTGTACGGCAGCATCGTTGCCGTGTTCGGCTGCCTGGGCATCGTCTGCGGCGGGCGCCTCGCCGACTACTGGGCCAAGCGCGGGCGCACCGATGCCAACATGCGCGTGGGCCTGCTGGCTGCCTGCCTGGCGATTCCGCTGAGCCTGGTCTATCCACTGCTGGACAGCGGTAATGCCGCCGCGGCGATGATGGCGCCCATCGTGTTCTTCCTCAGCATGCCCTTCGGTGTCGCGCCGGCGGCGATCCAGGAAATCATGCCCAACTCCATGCGCGGCCAGGCCTCGGCGATCTACCTGTTCGTGGTCACGCTGCTGGGCCTGGGCATCGGTCCGACCGCCATTGCCCTGGTGACCGACTACGTGTTCGCCGACGACATGGCGCTGCGCTACTCGCTGCTGATCGTCAGCGTCGTTGCCCTGGTCGCCGGCGCGTTGCTGCTGGCCAGCGGACTGAAGCCCTACCGCGCGAGCCTGGAGCACCTGAAGAGCTGGAGCCTGAAAGGCGAAAGCGCCAACGGCGCGATGCAACGCCAGCCGGCCTGATCGTTCAATCGCACGATCGAGCCCCCGCGCAGTGATGCGCGGGGGCTTTTCTTTGCGCGTGGCACAATGCAGCGGAACACGGATTCGAGGAGAGGTTTCCAGCATGGAAGGAAAGGGCATTGGTGCATGGCTGGCAGCCTTCGGAGCGCTGGCTCTGAGTGCTTCGGCGGCGGGCGAGCCCTGGGTGGCCTTCACACAGAACGACCTGATCGGCTTCAAGGATGTACAGGGCAGCGTGAAGGTCCCGCCGAAGCTCAGCCCGATGTTCACGATGGCCCGGCGCTTCGAGCACATCATCGCCACCGGTGAGGAAACCGCCGACGGCTACCGCAGTTATTACCTGTTGCGTGATGGCCGCCAGGTTGCACCGGACTCGGTGTATTTCTTCGACAATGCGCCGATCTGCGAGAGCGAGAACAGCATCCGCTTCCGCGACCGCGTGCGTGACAAGGTTGGCTTCCTCGATGGCGATGGCCAGGTGCTGATCCCGGCCGAGCTGAGTGACGCCATGGCGATGCGCAACGGCATGGTAGTGGCGCTGAAAGGCGCAACCCGCAGCTGCGCCGAACCGGGTGTGAGCCTGGAACAGTGCGAGCACAAGGGCTGGAGCGGTGGCAGCGAAGTGCTGCTCGACCGTCACGGCAACACGCTGGTGGAGAACTTCGATAGCACCCACGCCGGCGCGCTGGACTGGTTTACGCGGCAGGTGAACGATCAGCCGTCCAGTGATCCGCGCCGCGTTTCGTTCAAGGGAGTCGACGGTCGCTACGTCAGCTTCGTCGACATCGAGAAGGAGTTCGCCGCCTGGTTCCGCGATGAGTTCCTACCCCATCTCGACGAGGTCTCACTGAAATCCCACAGCTACCCGCGAATCTGGAGCGGGCACGGCAGCGAGCCGCTGGATGACTGGAAGGCCGTTGCGCAGGACGACATGCTGAGCCAGCACGGCGCGCCACTGCGCGCGCGTCTGGAGGCGCTGAGAATCTCCGGCGGCTATGGCGTGCGCCAGGATGACATGGGCTGGCCGTTCGACCCGGAGCGCGAGCCGCAGTACTTCGACAATTGCGGCGATTTTGCCCAATGGAAGACACCGAAGGTCTCAGCGATGGAGCACTGGCAACTGGGTTCGTTCGAGCCAGCCAAACACGCCAGCTTCGACTTCATCCGTACTGCGGATGGGTATCGGTTGGTGGCGTTTTCAATTCCTGATTCCAAGTGATGCACAGGCTTCGTAGGAGCGGACTCCGTCCGCGATTGGCTTCCGGCGCGAGTCGGACCTATCGCGGACAGAGTCCACGCCTACGCGAGTGTTTGGCTACGGCATTCTTCGCGGAGATCGCCGGCCCCCGGTAGGAGCGAGCTTGCTCGCGAACGCGGGTTCGCCTGACGCATGGGCATCCGGCGGTTCGCGAGCAAGCTCGCTCCTACAGGGGGCGTTGTGTGGGGAGGGATAAAAAGCCCCGCAGGTGCAGGGCTTTTTCCTCAGTGCGCCGTTGCCGGTGCGGGTCTTCAGCCGGCTTCTTGTGAATGGTCTGTCAGGTGATGCTGAAAGGGAGCGATTTTGTAGGAGCGGACTCCGTCCGCGATGGCTTCCGGCGCGAGGTGGACCTATCGCGGACAGAGTCCACGCCTACGCGAGTGTTTGGCTACGGCATTCTTCGCGGAGATCGCCGGCCCCCGGTAGGAGCGAGCTTGCTCGCGAACGCGGGTTCGCCTGACGCATGGGCATCCGGCGGTTCGCGAGCAAGCTCGCTCCTGCAGAGGGCGTCGTGTGGGGAGGGATAAAAAAGCCCCGCAGGTGCAGGGCTTTTTCCTCAGTGCGCCGTTGCCGGTGCGGGGGCTTCAGCCGGTTTCTTGTCCGGCTTGGCCAGCAGCGTGTACACGCAGGGCAGCACGAACAGGGTGAACAGCGTGCCGACGCTCATGCCGGTGGCAATCACCACGCCGATGTCGAAGCGGCTCACTGCACCGGCGCCACTGGCGAACAGCAGTGGGGTGACGCCCAGTACCATCGCGGCGGTGGTCATCAGTACCGGGCGCAGGCGGATCGCCGCGGCTTCTTCGACTGCCTCGCGCACCGACAACCCGCGCTCGTGGCGCAGCTGGTTGGCGAACTCGACGATGAGGATGCCGTGCTTGCTGATCAGCCCGATCAGCGTCACCAGCCCCACCTGGGTATAAATGTTCAGGCTCGACAGGCCGAGGAACAGCGGGATCAGTGCGCCGCAGATGGACAACGGTACGGTGACCATGATCACCAGCGGGTCGCGGAAGCTCTCGAACTGCGCCGCCAGCACCAGGAAGATCACTGCCAGTGCCAGGGCGAAGGTGATCATCAGCGCGCTGCCTTCCTGCACGAACTGCCGCGAGGCGCCGGCGTAGTCGAAGGAGAAGCCGCGCGGCGATTCCTGCTCGGCGATACCGCGCACTGTCTCGATGGCCTCGCCCATGCTGACCATGGGCACACCGGAGATGATCGCCGAGTTGAGCTGCTGGAACTGGTTGAGCTGGCGCGGGCGCGCGCGCTCGTGGAAGGTCACCAGGGTGGACAGCGAGATCAGTTGGCCGCTCTGGCTCTTCACGTAGTAGTTGTTCAGCCAGCTCGGGTTGTCGCGATAGGCGCGCTCGACCTGGGCAATCACCTTGTAGCTGCGCCCGTCGATGGTGAAGCGGTTGATCTCGCCTTCACCCAGCAGCGCCCCCAGGGACACACCCAGGTCCTGCATGCTGACGCCCATCTGCGCGGCCTTGGCGCGGTCGATGTCGACCACCAGTTCAGGCTTGTCGAAGGCCAGGTCCAGATCGAGGAAGGCGAACTTGCCCGACTCTTCCGCGCGCTTCTTCACTCGCTCGGCCACCTGCAGGAGTGACTGGTAGTCGCTGGCGGTGTTGATCACGAACTGGAACGGCAGGCCCTCGCCAGTGCCCGGCAGCGACGGCAGGTTGAAGCCGAAGATCTGCAGGCCGGGAATCTTGTCCAGCTCGCCCTGCACCGCGTGCAGCAGTTCCATCTGGCTGCGCTCGCGCTCGTCCCAGGGCTTGAGCAGCATGCCGCCGATACCGGTCTGCACGCCGTTGTAGCCGTTGATCTGGAACGCCGAATAGTACTCGGGGAACTTGCGGAAGATGCCCTCGAACTCGGCGGTGTACTTCGACAGGTAGTCGAGGTTCGCCGTCTGCGGCGCGTTGGCCATGATGAAGACGATGCCCTGGTCTTCCTCCGGCGCCAGTTCCTTGTGGGTGAACATCAGCAGCAGCGGGATGATCGCCAGGATCAGCAGGGCGAAGACGATGACCACGGGACGGCTGTTCAGCGTGCCATGGAGCATGCGTTGGTAGCGCTGCTTGAGGCCTTCGAAGATCAGGTCCAGGCGATGGGCCAGGCCGCTGGGATTCTCGTCGTGGCGCAGCAGGCGCGAGCACATCATCGGCGACAGGGTGAGGGCGACGATGCCGGAGATGATCACCGCGCCGGCCAGGGTAAAGGCGAACTCCTTGAACAGCGCGCCGGTCAGGCCGCTGAGGAAGCCGATGGGTGCGTACACGGCGGCCAGGGTGATGGTCATGGTCACCACTGGCACGGCGATCTCCCGCGCGCCCTCGATGGCGCCCTGGAACGGCGACTTGCCCTCTTCGATGTGGCGGTGGATGTTCTCCACCACCACGATGGCGTCGTCCACTACCAGGCCGATGGCGAGCACCATCGCCAGCAGGGTCAGCAGATTGATCGAGTAACCCATCATCTGCATGAAGAACAGCACGCCGATCATCGACAGCGGGATGGTCACCACCGGGATGATCACCGAGCGGAACGCGCCGAGGAACAGGAACACGACCACTATGACGATCAGGATCGCCTCCGCCAGGGTCTTCACCACCTCGTCGATGGAGGCCTGGATGAAGCGCGTGGCGTCGTAGGCGATGGATACCTGCAGGCCCGGCGGCAGCTGCTCTTCCAGCTCCGGCATCTTGGCGCGGACTTCCTTGATCACGTCCAGCGGGTTGGAGCTGGGCGTGCCCTTGATGCCGATGTACACCGAGGGGATGCCGTTGAACGAGCTGACCGCGTCGTAGCTCGCCGCGCCCAGTTCGATACGGGCCACGTCGCCCATCAGCACGCGGCGGTCGCCGGCGGTCTTCAGCGGAATGGCGGCGAAGGCTTCCGGGGATTTCAGATCGGTGGTGGCGTTCACCGAGGTGACCACCAGTTCGCCCTTCACCTCGCCAGCGGCGGAGAGGAAGTTGTATTCGCGCACTGCGCTGGCCACGTCGCCGGCAGTGACGCCGTAGGCCGCCATCTTCACCGGGTCCAGCCACAGGCGCATGGCGAACACCTGGTTGCCGAGTATCTCGGCCTCGGCGATACCCGGCAGGGTGGCGAGCTTGGGCTGGATCACCCGTGACAGGTAGTCGGTGATCTGCGGGTTGCTCATCTGCTCGCTGAAGAAGCTGATGTACATCAGCGCCGAGGCGTCCGCCGCTTCCTTGTCGAGGATCGGGTCCTCGGCGTCGGGCGGCAGTTGGGTCTTCACCTCGCCGATCTTCGACAGCAGCTCGGTGACCAGGCGATCGGTGTTGGCGCCGATGTGCGCGTAGATCGAGATCACCGAGTAGTTCTGCCGGCTCACCGAGGTCATGTAGTCGATGCCTTCGGCGCTGGCAAGGCTCTGCTGCAACGGCTGAGTGATATAGCCCTGGATGGTTTCGGCGTTGGCGCCGGCATAGAAGGTGGTGACGGTGATCAGCGCGTTTTCCATCTGCGGATACTCGCGGATCACCAGCTTGCTGAAGGCCTGCATGCCGAGCAGGACGATCAGCAGGCTGACCACGGTCGCCAGCACGGGGCGACGAATGAACGGATCGGTGAACATAGCTCAATCCCTTAATGCGGACCCTGCCGGATGAGAGCGGGGTCTGTTGGCGCGCCGCATCGAGCGGCGCGCCGGCTATGCAATTACTGCGGGTCCTTGACGATGGCGACGGCGGTGCCGTTGTCCAGCTTGAGCTGGCCTGAGGTCACCACTTCTTCGCCGGCCTTCAGGCCCTCGAGGATCACCACGCTGCCTTCGCGGCGCTCGCCGGTCTTCACGAAGCGGCGTTCGACTTCCAGCTTCTTCTGCGACGATTCCGTAACCTGGGTCTGGCTGGTGCTTGCTACGTCGGCGTCCTTGTCATCCGCTTTCTTCTTCTGCGGCACCACCACGTACACCGAGTTGCCGTACAGGGTGAAGGCCACGGCGGTCTCGGGGACCACGACGCGCGGTGCGCTGTCCGGCAGTTGAACTTCCAGGTTGGCGAACATGCCCGGCAGCAACTTGCCGTCGGGGTTGGCCATGCTGGCGCGAACCAGCAGGTTGCGCGTCTGGTTGTCCACGCGGGGGCTGATGGCGTCGATCTGTGCGTCGAAGCTCTGGCCCGGATAGGCCGCCACGCGCACCACCACCTTCTGCCCGCGTTTGAGCAGCGGGAAGTCCTGCTCGGGCAGGAAGAAGTCCACCTGCAGGGTCGAAAGATCCTGCAGGGTGACGATCTCGGTGCCGGGAGACACGTAGTCGCCGACGTCCACCTGGCGAATGCCGATGGTGCCGGAGAAGGGCGCGAGGATGCGCTTCTTGTCCAGGCTCGCCTTGAGCTGCGCGACGGTCGCGGTGGAGCGGTTCAGCTGGGCGGCGAGGCGGTCGTACTCGCTCTTGGAAATCGCCTGGCGACCCACCAGGCTCTTGCCGCGTTCGTACTCGACCTGGGCCAGGCCGAGGTCTGCCTCGGCGGTACGCAGGGTGGCCTGCTCGACGTTGGATTCCAGCTGTACCACCGGCTGGCCGACCTTGACCTTGTCGCCGGAGACGAACTGCACCGCGCTGACCGTGCCGGAGACTTCGGCGGTCAGGGTCACGCCCTGGATCGCGCGCAGGGTGCCGATGGCCGCCAGGCGGCTTTGCCAATCGCGCTGCTCGGCCTGGGTGGCGTTCACGCTCACCGGCGGACGCGGTGCCGAGAACATGGCGATCTGTTTGGTGATGGAGAGGTATTTCGAGCCGGCGAGCACCGCAACGATGACGGCAACTACGCCCAGCATGATCAGCATGCGGCGCAACATCTTCCTGTTCCTTGGTACGTGCCTGGCAGCAATCGGGCGCGATCGCTCGCCCGGCAATTCAACCGGACAGCCTTCCGTTCGCGCAGATGTCGATCAGGCTCTGAAGCCGATACGTGGGACGCCCCATTGCGGGGCGGAATTGCGCACCTTATGCCTGAATGCCCGGCGAGTCAAAGGGCTGCGATTACAAGAGGTTTCCCACGAAAAGTAAGGTTGTTTGCGGTAGATATGCGCCGGATCAGTGCAGCGGGCAACTCAGGGGCGGAAGCCACGTCCATGTGGCAGAAGGGATCAGGCGCTGAGCTTGCGGGTGACGTCGGCGATCTCGCCGGAGAGGCCATGCAGGTGGCGGCTGGCGCCCTGGGTGCGTACCACGTTCTCCTCGTTGGTGGCGCCGATGGCGGTGATCTCGGTGAGGTTGCGCGAGATGTCCTCGGCAACCGAGGTCTGTTCCTCGGCGGCGGTGGCGATCTGCCGGTTCATATCGCGGATCGCTTCCACGGCCAGGGTGATGCTGCGCAGCACTTCGCCGGCCTGGGTGACGCGCTCTACGCCCTGTTCGCTGCGGGTCTGGCCGTTCTCGATGGCACGCAGGGCGTTCACCGAGCCGGTCTGCACGGTGTCGATGATCTGGTGGATCTCGGCGGTGGACTCGGCGGTGCGCTGGGCCAGGGTGCGCACTTCATCGGCGACCACGGCGAATCCACGGCCAGCTTCCCCGGCGCGGGCAGCCTCGATGGCAGCGTTGAGCGCCAGCAGGTTGGTCTGGTCGGCGATGCCGCGGATCACTTCGAGCACCTTGCCGATGCGCCCGCTGTCGCTTTCCAGGCGGCGGATGACGTCGGCGGTGTTGGCGATCTCGTTGCTCATCTCGGTGATGGTGACGATGGTGGTCTTCATCACTTCGCCGCCTTGCTGGGCGTGCTGGTCGGCGTCGTCGGCGGCGCGCGCGGCATCGGAGGCGTGGCGGGCGACTTCCTGGGCGGTGGCGGACATCTCGTGCATCGCCGTGGCCACCTGGTCGGTGCGCGAGAACTGCTCGCGGGTGCCTTCGGCCATCAGGGTGGCGATGGCATTCAGCTCGCCGCTGGCGGTGTCCAGTTCGGTAGTGCTGTGTTTCAGGCGGGTGAAGGTCTCGGCCAGGAAGTCGCGCAGAGTGTTGGCGGCGCGGGCCAGGCGGCCCAGTTCGTCGCGGCGGCTGGCGTCGACGCGCTCGCCGAAGTTGCCTTCGCTGAGCTGGGCGATGTGCTCGATCAGGCGCGCAATCGGGCCGATCAGGTTGCGATTGACCAGCCACAGGCTGAGCAGGCCCAGCACCAGGCCAGAGATCAGCAGGATCAGGCTGCCGCTGATGACGGTGCTGTGAGCACTGGCGGAAATGCTCCTGGCTTCTTCCTGGGCGTCGCGGTGCAGGCTGTCCACCAGGGCGGCCATCTGCTCGCTGGCGGCGCGGTCGATGCCCTTCACGGCGGCGTCGCCGGCGCGCGGGTCGCTGCCGGCGGCGAGGTAGGCGTCGCGGCCTTTGCGATAAGCCTGGCCGAGCTGGCGGTGCTCGTCGCGCAGGCGCGTTACCTGAGTCTTGAGCTGCGGATCGTCGCTGGCGCTCTGCTCCAGGCGGCCGAGGACTTCCTGCACGGCGCGTTCCTGGTCTTCGAACTGGCTCCAGTATTTGTTCAGATCGACCGGCTGCTGGCCGCGCAGGAGGACGTTCTTCCATTCCTGCACCTGGACCTTGAAGGCCAGGTTGGCCTGGTCGACCAGTTGCGAGGATTGCAGCGGGCCGTCCAGCAAGCGCTGGTAGGCGACGACGCTGCCGGAGAGGAAGTGGAAGCAGGCAAGGGCGATCAGCAGCACGAGCAGCAGGCTGCCGCCCAGCAGCGAAAGGATCTGGGTACGCAGGGAAGTGTTGGGGGACATCGTGGGTACGCCTCTAAGACGCAGGGTGGGAATCGGTCAGTCTTTGCATCGGCCGCGCGGGCGCGTATTTGAGCCCGAGCAGATGAGTGGTAGCGCCGTCGGCCGCTCTGGGACGGGCGTTCAGCTGGATGTCGTGAGGTTGAGGATCACGTAGGAGCGGACTCCGTCCGCGATCGTTTCCCGGCAGCTCGGCTTGTGGGCTAGGCACATCGCGGACGAAGTCCGCTCCTACGCTCGCCGGGTGTATGGACTCAGGCCAGGTGCAGGTGGTTGTCCCAGAAGGCCGGGGGCAGGTCCAGCGGCGTGCCGGCGATGCGCTCCTGGCGGCAGTCATAGACGCGGCAGCGGCCCTGGCCGGAAGTGACGACGAAGCCGTCCTTCACCGCGCCGACGCCGGCGCAGTCGGGCAGCGGCGCGTCCAGGCGCACGGCGCCGGTATCCAGGTCCCAGATGAAGAAGCGGTTGCCGCGCGGCGCGGTGAGCGCGACCAGGCGCAGTTCGTTGTGTACGGCGACGCTGGCGGTGTACTGGGTCATGGCCAGGCGCTGTTCGTCGGCCAGCGGGAATGGCTGGAATGGCTGCCCCGGCCGCTTGATGGCGAGCAGGTCGGCACGGTCGTGGGAGTCGCCCATGTATTGCTGGCCGGCGACGATGGTACCGTCCTGGGCGATGGCCAGGTGGCGCACGCTGTTCATCTGTTGCGGCAGGGTTTCCTTGGAGATCAGGCTGCCGTCACGGCGCATCAGCACCAGGCTCGGTTCCATGGCATCAAGGTTCATCTCCACGCGGCTTTCGGCTTCGGTGCGGATGCCGCCATTGGCCACGACCAGGGTCTCGCCGTCGGGCATCCAGGACACCTGGTGCGGGCCGAGGCCGTGGGTGGAAATCTCGCCGGTGTGGCTCAGGCGCTCGCCGTCGAAACGGTACACGCCGAGCATGCCGCGCCCCGGGTCGGTGGTGTCGTTCTCGGTGGCGTAGAGCCACTCGCCGTCCTTGTGCCACACGCCATGGCCGTAGAAGTGGCGGTCGGTTTGCGAGTCGAGGGTCTGTAGCAGGCGGCCGTCGTTCAGGTCGATCAGGTAGCTTTGCCGCCCTGGACGCCTTGCCACGAACAGCGCCAGCGGCAGGCTGGGATGCTGCACCACGTCGTGGCAGCGCAGGCCGACTTCGGTGGCGAACGCACAGCTGCCGTCCAGGCGATAGCCGACGGCGTAGTGCTTGCCATCCGCGTCGTCACGGGCGGACAGCACCAGGGGCTCCTTGCCCTTGCGTGACAGCGTCCAGCCGCCGAAGGTCAGGGCGCCGAGCAGCAGGCTGCCCAGGCCGATCACGTGACGTCGCAACATGGCGTTCACCTCTATTACTTCTGGTATTCCATCGATCTTGCGAGCTAGAGCCAGGCTGGGCGGAAAGATACGTCACCTGGCCGACGCGCAGCAGACCGAATCAGTCGCCGTCGTTGGCGTTGAAGCCGAGCTGCACCCCGAGGGCCTTCGCCAGATCGCTTTCGTGCAGGCGGTGGACGACATTGAGGCTGTCGTACAGCTCGTTCAGTTGCTTGATGCCGGATTCGTCCTTGAGCAGCTCGCTGAGGGGTTTATCGATGGCCTTCAGCTTGCCGTGGACGTCGGCGTAGGCCGCATCGATCTTGCCGGCCAGTTCTTTCTGCTCCGCCGGCAGCAGGGCGCGCAGGCCTTTCTTGTCGGTGCCGTCCCACAGCGCCTGGGCGCCGGTCAGGCTGGAGTCCAGGCTCGCCAGCGACATGTCGCTGCGCCAGCCTTCGGCCTGGAAGGGCTGCGGGATGCCCTTGCTTTGGCGGCCCAGCGGGGTGCCGAGTTTTTTCTTCAGCATGTCCAGCGCGGTGACCTGCACGCGCAGCAGCTCGGCGATGGCCTCGTGGGCATCGGCGTAGCGCTCGTTGGGGAACTTGGAGAGCTGGGCGAGCATGCCGCCGTCCTGCTTCCACTGCGCCAGAATGTTCTCCGCCAGCGCTTGCTGGTGGCTGCCGATGGCCTCCAGCAGCGGGCAGTAGCGCGCCTTGGTTTCGGCATTGGCGAGGTCGATCTTGGCGTCGAAGAGAATGTACTCGTAGGCGGTCAGGCCCTGGACCACGACGCTGGATTTATCCAGGGTCGCCGGGGAAATCGCGTTGCCGCTGCTCAGCAGTTGTTCGACCTGGCGCGCGACAAGGTTCTTCTTGTCCGGCCAGAACTGCACCTGCCAGGAGCGGTTGCCCTCGGCCAGCGGGCCGACCAGCAGCGGCTGCAGCTCGGCCCAGGCCTTCTGCGCGGCCATGAAGTCGGCGCGCGCCTTGGTCAGGTCTTCCTTGCCCTGGCAGTAGGCCAGGGCACTGGCCGCCAGCGCGCGGTCGGCGTCGACCCAGCGGCTGTAGGTCGGCAGGATCACTTGCTGGGCCAGCGTGGCGCTGGTGGTGGCCTGCGGGTCGGTGGGCGAGCAGGCGCCCAGGGCGATGGCGAGGCTGGTGATCAGCAGTCGGGGGCGGAACATGGTGGGCTCGGCTCCTTAGAGTGAGTTCAAGAACGCCAGCAGGGCATCGCGCTGCCCGGCGTCGAAATTCAATACGCGTTGCTTGGCCGCTTCGGCTTCGCCGCCATGCCAGAGCACGGCTTCGAGCAGGTTGCGGGCGCGGCCGTCATGCAGGAACTGGGTGTGGCCGTTGACCGTCTCGGTCAGGCCGATGCCCCACAGCGGCGCCGTGCGCCAGTCGCGGCCGCTGGCGAGAAATTCCGGGCGATTGTCCGCTAGTCCCTCGCCCATGTCATGCAGCAGCAGGTCGCTGTAGGGACGGATGACCTGGTTGGCCAGCTCCGGTTCGGCGGCGTTGGCGCCGGTGGTGAACTTGGGCGTGTGGCAACTGGCGCAGCCGCTGTCGAAGAACAGGCCCTTGCCGGTGAGCACCTGCGGGTCGTCGTGCTTGCGCCGTGCCGGCACCGCGAGGTTGCGGGCGTAGAAGGCAACCTGGTTGAAGATGTGCTGGCTGACTTCCGGCTTGCCGCCATCGATGGCGTTCTTGCAATCGGTCTGCGCCGCCGTGCAGTCGTCGCTGGGCAGCAGGTCGCTGGTCAGGCCCATGTCGCCGGAGAAGGCGTGGGCGTTCTGCTGGGCGACGTTGGGTTGCCCGGCCTTCCAGCCGAAGCGGCCGAGGACCGTCTGCTGCGTGGCATCGTCCCAGACGCGGTTTGGGCGGCCCTGCACGCCATCGCCACCCTTGGCCTGGAGCTCGGCGTTGGCGAGGATGTCCGCTTCGCTGATGGACTCCAGCAGGCCCAGGCCGATCATCGGCGGGGCGATGCGGGCGGAGAACATCGTGTCCGCATGCATCGGGCCGTAGCCCAGGTCGCTGATGCGCAGCTTGGGTTTGCGCAACTCGACCACGGTGCCGTCCTTGAAGGTCACCGGCATGGCGTCGTACTCGACGCGGACCTTGCCTTCGGGCGCGACGCCGGGGATTGCCGAGTCCTGGAACTGTCCGCCATACACCGGCTCGGGCACCACGCCCAGGCGCTTGATGGTCTCGACGTCGGCGGAGCCGGCGGGGATCGACAGGCGCACCAGCATCGACACGGCGTTGACGTCGTTCAGCTCCGGCGGATGGCCGCGGCCGTCCTTGATGTGGCAGTTCTGGCAGGCGTTGGTGTTGAACAATGGGCCGAGGCCGTCGCGCGCGGTGGTGGTGGTTGGCGCGATCACCCAGGGGTTGCGGAAGAAGCTGTTGCCCACGGCGAAGTCCAGTCGGCGGCTTGGCGTGAGGTTGGCCGAGGGCATGGAATAGGCGTTGCGGTCGCTCTGCTTGACCGTGGTGGCGCCGCCGGACAGTGCTTCGCCAGGTTCGGCCACGGCGTGCTGGGAGGTCTCCGGCTTGCACGCGGCAAGGGCGAGGGCAGACAACAGCGGCACGAGGTGCAGGGCGGTACGGCGGTGGAGCATCGACGGGTTCCAGGCGGTGACATGGCAGCGCGCCATGTTATCAGGGGCGTCAAATGCAAATATGAAAAATTTGTATTTGCGAACGACATCGTTTGCCGTCCGGAAACGACAAAGCCCCGCAGTGCGGGGCTTTGCCTTTGCCACTTCAGTAGCTGCGGCCTGGAGCCGCAGTCACTTCAGGATGTGCGGATCAGAACTGGTGATCGGCGTTGTCCGGCTTCAGGTCCTGAACGCCGACCGCGGTGGCGGCCTTCTCGATGGCGCCGGTCTGCTTGACCAGCGAGGCGATGGCGTCGCGGATCTTCTGCTGATCGTCCTTGTCTTCCGGAGCGATCATCTGGTCGAAGTGCACACCGTCCTTCTCGGCACGGTCGACGATGACCTGCATCTTGGCTTCGGTATTGGCCAGGTCATTCTTCAGCTCGGTATCGGCGGCGGCGTCGACCTTGGCGACCAGGTCGGACAGGCTCGGGCCCTTCACGACACTGCCGTCGGTACGCTTGTATTCGCCGGTGTAGATGTTGCGGATGCTCTTGGCGTTGAAGAACAGGGTGTTGTGGGTGTTGTCGCTGAAGCAGTCGTGCTCGTCTTCGGTGGAGTTGGCTTCCAGCGCGACCTTCATGCGCTCGCCAGCCAGCTCGCCCAGGGACAGGGAGCCCATGCCGAAGAACATCTTGCGCAGGTTGTTCTCGGCGGTGTCGGCCTCGACCTTGGCGCGGTAGTTGTCGGCGACACCGGACTTGAAGTTGCCGGCCATTTCTTCCAGGTCAGCCACCAGCAGGTCGGTAGCGGCCTTCAGGTAGGCGGCGCGACGGTCGCAATGGCCGTTGGTGCAGTCCTTGCCCTGGGCGTAGTCGGTGTACTTGCGGTCGCCGGCGCCGGGCTTGGTGCCGTTCAGGTCCTGGCCCCAGAGCAGGAATTCGATGGCGTGGTAGCCGGTGGCAACGTTGGCTTCGGAGCCGCCCAGCTCGTTCAGGCCCTTGAGCTTCTCGCCAGTGATTTCCTTGACGTCGATCTTGTCTTCGCCGACCTGGATCTCGGTGTTGGCGATGATGTTGGCGGTGGCGCCAGCGTTGCCTTCGGCGTGCTGGTAGTCCTTGGCGACGTAGTCGATCAGGCCTTCGTCCAGCGGCCAGGCGTTAACCGCGCCTTCCCAGTCGTCGATGATCGAGTTGCCGAAGCGGAAGGCTTCGCTCTGCGAGTAGGACGGGCGGGAAGCGATCCAGGCTTCGCGGGCAGCTTTCAGGGTTGCTTCGCTGGGCTTGGCGATCAGCGCGTCGACGGCGGTCTGCAGGGCCTTGGCGGTGGTCAGGGCGTCGCCATAGGTGGCCTCGGCGATGTCGAGGTAGTTCTTCACCACGGCCTTGACCGCGGCCTCGTCGACCTTGGCAGCCGCTGCCGGGGCAGTGCTCTGGGTGCTGGCAGCCGGAGCGGCGGGGGCTTCGGCTTTCTTGTCATCGCCGCAGCCGGCGAGGGAAATGGCGATGGCGAGCAGGCTGGCAGTGGCCCAGGGCATACGAGTCATGACGGGTTCCTTTGCATGGAGAGGAGGCGCACGTAAAAAGGACTGCGCAAGAAAATCCGCAACATAATGCGAAAGATTTGCATTTTTGAAAAGAGAGATCGGTGGCGCGGTTCGATCACGGGGCCAGCACGGCGCCAGCAACGCGCAGGGAGAGTCGTTTTTGGGTAGGAGCGAGCTTGCTCGCGAAGAGCCCCAGCGCCGGTGCCATGCGGTTCGCGAGCAAGCTCGCTCCTACAGGCGAATCGTCACGCGCCGGGCGCGCGTCAATGACGCTCGACGGACCCGCCGGGATTGCCGCCGGCCGCTTCGGCCAGGCGTCGCGCCTGCTTGAGGTAGAGCGTCAGCTCGCGTGCCGGCAGCGGTTTGCTGTAGAGGTAGCCCTGACCTTCGTGGCAGCCCTGGGCGATGATGTAGGCCTCCTGCTCGACCGTCTCCACGCCCTCGGCGATCACCTGCATGCCCAGGCTCTTGCCGAGCTGGATAATGGCGCGAACGATGGTGGCGTCGTCGTCATCCAGCAGCAGGTCCTGGACGAAGCTCTTGTCGATCTTGATCTTGTCCAGCGGCAGGCTCTTCAGGTAGCTCAGCGACGAGTAGCCGGTGCCGAAGTCGTCGATGGCGATCAGGGCGCCGGCACGGCGCAGGCTGAGCAGGTGCTGGGCGGCGGTGGAGATGTCTTCCATCAGGCCGGTCTCGGTGACTTCCAGCTCCAGCGAGCGCGGCGGCAGGCGGTGCATCTGCAACAGGTTGCTGACCACACGCGGCAGGGCGTTGTGGCGCAACTGCACGGTGGACAGGTTGACCGCCAGGCGCAGGTCATCGAAGCCCTGGTCGTGCCATTCGCGCAGCTGGCGGCAGGACTGGTCGAGCACCCACTCGCCGATGCTGAAGATGCTGCCGTTCTGCTCCGCCAGCGGGATGAACAGGTCCGGAGCGACCCAGCCCTGGGTCGGGTGTTGCCAGCGTAGTAGCGCCTCGACGCCGACCACGCGGTGATCGCGGTAGTCCACCTGCGGCTGGTAAACGAGGTGCAGTTCGTTGCGCGCCAGGGCTTCGCGCAGGTCCTTCTCCAGTTCGCGGCGGCGGCGCATCTCGCTGTCGACGCTGGCAATGTAGAACTGGTAGCGGTTGCGCGAGCGACTCTTGGCCAGGGTCATGGTCTGCTCGGCTTTCTGCAGCAGCTTCTCGGTGGTCTCGCCGTCCTCGGGGAACAGGGTGATGCCGATGGTGGCGCGCAGGTGCACCAGATGCTGGTCGAGTTCGAACGGCGCTTCCAGGTCGTCGAGAATCTGCTGGGCGAGCTCCGCCGCTTCGTAGGGTTGTTCGATGTCGGCCTGGACCAGGGCGAACTGGTCGCCGCCCAGCCGCGCCAGGGCGCCGAGGTGTGCGCTGCGGGTGCGCAGGCGGTCGGCGAGGGCGATCAGCAACTGGTCGCCGAACTGGTAGCTGTACTGTTCGTTGATGCCCTTGAAGTCATCCAGGCCCAGGCAGAGCACGGCGACGCGGCGCTGCAGGCGCGAGGCGCCCTCGAGAATCTGGTCCAGACGCTGTTGCAGCAGCTTGCGGTTGGGCAGGCCGGTGAGGAAGTCGTACTGGGAGATGCGCAGCAGGCTGTCTTCGGCTTCCCGGCGCAGGTGGCCGTTGCGCTCGATGGAGGCCAGCAATTGGTTGGCGGTATTCACCCACAGGCCCAGTTCGTCCTTCTCGTGGCCGTCGGGCATGGGCAGTTTGTGCTGGCTGGGGCGGTCCGGGTTGATCGAGGCCAGGTGCTCGATGATCTTCGACAGCGGCTTGGTCAGCAGCCAGTGGTAGACCATGAACAGCACCAGGCTCAGGGCCATGGCGCGCAGGATGCCGGAGATGAAGATGATTACCGAGGTGGCGACGAAGTCATCGCCGTAGGGCGCGGTGTCGAGGGTGATCTTCAGGTCGCCGTAGTACTCGTTGGAGCCGCCACGGCCGGCGAGGCGGATGGAGTAGTTCTGCTCGGCGCCGAGAATGGGGTCGGTCAGCCAACGGGTGTTGGACTCCAGCAGCGGGCGGGATTTCTCCGCCAGCATGGGCTCGTCGGGATGGCCGATGGCGGCGTAGCGCACGGCTTCATGCTGGAACAGGCCTTCGAGGACCTGCATCGCCATGTCGCGGTCGAGGCTGTAGACGGCCTGGGTAGAGGGATCGCGGACCATCGCCAGGATGCGCTGGGCATCGCTGTGCACGGCCAGGCGCGCTTTGTGGGCGTCGTACACGATCTGGGCACAGCTGAGTACCACCCCGACCACGAGGGCCGCGAGCAATACCATTCGCAGCAGCTTGAGGGAGAGGCTGTGCCGGGGATCCAGTTTCAAGGGCTTTCCTTGTTTCTCGCCAGGGGCGAACGACTGGGGCTGAGTATTGGCAATTGGCGCAATGACGTCAAAGGGCCATCGTTGTGTTTCGTGACTGTACCGGCCTTTCAGGTTAGCTGACACGAAGGTGTTACGCGCCCCTTACGAAAAAACCCGGCACAAGGGCCGGGTTTCTTCAGATCAAGCGGGGTGCGATCAAGCAGCGAACTGCTCGGCCACGAAGTCCCAGTTGACCAAGTTCCAGAACGCCTCGACGTACTTCGGACGCAGGTTGCGGTAGTCGATGTAGTAGGCGTGTTCCCAGACGTCGCAGGTCAGCAGCGGGGTGTCGCCGCTGGTCAGCGGGCAGCCGGCGCCGATGGTGCTGGCCAGGGCCAGGGAGCCGTCAGCTTTCTTCACCAGCCAGCCCCAGCCGGAGCCGAAGGTGCCGATGGAGGTCTTGCTGAACTCTTCCTTGAACTTGTCGAAGGAACCGAAGGCAGCGTTGATCGCGTCAGCCAGGGCGCCGGTGGGCTGGCCACCGCCGTTGGGGCTCAGGCAGTTCCAGTAGAAGGTGTGGTTCCACACCTGGGCGGCGTTGTTGAAGATGCCGCCGGAAGAGGTCTTGACGATGTCTTCCAGGCTCTTGCCTTCGAACTCGGTACCCGGAACCAGGTTGTTCAGGTTCACGACGTAGGTGTTGTGGTGCTTGTCGTGGTGGTATTCCAGGGTTTCCGCGGAAATGTGCGGCTCAAGGGCGTTCTTCGCGTAAGGCAGCGGCGGCAATTCGAAAGCCATGGTCTCTCTCCTATCTCACTCAGTCTGGGCTAGCGCGACGAGCGCGCGACCGGTACACGGGGCCGGTTCGATGTTTGTCGCGGCATCCGGGCGTAGCTGCAATGCGCCCCGTCAAGGGACAGGCAGCGCGCCAGTTGCGTCCGGAGGGCTCAAGGCCCGCCGGCGCCGCGAAGGTCCGATCATAGCACCCGACCTGCGGCATATCCACGCAGCAACTGTAAGGGCAAAGGCCCTGCACAGCGGTCTGCGCCGGAGCGCGACGCTCACTATGCACAGACCGGGATGACGGAACGTCGTTCGGATTTGTTCTGTGGCCGGCTCGGGATCAGTTGGCGAATACCAGCTGCGCGGCCATGCCCAGCATCATCACCGCGACCATCAGGTCCACCAGTCGCCAGGTCGCCGGCCGTGCCAGCCAGGGCGCAAGCCACGCGGCGCCGAAGGCCAGCGTGAAGAACCACAGCAGCGAGGCGCTGGCCGCCCCCATGGCGTAGGCGCCGGGCGCTGCCTGCTGGGCACCGAGGGAGCCGATCAGCAATACGGTGTCGAGGTACACGTGGGGGTTGAGCAGGGTTACCGCCAGCGCTGCCATGAGCACGGTGCGTCGCGAACGCGGCCCGGTCTGCGTGATGTCGGCCATGGCTTCGGGTGCGACTGCACGACGCAGCGCCTTGAGGCCGTACCAGACCAGGAAGGTGACCCCGCCCCAGCGGGCGATTGCCAGCAGGGTCGGGTTCTCGACGAGGATCTTTGCCAGGCCGAAGACGCCAGCGCTGACCAGGATGGCGTCGCACAGCACGCACAACGCTGCCACCGAAAGGTGGTGCTCGCGGCGCAGACTCTGCGCGAGAACGAAGGCGTTCTGCGCGCCGATGGCGATGATCAGGCCGGCGGCGACGAGCACGCCATTGAGGTAGCTCTGCCACATGGCTCAGACCTCCGGATTCAATGCGAGGGCGCGCAGGACATCGAGTGCGCGCGGGCCGTCGGCGTGGGCGACGAACAGGTGGTCGTGGTACCAGGCGGCGATCACGTTGCAGCTGATCCCGGCCTTGGCCAGGGCCGTCGCCACGGCGGCAGTCAGGCCGACCGCCTGCAGTGCCGAGTGCACTTCGAGGGTCAGCCACGCGGCGACGTAGTCGAAGGCCAGCCCGGCCTGTTCTGCCTCGGCGCGGGGCAGGATCAGCGTCAACCCTTCGCTTTCGCGGAAGCTGCCCAGCGGCTGGAGACCGGCCGGAAGCTGGCCGTCTGGCAGAGTGCAGAACACGTACTCGCCGTCGTTGAGTACCGGGGTCATGTCGCGCAGCAGCGCAGCCAGGGAAGTTTCGCCAGCCATGGGGCAGTCCATCTGTGAGAGTGGGAATGCTGGCGATTGTCCGGCTTTGGCCTGTATAAGAAAAACCAATACTGCTGATATCTCATTAGGGAAACTGATCATGTTCGACTACAAGCTGCTTGCTGCTCTGGCCGCCGTGGTGGAGCAGGGCGGTTTCGAGCGAGGCGCCCAGGTGCTGGGGTTGTCGCAGTCGGCGATTTCCCAGCGCATCAAGTTGCTCGAAGCGCGGGTCGGCCAGCCGGTGCTGGTGCGCGCGGCGCGGCCGCAGCCGACCGATCTCGGCCAGCGTCTGCTCAACCATGTGCAGCAGGTGCGTCTGCTGGAGGGCGATCTGCAGCAATGGGTTCCCGCACTGGACGACGGCGCGGCCCCCGAGCGCCTGCGCCTGGCGTTGAACGCCGACAGCCTGGCCACCTGGTGGGCCCATGCGGTCGGTGATTTCTGCGGCGAGCGCCATGTGCTGCTGGACCTGGTTGTGGAAGATCAGGAGGTCGGCCTCAAGCGGATGCGCGCGGGCGAGGTGGCTGGCTGCGTCTGCGCCAGTCCGCGACCCGTTGCCGGCGGTCGCTGCGAGCCGCTGGGTGCCATGCGCTACCGCGGGCTGGCCAGCCCGGAGTTCATCGCCCGGCACTTCCCCAGGGGCGTGACGCCTGCCGGGCTCGTTCGCGCACCGGCCATCGTCTACGGCCCGGACGACCAACTGCAGCACCGTTATCTGAAGGAGCTCGGCGTCGACGGCCACTTCAGCTATCACCTGTGCCCGTCCTCCGAAGGCTTTGTGCGCATGACCAGCGGGGGCCTTGGCTGGGGCCTGGTCCCCGAGCAGCAGGTACGCGGCGAACTGGAACGCGGCGAGCTGGTGGATATGCTGCCGGGGCAGGTGATCGACGTGCCTCTTTATTGGCACCACTGGCGCAACGGCGGCGAATTGCTCGCCGCGCTGACCCGGCACCTGCTGGCAAAAGCGCCGGGGCTGATGGTGCCGATCAGCCGCGAATGACGATGCTGCCGCTGCCCGGCAATTGCTCGATGCAACGTGCGCCGAAGAGTTTCGACGGGGTGAAGTAGCCGACCGTGTTGGGGTTGGCCAGCAGGTGACGCACGGCGAAGAGCACGCCGTGGAGGGTCACGTCGTAGCCGTTGGCGGTTTCCAGCCGCGCGGTGCGGCGTTCGCCACGGGCGTTGCGCACCTCGCCCCAGACCCAGGTGCGCAGCTTGCTGCGGGCCAGTTCGTCCGGGCCGTGGACGCGCCTCTCGACTTGCTCCTTGAGCCAGCTCTGCACGCGGTCGCGGCCCAGCAGCGGGCGGAAGCTGTCCATCACCCGCATGCCGATGGCAGCGGCCGGCGGCACCGGCAGATAGACCTCGATATCGCCGATGCCGGTGGAGTAATAGGCCGTCGCCACGTCTCCCCAAGGAATGGTCACGGCGTGTTTGAGGCCGCGGCCGAAGTCGATGTCGCGGCGCTTGTAACCCAGCGGCACATCGCGCAGACGCCCGGCTTCACGGACCTTGCCGCCCAGCTTGAGGCCTTCCACGGTGGTCTTGGCGGTGCCCGGCGACAGGCCGCTGCCGCTGTCGAAGCCCAACGCCAGGTGTGCGGCGTCGGGCATGGCTTCCTTGAGGCAGGCGGCGACGCAGTCAGTGGGGATTACGTCGAAACCGACGCCGGGGCAGATCACCACGCCCGCCGTGCGCGCCACTTCGTCCAGGTTGTGAGCGTATTCGAAGACGGAAATCTCCCCGGTGATATCCACGTAATGCGCGCCGCTGGCGATGCATGCTTCGATCATCGGCGCGGCGGTGGCGGAGAAAGGCCCGGCGCAGTTGGCGACCACGCCGACATCCTCCAGCGCAGCCAGGGCGGCGGCGCTGTCGTTCAGGTCGAAGACCCGGCATTCCAGCCTCAGCGTGCTGCCCAGCGCATGCAGGCTGGCCGGGTTGCGACCGCCGAGGATCGGTTTCAGGCCCTCGCGCTGCGCCTGCTCGGCCACCAATCGGCCGGTGTAGCCGTTGGCGCCGTAGATCATCCAGTGCGTCCTGCTCATGATGCGGCCTCGAGAGAAAGCGAAGAGTGCATCAAGGGTAGTCGCAACCGCCCCGGGCATGTCGCCGATCGCAAGTCGTGCAACCCTGGCCGACCAGCGCGGTCTGCAAGGATTCGTTTCTGGCGTACAAGGCCAGGGTGGTGCGGTGCGGCGCCTGCTAGAGTCGCCGCATTACAAGAACAGGAGTGGCGTGCATGAAGATTCTGGTCACCGGAGCCAGCGGGTTCATTGGCGGGCGTTTTGCCCGTTTTGCCCTGGAACAGGGGCTGGCGGTACGGGTGAACGGACGGCGCGAAGAAGCGTTGCAGCCGTTGGTGGCGCGCGGTGCCGAGTTCATGGCTGGCGACCTGTCGGACCCGACACTGGTGCGTGCGCTGTGCAGCGATGTCGATGCCGTGGTGCATTGTGCCGGCGCGGTGGGTGTATGGGGCAGCCACGACTACTTCCACCAGGCCAACGTGGTGATGACCGAGTCCATCGTCGAGGCGTGCCTGAAGCAGAAGGTGCGCCGCCTGGTACACCTGTCGTCGCCGTCGATCTACTTCGATGGCCAGTCCCATGTCGGCATCACTGAGCAGCAGGTGCCCAAGCGCTTCGCCAACCACTATGGCTCGACCAAGTACCAGTCCGAACTGGTCGCCCTCGGTGCCCAGGAGTTCGGTCTGGAAGTGCTGGCGCTGCGTCCGCGCTTCGTTACCGGCGCGGGCGACACCAGCATCTTCCCGCGGATGATCGCCGCGCACCGCAAGGGCCGCCTGCGCATCATCGGCCAGGGCCTGAACAAGGTGGATTTCACCAGCATCCAGAACCTCAACGACGCCCTGTTCGCCAGCCTGATGGCCGGCGACGAGGCGCTCGGCCAGGCCTACAACATCAGCAACGGCCAGCCGCTGCCACTGTGGGACGTGGTGAATTACGTGCTGCGTCGGTTGGACATGCAGCCGGTGGAGCAGCACATGCCCTACGGGCTGGCCTACAACCTGGCGCTGCTCAACGAGGGCGTGTGCAAGGTCTTGCCCGGCCGCCCGGAGCCGACCCTGCATCGCCTGGGGATGGCGGTCATGGCCAAGGACTTCTCCCTGGACATCTCCCGCGCTCGCCAATACCTCGACTACGACCCGCAGAACAGCCTGTGGGATGCGCTGGACGAGTTCTGCGACTGGTGGAGATTGCGCGGCGCTTAGGGGCTGGCGTCGTCTGTAGGAGCGAGCTTGCTCGCGAACCGCACGGCACGGAAGCTGAGGCTGTTCGCGAGCAAGCTCGCTCCTACACGCAGCAAGCTCAGCGCGGCGCGCGGGCACCACCACGCAACGGCCCGGAATACTGCTGGTCGCCGCCGCCCTGCATCGGCAGGAAACTCGGCTCCTGCACCACGCGCGGCAGTTGTACGCCGCTCAGCTGGCTGAGACGTTCGCCCATCTGGCGGGTCTCCTCGCAAATGGACTCCGCGCAGGCGCGCAGCATCCGTTCGATGGCGTCGCTCTGCTGGTACTGGATCTCCAGTGCCTGTTCTTCACGCAGACGGCGGCGCAGTTCGCGCATGCAATCCAGGATGGCCTTGTTGAGTTCGATCACCCGACTTCCTCCCCCGCGAAGGGCGCCAAAGCGGCGCCAAGTACTGGGAGCGGGAGCAAGCGGCGTGCCACGATATCGCAAAGCCACTATTGGTGGGCTGCGTAGGGAACTGCGACCTCCGTCACGGGTCTTCTGTGCGCCGACGAGGTGCGTGACGCCCTGTGATGGCACGCTGCTCCCAGAGTCATGCGAACAGATATACTGCGCCCAGCGCAGGCAACACGCCGCTTTATCCCCACAGGTTCATTCCATGCGTAATGACACGTTCGACGAATTCGATGATGTGCCCCATCTTTCCACCGACGCTGCCGACCGCGATGAGTTCGGTCATCACCCGCGCCGCGTGGTCGAGCCCAACGGTCGTCCGCTGCCCCAGCCGGTGAAACGCGGCGGCGGTACCGGCGCGCTGTGGGCTCTGGTTGCAGCCATGGCAATTGCCCTGGCGGGCGTCGGCTGGTGGAGCCACCAGCAATTGATGCTCATGGAACAGCAACTGATCGCCACCCAGGAAAGCTTCGCCAAGATCAGCGAAGAAGCCGCCGGTCGCCTGGATGACATCCGCGGCAAGTTCGTCGCCAATGAGTCCAACGGCATGACCGACCGTGAAGCCCTGAAGCTGCAGGTCAAGCAACTGCAGGGCCGCCTGGTCGAGCAGGCCAAGGCGCAGCAGACCTCCCTGTCGGAGTTCGACGGCGCCCAGGGCAAACGCCTGGCGCAGGTCAGCGCCGACCTCAAGGCCCAGCAGGAAAGCGCCGCGCTGCTGATGTCGCAGCTCGACGTCAAGCTCAAGTCCATCACCGACGAACAGGCCAAGTACAAGAACCTGCAGACCGACCTGGCCGCCGCCAACCAGCAGATCCAGGCGCTCAACACGGAAATCGCCAACCTGAAGAAGGACGGCAGCCAGGCCAAGGCGATCAAGAGCATCCAGGACGATCTGTTTGTGTTGCGCTCCGAAGTCGACGGCCGCCAGGGTCAGGCCAGCAGCGATACCAAGGAGTTCGACGTGTTCCGCATCCAGGTGATGCGCAACATCAACACCCTGCAGCAGCAGATGCAGAACCTCCAGCAGCAGATCAGCACCCGCTGATTGCCCTGCCGAAGAAGAGCCCCCGCGCCGACAGGTCCGGGGGCTTTTTTCTGGCCATCCCTCTTTTGGGGTAGTAACGGCAATTCTTGTCTTGAATCAGTTTCACGGGCGGCTTCGAGGCGAATAATCGCTAACAAATGAGAGTCATTCTGATTCTCTCCTTGTTCGATCATTCGCCCGGAGGCTTCCCATGCACGATCTTCAAGCGCAACGCCGGTACCGCATCGCGGGTTACCGGCCCGGGATCGGCGCCGCCTTCCGCCAGCGGCTGTTCTCCATGGGATTGTTGCCGGGCGCCGAACTGAAGGTGCGTCGCGTAGCGCCGCTGGGTGATCCAGTGCAGGTGGATACCCGCCAGTGCAGCCTGGTGTTGCGTCGCCGCGACCTGGCGTTCCTCCAGCTTGAAGCGCAGGACTGATTCACCATGATAGAGCTGCGCATCGGCCTGATCGGCAATCCCAACGCGGGCAAGACCACCCTGTTCAACCAGCTCACCGGTTCTCGCCAGCGCGTCGGCAACTGGGCTGGCGTCACCGTCGAACGAAAGGAGGGGACCTTCCGCACGGCGCTCCACAACGTGCGCCTGGTGGACCTGCCCGGCACCTACTCGCTGACCACGCTGTCGACCCAGGCCTCGCTGGACGAGCAGATTGCCCGGCGCTGCATCGTCGATGGCGAGGTCGACGTGCTGGTCAACGTGGTCGACGCCACCAATCTGGAACGCAACCTCTACCTCACTGTGCAATTGCGCGAGATGGGGCTGCCCTGCGTGGTCGCGCTGAACATGCTCGATATCGCCCGTACCCAGGGACTGAACATCGACCGCGACGCATTGGCGCGGGAGCTGGGCTGCCCGGTGGTACCGCTGGTATCGACCCGTGGCGAAGGCATCGACGAGCTCAAGCAGGCTATCGATGCCGTGACGGCGCAGCCTCCGCTACAGGTGCCGTATCCCGCTGCGCTGCGCAACGCCGTCAGCCAATTGCTGCCCGCCGATGCGCCGCCAACACTGGCCTGGATGGCACTGCTGGCGCTGGAAGGTGACCTGCACAGTGCCCGTCAACTCAAGCTCGACCCGGCGAGCCTGCTGGCCGCCCGTGACGCAATCCGCTGCGCCTGCGGCGAAGACCCGGAACTGCTGCTGGTGGACGCGCGCTACCGGCTGATCGGCGAACTCTGCGAGCGCGCCAGCAACCATCGACAGGCCGCACCGCATCGCCTGACCCAGATGCTGGACAGCATTGCGCTGAACCGCTGGCTGGGCATTCCGGTGTTCCTGTTCGTGATGTACCTGATGTTCTTCTTCGCCATTACCCTGGGCGGTGCGCTGCAGCCGATCTTCGACCAGGGCTCCTCGGCGCTGTTCATCGATGGCATCCAGTGGCTGGGTGCTCGCAGCGGTGCGCCGGACTGGCTGACCGCGCTGCTGGCCCAGGGGCTGGGCGGCGGCATCAACGCGGTGCTGCCGCTGATCCCGCAGATCGGCCTGATGTACCTGTTCCTCGCCCTGCTCGAAGACTCCGGCTACATGGCCCGCGCGGCCTTTGTCATGGACCGCCTGATGCAGGCCCTCGGCCTGCCGGGCAAATCCTTCGTGCCGCTGATCGTCGGCTTCGGCTGCAATGTGCCGTCGATCATGGGCACCCGCACCCTGGACAACCCGCGCGAGCGGCTGATGACCTCGATGATGGCGCCGTTCATGTCGTGCGGTGCGCGGCTGGCGATCTTCGCCGTGTTCGCCGCCGCTTTCTTCGGTCAGAACGGTGCGCTGGCAATCTTCTCGCTGTACCTGCTGGGCATAGTCGTGGCGGTGCTGACCGGGCTGCTGCTCAAGCACACGCTGATGCGTGGCGAAGCCTCGCCCTTTGTCATGGAGCTGCCGCTGTACCACGTGCCGCACCTGCGCAGCCTGCTGCTGCAGACCTGGATGCGCCTGCGCGCCTTCATCGTCCGCGCGGGGACGGTGATCATCCTGGTCAGCCTGGTGATCGGCGGCCTCAACAGCGTCACCCTCGACGGTCGCCCGGTACAAGGCGACATCGCCGATTCGGCCCTTTCCAGTCTCAGTCACAAGGTTACGCCGCTGCTCAAACCCATGGGCGTGCACGAGGACAACTGGCAGGCCACTGTCGGCCTGGTGACCGGCGCGCTGGCCAAGGAAGTGGTGGTCGGCACCCTCAACACCCTGTACACCGCCGAACACATCCAGGGCGAGGCCTTCGATGCCGATGCGTACGATCTCTGGGGCCAACTGAAACAGGCCGGCGCGGATACGCTGGATGGCCTGCGCGATGCCTTCAGCCTCAGCGTGCTGGCCAACCCGGTGGCCGCGAGCATGGCCGACGGCGAGATGGAAGAGGGCTCCATGGGCACCTTCGCCGCCAAGTTCGGCAGCCCGCTGGCCGCCTACAGCTACCTGGTGTTCGTGCTGCTCTACGTGCCCTGCGTGGCGACCCTTGGCGCGCTGACCCGCGAAAGCGGCCGCGGCTGGATGACCTTCGCTGTGCTCTGGGGTCTGAACGTCGCGTATTCGCTGGCAACCCTCTGCTATCAGGTATTCAGCTTCGCCGAGCATCCGCAGTACAGCGCCGTGACGATCGGCGTGGTGCTGGTGTTCAACTTGGTGCTGTTCCTGATCCTGCGCTGGGTCGGTCGGCGCGGCCTGGAGCTGGACGGCGAGCGCGAATTGCGCGCGGCCCCGGCGGGGAGCTGCCACTGATGGCCACGGCAATCGCGGTGCGCAACCTGCTGGGTGAGATGGGCGAGGCGGATGTGCCGACGCTGGCCCAACGCCTCGGCGCTTCGAAGGCTCTGCTCGAAGCATTGCTGGAGCGGCTGCTGGCGATGGGCGTGGTGGAAAAAATCGCACCCGAGCCGGCGACCTGCGGGAGCTGCAAGGGCTGCGCGGAGACAACACGGTGTGCGACGACGGGGTATCGCCTTTCCCGTCATGATAGAGCCACTCCTTTGCACTGGATCAGCTCTTCGTAGGAGCGAGCTTGCTCGCGAACCGCCGCTCCGGGTGGACCGTTGTAGGAGCGGACTCTGTCCGCGATGTGCTACAGGCCTACTCGGAGCTGTCGGTAATCGATCGCGGACGGAGTCCGCTCCTACGCAAGGTTGTTGCCTGGCGCTGACAATGAAAAGGGCGCCCTCAAATGAAGGCGCCCCTTTTCGTTGGCGCTGAAACCGACCCTTACAGGCGCGGGTAATCCAGATAGCCGACCGGGCCCTTGGCGTAGAAGGTTTCCGGATGTGGTTCGTTCCAGGCGGCGCCTTTCTGCAAGCGGGTCACCAGGTCCGGGTTGGCGATGAACGGGATGCCGAAGGCTACTGCGTCAGCCTTGCCGCTTTCCAGCCACTCGCTGGCGGTTTCCTGGGTGAAACGCTCGTTGGCGATGTAAACGCCACCGAAGATTTCCTTCAGTTTCGGGCCGATGCTGTCGTCAGCGGCTTTTTCGCGGGTGCAGATGAACGCCACGCCACGCTTGCCCAGCTCGCGAGCCACGTAGCCGAAAGTGGCCAGCGGATCGGCGTCGCCCATGTCGTGGGAGTCCATGCGCGGTGCCAGGTGCACCCCGACACGGCCGGCGCCCCAGACGCCGATCACGGCATCGGTGACTTCCAGCAGCAGACGGGCGCGGTTCTCGACGGAGCCGCCGTACTGGTCGGTGCGCTGGTTGGTGCTGCTCTGCAGGAACTGGTCGAGCAGGTAGCCGTTGGCGCCGTGTACTTCCACGCCATCAAAACCGGCGGCCTTGGCGTTCTCGGCACCGATGCGGTAGGCCTCGACGATGTCGGCGATCTCTTCGGTTTCCAGGGCGCGCGGGGTGACGAATTCCTTGATCGGACGCACCAGGCTGACGTGGCCGGCCGGCTTGATCGCGCTCGGCGCCACCGGGGTTTCGCCGTTCAGGTACAGCGGGTCGGAGATGCGGCCCACGTGCCACAGCTGCAGCATGATGCGACCGCCGTTGGCGTGCACGGCCTTGGTGATGTTGGTCCAGCCGCGCACCTGGTCATCGGACCAGATGCCGGGGGTGTCCGGGTAGCCCACGCCCATCGGCGTCACCGAGGTGGCTTCGCTGAGGATCAGGCCGGCATCGGCGCGCTGGGTGTAGTACTCGGCCATCAGCGCGTTGGGCACACGGCCTTCGTCGGCGCGGCAACGGGTCAGCGGGGCCATGATGATGCGGTTGGGCAGTTCCAGGTCACCGATGACGATGGGATCGAAAAGCATGGTCATTGCATTACTCCGGGGCGTGAGGGGGAGGTTCAATCGAGGACGGGTTGCGTCTGGTTGGGCTTGCCGCTGAAGGCGATCATTACCGCGATCAGCGCGAGTACGGAGAGCACGGCGCCGGCCAGGGGCACTCGGGTCAGGCCCAGGCCATGGTCGATGACGCTGCCACCGACCCAGGCGCCGATGGCGTTGCCGACGTTGAAGGCGCCGATGTTCAGGGTGGCGACGAGGTTCGGTGCGGCACCGCCGACACGCACCACGTTGACCTGCAGGGCCGGCACGGCGGCGAAGGCGGCAGCGGCCCAGATAAAGAGGGTGATTTCGGCCGGGATCAGCGACACGCTGGTCCAGCTCAGCACGGTGGAAACCACTGCCATGGTGGCGAACACACCGGCCAGGGTGGTGCCCAGGCGCCAGTCGGCGAGACGGCCGCCGAGGATGTTGCCCAGGGTCAGGCCGAGGCCGATCAGCACCAGGCTCCAGGTGATGCCGCGCGGCGAAACCTGGGTGACTTCGCCCAGTAGCGGCGCGACGTAGGTGAACAGGGCGAAGACGGCGGCGGAGAACAGCACCGTGGTACCCAGCGCCAGCCACAGCGGGCCGTTGCGCAGTGCGGCGACTTCCTTGCGCATGTCCACCGCTTCTTCATCGTGCTTCTTCGGCAACACGCTCCACAGGCCGATCAACGCGAAGACGCCAATCAGCGTCACTGCCCAGAAGGGCGAGCGCCAGCCGGCGATCTGGCCCAGCGCGGTGCCGGCCGGAACGCCGAGCACGTTGGCCAGGGTCAGGCCGGTGAACATCAGGGCCACGGCGGACGCCTTGCGGTTGGCCGGCACCAGGCTGGCGGCGACCACCGAGCCGATGCCGAAGAAGGCGCCATGGCACAGGGCGGTGATGATCCGCGCCAGCATCAGCAGGCCGTAGTTGGCGGCCACCGCGCAGAGCAGGTTGCCGAGGATGAAGATGCCCATGAGCATCAGCAGCGCAGTCTTGCGCGGCAGACGGGCGGTGAGCAGGGCCATGATCGGCGCGCCGATGGCGACGCTGAAGGCATAGCCGCTGACCAGCCAGCCGGCGGCGGGAATGGTCACCGAAAGATCGCCCGCGACCTCGGGCAACAGACCCATGATCACGAATTCCGTGGTGCCGATGGCAAACGCGGACAAAGCGAGGACGAGAAGCGAAGTGGGCATGTGCCTGCTCCTGGAAGTAAAAATTGTCTTGGCTGGCAGTAGCCGGGTTACAGCGCTTCGCTCAGGTGGCGAACAAAGGCCTGGATGGTTTCTTCATTGCGTTTGAAGAAGTTCCACTGGCCGACTTTTCGACTGGTTACCAGACCCGCGCGCTGGAGGGCGGCCAGATGCGCGGAAACGGTGGATTGCGACAGACCGGTACGCTGGTCGAACTTGCCGGCGCAGACGCCGATCTCGAAGGATTGGTGTTCCTGCTCGACGAAGAACTGCTCCGGGTCCTTGAGCCAGTGCAGCATGTCGCGCCGCACCGGATGGGCCAGGGCCTTGAAGATTTCGTCGACGTCGAGATTGTGTTGTTCAGTCATGGGCGTATCGGTATATCGCGTTGAGACGAACTATATATCGGTCAAAAACGATATGAATTCGTTTGGGGCGATAGTAATGATCGACACCGATGATATTGGCCGTAGGAGCGGACTCTTCCCGCGATGGTTTCGCCCTCGCACCGATCCTGCTCTTGTAGGAGCGAGCTTGCTCGCGAATCGCATGGCACCGGGGCAAAAGGCGTTCGCGAGCAAGCTCGCTCCTACAGGTTGAGGTAGGCAGGACACTTGTAGGGGCGGACTCCGTCCGCGATGCGCTCGCCCCCGCGCCGGCCTTGCTCTTGTAGGAGCGAGCTTGCTCGCGAATCGCACGGGACCAGGGCAAAGAGCGTTCGCGAGCAAGGACTGGGCGTCCCCCTCGGTCCTACAGGTTCGCTGCGATTCCGCGCTACTCTCTGCCCATGAACTACCTCGCGCACCTCCACCTGGGCGGCGACCGCCCGGCCCAACTGCTCGGCAGCCTCTATGGCGATTTCGTCAAAGGCCCGCTGGCCGGCCAGTGGCCCGCCGAGATCGAAGCGGGTATCCGCCTGCATCGGCGTATCGACGCTTTCACCGACAGTCATGCCTTGATACACACTGCCAAGCTGCGCTTCCCCAGTGAGCGCCGGCGCATGGCCGGCGTGCTGCTGGACGTGTTCTTCGACCACTGCCTGGCGCGTGACTGGGCTCGTTTCTCCGGCGAGCCGCTGGAGCACTTCACCCAGCGGGTCTACGGTGTACTGGGCCGCACGCCCGGCCTGCCGGAGCGTCTGGCGCGCATTGCACCGCGCATGGCCGAGCAGGACTGGTTGGGCAGTTATCGGGAGTTCGAAGTGTTGCAGGACGTGGTGGTCGGGATGTCCCGGCGCCTGTCGAGACCGTCCCTGCTGGACGGCGCCTGGGAGGAGCTGGAGCGGTTGTACGAGCCCTTGAGCGACGACTTCCGTGAGTTCTATCCCGAACTGCAGAGCTTCGTCAGAAATCCGCCGAAATCGATGGACGGTCCGGCCTCACTTGATATGTGTCAACCGTCCGGCGGCCCATAGCGTGTGCAATAGATACATCTGAAGGACGACGAGAGGAGCAGCATGATGAAGTCGTTAATGGTCGCAACGGATCTGTCTGGCCGTTCCGAAAAGGCTTTGCACCGTGCGGCGGCGCTTGCCAAGCGCTACGCCTGTCCCTGGACCGTGCTCTACGTGGTCGATGAAGACCAGCCCTCAGCCCTGGTCGAGCAGGAAGTCACCCAAGTGCGTCTGATGCTCGAGGCGCGGCTGGTGGAGCTCACCGAACTGGGCGGCACCTGCCCGAAGCTGCTGGTGGAGCGGGGCGACCCGAATCAGCAGATCCTCGCCGCCGCGAAGAAGCAGGATTGCGAGATGCTGGTGATGGGCGCGCACCGCAAGAGCGTACTGCGCGACATCTTCGTCGGCACCACGGTCGAACGAGTGCTGCGCGCCGGGCAATTGCCGGTGCTGGTGGTCAACCAGCCTGCGGGCGGCCAGTACCGTGACCTGCTGATCGCCCTCGACACCTCGCCGGCGTCCGCTCACGCAGTGGAAGTGGCCGATGAGCTGGGGCTGCTCGAAGGTGCCGTGCGCCGTGGCGTCTACGCCTTCAGCCCGCTGGCCAAGGGCATGATGCAGTACTCCGGGGTGAGCGAGGAGCGCATCGACGAATTTGTCGGCAGCGAATCGCGCCAGGCGGTGGAAGAACTGAAGAAATTCCTCCACGACTGTCACCTGGAAGAACGCATCGATGAACAACTGGTGGCCGTCGGGCTGCCGGGCAACGTGTTGCAGCGGATGGTCGACAAGCATCGGCCGGATCTGCTGGTCATGGGTACTCGGGGTATGGGCGGAATCAAGCGTGCCCTGATCGGCAGTGTTGCCGACTACGCTCTGCGCGAACTGGATTGTGACATCCTGGTCGTGCCGCCGGAGGCTTGAGCCTGCGGCGTCGGGAGACTGTTTTCAGGCTTCACCGGGCGGCTCGAGGGTGCCGCCCGGCGCAGTTTGAAAGCTGTTTCGTCAGAGTGGGAACCCGCCGGCCGTAGGTTACGGCGGGCTCCAAACCTTTCTCGCGTCAGGCCGCGATGGCCGACGCTTCCTGAGCTTCACACACCACTGCGTGGATTGCCGCGTGCGCTTGCCGGGCCAGCAGGTTGCGGTCCTGATGGGCGCTGGACAGCGCCTGCAGCAGGTGGATTTCCACCACACCACGATCATGATCGAACAGACGTTTCAGGTGGCTGACCAGATCATCGTCACCGATGAAAGGCGCCAGTTCGCATGCCTGCCCGTTGCGGCGATAACGCAGCGCCACCGGTTGCACCGGCACGCCAGCCTCGATGGCGCTGGCCATCAACCGACCGTGGAAGGTGCGCAGGCCCTGGCCGTCGGTGGTGGTGCCTTCAGGGAAGACCAGCAGCGAGCGGCCGCGCGACAGGTGCGTGGCGAGCTGTGCGTTGATCATTCTTGCGTCGCCCGAGCCGCGGCGAATGAACAGCGTGCCGGCCTTCTCTGCCAGCCAGCCGGCCACCGGCCATTGGCGCACCTCGGCCTTGGACAGGAAGGTCAGCGGTAGCAGCCCGCCCAGCAGCGGAATATCCACCCACGACACATGATTGGCGACCCACAGCATCGGCTGCTCGGGCAGTTCGCCGTGCACTTGCAGTTCGAAGGGCAGGGCGCCGGACAGACGCGCCAGGAACCAGCGCGTCAGGCGTTGGCGCAGGGGCATCCGGTCGCCGCCGGGCAGGCGCTCCAGCAGGCTGACGAAACTGGCCAGTGCAAGGCCCACCAGCAGCAGTGACAGCAGGCGGGCGACGCGCAGCCAGGCACGCAGGCTGCGCATCAGACCGCGGCCTTGAAGTGGCGGGCGTAGCGCGGGCAGAGCTCATCGCGCTTGAGCAGGATGAACACGTCGGCGACGCCGAAGTCCGGGTCCCAGCAGGGCTCGCCGCAGATCTTCGCGCCCAGGCGCATGTAGGCCTTGAGCAGCGGCGGCAGTTCGGCGGTGAGGTTATCCGGCACGTCCATGGGCGGCAGCGGGGTCTTGGGCTCGGCGCGCAGGTTTTCCTGGCACAGATAGCGGTCGCGCAGGCGCTGCATCACGGCGCGGGCCTGGATGCCGCCATCGCGCATGGGGATGCTGGCGCAGCCCATCAGGTAGCGGTAGCCGCCTTCGTTGAGGACTTCGGCCAGCTCGCTCCAGAGCACGGCGATGGTGCCGCCGTTGCGGTAGTCCGGATCAACGCAGGTGCGGCCGATTTCCAGCACCGGGCCCTGCAGGTCGCCAAGACCGTCGAGGGCGAATTCCTCTTCGCTGTAGAAGCGGCCCAGTCGCTGCGCGGCACGGTGGTCGAGCAGGCGGGTGGTGGCCACCAGCGCACCGGTGTTGAGGTCGCGCACGCCGATGTGGGCGCAGTGGCGGTCGTAGTCGTCCATGTCCAGCCCCTGGTCCGCACCCTTTAGCTGGGCATCGAACTCGCTGCTGAACACGCGGTAGCGCAGGGCCTGGGCTTCGCGCAGGGCGCGGGCGCCGCGCAGACGCACGGCCTTGAGACGGCGTTCTGCCGGGGTGTCACAGGAGAGGGCGATCTGACTCATGCGAGTGCCTCCGTGAACCGGCCATGCGGGTTGCGGCCGGTCGGCTTTGTTGTGCAAGCTCAGGCTAGGAATGACCGGTGTCACGCCCATGACGGTGCGGTGATGCTTGTATGACAAGAACAACGACCTCGAAGGAAGGAGCGCCGCGATGCCCTGGAAATGCCTGCTCGGCCCGCAGGAGCGGTTACCGTCCGGACTGCCACTGGACGACTGGTACGCCGAATTGCTTACTCGTGCAGGCTGCGCCGGCAGCTTCGAACTGGCGGTGCTCGGCGGACGCCTGGCGACCTCGCCGGGGCTGGCCTTCCTCGCCGGCTACCAGGCGGCGCTGCGCGCGCTCTGGCCCGCTGCCCCGCTCAGCCTTGGCGCGTTGTGCGTGACCGAGAAGAAGAGCGTGCGCCCGGCCGACCTGCAGACCCGCCTTGAAGGGCTGGTGCTGCACGGCCGCAAGGATTTCGCCACGGCCGCGGACAGCGCCGCCTGGTGGTTGGTCGCTGCGCGCGACGAGGAGGAGGGCGAGCCCCCGCGCATCGCCATGACCGTGGTGCAGGCCGGCGCCCCCGGCGCGAAGCTGGAGGCGCTGCCGGCCCTGCCGCTGATGCCCGACATTCCTCACGCGCGCCTGCTGCTCGATGGTGCCCATTGCGAGCGTCTGCCCGGCGACGGCTGGGAGGCCTACAGCAAACCTTTCCGCACCCTGGAGGACACCCATGTGCTGGCGGCGGTCTGCGCCTGGCTCTATGGCCTGGCGCTGGAGCGACAGTGGCCGGCGGAACTGAGTCTGCGCCTCACCGGCGTGCTCGCCGGTTGCGCGGAGGTCAGCCGGCAGCCCGCTTCGCTGCCGGAAACGCACCTGCTACTGGCCGGCGTGTTCAGCCTGTTCGAAGGCCTTGCCGCTGCACTGGACGGCGCGTTCGCGTCCGGCGATGCAGAGTTGGCAGCGGTGTGGAAACGGGACAAGGGCGTGCTGGCCATCGCTGGCTCCGCGCGGGCCAAGCGCCTGGAGAAAGCGAGGGTGGCAATAGGCCTTGACCCACGTCAGTGAGGGTTCGGGGAGGGGGCGTTAGCCTTACAGAAGTTTCTGAGATACCTAGAAATTTCCGCAGGGCTACCCACTGTTTTCCCTCCCACTGCTTTAGGAAATCCCCTCATGCGACGCGAACCCATCGTGCTGTTCGACGACGGTAAACACCAATGCCTGTGTTTCGACGATCTGGTCAGTGGCGATGGTGTGCAATCCAACCAGTTCCTCATCGTTGACCACGACAAGCGCCTGCTGCTCGATCCGGGCGGCGACCTGACCTACACCCCGCTGTCACTGGAACTCTCCAAGCTGTTCCCGCTGCAGGACCTGGACTTCATCTTCGCCTCGCACCAGGACCCGGACATCATCGCCGCCCTGGACAAGTGGCTACTGCATACCCGCGCCAAGGTCATCTGCTCCAAGCTCTGGGCGCGCTTCCTGCCGCACCTCACGGCCAGCTACCTGGCGATCAGCCATGGTATCTCCACCTATGACCGCGTGATCCCGCTGCCGGACCGCGGCGAGTCGGTGCAACTGGGCCGTTGCCAGTTGAAGATGATCCCCGCGCACTTCCTCCACTCGGTGGGCAACTTCCAGGTCTACGACCCGGTCAGCAAGATTCTCTTCTCCGGCGACATGGGCGCCTCCCTGGTGGACGACGCCAGCCCGGTGCAGGACTTCGCCGCCCACGTGCCGCACATGGAAGGCTTCCACCACCGCTACATGGCCTCGAACAAGGTCGGCCGACTGTGGGCCAACATGGTTCGCGGCCTGGATATCGAGATGATCGTCCCGCAGCACGGCCGGCCCTTTGTGGGCAAGGCCATGATCGGTGCCTTCCTCGACTGGATCGCCGACCTGCAGTGCGGCATGGACCTGATGGGGCCGGACGACTACCAGGTGCCACGCTGACAGGCTCCGTGCTGACCGATTGCGCCAATCGTCCTTGATTACGGCACGATCGGCGCTTAATCCGTCATCTTCACCGTGCTAGGGTGCGGGCCGACCTGATAACAAGAGGCCCGCCGATGCCCTTTACTCCCTTCCGCACCGCGCTGCGTGCGCTGGCCCTGGCCACCTGCCTACTGAGCAGCCACGCCCACGGCGCCGAAACCTGGCCCGAGGCCGACTGGCCCCACGGCGCCACGCCCAGTGGCACGGCTGTCGAAGCCTTCGAAAGCTACGCCTTTCCCACCCGTGACGATGGCACCCGCAAGGGCGTGCGCACCGATGCGGTGGTGGTGATTCGCGACGGCCAGTTGATCTACGAGCGCTACGCCGGCCCCACTCGCGCCGAGACTCCGCACCTGGCCTGGTCGATGAGCAAGAGCGTGATGGCCAGCGTCCTCGGCGTGGCCTTCGGTGAGGGCAAGTTCCGGCTCGACGACCCGGTCGCCCAGCATTACCCGGCCTTCGCCGAACACCCCGAGATCAAGATGCGCGACCTGCTGCACTGGGCTTCCGGCCTGGCCTGGCAGGAAGAGTACGAGTACGCACCGGTGCGCTCGTCGGTGGTGGCGATGCTCTACACCCGTGGCCGCGACGACATGGCGAAATTTACCGCCGGCTTCCCCGCCGATGCCGAGCCGGGCAAGCGCTTCCGCTACTCCAGCGGCGACAGCAACGTGCTCGCCGCCACGCTCAAACAGATGGTCGGCAAGGACTACGCGAACTACCCCTGGACCGCGCTGTTCGAGCCGCTGGGCATCCAGTCCGCGGTCTGGGAGCGTGACGCCAGCGGCACCTTCGTCGGCTCCTCCTATGCTTACATGACCGCCCGCGACCTGGCGCGCATCGGCCTGCTGATGGAACGCGGCGGACGCTGGAAGGAGCGCCAGTTGCTGCCGCAGGACTGGCTGAAATTCGTCCTCGCGCCGTTCCCCGAGTACCAGCCTGATCCGAAGAAGCCCAACGAAGCGGTGCCCGGCGGCCAGTGGTGGCTCAACCGCGCTGTAGCGGGCGCGCCCGCGCCCTGGCCGGGTGCCCCGCAGGACACCTTCGCTGCCCTTGGCCACTGGGGCCAGGCGCTGTACGTGATTCCTGGACAGAAGCTGGTGATTGTCCGTTACGCCGACGACCGTGACGGCAGCTACCAGCACGACGCCTTCCTCAAGCTTGCCCAGGCGGCCTTCGCCCACGGGGAGGTGCAGCCATGATCCGCCGTCATCCGATCCTTACCGCACTCGTTCTGCTGCTGCTTGCCCTGGTGACCACGGCCTGGCAGAACCGCATCCATCTCGCCGCCTTCCCCGGCATCATCGGCGCCTACACCGCCAAGGAGTACTGCTCCTGCCGTTACGTTATGGGGAACTCGGCGGACTATTGCCGGGCCTATACCAAGCAGTACGTGCCGACCAGCGCCTTCCTCGACGACGAAGCGCGCAAGCGGGTAACCGCCCGCGGCCTTGGCAGTACGCAGACAGCCGCCTGGCTCGGTGTGCGTGAGGGATGCCAACTGATGCCCCAGGCGGATGAATTGCCCGAATCGGGCAACCACTGACGGGCGCGTTCCACGGAGCGGGGCGACCCGCTTCGGAGGATCGATGCATTCTTTTGTAACAGGAGCTGTGTGCGCGTTGCTGGTACTGGCCAGCCCCCTGGCTCTGGCCGAGTGGCAACTGGACGGCGACACCTCGCGGATCAGCTTCGTCTCGGTCAAGCGCGGCAAGATGGCGGAGGTGCAGCGCTTTGACCGCCTCTCCGGGCAGATCGACGACAAGGGCGCTGTGCGTGTGGTGGTGCCGCTGGAGTCCATCGACAGCGGCCTGGCGCTGCGCGATGAGCGCATGCGCAATTCCTTTTTCGAGATCGAACGCTTCCCCGAGGCGATCATCAGCAGCCAACTGGACCTGAGCCGCTACGAGGACCTGCAGGTCGGCCAGTCGCGCCAGGAGACCGTGGACTTCAACCTCGACCTGCACGGCCAGCAGCGCCGGCTCAAGTCCGAGGTGCTGGTCAGCCGGCCCAGTGAGAGCCGCATCGAAGTGACGACCATGGAGCCGCTGGTGCTCAAGCTGATCGACTTCGACCTGGAAGAGAAACTCGAGCCGCTCAAGGAAGTCGCCAACGTGCCGTCGATCACGCCCGAAGTGCCGGTGTTTGCGGTGTTGGGGTTCAGCCAGGTGATAAAGCAGGCGCCGTGATCGGTGTGGATCGACACCTTCGTCGGTGCCGATCTTCTCTGCGATTCGCCGGCCTGGTCGGCGTTGGGCGGGTTCGCGAGCAAGCTCGCTCCTACAGGTCAGCTGCTCTTCGTAGGAGCGAGCTTGCTCGCGAACCGCACTGCACGGATTCACCGCGCAGCAGCCAAACGCCTATGAAAGCGCTGAGGTACCGAATTCCATCGCGACGGCGGGCGCTTCGTGCTGAAAGCGAAATCCGGAGCCCACGCTGCAACTGGACGCGCCGATGATCACGAAGGTGAGCAGCAGGATGGTTTTCATGGCGACTCTCCTGTCATTCAGGATTGGACAGCCTCCAGTCTAGGCCGCGCCGCGCGATGCGCGCCGAAGGTCAGGAAGCTGCCTGCCGCGAACAGCCACGCGCTCGCCCCGCCGTAGCCGAGAACCCAACTGAACCCCTGAACCAGTGCCGCGCGAGCGCCATCCGGATCATCCGCACTCAGCCGGCCGCTGGCGATACTGGCCGCCAGTTGCAGCTTCTGGCCGCCATCTACACCGTGCAATGCGGCAGCGACGCCGGTGAGGAGGAGCAGCCCCATCACCGCGATGTTGATCGCCAGGGAAATCATCCGCGCGCTCATGTCGATACCCGAGGCCATGCCCGCGCGGCCGGCGGGTACGGCGGCGGTGGAGGTGTTGGTCACCGTGGTATTGGTCATCCCCAGGCCGACGCCGGCCAGCACGCAGCCGGGCAGCAGGGTCAGCCAGCTGGCGTGGTCCACGCTGGCGCCCCAGAGCATCAGGAAGAAGCCGGCGCCGATCACGAACATGCCGCCGGGGATCACCCAGCCCGGCTGGAAGCGATGCGCCAGGCGCTCGGCGACCGGCGGTACCACCAGTGTTGGCAGGGTGTAGGCGAGCAGCGACCAGCCGGCCTTCACATCGTCGTAACCGAGTACACCGTGGTAGTAGACCGGCAAGTAGATCATCAGTGGCCAGAAGCTCACGTTCATGCCCGCCGAGGCGAACATCGCACCGGAGAAGGCGCGGATGCGCAGCACGGAGAAGTCGAACATCGGGTGGTCGACGCGACGCTCGATGAGGACGAAGGCGACCAGGCAAGCGATGCTGAGCAGCAGGATCGCCAGCGCAGCGGGGCTGGCGAAGCCCATGTCGGCGCCCTGGGTGATGTAGAACACGCTGCCGAGCACCGCCAGTGACAGCGTGAGCATGCCGCCGATATCCAGCCGCTCGGCGTCCGGATCGCGCGACTCCACCGCGCCGTACTGCGCCAGCGCCAGGGTGAGCAGGGCGAGCGGCCCGTGGATCAGGAACACCCACTGCCAGCTGGCCAGGGCGACGATGGCGCTGCCGATGATCGGCCCGAAGCCCAGGCCGATACCAAACACCACGCCCCAGGCGGCGAAGGCGCGCACGCGCTCGGCGGGATCGCTGAACTGGCTGGTCAACACGGCCACCTGGCAGATCAGCATGACCCCGCCAGCGGCGCCCTGCAGGAAGCGCCCGGCGATCATGGTCGGCATGTCGCCCGCCAGCCCGCAGAGCAGCGACGTGGCGCCAAACAGCGCCAGGCTGATGACGAACAGGCGCTTGCGGCCGAAGCGATCTGCCAGCGTACCGGCGGCCATCAGCACGCTGGTGACGGCGATGGTGTAGGCGTTCATCACCCATTGCAGGTCCTGGAAGTCGCCGTGCAGCACGCGCTCCAGGGCGGGCAGGCTGGCGGGAACGCTGGAGATTTCCAGGCCGAACATCATCGAGGAGAGGCACACCGCCGCGAGGGCGATGAGGTTTCTGGGATTGTGATGGGCAGTCATGGGGGTGGGCTCCGTGGGACGAGCCACCATTGTCGAAAAGAACAGGGTTCCCCATTGGCTCCATTTGGTCCCATCATTGGGTCTTTTCAGGATTCAAAGGGGAAAGGCGATGGATGACCGACTCGATGGCATCGCCACCTTCGTCCAGGTGGTGGACGCCGGCAGCTTCGCTCTCGCGGCGGAGCGCCTGAACCTCACGCGCTCGGCGGTGGGCAAGACCATCGCCAGGCTAGAGGCGCGGCTTGGCGTACGGCTGCTGCAGCGGACCACGCGCAGCCAGAACCTCACCGATGACGGCCAGGTATTCTACGACAGCTGCGTGCGTGCCCTGGCCGAGCTGGACGCTGCGCACACCGCGCTGGAAGGCGGGCGCATGGAGCCACGCGGGCGCTTGCGGGTCAGCGTGCCGATCTCCTTCGGCCACTTGTGCGTGGTGCCTCTGATGCTGGCGCTGGCGCGGCAGTACCCGTCGCTGAAGATCGACCTGTCGTTCACCGACCGTCGCGTTGACCTGGTGGAGGAAGGCTTCGACCTGGCCGTGCGCATCGGCCCGCTGGGCGACAGCGCCACCCTCGCCGCGCGCAAGCTGGGCGTGCAGTACACCAGTATCGGCGCGGCGCCCTCGTATATCGCCGAGCGCGGTATGCCTGAAGACCTGGACGATCTTGCCGGCCACGCCGCCATCAGCTATTCCGTCGCCGGCGTCACCTCGCCCTGGGACCTGCGCGACGACGACGGCCTGGCGAGGCGCATCGACATCGACCCACAGCTGAGCATGGACGACCTGCAGGCCATCACCGCCGCGGCCGTCGCGGGTTTCGGCCTGGCACGCCTGCCGTCCTGGCTGCTGGCGCGGCACGTGAAGCTGGGCGAACTGGTGGTGGTGAAGGGCCGCTGCAACCTGCCGCCGCTGGATATCCACGCGGTGTGGCCAAAGACCCGCTACATGCCGTCGAAGATACGCTGCGCCATCGATGCGCTGGTGGCCGGGATTCCCACGCTGCTTGCCGACTGAACCATTGGCGCTGGCGCCTGCCCAATGGGCTCGACGGTCGGCTGGTTTGCAAGCCGACGGCGGGCCGCTATCGTTGGCCGTTGATCCATCCGTTTTTCATGTAAGGGATTTCATGCGCTCGCTGTTCGCCTTCCTCTTTGCGGCCTGCTTCGCCGCCTCCGCCCAGGCTGCCTGGTACCTCGATTACGAGTCCTCGCGGCTGACCTTCGTCACCACCAAGAACGCCGATATCGCCGAGGTGAACCGCTTCCTGGTGATGCACGGCAAGGTGGAGGAGCAGGGCCAGGTGGAACTGCGTATCGAGATGGATTCACTGAGCACTGGCATCCCGCTGCGCGATGAGCGCCTGCGCGACCAGCTGTTCGATACCGAGAAATTCCCCGAGGCGCGCATCACTTCGCGCATCGACCTGCGCCCCATCACCGATCTCGCCAGCGGCGTGCAACTGGAGACGCGCCTGCCACTGCGCCTGGAACTGAACGGCCAGGCGAAGGACTACCGTACCGACGTGCTGATCACCCGCCTGGATGAGCACCGCTTCCAGGTGGTCACCCTGCAGCCGCTGGTGATCAACGCCGCCGACTTCGGCCTGGCGCCGGGCGTCGCGCAGCTGCGCAAACTGGCCGGGCTCAAGAGCATCGGCCTGTCGGTGCCGGTGGGCGCCGTGCTGATCTTCGCCTCGCGGTGAGCGGGCCGATCTTCCCCTGGCGGACGGGCAACCGTTTCGCCCTGCTCTGCGATGGCGAGCGCTTCTTCCCGCGCATGTTCGAAGCCATCGACAGCGCCGAGCGGCAGATCGAACTGGAGCTCTACCTGGTGGAAAGCGGTAGCTGCGCCGAAGCGCTGCTCGACCGCCTGCTGGCCGCCCGTGCGCGCGGCGTGAAGGTGCGCTGCCTGTTCGACGCCTTCGGCAGCCTGAAGCTCTCCAGCGCCTGGACTCGCCAGTTGCTGGAGGCGGGCGGCGAACTGCGCCACTACAACCCGCTGAACTGGAAGGCCGGCCTGCGCAACCTGTACCGCGACCACCGCAAGCTGCTGCTGGTGGACGAGCGCATCGCCTATGTCGGCGGCACCGGTGCGACCGATGAGTTTTGGTCCGCGCGGGAGAGTCGCAGCGACTGGCACGAAGTGATGGTGGAAATGACTGGCACCATCGTCGCCGACTGGCAGCGCCTGTTCGAACGCCAATGGAATGCCTGCCTGGGCGTGCGGGCGTGGAAACCGCGCGAGGAAGTCCTGCTGACCCGCCTGCCGCCGATTCCCAACTACGGCGAAGGCCTGGCGCGGGTTGCCTATGCCGACGCCGGCCAGCACCGCGACATCCTCCAGGCGCTGGTGCGTTCGCTGCGTGGCGCGCACCAGCGCGTCTGGTTGGCGACGCCGTATTTCCTGCCGACCTGGAAGGTTCGCCGCGCTTTGCGAAAGGCCGCTCAACGCGGCGTCGACGTGCGCCTGCTGCTGACCGGCCGCCTCACCGACCATGCACCCGTGCGCTACGCTGGTCAGCGCTATTACCCGGGGCTGCTGCGCGCCGGGGTGAAGATCTTCGAATACCAGCCGCGCTTCCTTCATCTGAAGATGGTACTGGTCGATGACTGGGTCAGTGTCGGCTCATGCAACTTCGATCATTGGAACCTTCGGTTCAATCTGGAGGCCAATGTAGAAGCGTTCGATCCGCAATTCACCGCGGCGGTGGCCGACTGCCTGGCCGCCGACTTCGCCCAGAGCCGCGAGATCGACCTGGGTTTCTGGCGCGCCCGCCCCTGGTGGAAACGCCTGCGCGAGCGATTGTGGGGCTCGCTGGACCGACTGGTGGTGAACTTTCTCGACCGCCGCCGATGACGTTGCCGAGTAGTCTGTCGAGTAGGAGATAGGCGTGGAAAAGCAAACCAAGGAGCGTTTCATCGGGCTGGAATGGTTGCGCTTCCTGATGGGCCTTTACGTGGTGATCTACCACACGCTGCACAGCTACCCGGCGGAGCAGAAGTTCGCCGGCCTGGATGACCTCACCGCCCTCGGCTTCTTCGCCACCAGCACCTTCTTCGTGCTCTCCGGCTTCCTGCTCTGCCACGTCTACGTCACCGATGGTCAACTGCGTGAAAGTCCACGCAGCTTCTTCACCAAACGCCTGTCCAACCTCTACCCGCTGCACATCTTCTCGATCCTGCTGACCATCGCCGTGCTGCTGGTGGTAAGCGGGCTGGGCATAGGCCCGGACCTGGACCAGGCGACGCCGCGCTTCGTGATCTACGACACCAACGAGGCCATCGGCCGCCTGCAGCCGGAGCTGTTCCATCACTGGATGAGCGACCGCGAACTGCTGTTCAACAGCATCCTCCAGCTCACCATGCTGCAGGCCTGGAACCCGTATTACCTGACCTTCAACGCGCCGCTCTGGTCGCTGTCGACGCTGTTCTTCTTCTACCTCTGCTTCCCCTTCGTCGCCCCGCGCCTGGCGCGCCTGCAGAACAAGTGGAAGTGGCTACTGGTGTTGTGGGTGGTCTACCTGATCCCGCCCGTTCTGGTGGTCGCCAACGAGCAGTACGGCATGCCCTGGACCGGCCTGCTGCACCGCAACCCGCTGCTGCGCTTGCCGGAGTTCCTCGGCGGCATCCTCGCCTACGGGCTGTTTCGCGAGTACAAGGACGCCGGACGCCTGCCGGGGCGAGGGATGCTGGTGGCGATGGGCGCCTTCGTGCTGGGCAACTTCCTGGTCGCCGATTACCTCTACACCCACGGCGCCAAGTTCTGGTACTTCCTGCTGCACAACGGCCTGCTGCTGCCGGCGCAACTGGTGCTGGTGACCCTGTGCGCCTTGCCGCGCGACCCCAGGAGCAGTTTCATCCGTCACTGGTCGCCTCGGCTGGGGGCGGCGTCCTTGTCGCTGTTCGCGCTGCACGTGCCGCTGTTCACGCTGTTCTCGCGCACCGAGAAGCTGATTCGCGCACCGGGAGATTGCCTGGCCGACTGGGCCTTCTGCGTCGAGTCGGCGACCCATCAGCAGTTGTCGATCTGGCTGTATCCGTTGTTCCTCTTGTTCATGGTCACCAGCTGTGTAGTGGTGCAGGAGCGCTGCGTGGTGCCGGTGCGCAAATGGCTGGTGCGCCACCTGTTGCCGGCCCCGCCCGCGCGGCGGCGAGTGGTTACCGAGTCGTAATCCGTCGTTGGGCGGTTCGCGGGCAACCGCGCGCCGACGAAGAGCGAGCGAGCGTGCTCGCGCACCCCGCCCCCCCATTACGGCGTGTGCCGACCAGCGCGGCCCCGGG
>NZ_JBLUQA010000021.1:0-61964 GCF_048068295.1 Pseudomonas sp. NY15435
CACCACTCTCAACTTCGAATCTCTGTAAGTACTTGATTTTCAAGTTCTTTCAGCGCTTCGTCGCTGGGAGTGGTGCGCATTATAGGGAGTTTAAATGGGCCGTCAACGACTTTTTGCAGAAAGATGACAATGGGTCTCTTCCCTCCTCCTTCTATATAGAAGCAGCACCGTCCCACAGCAGCGCCAGCCCAGGCGTATCAGCAACGACCATGCAACCGAGTCGTGCCACCCATATAAAGAAGGCACTACCAACCTCCTCGCTTGATGACGATGCGTGGCGCGCCCTCAACCTCGTAGATGAAACCCCGCCATGCGAGACGCCAATCATCGAGTCGCCTCCCAAGACCACGCCCAGCAAGTCCGCGCAGTCCTAATCGACCGTCAACTCTGGCCCATCGCCCAATACCCCGCCCTACTGACTGAGGAAGTAAATGTCATCAGCGAAGCTGGCTCCTACTAAAGCCCTCTACCACTTCTGACACCATAAACACCGCATTATCGCCAAATAACTCAACACCCCTTACCCTCCGGCACGCCCCTACACTAATCCCAACCGCACCCTCATGAACCAGGCGTCCCCACGCACCAGCGTCATCAAGTGACAAGGCGAAACCTGGATCGATCGACAGGCGCCCCGCCTAAATTCCCAAAAGCGCAGGATAATTAGGCACCAAGGGAGACGCCGCATTGGCGGGCGATCTAAGAATTTTTGCGGAAAGAGAAATGAAAAAAGGCCGATTCATTGCTGAACCGGCCTTTTAAATTTGGTCGGGACGGAGTGATTCGAACACTCTACCCCTTGCACCCCATGCGCTTATTTGATGGATTTCCATAGATGTCAATGGACATTAACGGAACGCATAAACCCTAGAAAATACGGGGCATACAGGCTAAATTAGCGTCCATTACGATCCACTAGCATCCACCGACAGCCAAGCAATTCGGTGGGGTAAAAGTGGGGTAAAATTCTCTGAAACCTGAATCAGGCAAGGGGTAGGACATGCCCAAACTGACAGCCAAGCAACTGGAAGCTCTCACCACTGCCGACGACGGCAGGATCATCCGAGAGGATGGAGGTCTGGTCGCCAAAGTCCGTGCCGGCGTGCGTGGCGTGACAGTGCAGTTCCGCTACGAATTCAAGCAGGATGGAATGAAGCGCGACCAAAGCCTGGGCAGTTGGCCGAAGAAATCGCTAGCGCAGATTCGCGCTGAGCGCGACGAAGTAAAAGCGATAACCGCCAAAGGGATCGATCCCACTGCAGCCCGCAAGGCCGCCAAGATCGAAGCCCAGGCAGCGATCGCTGCCACCATTGCTGAAGCTGAACGCCAGGCAGCCGAGAACAAGACAGTCGCCGACCTCTTCGAAGAGTGGATGAGCGACGGTGTATCCCGTCAAGACGGCAACGCCGAGTTGCGCCGCAGCTTCACCAAAGACGTGCTCCCACTCATTGGCAAGAAGCCGCTGCGCACCCTAACCGAGAAAGATCTGCTCAACGTCTTACGCTCGGTCAAAGCCCGCGGACTGAATCGCACCGTAGTGATTCGCAGCAAGGACATCGGCCAGATGCTGCGGTGGGCGGAGAAACGCAAGCCATGGCGCACCCTAATGGCCGACGGCAACCCGGCCGACCTGGTGGATGTCAATAAGCTGCTCGATCACGACTACGAAGAACAGCGCGACCGACTACTTTCTCCTGACGAAATCCGTGAACTGCACAACATCTTCGCCCGCTTGGAACGCGACTACAACGCCCTACCCGCCGGCCAGAAATACTCCGGCATCCGCCCGGTCAATCCACGTGTGCAATGCGCCGTCTGGATTTGCCTGAGCACCCTCTGCCGTATCGGTGAGTTGCTCAAATCCGAATGGCGCCATGTGGATCTGGAGAAAGGCACCTGGTTCATCCCTGCAGAAGCCACCAAGGGGCATAAGGGCAAGCGCCAGGATCACCACGTATTTCTATCCTCATTCGCGTTGAATCAGTTCAAGCGCCTGAAAGAAGAAACCGGCCATACCCCGTTCTGCTTCCCCAGCAAAGACGAGAATACCCATGTCGACACCAAGACGGTCAGCAAGCTGATCGGCGATCGACAGTGCAGATTTAAGAATCGCAGCAAACCGCTTACTGGTCGCCACCATGATGATTCGCTAGTACTTAGCAAGGGCGCCAAGGGCGAGTGGACACCACATGATTTGCGCCGCACTGGCGCAACTATGATGCAGGAACTTGGCGTAACGCTAGAAATCATTGACCGCTGCCAGAACCATCTACTGGGCGGATCCAAGGTGCGCCGGCATTATTTGCATCATGACTATGCCAAGGAAAAAACCGAAGCCTGGCACTCTCTGGGAAAGAGACTTGAAGCGCTCTTGCCTTGATTGCTTGATAGTATCGCCCTGCCACGAAATCCACCCGGTTCCCCTCGGTGGCGATGGCAACAGCAAGGTTTCACATGCTTAAACGCAACATCAATCATAAATAGACAATCGAGTGCGAGGCCTCTCGGCCTCGCACTCGATGATGGGGGTTAACTCTGTTGAACGAGTCGAGCTGACTGCGGATCGTACATCACCCCAGTGATGGAGCCATCGCGTATCCGCCCCACGGCCTCGTCAATCACGTGCAGCGGCACCAGAAACCACTCCCTTGGCTTGACCGGATTGCCGAAGCGATCGGGGATCGTCAGCTCAATCTGGGCAGGGCTGAACAGACGGTGGAACAGGTTTTCCATCCGCGTACGATTGATGTTGTGCAGCTTGTAAGTGGCGACCACCTCAACATCCGCCAGCAGGTAGGTGGCGTCCTTGTCAGCCCCGGCGATACGTGTTTCCACCTTGCCACCGGTGACGCCGATCTTGTGGATCAGGTCGCGATGCTCGATCACGAAGGGATGCGTTGAGTGGCTGCGAAGCACGTAAATGGTGCCACTTTCGATATCGTCGGGCTCCAGCGTTTCGCCAAATAATGGGCCGGCATCCGCATCGGTAATACGACGGCCGGCATCATCCTTGTACAGTGCACGCTGCAGGGATCTGCGCAGTAGATTGCTCTCTGTGCCGTTGGAGTAAATCACCCTAAGCCGGGCATCGCTTTCACCATTCGGTGCCTTAATGGACTCGCCGACCTCGACGACATAAACCGTCTGCCCACCGAGAATGAAGAACTGGCCTTCCTCGATGCTCGCATCCCGGATGAAGGTGCGGGTAACTCGAACGCCCGACTGCAGCTCGCGCTGCACTTGCTCAAACAGCGGCTGGAACCGCTCAAAGTCCTCGCAACGCTCGCGCTGTGCAATCTCCTCGGCTTCACGCTTTTCGGCATTGCTGCGAACGTGACGGAGGTTCTGAATATCCGAACCATCGTCGCCGCCGGCCAGTTCCGCCAACAGCTCGTCGTCCGTCATGGTGTAGTCGCCTTGCGGCTCCCGCACCTCAAACGCATTCAATAGGCCCTGATGGTCGAGAGGCATTAGCAGGGTGCGGCATTCTTCCTGATCGCGCAGACGATCCAAACGCACGGCATACAGGCGCTCGAAGATGTCTTTATCATCGCCATGGCACGGCGCATGGCCGTGCTCCTCAACAAAGCGCTGAATATCTTCGAAGCCGGCAATGATGCGCTCCTCGCGAGGAGTGCGACCTGTCTTTTTGTCTGACGTGGCGAAATCGGAAAGCTCCGCTTCCAGCTCATCAAGATCAAATTCGTTAGCCATAACGGCCCTCTTTCTTAAAACGCATAAAGGCAGCAGCGCCCTCCGCCATACTCCGCTCCCAAGGGTCTTGAGCGGTATGTGAAGGAGCCCGGCCACCATGATCTTTCTTGAACTTCACGGCACGGATGGCTAAGTCTTTGGCTTCATCTGGCGTCAGGCGGGTGCGCTTAGCACCGATCACCGCAGCGACCTGCTTGAGGCTTTCCTCGCTCATGGTCTTTGCGAGAATGGCGTAGGCCTCGCTGAACGGGTTGATCCGGTCGATCAGGTCGATATCCAGCTCACGCACATCCATCGCGAACTTTCGCACGCCATCAATCAGGGCAGTGCTCGGGGCGCTGTTTGCCCCACCGACGGTGCCTTGCAGGTCATCACCCAACACCAGTTGCTTGGCTTGCTGAGTCAAGTTCAGTGCCGCAATGGCGTGCTGGCGAACAGCCTCCTGATCCTCGGCATCTAATTCGGGGTACTTGTCGCGGATGATCTTACCCATGCGCAGCTGAGTCAGCTCTTCGGGAACCAGCTCCTCATCGAACAGGCCTCGCTCGATGTTGGTCTTGTCCTGAACGAAGCTGGCAATCACCTCGTTCAGATCTTCCTGGCAGATACGGCTGGCCTCGGGGCTTTGGGGCTCAGCCAAGCCTTTGATCTCGATCTGCAGCTGCCCGGTTTCATGGTTGAAACCCACGTTGCACTTGTCGGGCTGATAGCCCGCATCTCCGTAGTCGAAGCCTTCCTGCGGCCCAGAAGTGGGAGTCTTCGGCTTGAACTCGAAACGCGGCGCCAAAACCTGCTCCATCAGTAGGCTGGCGGCAATCGCCTTGAGAGTATCGTTCACCGCCTCGGTCACCACCTTCTCGCTGGCATCCGGCTCGGCGATGAGGTTGGTGAAGCGTGCCCGTGCTTTGCCGGGGGCATCGCGTGTCGCCCGCCCGATGATCTGCACAATCTCGGTCAGGCTGGAACGGTAGCCGACTGTGAGGGCGTGCTCGCACCAGATCCAGTCAAAGCCCTCTTTGGCCATGCCCAGCGCGATGATGATATCGACATGATCGCGGTTGTTTTTCTGGGTCGGATCTTTCAAGGCAGCCGAGACTTTATCGCGCTTGGCCGGGTCGTCATCCACCAGGTCGGCAATACGAAGTACACGCCCATCAAATGTCTTCACTAGCTGGAAGCCCGTCACCGGATCAGTGCCTTGCCACTCGCCCAGCTCTTCGATGATGTGCTCCACCTCGCGGATCTTGTCCTTGGTGCTCTCGCGGGAGTTCACGTTAGGGATGTGGAGGATGGTCTTTTCGTTCGGGTCGAGCACCTTAAGGATGTCGTCGGAGTAAGCCCCTGAGTAGAAGTAGTAACCAATGTCTAGCTTCTTCAGGTGCTCGTAGCCGTTGAGCTGCTCGTAGTAGGTGTAAGTCACAGTATCGAAGCGGGCTTCGTCGGCGGGTGACAGTACAGCCTCGGCATCACCCCGGAAATAGGAGCCGGTCATCGCCACGATATGTACCTTGTCGCGGGCGATCAGTTCGCCTAGGTACGTGCCCAGCCTGTTCTCCGGGTTGGCAGAAACGTGGTGGAACTCGTCCACGGCGATCAAGCGGTCATCGAACGCCGCCACACCGAATTTTTCCACCGCAAAACGGAAGGTGGCATGGGTACAAACCAGAACCTGGTCACTGCTTTCCAGGAACGTACCCACAGCATTGACCTTACCTCCATCTTCGGTGCCAGGGGCATCACACAGGTTCCAACGCGGCTCCACATGCCAGTCAGCCCAGAAGCCGTGGCGGCTAAGCGGCTCATCGTGAAAGCTCGAACCAATAGATTTTTCCGGCACCACGATGATGGCCTGCTTGATGCTCTGGTGCGCCAGCTTGTCTAGAGCAATGAACATCAAGGCCCGGCTTTTACCGGATGCAGGCGGCGACTTGATCAGCAGGTACTGCTCACCACGTCGCTCGAAGACGCGCTCCTGCATAGGTCGCATGCCAAGCTCGTTGGCTTTGGTGGAGCGTCCGTTCTGGGCATAGGAGACGGAAACGGAAGGAACGGTTTGGGTCATGGCTATGCATCCATTCAGGGCTTCATGCCCATGTATTTAATAGGGATAAGGTCACTCATTACTTGGCCTTCCGTGGTTTCTGGCTGGCCGTCATCTTGCTATACAAATCGAACAGCCTCTCCAAGCGTTCGGTATCATTCTTAAAACAACGACCGATATAGATGCGCTCCAGCATTTCGTCATTGCGCTCGTGTGCTGCACGCAGATTGTCAGGCATAGTCTCTGGGTCGTAGAGATCTGCAATCGTGGCCGGGAAGTGAGCTTCGCGTGCTAGAAGAATGTCTTCGGCGCAGCGAGTGAGGTCGGCTTTGTTTTTCTCGGTCAGAGGCGGCACCGGGAAGGTGTTCCAGCCTAGGGTATTAGAATAGGAAAAGCGCATCTCAAGACGGACACAAACGCTGGCTATCCAAACCCAATGTAAGCGCGAAGCGATAAGCGACATATTCCACAAAGGTGCATCATAAAGAGCAAAGTTTCGGTCACCTACGACGTAATTTGAAGTGAGGTAGTCGACTGGCAGGTAAGGTCTATTTTCAGACGATACCCGCGGCACAACGATGGCTGTTTTTTTCGTTTTCCCAGCAATTTGGACAAAGCGATGTGGCTGTTTTGAAAACTGTCTAGTTGACTCGGCGCTCGATTGATTACGATTTTCTGCAACCAATCGCAGCCTCTGGGCTATAAATTCGCTTTTAATTGCCGTCTCAACTCCGACATCTTCAATCCACAGACAATAGCGCTGCCGCCCATTAATCAGCTCATCTGAACCAACGAAGTGCTTAATAAAATCCTTAGCAATCAGGTCTTCTTTGGCAATTTTTTCTGCTAAATCACAATCTAAGAACAAGTACCCGCCATCGCGCGGCATATTTCCGAAGAGCATGATTGATTGCTCGCCGATTGGCAGGTTGGCTTTCTGCACATACGCCAAACTGTCCGGTACTAGATAGGGGCCGATTGCGGTGCACTGTTTGACTAAGTCGTCTTGATAAATCGTCTTGGTAGCAGGTGATTTTTTGCTCAGACCAACGATGACAACCGTGACACCAGCATTGTTGCTGGCCAAGTTAGCCCATTTGAATGAGGTGTGAGCGAAACGAATCTCACAGCCGCGCTCAAATGCCGCAGGCCACACCTCTGTCGCTTGCTGCCCTTGACAGACGCTGTTGGTTGCTACAAAAGCAGCGACAGCTGATGGTTCTTGATCAGCATAGTCTAGGAAACGGGCGAACCAGCCGGTTACATAATCGGTTGTCTTGGCTAGTTTAGGATGCCTACGCCAGGCTTTTGCTAAGTCAGCCTTTTGCTCCTCGCTTTGCCATTTGCTCCCACGATAAGGCGGATTACCGCAGAGATACGTTTCTCCACCTTCATTCTCGAAATCAATTTGGGCTTGGTCCAATGGGCTGCCAAATAGGTCATCGGCATGCAGCTTGACCGTGGTCCCAGTAGGGGGGCAGACACTGAGCCAGTCAAGCTGCAATGCATTTCCGCTGGTAATCCAGTTCTGACTATTCAGGGGCAAAAACTCCAATAGAGCCTCTTTCTGCCCGCGATACAGCACATCGCATTGATACTCTGCGATGATCAAAGCCAATCGCGCGATCTCTGCAGAAAAGTCCCGCAGTTCGATACCTCGGAAATTAGTCAGCGGGATATCGCTCTTGCGTCCGGGCTCACCACGGCGCTCGTTGATGGTGTTTTCGATCTCACGCAGTTGTTTGTAGGCGATGACCAGGAAGTTGCCTGAACCACAGGCTGGATCAAATACACGAATACGCGCCAGGCGCTTACGTAGATTGAGCAACGTGCGCGCGTTGTCACCTGCCTCTTCCAGCTTGGCGCGCAGCTCATCGAGAAACAGCGGGTTGAGTACCTTGAGGATATTGGGCACGCTCGTGTAGTGCATGCCCAGGGCGCCACGCTCCTCGTCGTCCGCCACGGCCTGGATCATGGAGCCGAAGATATCGGGGTTGATCTGCTTCCAATCCAGCGCGCCGATATGCAGCAGATAGCTCCGTGCAATGCGTGAAAAACGCGGCACGTCCGGCTCGCCCGAGAACAGCCCACCGTTGACGTAGGGAAAAGTATCCGCCCAGCGCGGCAGATTTGCCGAAGCTCGCTGAGCGATCGGCGTGTTCATGGCGCGAAAGATCTCGCCCATCACCTCATGCAGATTACTGGAATCGCGGTCGCTCATCTGCGTGAGTGTGTCGGTAAATAGGCCGGTACCATTGAAAATGTCGGTGTCTTCAGCGAAGAAGCAGAAGATCAGCCGCGCCATGAAATGGTTCATCTCATGACGGCGTTCGGCCGTGCCCCAGGTCGGGTTATCCTTGAGCAACTCCACATAGAGCCGATTCAGTCGGCTGGTCGCGCGGATATCAAAGGAGTTCTCGCGGATCTGCTTGACCGTGGAAATACCCGCCAGCGGTAGGAAAAAACCAAAGTGATCGGGGAATTCCGAGTAAGCGCAGGCAACAGTTTCGCCGCTTTCCAGCTCCTCGGCTTCCAGTGTTTCACCATCAGTAGCAAGTACGTACTTGGCCTTGGCCCGCGCTGTGGCCGGGCTGGCCTTTAGGGCCGCCAAGGTCTCGGTGACATTGCCTGGCTCACACACCGCCAGGTGGATATTGCTGGTTTGCAGCACGCCGCCCAGATCGGACTTGTTGGTTGCCCCCGAGCGTAGACGCTTGAGGGTGGTCTCCTTGTTACCAAAGGCCTGCAGGAAGGCATAGGGGAACTCGACCTGGTCAAACGGCTGGCCGGCCAGGTCGGTAATAGCTTGTTCGATTTCTACGGCGTTCATGAGATGCGGCTATCCCGATCGCTACTGCAAAGAAGCGGCACTGGCAGGCGCTAACGCCAACCGTCCATACAAAGTGGAGGAATGATAAAGGAAGCGCGGAGCGCGGGGGGAAGAGATTCAAGCGATTGCTCGTCACTACTGCCGGCTTGCCAGTTCCGATTTGCTACTGGTAACCATCTACACTCATCGAGATATCTCAACGCCCTGTAAACTTGGCGCCGAATTGCTTGAGCACCTCTCAAGATTCGGCAGAAGCCACATTCCATATGGTTTGGTCCGCTCCAAACTATCTAAGCGCTACGACCACAGCTCACTGACCTACGCCTCTAGGTGTTCATCATTACAGCCCCATGGAGCGAATTATCTCTCCCTCGCTCACAACCTCGGGCGTCACGACTGCATCCTTGAGCATCAGCTTGCCTCTAAGCAAGCGATCAAGGTGAACGTCAAAAGAGTCGAATTGCGGATGGAGCACAGCGGGCAGGTGTATGTGCACGTCTTTCTTCTGGCCAATCCGATACACACGATCGGACGCCTGAGCCTCCTTGGCGGGGTTCCAATGTCGCTCCAAATGCACAACGTGATTAGCTCCGACCACAGTCAATCCAACCCCTGCAGCAACCGGAGACATGATCATGATGTTGAAGCCAGGTTTAGACTCAAAAACACCGATCAGCTTTTTGCGAGTCAGCTCATCTGATCTCTTCGCAACTGCCGCGGTCTCACCATTAATGATCGCTACGTCCAACCCGTAGATCTGGTCGAGCCACAGCTTCAAGATCCTCTGAAGCCGTTTGGTGACCATGAACAGAATGACCTTTTCCTCGCCCTGACGAATTCGATCGAGCAAGTCCAGCAGCACCACCAGCTTCCCTGACTGAGCCATATGGGTACGCGCCTCACTAGCGCTGCCAGCCATCAACGCTGCCTCTTCACGAAGACGAGGATGCAGAGAGATCTCTCGAAGCTGAGAAAGAGCTGCAAGCGCAGCACCGCGCATGTCCTCAGTCGCACGCCTTGCCCGGAAGTCCTCGAGCACGGCGTCGTAAGCTTGAAGCTGCATGCCCTTCATGGAAACCGCAAGATGAGCTGCATGAAGCTGAAGCCCGCCAAGAGGCTGCGCCACGCCGCTATGGATGGTCTTGCTTGGAAGCCCTTTTAACTGGTCTTCCTTGATACGGCGGAGCATGAATCTGCCTACAGCCTCTCGCAGATCAGCCCCAACCCTTCGCCGAACCTCATCTTTTTCATCATCTGCCGCAGCCAGGATCGGCTTGATCCAATTGTCACGAAACTGGCTCCAGCCTCCGAGGATTCCTGGCTGAGCCGTGTCCATGAGGCACCAGAAGTCCCCCAAACTGTTCTCGACTGGCGTACCGGTAGCCAACAGTTTGAAGTCCGCTTTCAAACCCTTCGCAGCTCGCGTTTGCGCCGCATTAGGATTCTTGATGTTCTGTGCCTCATCAAAAATCACCAGCCCCCAGTCAATTCTGCACAGAGAGAACTGGTAGTCCCTTAGGGTCTGATAAGTAGTCAGAACCAGGCGACGATCCATATCCAGGCGGTGGACACCCACCTCTGGACCGATGGTGAGCGCATAGCGAATGGATTCATCGTCCATTTCTCCATCGTCATTTATCAGCGAAGCCAATTGCGCGGACTCTCGCTCGGCCCCTTTGACTCTGAAGCGGCTCAAGTCCCTTCCGGACTGCAGCACTACGATGTCCCGGAATGGGATGCTTCTAAAGGTCTGCGCGACCTCATCTTCCCAGTTCTCCAGCAGGCTCAAGGGAGCCACCACAAGCACTGGTTTTTGTGCACGCCCAGAGGCCTTTTGCTGTGCTAGATACTCACCTACTGTAACCAGCGACATGTAGGTCTTACCCAACCCCATATCGTCAGCGAGCAGTCCGCCCTGCAGCCGATACAGATCATCATGATCATCGCAAACTGCCGACTCCAGCAGCCCAAGCATCCACTCAACCCCCTCCCGTTGGTGCGGGAAGGGTTGGCGCGCGTACGCACTCCACTCAGGCTCGTGCGCGGGCTTAGCCTCGCTTGCTTTGCACAACAACGTGCTGCTGATCTCGTCAGCATCACGTAGCAGCACACTCACTCGCTCTTTGGGCTCTACTGACAATGAGTCCCCGGGCACTTCGTTGAGTGCCGGGTCCCTCAGAGACGCCTCAATCCTCTTCAGCTGTTGCTCAACAAGGGCGGGATCGGAGATATCAATCGTCTCTCCCCCAAAGGTCATGCTGGTCGCGCCCTGCTCAATGGCCGCTTTGTAGAGCTCGTTGAAGTGCTGTAGGTCCTCTTCGGATTGCACTAACTTCGGAATGATCTCAGCGGGAGCGGGGCGTGAATCCAGTGCAAACCAATCATTCTTCTGATTGTCTAAGTCGCCAAACTCCATGTGTTGAAGCTTGCCAATGCCTGCGACCCGGACAGAAAAGCCAAGGTCAAGATTGACCAACGCCGCATCCAGGAACGCGCTTGGTGTGGCGATGAACTCCGCGACCCGGTCAGCAGGAATGCGTTTACTGCGCAACACTTCCTTAATCGCAGCCATCTTCTGCGGCTCAAGGAGCACCACACGGTTGTCGATGCGCAATACTCCGCCATCTGCTCCCATATCCAGTTGGGACCAGCGCTTCTCTAACTGATCCGGTGTAGAGCCATCTCCCAAGCTGGGGCTGAGCATGAGGCTGCCATCTGCCAGACGCGTAGCAATGACGCCAATGTTCTCCGGCACCACCACATCCAGCCTTTCAAAATGGCTGAGGTCGACACGCATCCCGCTACGCGCAGCGGTCTGCAGCTCAGCCATCATCCTCAAATTGGAAGCTTCTCCTCGTAGCTGTGCAGGCAGATTTTGGTGGTATTCCCACGCCATTAGCCCCATCAACTCAGCAGGCGTAAGGCGATAGCACTCTGTGGATGTCAGGTAGAGCAGTGGCCCCTTCCGCGTGAAGGGCACTTCACCTGCTTTGGATTGAATCGTCAGATCGACACGAAAACCGCTATGCCCAGTTCGACCGCTGATTCTGCTGACAAAGCTCATGCTGAGCCGGCGGGGCAAACGAAGAATCTCAGCCTGCTCATCATCCATGCCGGCGACGTCTTCAGCAGCCACATGGAATCCATTAGCAAGTGGCTCAGCTAAGCCCTGCTCCTGCAGCATACGCAAAACGATCAGTTGGACCTTCTGCAAGGCATTCCCTTGGCCGGCTGCCAGCGCCGCGTACACCTTCTTGTCCAAGTAGAAATTCACGCCGTCCGAGTCCGCTGCGTAGGCGAATCCCTGCTGCGTGCTCAGCGTTGCTCGCCCCTCGCCAAGCAGGCTTTTAAAGATGTCAGCCAATCCCATGGTCGTCTCACGATTCTGTTGGCAGTTGCTCCAAGGCGTCAGATATGTCGGCCTTTACTGCCCAGCCAAAGTTTCTGCCTTGCTCACACATATTTTTAAGGGCTCCGTAGAGCACCCGATTAATCTCTCGTGCCTCAACATCAAGAACGTTGGCCGCAGATCTGACCCTGTCGCCTGGGTTTGATTTGAAGTACCAAAGCACCTGCAACTCAAACGCGCCAAGCCGCTTCAGCTGAGCTGCGCTATTAGAGCTGCCCGTGCTAGGGCTCTTGGTTCGAGCAGGGGAAGGCACGTCTCCGAGAAGATTTCGCCCTGCTTCCGACAGGGACCATTGGAAGACGTCATTTTGTTGAACGTAGGCTGCAAGCCTACCCCTGAGACTCTCCTGTATTTCATAAAGCAAAGCCTCATCCCCATCCATCGCCCGCCGGATTTCCCCCATGGAACGATCTGGATTCGAGGCTAAGTAGGTCAAGATTGAACGCTGAGTCTTGTTGAGCTCGATCTGAGAGGGACTAGGTGCTCCCGCAGAGGGTGCAACCCTCCGTGCAGCCTGAAGCTTGACCGGGTTCGACTCGGCCGAGCTCATGGCCCCAAGCTCCCGATCCTTGCTAATCCCACTTTCCGCAGTCGGCGGCACTAAGGGCTCAACTCTCGCCGTCTTTAGCCCAACAACCGGCATGCCGTACCTGCTTAGATACGCTTTGTAGTCTGATCGGCTAAGCAGCTTCTCGATATCCAGAGCAATGCCGTTTTCTGCCAGAAACTCGAACACCTTGTGTTGCCAGGACCCGTTGTGAACCACTGCCTCATAGGGAAGCCCCGGATAGGCCGCCTTGTACTCCCTGGGCAACGAAATAGTCAGGTCATGATGCGAGAAATGATTGCGCTCGTATGACTTGATCCAATGGCCCGGCTGACCGAGATAGGCCCAGATTCTGAAGCTATGCGAGCCCTCGACTAAATGGAAATCACCGCAGTCCAGATAGATCACAGCCTTGTCATTCATCACTGAGTCCATGCTGGCAAAACTAGTTTTTACTTCACCCCCAAGGATGCGCTTAACGGAGTGCGTGGCGCTGTTACCGAGCATCAGGCGTGTGTATCGGATAAGGCCAAGCTTGAACAACCCCTCCAGAAAGAGCTTGCGTGCCGGGAACATACGCTGGAGGTCTTCTTTGCCTGACTCCACGCCATACTGCTCAACAGCCTGCAGGAATAAACGCAGGTCTTCCTTGGATAGCCACCCGCGCACCTTACCAATGCGCTCCTCGCCCAGAGGTTTCCACCACTCGCGGAAATTCGGAGCTGAGCTCGCAATACGTGGATCACCCGCCAGGCTGAGAATGAAGTTTTGCCAGGCGTCGCCTGGATCATCCCCAGCACGATCGATCATAATCTCCAGTGCAGCATGACCAATGCGTCTATCCGCCTCATACGGCGCCTTACTCACTGATGGTTTGAGCAGTTCATCGAGCACCTCATCCCACTCACCTGGTCTCAGCTGGCGCAGCCTTTCCAAGTAGAAGTGTGCGCGACAGATATCCCCATAACGTCCGACATCAAATCCGCTCAGGCCCATCTCTTCGAAAGTCTGTGCTAGCTCCTTGCCACGCTGTCGCACAGCCTGTGCGAGACGAAGTGGGCCGTCCAGTGCCAGCAGCCAATCTCCTTCCGTCTTGAGCGTTGTTAACGGATCAGCAACGAATGATTGGGGCCGAGCTTTCTCCGGCAAACGTTTGAGCTGATCCAGTAAATGCCACTCCAACCTTCCTCGTAAGCTGGTCTCGGCCCGCTTGTCTCTCTCGTCAAGGCGATCAAAAACGATGAAATACAGTTGGAGCAACTGAATCAACGTCAGTCGGCTCAAGCGGGGCTGCTGGCTCTCCAACAAGGCCTCTAGCATTCGTCCGTTGAACAGTCGAGTACCAGCAAAATCATCATGCAACCACAGCCAAGTAAGCGCTCTAGCACCTAGACGTCGGCTGAGTAACTCAACTAGTCCGTCGAATCGCCCACTACTAGCCATGCTGCGCAACCGGGCAATAGCTCGCTCGAAAGCATCGCCGCTACCGACCTTCGCCTTCATGCGGCTAGCCTTTTCCACCAAGCGCGACCAGCCCTCGATGACCGTAGGCGACCACTCACCAGGGCGGTTATCGATCGGCGGCAGCTTCATTTAGTTGAGTTCCCAAGCAATGACTTAACCGCTTCATACTCAGAACTCTGCGGCCGGCGAATGGTGAAGCGGATGTCGATACGTCGATTCAACCGATAGTCCTCCTCCCCGTCCTGCCGCTTACTTACAGGGCGAGTCTCGGCGTAGCCACTAACCGAGAACAAAGGCTCACCATCCTGATTGCTCAGTCGGTTCAGACGCTCCGCTTCAGGCATCTCGGTGCTCCAGAACTGCCAGAGTGAGATTGCACGAAACGTCGATAATCCCCAGTTCCCCTTCCCCATAAAGCCTGGAAAGGGGCGGTTGTCTGTGTGCCCTTCGATGAAGATGGTATCGAGGTAGTTGACCCGATCTTCACGACTGATCACCTGGTTGATGACCTCCCCGATCTCCAGGGCCGTCGGCTGGTAGCGTGGCTGAATTTCAAAGGCGCCCGTGTCAAAGCCAAGCAATTCGTTGGGTATACGCAGGACCGTATGGTTCTCGCTAACCTCAACCTTAATTCCGCGCTGGCGGAGCTTCTCCACCGCCTCATCGAGAATCTGCTGCCGTACGGTTTCTGCTTTCTTCAGCTGCTCGACCTGCTGATCAAAGTCGGCACTTTTCTCCATCAACTGAAGGATCAGTACCACCGACGCCAAGATGAAGAGCACCAGCAGCGCCGACATAATGTCCACGAAAGACTTCCAGTACGGATCCTCGTCTTCCATTGGTACGTCATGGGATTTTCGCCAACGCATTAGCGCGCCTCCAGCTCGTCGACCACGTTACTGATCGCCTGCACTGCGGCATGCATCTGGCCAGCAAAGCTCAGGGTTTCCTTGTTCCACTGGTCCATGCGCTCATGCACCTGATCGCGTACTTCGGTGGAGTAGCTACGCAGCCATTGCTCAGCTTGCTGCTCGACCCCCTGCACCTGACTGCGCAGCGCCTCTCCCAGAGCAGTGAACTCACCACGCACTCCGGTTAGGAACTCTTGCTGATGAGATCTCATCTCGCCAAATCCGCTGCGTGCTTCCGCGGCGGCCTGCTCGAAGCGCTGAGCGCCGTCCAACAACGCACCTTGAAGTTGCGCCAAAGCGGTAGCTTGTTGTCGCAGTTGGCCTGCGAGCTCAGCATTCTGCTCACCAGCAGACTCAATACGCTGCGTCACGCTTTCTAACCGCTGACCAAGAAGCTCTGCTGCCTGACGAACATTGGTTGAGAGCAATCCGAGCTGGTTGGCACTGCTGTCCATGTGTCGGCTGCTAGTAGCGGCCGCGTCGCTGGCTTGCTGCAAACGCCCCATCAGTTGCTGATGCTGCTCAGCCATTTGGCGACTTTGCTGCTGGGTTGCTTGTACAGCTGTGGCGATGCCTTCCAGCAGAGCATGCTGCTGCGCCGCCATGCTTTCCAGCTGCTCGTTGAAGCGTTGCTGGCGAGAATGTTCACGCTGCTCAGCTTGCTGGCCATGGCCCGACATTTGCTCATTGAAGTTACCGAGCAGCTTGCTAACTGACTCCTCCAAAGCACGTTGCTGTGCAGCCGCCGCTTCGGCAATTGCGCCGATCTGCTGCTGGCTGGTCTGCCCTAGGCTGCCAATTAACTGCTGTTGCTGCGCCAATACCGCAGCCTGCTGCTGATCATGGCGCAAGGCTCGCTCTTGCTCTCTCGTCTCAGCAGCACCCATTTGCGAATCCAGCTGGGAGTTCAGTGTCATCATTAGCCGGGAGAAGACTTTCTCCAGATTGCCATGCCGCTCGTTTCCAGCCTCTGCCATAGCCTGAAGCTGTTCACGGCTTGCGCTGGCGAACTTCTCTAACAACGCAGATTGGCTCGCCCCTGCCTCAACCAAAGTGCGCTCGAAAAGCGCCTGACGCTCTTCATCCCGCCGCTGCGCGGAGCCAAGCTGCGTATCCAGCTGGCCAGTCAATCCGCTCAACAGCTCACTGAAACGTGACTCCAATTGTTGTTGGCGCTGATCTGCTGAAGAAGAAATCCGCTCCATCTGGGCCTGAAACTCGCCGCTTTGCTGTCTGGCCGCCTCCTGCTGTCGCCCTTGCTGATCGCTCAGAGTCTGGAACAGCTGATTCAAGCGGTCGGTCATTCCACCGACTGCAGCATTCACATCGGCAGCGGCTTGCTGCATCAGACTGCCCTGCTCACGCCCTGCCGACGTGAGGCCATCAGTGAAATTGCTTACCAGCCGCTCTAGCACTTGTGTAGATTGCTGGCTGGTCGTGCTGACGAGTGTCTGGATGGCCGGAGCCATAATGTTGTTCAAAGCATCCGTAAGGGCCGCCTGCATAGCCTCATTCATGCCTACCAAGCTTTCCTGAAGGCGGTCACCTATACGTTCGTGGAGCTCTTGCAGTGCTTCCTTACTTTCCCGACTGTAGTCAGCAATATGAACCAGCGACTGTTCAGCAGGGATCAGCGGATACAGCGTGTCAATGCGATGTTGTAGATCCTGCACGCGCCCAAGCGCCCAGCGCTCAGCAATCTTCTCAATTAAATTTAGTATTAGGCTGAAACCTACCCCCCAAACCGATGCCATGAAGGCAACTGCCGCCCCTTGGATCATAACGGAGATACCCTCCCGCAACTGATCCACGCCTGCAGCGCTATCTAGTTTCAACTTCGATAAACCGATGGTTAGGCCTACGAATGTGGCTAACACGCCCAACCCGACCAGCAACCCTGGCAAAGAACTGAAAAAGCGACTTCCGCTCAAACCATGCGCGAGAGTTCGCACATTAAAGAAATGCTCGGCATCCAAAGTATTAAAGAGCTGCTTATGGTCGCTGGAACTAACCAAGCTGTCATCGAACTCCCGCCATAGCGCACCAATTCGTTTGTCCTTGAGCGCTAGGGCTTTTTGCAATATCTCTCGACGGTTTAATGCCAGGTTTTCGCGGCTCTGCCCCGTGACCAAGCTGTTCAAGGCACGAACCCGTACCCTAAAGCGGGCGCTGCTCATCACCAACGAAACTAGCGAATAGCCAAATAGCGTTGCCATGACCAACCAAAAGATGACGCCCAGCGCTTCCGTGCTACCGCCTTTCAGTAAGGCAAAATTGGGCAACAGGTGATATAGAAATTCCATGATTTTCGTCCATGACGTCTTCGAACAAGGAGGTAAAGGAGAAGGAAAATTCTGTAATGCGGGAACGAGTTGATCTCATCGTCGCCCAACATCCTGCTAGTGCAATTCGTCGTCCTCGGCTCTGGCCGCAGCGTTTAGGCAACTGGGAATAGATCTGACAGTAGTGGGCAGCATCATCAAGCTCTGAATAAATGCTCACGGTGCCAAGCCAGATAGTCGCAGTGACGTGGCTCGAGCTGACGCAAGCGAAGTCTGGGCGTGAGGTGAAGCGCCTTAGCGCTGGCAGGATCCAGATCACTGCTAAGCAAGATAAGCCCATCCTCATCGAAACTGATGAGGCATTGATCGAAGGCCAGGTCGAGGTTCGGAGTCAGCAGAAGGCCGTTGAACGGATCCAGCCGCTCACTAGAGCTGGCAGCGCGCCAAGGCTTTATGTGCGAAGCGCGTAGCAGCTCAGGTACGCAACAGTCGGTAACCGCGCAACCACCCCAATACGCCAAAAGCGCCTCGCGATAACCATTTTGGCCAATTCGCGCCTTGATCAAAGCCTCCCGCTCAGTTTCGGTCAGAGGCAATTCCTCTGAGAGGCCCTGTGGCAAGAGTGGCGTCGGCATTACAGGTGTGTCATTCCCAACTCCCACCTGATCTAGAAGCTTCCTGATGAGTTCCTCGAGCGCACCTGAGCCCAGAAACCCTAAATCAATGCCGTAGCTGATATCCGTGGCTCCCGTATTTCTCCGTTTGGGGAATCCACGAAGATTGCTGTTGTGGTAGTAAGGCGTTTGGCCTCGCTCCACACCCTGGATGCTCAGCCAGCTAGAGAGCTGCTCTTCATATTTCGGGTGTAGCACGAGGGGCGTCTCACTGGCGCTCTGCTTGACGAACACAGGCACAGTCAGGGCTGGATGCGCCAGACGCATCACCTTGAGACCGGACTGTTCGGGCCGACTAAAACCTGCCCCCTCCAGTGCAGCAATAACATCCTGAGCCCTGAGCGAGCCGTGGTGAGGTCTGAAAGCCGGTTCCTGCTCTTTGCCTGGCTGTCTGATAATCGCGCCACCGGAATCCTGCGGTGTTATCCACCCCAACTGCAGAAGCGCTTGGGACAGCTCAGGATGCATACGCGCACGCCTTTTCCCGGACTCCGGATTGTCATCGAAGCTCGCAATGGCATAGACCAACCACTTAGGCCTTGGAACACCAAGAGATGCAACCAGCATTCCACCGAGTCGACCGTACTGACTATTGGCAGTTTGAAAATTGACCTGCCCCATCAGTGCGGCCAACTGCGTCATGGTCAAAGTCTGCTCTGGCGCTATAGCGTGGCCTGTTAGCATGCGACGCTGCCCGTCAGAGATGCGTGGCTCGATTTCTTTGAGTGCTCGAGCGTACTCCTCAGCGCTGGCGGAGGGTTCCCCACGCCGAGACGAAGACGGCAAGTGAGATATTGATCCCGCCTCCATCTCCAGAAACGCACGCAGCTCCGCCTTATCCTTGAACGCCATGAAGCCCTCTCAACTGCAATCCATTTTTGTCACGAGGCATAAAGCTTCGACCACATATCTCAAGGTTCCCTGTGATGGTCTGACTCTTCACCACAGCGACCTTCAGCGCATCCTGCCTGCTCGCTTTCGCACCGCGCGATGTAGCTGAGGCTGAGCAAAATATTAATCTGCTCACAATATCCAGCTGCTTTTCATGGGTAAAGACCAGCTGAAGCCTCAAATGGAACTTTTCACCAAACCTACTGTCCTCGCACTCAGATTCACGCTACTCGAGATCCGCCATGCCGCCAGTCAGTACGCCTGTGATGATGGCTACCTGGCTTATTGGCGCAAAACACCGGCTGACGATGCCCCGCGGTGATCACCTGATCGTCCTTCACTACCACATAGCTATTGCGCGTTTTCTCCGCCAATTGCCGTTCTGATGCCGTCAGGCTGAAAAGCATCTGCCGGAAATGCGCCCTATCGAAGAAGTACACGCGAGCGCCTCGATTCCACACGTGGCGTCCATACGCAATCAACCAATCAATCTGCTGTATGCGGATTCCGCGCTGACTGCAACGTTGCGTGGCATGTGCGGTAAGCTCCATTGCCCAGCTCCTCTGCCGAAGTCGACTCCAGGCCCGTCGAGCTGGTCATCCTTGACCGGCGGGCTTCTCCCCCCGCATCCAGCGGGTACAGCAGCAGGATATGTCGCCCTACTAGACACACCAATATTGGGTGTTCATACAGGTCAACAATTCAGGCAGGTTCGAATGGTTTTGGGTCATACCGCCGCAGTCTGTTAGTGCTTTCCTCGCATATCCGTCAATTTCCAGAGCGCGTTTATTTGAGGCTGTCCAACCATGGACCAACGATGAGCTTGCGCTCTTCAAGGCTGCATCTAGCTACACCATCCTTGACTAATGCAGTCCGGTCCCCAGTATGCGGATTGAGAACATAGGTATTGATGCTTGGGAGCGTCGCCGGGTTGGCGCTCCACTGCAGATTGAAGGCAGCAAGCTTGGGGAACCAAAATTGACTCGCATACGGCAGATTGTCATGAATCCACCAGGCTAGTGGCGTCCAATCCCTCGTCTGCTCATACCAAGGTAATAACGCAGGTACCACGATGCAGGCCGTAGCCCCCAGGTACCCCTGCTCATCGGGATAATCCCAAATGTGTGAGGCGTAGTTCTTCTCATTAGCAGCACAACTGTACTGATTGCCATTCTCCGCCCCTTTAGCATTCACCGCTGGGCTCCGATAGGCTGATCGAATGGCGACACGACCAAACCGCTCCTGCAACGGTTCCAACAATTGTTCACAGAGCTGACGTCCTGCTTCTACAGCTCGATCGGGAAAGTCGGGGATGTTAGGAATCCCTTCAATCTGACTGATTTCCGAGTACAGGAAGTCGCGCATAAAAAAACTTTTCGACAAACTTCGACGCCCCAGTTCCTCCAACGCTTTCACAGTGACAGGCCGGTTCACTCTGTAGTCTCCTCCATAGCTAGCACATCGCCCTCTCCTGCTGGGTCGTCACCTGCCCCTACCACCGATGCGGGCAGACGCTTGACGACCTTGACTCCAAGATCAACGAATTTGTCCACCGTACGAGTTAAGCTTCCGTGCGGGCCAGTTAGCGTATTGAAGGTGTCAGCGTAGGTCTTTTGAACAGTGCCAATTTGATTGCCGAGCTTCTCCATCTTCTCCACAAAGACACGCAGCTTGTTGTAGACACTGCTCGCTTGCTGAGCCAATTGGAGAGTGCTCTGATTTTGGCGCTGAATGCTCCAAAGGTTGGCCACCACACGCAGCACTGGCAGCAAGGTTGTAGCGGTAACGATTGCGATGCGCTGCTCGTAAGCTTGCTGGAACAGAGAGGGGCTATGTTCAGCAGCCAGTAGATAGGCCGGTTCGACAGGCATGAAAAGGAAGACGAAGTCTGGCGAATTCATTCCGGTGAGTTCGGGATAGCGCTTACCGGCCAGCGACTGGACGTGGTTGCGCAATGCCTGCACATGCGCCGCGAGCGACGCGGCACGCTGCTCATCAGTCTCGGCAGCGACATAGTCGGTGTAAGCCACAAGCGAGACCTTGCTATCGATGATGATGTGCTTGCCTTCGGGCAGCTGCACCACGAAATCCGGCCGACCGTTTTCATGATCTTCGTCCTTAAAATTCGCCTCGCGGTGGTATTCAACCCCTTTGCGCAATCCCGCCTGCTCAAGCAGCAGCTCCACCTTCTGCTCCCCCCAGGTGCCCTGCAGCTTTTTGTCTCCTTTAAGCGCCTTGGTGAGGTTTGAGGCCTCTGTGGTGATTTGAGCGTTTAACTCAATGAGCTTGACCAGTTCCGACTTCATCGAGCTCTGCCCATCGATAGCCTCCGAATGCACCTGATCGACGCGATTTCGGAAGGACTCGAGCTGGTCCTTAAACGGCTTGAGGAGCGCATCCAGCCCTTGCCGACTCTGCTCGGTAAAGCTTTGCTGCTTACTATCAAAGATCTGATTCGCAAGGTTCTGAAACTCTTGTTTAAGCTGCTCCTTGTTCTCCTGGAGCAGCTGGAGCTTCTCTTCAGCTGCAAGCTGATCTTTATCACGGCCCGTGATGGTTTCCGCCAGAGTCGACCGGGTCTTGGCAAGCTGGTCCCGCAATTCGCTTATTTCTCGCTCGCGAGCAATATACTTATCCCGCAGTTCGCCTAGCTGGATCCTCTGCTCGTTGGCTTGCCCCAGCTGTTCCCGTTGCCCCTTCAGCACTTCCTCCGAATCACGCAGCAGTTGCTCAAACTGGCGGCATTTTTCCTTTAGCTCCAGGAGCTGCGAGGCTTGCTCACTGCTCTGTCCAAGCTGCTCCCGCTGAGACTTGACCACATCCTCAGTTTCGCGGTGACGTTGCTCGAAGCGACGGATATGCTCCTTCAACTCCACCAATTGCGCCGCCTGCTCATTACTCTGACCAAGCTGCTCACGATGCTCTTGAAGCTCCGCTTGCGCCTGCTCATAGCGCCCCTGCAAGGCTGCCAGACTTGCTTTGAGTTCCCCTGACAGGTTGGCCTGTTCCTGGCTCATGCCAAGCTGCTCTCGAAGCGCTGAAACGTGCTGCTGCAGCGTCTCCTGGCGATTGAAATGCTCAATAATTTGCTGCGCCTGCTCGTCGAGCAAGCGGGACTTCTCTTGGCTTTTCTCAAGCTCAGCTTGAAGAGTCGCCTGCGCAGCACTCAACTCAGCATTCAGCTTATTCGCCGCCGCACGCACTCCGTCTAATTGCTGAACGGACTGTTGGCGAGCCTGCACGGCCATTTCAAGCTCGCCGCGAATGTGTGCCTCGCTCTGTCGAGATAGAGCCAAATCGCTATTGAGCTGTGCCAACTGCGATTGATGGCTGGCTTGAATTTCCAGTTGCGTACGAGCGCTCTTCAAAGTGGTCATTCTGCCTCCAATGAACCACCCGACAGCCAGAAAAACCAATGCGACCAGTGCTATGAAAATAAGAGTGACAGGAGCCATTTCCATGCTGTTCTTCCTTGTCGATAGACTTGAGAGCAGATCAGAGGATCTGCCAATGGACTGGGTATACCAACTCGAGAGGCGACACCTGGTCGTGGATTCGCTTAACGTTTAGGAGGCGGCTAGGCTCGTATGTAGAGGCCAGAACAAGAAATTAAGCCTCGACGTCGGAATCTCTTTGCGATCCTGCAATAGCTCTCAACCGCAGCAGTGCTAAGTCAACGCTCAGCAACTTTGCTTCAATCTGGGCCCGCATCTTCTGCCCGGACTCTGACGAAACTGTCCCAGCCTTTAGAGCAGCCGCAAGCAGCGCCTCCAACTCATTCTCAGCCCCAGGTTTATGATGCAGCATCAACCGCGTGGCTAGGCGTTCGGACAATGCATCTCTTCGCTGATCCTGCTTACTGCCTGACCGAATGAGTTTTGCAATGCCGTAGCCAGCAGCTCCCGCCACTGCAGCAGACCCAACTACCCAGCCAATCGGAGTGGTCGTAACGAACACACCTCCTAGCAGGCTCGCCAGGCTTGTAGAGCCGAGCAATGTGGTAGCGCCTGCCATGCTCGCAGCACTTCCGGCCAATGCTGCTCCCGCGCCAGCGCCGCCGAGAAGTGCGGCCCCCTCCCCCATTACGCCAACTCGGTCTCGACCTTTAAGCTTATCGAGGGCCGCTCGAACCTTAGGATCCTCAAAGGCAATGGCAGCTAGCTCTTCGGATACGACCATTGCACCTTGATCCGGAGTGGGGTCTTCGGCTTGCACCCGCTCCCTCACAGCTTTCCGTAGCCGATGAACCTTCGCACTGTAGTCATCCATGACGAGCTTTAAACCTCGGAGTAATGGTCTCTGACTGCCAGAAAGACCGATTGGATGAACTCAAAGAACTTCCGAGCGAGCTGGATCGCCGCAACCAAAGGATCTGAAGAGGGACTTCCCGAATCAATGGTCGCCCCGACAGCTGCGCCCATCAGCACTGCAGCGCTGGTTGTAATTGGCGCGAGCAGAGGACCAATGAAAGGAATCGCTGAGGTTATTCCCCCGATAGCAGCCCCTATCGCCACGCCGATGGCAATTCCAGGATGGGCCTTGATGAATGCCAGAATCTGCCTCACAACGATCCTGCCGACAGTGATTACCTCTCCAGCAATTTTCCTTGTGGTAGACCAGATCGCCTCAAGACGAGTCATGATCTCTGCCGGAATACCGAGGCTCAATCCCTCGATGACCAGATCATCAAATTGATCTCTGGCGCACTCGGCGTTGAGCAACGTCAACTCGAATGCTCCCTGCGCCGTAGTCAGCTGCTGCATAACTCCCTCCCAATATCCTAATAGTGTCAATTTGCCCTCAAGCCACGATTGATTCAAGGCTCGCGGGCTCTCTACCCAAGTGATTGCTAGTCGCGTCAACGTTCATCGGTGCCCCTCTCGCCTCCGACACGTTAGCAACCGTGGCCAAAGGGCAACTGCAACAGTTGGATCTTGCGCTGCAGCTGCTCGACATGAAATTTCTCCGCTCGCAGGGCGGCCTGGAGCTCCATCAGGTTGCTCACCAAGTCAGCTCTATCTGCGCGCTCAATCTCCAGTTGTCGCTGGAGGCTGGCTTTCTGTTCCGCCAATTGGTCACAGCGCACCCAGAAAGACATGACCAAGCCGGTGCCCAGCAAGCCCAGGAAAAGCAACGTGGCCACAACAGCCCAGAGCAAGGTAAGAAAATCCATATCGAGGGCCAGTCTCCCGCAGCGGCCTAGAACACCTTCACGATATGTAGCTTTCCAAGCTGTATCTAGAATGTTTACATGTACAGGTAAACAATTCGAGCACATGGAGAGCCAATGAAACGTAAGCAGTCGATCGAGTCAGTCCGCTGGGATCTGGCCCTTCGCTATAAGCTAATAGAGACCGTGGTCTGGTGGGAGGGACGGCTAACCACAGGTCATCTGATGCAGAGCTTTGGCATCAGCCGACAGCAGGCGTCAAAGGACATCAATACCTACATCAATGAGCATGCGTCCAAAAATCTGACATACGACAAGCATCTGAAAGGGTACGTACCGAGTAAGCAGTTCAGGCCCTTGTTCATTGACGACAGTGCCAGCGCCTACCTACACCTGCTGAATCAAAACCACGAGCGTGCCCCGCACGTCGAGGGGTTAGCGCTCGCTTATGCCCACACAGAAGTCCTGAGCGTTCCCGATCGTACAGTTCGCCCCGAAGTACTACGCCCGTTGCTCAGAGCCTGCCGGGAAGGTTTACGCCTGGAGTGCGAGTACGTGTCCTTTACCACCCCGAGTGGTGAAACCAGGCTGATAGCACCTCATACACTCATCTACACCGGCATACGCTGGCACGTCCGGGCCTACTGCGAGAAGAACCGCGATTATCGTGACTTTGTGTTGAGCCGCTTCCGTGGTATCCCAGAGCTAATGGATGACCAGTCTGAACACACCCGAGAAGACGACCTTGGATGGAACACGCTCGTTCCGGTCATCATCGAACCCGATTCGCGGCTTAAGCCTGAGCAGCGAAGCATCATCGAGGCCGACTACGGCATGCAGGATGGCCAGCTGGTGATTGAAGTCCGCGGCGCACTGGTTCAATACGTGCTCCAGCGCTATCAGATTGACCCTACAAAGCTGCATACCAAGGCGACTGCACAGCAGATAGTCGCGGCGAACCTTGATGAGCTGCAGCCCTGGCTGTACCGCTGACAATCCGCCTCCCACCCGCACCGATACTTGCGGTTATCAGGCGCTCTCTCCGGAGAGCGCCTGCACTCTCCGTGTCCTCGCAAACAAACGCCCTAGCTCAATGACTGGCATTGGCTGTGAAGCACCTTCAGTGAGCGACACAACTTGTCGCCCAAAGCAGCCAATCTGTTGTCGATTGACGGCCACGGATGCAGACATGTTTTCACCGCCACACCCCTTCACCCTCACCTGCAGTTACTGCTCCTGGAAGAAGACTTATCTTCCTAGCGAAGGCACTAGAATGCGTCCTCGCGAATGGCTTACTGGCTGCCCTATCTGCCAGACCCCCTCATTGGATGTGCGCGTCGCGAACAGGAAGGAAATCCTCAAAGAACGCCTGGAGCAGTTCTTAAAGAACTCCGGGCATCATTGATCTTTTGGTCGACCTTGACACATGGGAGATGGCACAGCGCCACTCCCTTTGAGTAGCATCAAACTCAATACGGTGCCATGCCGATACATTGAGCCACAGACGCGCCACTCCCCTCATGTATGCCTGACACCTCGAGCCTGAGACAAGGAAGCCAGACGATGCCACGACACCACTACTCCAACAGAGCCATCCTGATTCTCGAAAACCCTTGGGAGCTGGATGAGGGAGATTGCAACCGCACGAGCGTACTGCCCTTTGTCGAAGGCATTGCCAAGCTAGCAGGCGATACCGAGGTGTTTCACGCCAACTTCTATGACAAGCGAAGCTTCGATCGAGCCCTCGAAATTCTTTGCAGCGCTCGCTTCAACAACGCAGTTATCTACATCGCAGCGCATGGCAACAAAGGCAAGGTGGGCGGCGTCAAGCTGGAGGACATTCTGTTCGCAATCGGAGATCACTCCAAGAATACGAACATCACCGGCATCATGCTGGGATCCTGCTTCGCCGGCACGGACACCGATACCATCGAGGTCTTTATGCAAGGCACGAACATCAAGTGGTGTGTCGGCTACTCGTCCAGCTGCGATTGGCTCCCTGCCACGATGATCGACTGCTCGATCATGGCCTCAATGCTAGAGCTCGATGAAGAAGAGCTTTCAGACCGCGCGACCATGATCGAACTGCTCGCCCAGGCCCTCGCCCCGTTCTCGCGCACTTATGTAATAGGTGAAGACACCGATGACAACGCGATGACAATGGAAGAGTCCATTCGCGTGGTCATGCAACCCAGCGGTCGCGGAAATCGAGCTCGTCACGTGACTGACGAGGTGTTAGAGGAGCACGAAAAGCTCCAGGAATTCGCCTGACCCCCCAATAGGCTAGCCCCATCCATTACCTGTAACGACTCCGCCGTTTTGAGCAAAGGAGATGGCTCCTCGATGGTCCTGAATCTGAAAGACGACGCTCAACTAAAGCAAGCATGCGACACAATCCTGCAACAAACCCTAACGCAAAAAGGGAATCGAGATTGGGTAGCAGGCCTGCTCACACTGCTGCAGGAAGTTCGCGACGTCGACGAGCCAACCTTTTTCAGCGAGCGGTTCCAACGCAATCTGTGGGATAGCGAGCAGGTCACGTCCACCGGGATGGGGCAGGTCGATATCTCCAAGGTCGCCCAAGACACCAGCGTGATTGAGCAGCTGTGGCGGCTTAAAAACCGATTCCCGGGCCTTGAAAGAGCTCAACAAGAGCTGCTTATCACCGAAACCTGGAACGCTCTGATCACCGCTATCACACCGCTGGTGAAGCGTTTTCCTAAGCTCAAGATGTACCGCGTATTCGCAGTGCTTTGCCCAGGATTTTTCACCACCATCGGTCACTCCCGAAAACTTCGCGAGCTCGCGAGCGCAATGGGGGCTGCCCAAAGAGGTGAGTCACGCCAGCTCCTTCATCGCAAGGTGCTGGACCGTCTTGATGAAGTGCTCGGCCCCGCCGCCGACATTTTCACTACCGCCGGCGTGGAGCGCATGACCCTACCCTGGCTGCTGTACGTGACATACGTCCAACGGCCGGAACAAGAGTCTACAGAGCTGGCCGACCCAGAAACGGGCAAGGAGCTGCTCAACCCTCTACCTGCAGAACGTCGGCGCCGTGGGCTGCTTTCGATTGGCGGAGGGATTGCCACCATTCTGGCAATGATTGAATTTGCGCGAGAAGGATGTACGCGTGAAGACTTCATGCAGCACCTTCAATCGCTCAATCCCGCCTTCAAGAAGTCCTCGTTGAGTACCCAACTCAATGCACTGATCGCAGAATGGGGCGTTCTGCGCGCACAGGGAACCGATCTACAACTTACTCCCCGCGGCGAGGCCCTCCTGGAATCAGGCGAGCCAGATGAAGTAATCGATTGGATGATCACTCGCATCCTTGGCTTCGACAATCTGCTGCTCACGCTCAAACACACACCTCTATCCACCCAGCAAGCGAATGACCTGCTACGCCAAGTCAATCCCGGCTGGACCAGCAATTTCGCGCCGAGCGCCCTCGTAAGTTGGCTTCGCTCCCTGGCCCTGGTTGAACTAGATGGAGCAAAGCTCCTTCGCCTGACTGACAGGGGCGAAGAGTGGGTCGCACGCATTCACTGGACACCGGGTGCCCTGAAAGCAATACCAATTGCCACAGGCCCCAGTGATCCCGAGGCTCCCCGTGCTGCTTCGTCAATCAAAGCGAGCCGGCCGGCCCTGATGGAGATCATCAAGGGCTTTGCTCCAGAGATTCAATTTCCCCAGCAGCTCATCGCCCAGCTTGATGCGGGACTTTGGAGCCATTTCCGTCGCCATTTGGCCGTACTCACCGGGCTCAGTGGCGCGGGCAAAACACAACTGGCTCGGGGATACGCGCTGAGCCTCTGGCAACAAACCCAAGATCCTCACGAGGGACTGCTCATCGTGCCAGTGCAGCCCGGCTGGCACGATCCCTCGGCCCTACTTGGCTATGTGAACCCACTGGAGGCCGACACGTATGTGCGTACGGCCTGCCTGGACTTCCTGCTACGCGCCAGCGCTGATCCCGCTAGCCCTTACACGCTGATCCTGGACGAAATGAATCTGTCGCATCCGGAGCAATATCTGGCTCCTCTTCTGTCAGCGATGGAGACCGGCGATCACATCGAGCTCCATGCACTGGGGGACGGCATCAGTGACGTACCGACATCCATCCCCTACCCCGCCAACTTGCTGATCATTGGCACCGTCAACATGGACGAGACCACTCATGGCTTGAGTGACAAAGTGCTCGACAGAGCGGCGGTAATCGAATTCTGGGATATCGATGTCGAAGCATTCCCGGGCTGGGCGACAACATCGCTGCCAACAGAACAGATCACCATAGTGCGCTCCTTGTTGGCAGAGCTTGTCCAGGCACTTAGGCCAATGCGCCTGCATTTTGGCTGGCGGACTCTTCACGACGTCATCGGCTACCTCCAGGAGGCTGCCAATGGACAAGTCATCCCCTTCAACCAAGCCTTGGATCAGGCTGTTTACGCGAAGGTGCTTCCAAAGCTTCGCGGCGAAGACAGTCCGCGTTTGCAGAAGGTATTCAAAGACGTCCTTGAGGTGCTGACGAACGTCAAGTTGGAAGCGTCCAAAGCCAAGGTGACGGAGATGCTCGATGACCTTCATCACCTAGGCTCAGCCCGATTCTGGCGCTAAGCATGACGAGCCTTCACTGCTACAACGAAAAAAACGTAGCTATACCGGTTACCCCTGGCGAGCCCGCCTCAGGGTTTGATGAGCTGGGTTCGTACCGTTTCCGAGCTCTGCCAGAGCATCGGCTATACATCGACGATGCGCTGCTGCCCGAGCAGCTGCATGAAGGTGAAGTCGTTTGGCTTTGGGAGCCAGGATTCTTTGCGGGTGAGGTCTCTGCTGAGTTAACGAATCTGAGCGGCAGCATCGTCGCCCAGTACCGTCTGGATGTCGCCCCCAGCAGCGATAAGCTTGGCAAAGACATCTTTACAAAGATGCTGGAAGACATCGTTGCCTTCGACGCGAAACTGCTGTTCGGCACAGAGAGCGCGCAGATCTCCATAGGCACGGACGGCGAGGATTCAAACCCTCACCTACAGTACGCGCGGCTTCGGCGCTATGGAGAGTCGCTAGTTGCCGCACTCCGTCAGGTGACCGAGCGCCCCCTTACCAGGCTTCGCCGAGAACGCGTTGCAGTAGGCGCGCACCAGGTTAGGCGCTTGGAGCCATCAGCGGTCCGAGCAGCTCTTAAGAGCCGTACGATAATTCTGGGATCGGAGGGCGTGACACTGCCCTCGTCGCAAGCCAGCTTCGAAGTCGCTGCGGTTTTTGAGCATCAAGATAATCCTGCAAATCAGGTGCTTGGAGCGATACTTCTCAAGGTAATGTCTCGCTGTCGCCAGACGATTCGAGCCTTTGAACGTATTGCTGAAACGGAGCGCCGCTCCGATACGCGATCGGAGCTAGCACCACGCTTAAAGAGGCGCATCGCCTTCCTCGATGGCCTGTACCGAGCACTGCGGCGCCAGCAGCGAATGGAGCCCTTCTGCCACCTGAGTACTCAGCGAATCACTGCCGCCGGGCTCAATGCGATCTCCGCTCACCCTATCTATGCGCGGGCTTACCGTTTCGGCTGGCATAGCCTAAGGCCTGGGGTCTTGGGAACGACAGGCGAAGAGAGCCTGTGGATCAGCCCTTCCTGGGAGATCTACGAGCGCTGGTGCTATATCAAAATCGTCGAGCAGCTGCGTTCACGCTACCCCACTCTAAAGTGGAATGGCCGCTATCCGACACAGAGTGACGACTGCATTTGCTGGAGCGGAAAGGGTTCGGATTTCACGTTGGAAGTCTGGCTTCAGGTCCGATGCCCATCAATCGACAAAAAGAACTATGCCGGCTTCTCTAGCCTCTCAAAACGGCGCTTCCCTGACATCGCGATTACGTTGGAGTCAGGGAACCGACGCAAGCTCGTGATACTCGATGCAAAGTACAGGACCAGCCGCGAAGGGGTTCTCGACGGCATGGCTTCCGCCCATATCTACCATGACAGCTTGCGCTGGTTCGATTACCAACCCGCTTGCGCTCTTCTGTTAATCCCACGCGGAGGAGCCGTAGAAAAGCTACAAAGCAAGGAATTCTGGCTCGCGCACGGCGTCGGGGTGGCCCAACTCGGAAGTGACGACGACGCCAAAGCGGTCGTTGATCAACTGGAAGAATTACTGGCCGTAAACGACTAAAAGGGAGGCCCGTGCCATCGGTGTGAACAGATAGGTCCGATGGCATGGGGACGCTGGCTGTCAGGCGTACAGCTGCCTGACTCTCTCCGCTTTTTCCTTAACTGCATCTACCCAAATTTGCGGTTCATGAACGCGAATGTTCTCGTTCAATCCGAATATCCACCACAGCGTTTCCTGATCCTGCGGCACGCAAGCCTTCAAGCGTTTCCAGTCCGATCCTGGCAAATACTCGATCGTTTGCTCCTGGCTCAAGGGAGTTTCACCCAAATGCCAGGCAATTTGAGGTGAGACGTCAGCCTTCAGCTCTACCATGGGCACAGGGCCTGCGCTGTTGAAGCCACCGCCGTTCAGATACTCATCAAGATCCACATCCGCGTCCCCCACAGCAGGGAGATCGAGACATTCAGCCTCACGGATGCGGTGCACAGCAAATTGAATGACATCGCTGTAACCATCAACCGTAGCAATCAGGTAGCTGATCGAGTGGCGAGAAATGAAACCGACAGGGTGCAGTCGCATCTCCTTAAGCGTCGCCTTGCTGCGGCTAAGGTAAAGAACTCGCAACTGACGATGCTCCAGCAACGCTGTCGACACCTGGTCCCATATCTGAAGCGGGATCGGTGCCGGGACCAAGGCTCTGCCATTAGGCACAGCACGTACGCGTCTCGCCCAATGCGATAGTCCGTTCTGCCCCAACCCTTCCAAGTAGTTACGAGCCCGGTTGAACTGCGGCGCCAGCAGGTCGAGTGCGCTTTGCGGTAGAAGGCTCTTAAGATGATCCTGAGCCAGATACAGAACCAGCGCAGTGGAGGGGTCCATCTCTCGCAGATCCAGCTCCGCATCCTTTGTGAAGCTCCACCGATACGGTGAAACGCTCTCATCGCACATCAACGAGAAAGGCGTGCTAAGCCGATTCAGATCTCGTTGCACTGTACGCATATCAACGAAAAAGCCACGGTCGCGCAGCTTCTCCAACAACGTTGTCGATGCGATGTGACCTGGAAATTCGGGGATCAGACGCAGCAACGCAAACATCCTGAGCAGCGTATCCTTCGCTTCAGACATAGCACTACCTTTACTTGTTGCACTCTTGCAACGACCTCACAGTGCAATTACGCACCGGTCAGTCGCAAAGAACATAGGGTCAACCGGGATGCCGAGCCTCAAGGCGGATGAGCGCAATCAGCACAACACAAGGAACTGTGACCCGGAACGCGGGGCCAGTTAGGCTATAGGCTCCCCAGATTCCGCCCAGCGCAAGCCCGATGGGCCCCAACGCTACTGCGGCCCCACGGCCAGCTGCAAACTGCGCAACTCCTGCAGCAGCGCCTCCCCAGGAAAGACCAGTAAACGCTGCGCTAGCTCCGAAGGTTGAGCTCGCCATGGAAGCAGCCAATATCTTCGCTAACGTCGTTCCAATCTCGGTTGCCCCCATAACGGCCTGACGCAGAACCTCCAGTTGGTCCTTGTCCGGCATACCGTTTACCTTCAGCACTTCACACAAGGGCTCAAGTTCAGCCTCAGACAACTTGCTCCAGAAGTGTCTAAGAAGCTGCACAAGCACTCGACGCTCCAACTCAATGATCGAGTCTCCGTCCTCGCGCTTCCCTTTTAGATGATCGAGTACATCCACGACGATCGACGCCCAGGGAGCACCCTCGCTACGCCACAGGTTGGCGATGCTGTTGCCTCCAAAATGCAGCAGCTCGCTGATAAGCAGCTCCAGCTGAGCCTCGGAATACTCGCCGTCAGCCTTAGCCTGAACCAGGGCCTTGCAGTTGGCAGCCGACAACATTAGGCGCCCTTTCCCACCATCAGTGATGTAGTCCACCAATAGATCGAGGTACTCAGAGTTCGCATTCGCCAGCAATCGCTTCAACGCATCAACTTCACTTACGTCTTCTTCCACTGCCATCTCTACTTCAACCTAGCCATTGCGTCTGCTAGCGCCTTGTCGGCCTGTGCACTTTGCTGGTCGAGAGCATCCAGCGCAGCTTCGGAGACACGTAATTCGTTTCGACTTTTCTGAGCGTCCATGACCCTTCCGACGCATGCAAGCGTGTCGCGATATCCCTGATCAATCCAGGAGGGGATCTTTTCAGCATCAAATCCGAGCAGGTCACGAGCCCCCCCAAAGGGGCCTTGGGCGCGATTGAGCGATTCACTCGGCCGAATCTCCAGGATGGTTGCACCCGGAAAATCGTGTCGGCTCCAAGGGGATCCATCGCTGAGATGTGTAACGATAACCAAATTACAGCCAGCCTCGAGCAGCGGCTGGATAGGGGTATTGCCTTGCATGGTTTGCCAACCACCTTGACCACCATCGGTGTACCGCTGGCCTTCGATGGTGCGGGGTTTGAACAACATTGGAATCGCAGCGGACGCTAGAAGCAGCTTCTTGCGCTCGGCAGGTTCCATCGACTGGATATGAACAAAGTCAGAATCCGGAGTATCGATGAAGCCAAGCTCTGCTTTGAAAGCAGAGAGAAGATCAGTCAACCCGCCATAGCTCTTGTAGATAGAGACATAAAGCGGCAGACCAGTATCAAGGTCATCAGAGACGAGGTACTCATCCATTAGCTCCTTGAGTGGCTGGTCATCGAGCAAGCTGTCCTCAAGAAACTCCAGCCATTCGGGCAGCTCGTAATTTAGTCGGCGAGCAATGTCCTGTGCAGCATGAAGAGCTGCTAGCGCAGTACCTGCACCCTGAAGCCTCAAGCCTGCTGCGGCAAGCATCATTAGATACCCGGGGACTTTCATATTCAGGGGCGACTGTTTGGCCAACCGCCCCCAAAGCTCCTCAAGACGCTCAATCGCGACGTCCAGAGATGGAGCAGAAGCCAAAACGCCCCCGTTCAGAGCGCCGATGCTAGCTCCTGAGACTGCATCAATTCGAGTGCCCAGCTCCCTGAGAGCCTTGAGCACGCCGACTTGATAAGCGCCTTTGGCTCCGCCACCAGACAGAACCAATCCAACCTTCATCGACTCAGCCATGCCGCGCCTCCAGGAACAGCTCGCTAATGAGTGTCTCGGTGAATCGCTGTGCGGAGCCTAAACGCGGGACCTGTAGCGGCAACTCCTCTGGCTGCTGGGAAACAGCGAAAATAAACGGATTACGCTCTACGTCAGCCCAGTCGCCCAGATATTCCAAAGCATCGTTTGCATCGGTTAATACATGGCGTCCTTGCGGCTGAGCGAGCCAGCGGTCTCGAGTACCAATCCGCTCCCCTAAGCTCAGATTCGCGTCCTGACTTAGCTGGACGATGGCGCGATCAGCCAATAGCTCGAGTTGCTTTTGACGCTCATGGCCCGAGAGCCGCTGGAGATGGTCGCCAAACGCGCCCCAACGCAGCTCCTCCAGCGCGGCATAGCAGCGCCCTGACAAGGAAAAGCTGCTTAACCGTCCCGCCGCCCATTTGCTGAAGACCGCGTCTAGATGGACTTGTGCCTGCTGCAAACTACCAATACGAGCGACCTGTTGCTCCAGCGCACCGCACCTCCCTTCTAACTCGTCAGATAATTTCTCCAAGCGCTGACGGGTTGTGATGGAGTAATTTGCAATTTTAGCAACATCTTCTTTAAGCGTACTTACACGAGTATTTACCTGGATAATGGCGTGATTGCTCTTAGCTAAAGATCCGCTAAGGTCTTTGAGCCACTCCAGGGCCCCCTCTACCCCATCAGTGAGGCTGGCATTAATTTCGGATTGGTGACGTGCACCTTGCCCAGTGAAGCCATCGTACATCCGGGAGAAGAAAGCAGTTCTACCAGCGATATAGCGCTGGCGCTCGCGAGCAACATCAATACCGTTTGCAAAATCGACAACGAACTTCTCCGGCAAGGAGGTAAGTAGTTGTAGAACTTCCGACTCTAATGTCAGCGCACCAGATTCACTCATGCTACCACCTCCCCCGAAGTAGGCTGTACATCATTCTTAAGCTCCTCGCTGTCCTTACGGATTCCTGGAACATTTCGTTTCAGACCCGTAAGGCGCTTAGCCAACGCTTGCTGCTCTCCACGACTGCTCTGCTTGTCGATCAGACTCTGCGCTAAGTCACTACGAATATTCTCTAACGTAAACTTTAGCTGCCTGAAAAACTGAAGCACACCGGCCTCTAAAGGAGCCTTAATGGTGGAATCAGTAGTCTCACGCAATTCAGAGAACAACTGAGCAACGGAATTATTAATCTGCACCCGGACCTTGTTTATATTTACTTCATAATAGCCTTCAGAGGCTTGGTAAGACTCCCAGCCCCAGTCAGAACTATCAAACAAACCACAAAGCTTCCCCCAAACACTAGTGCTGCGACGATATCGCCTCACTGAGCGAGTCCTGCTATCTACAACCTCTCCCAACAGCTCACTTGCTGTATAAGGGAAGGACAAAGGGGCAGTATCTGGAAGTCGAACATCAATCGAGAATCCATCTTGATTAAAGCGCTGATTAAGTGCGCTTACCAATCCTTCCGCCTCACCTCTGATATCTCGAGAAAAACTCTCTCGAAACTTTTTAAGCAGACTCTCCACATCACCAGTCAGGATCTTCTCGCCATCTGCAATTACTTCTGCAACCCCGTTTTCTATATTCTTCACCAAGGCTACGGCTTCTTCCTGGCTACTAAAGCTAATCAAAGGATGGCTTTCGTCAAATTCAAATCCGAACCCCTCTCGCTGGCGCTCGGGATTCCCCAGGAAGGCTCTGATAACCTCACCGACACCGACACCGAAGGGAACAACCTCCTTCCGTTGAGAGCGCACACGCTCTTTCTCGGACTCTTTTCCGGCCTTGAATTTTTCCTCAATCTCCTGATCAATTCCCTTCCTAATCGAGTTGAATATATCTTCCAACTCGCTAGATATCTCCGCCATGACCTTATTGGACTTATCGCCACTTTCCTTTTCGAGTCTTTCGACCCTTTCAACATCATCTAGAATCGACTTTATCTGAGCCTCTAGTTCTTCAGCGCTTTTGGCTAACGCGGTATCACGAACTTCCAAGAAGCTATTTAGGCGTGATGCTATATCAACCAGCTTCGACGCCGCGGATGCGATAGCAAGCTTTGCCGCCTGTCCATGCGCCATGCGGATGACGTTGTCCAGTGGCGCGCTGAAAAGAGACTTCTTCCACAGCGTTTCCGCCTTACGCGAAACCTCACCTGCGTCTTCGATGGTTTCTTCCCAGCCCATACCTAGAGCTAGCTCGCCGAAGTCGGCTACCCAAGCTTGGCTGGCGGACAAGGACCTCCCATTAGCGATTTCATGACGGGCCCTATTGGCCAAATACCCCCAACGGGAGGAAACGGGGAAGACATGTTCTCGCTTAAGGCACTGCCCCATTAAGGTGTCAGCGACAAAACTTTGAATCTGCTCTGCACTGTCGCCATGCCGATCCCTCTGGTCAAATTTATTGACCAAAGCATACATGCGCCCGCTACACACCTCAGAAATACTCTCTAACTCTTGACGTACCTGCTCATCAGCGTCCGACTTGAGTTGGGTGAAGTCCATAACAGCCAGAACGGCGGAAGCATTTCTAAGCTGTTCCCGGAGCATCTTGCGCAAATGTGGCTGCCCCGCCTCATTGGGCCCAGGAGTGTCCAGTAGAGTGAGCCTTCCTCCTGTTTCAGCCTTATCCCCCAAATGAGCGAAGCGCACCTCAATCACAGGGAGCTCATGCACTTCGTCATAACTAGAGAACGGGAACTCCTCCTCCAACGCTGCCGACAGCCGTACCAGGTCATTGAGATTCTTGAGGAAGCCGAAAATTGCCTCAGCTCCTTCATATTTCTTACCGAAACGCTCTTGCCGCTGAATCATATTCAGCAGCTCCTTCATATCGTCGGTACTGTCGAGGCCATTGATGGCCTGCCTCCCAGCGGGAGTGTGAGATGTTTCATACAGCTGCCCCAGAAGATCGTTAATCGGAGCGCTATTTTCCAGGCGTAGCACTGGCTCGATCTGCTCGGGAGTGTGGCGAATGAGCGTCGGCAAAGCTGTCATCGGCCGGTTACGGTTCGGCAACACCTCAGTACCAACAATCGCATTGATGGTGGTGGACTTCCCTGCCTTCATCGTGCCGACGACAGCCAGTACCATATCCAGGTTCTCTAGCTTGGCTCGCTCACCACGCAGCATCTCAATGTCTTTGCCAATCGAGGTGCTGGAGAACGTCTGATGCCCACCATCCTGCTCATCTACCACCACACCTGGCTCGGCCTGCATCCGTTCAAGCAGGTCAATTTCAACATCAAGAAGCCTGCGCGCTTCCTCCTGAAGAATTGCGATGGTGTTTTCGTGCATGTCATCTCCTTGAACGTGCCTCTTCTTTTCTGAGGCCAGCAAATTACGAGCGCGCTGCATCTACTGCACGCTTGAAAAGTTCGGTTGAGGTAACCAGACGCCCTAATGGCAGGCGTACGCCATTAGGTGAGAGGTGGCAGAGAATTGAATTGACGAGCTTGCTCCGCAAGTCGTCGGGAATATTTATCCAGGATGCGCCAGTTCTGGCGGGAGAAGGAACCGCGGAAAGCAGCATCGCGGCAAAATCCAAGATCAGGCCAGTGCATCGCATCCTTGATGGCGGCATCGCTTCAATTCCCTAAAGCTTGTCAAACACACGTCGCCAGCCGATTGGCACGCGCAATGGTGCAAGCCTACAACGGAAGGTGGCGTTTGGCCATGCAACAAAAGCCTTACATAGATGATTACTCACCACCGACGAGCCAGAAGCAGACGCACAACCTTCGCCTTAAGAATCTCCCCTTGCGAAGCGTACCGCTGCTGCAAAACCTCACATCCACATTGAGGGCACTTGTCGAACCAGTCCCTGCCCAAAGCCAGCGCGTCGCTTAGAGGGATTACGATTTTCTTCCATCGGCAGGATGTACAGCTGAACACGTAGGGGTGGGGCGGCATCGGCATCACATGTACTCGCGGCGACCAAGAGATTCCAAACTGGCAGACAGGAGCGACAATTCATGTCGCCCCGCCGCAGTTTGCGCTCCTAACCCCCAGCAATCAGTGACTCTCTCAACCCGCTGCGTCGCTCAATTCGCTTGCGCACGACACTTTCCAGTAGGCCTACCCGGCTTTCCAACAGGGTAAACCAGCTTCTAGCGCGAGTAATGCCGGTGTAGAGCAACTCCTTAGTCAGCACGGGGCTCATCGTATCGGGCAGAATCAATGCACAGTGCTCGAACTCTGAGCCTTGGGACTTATGTACGGTCATGGCAAACACAGTTTCGACCGCACTCAGTCGACTCGGCAGGATATGCCGCAGTTCGCCACTACCATCGTTACGAGGAAAAACCACTCGCAAAACCAGATTCGGCGGAGAATCGGGCAGATCCGCAGGCTCAGGCAGACGCAAGGCGATACCGACGTCGCCATTCATTAACCCCAAGCCATAATCGTTTCGAGTTACCAGTACCGGCCGCCCCTCGTACCAACCATGGTCCTGTTCCAACAGGCCCCTCCCCTGAAGCGCGTGAGCGATGCGAGCATTTAGCTCGTCTACTCCCCAAGGCCCTTTACGAAGAGCACATAGCAACTGGAACTGGTCAAAGGCAGATAACACACGACTAGCCCAGGCATCCCAGACCCCACCATCATCACCAGGCGAAGGACGATTAGCCCGCATCACCTCCAGGTAATGCGCGTAACCGCAGGGACCTCGATCTCCAGTTCCGACACCATCGAGTAGCAGCGATTCTAAAGCTCGATCTTGCTCTCCCGAGAGCCACTGAACATGCAAGCTCTCGTCTCCATCGACAAGCGTCGCCCGGGTAGTTGCGGCATCACCAGCATTAACAGCGCGCGCCAAACGACCAATTCCAGACCTACTGCCAAAGCGCCGAGAGTGGCGCAACATCACGATGTGCTGTGCCAGCTCTTGCTCGCCCTGCACCAACTCTGCTGCCATTAATTGCTCGCCGGTCTGAGACTCTAGCCACTCGGAGGTGGCTTCGCTGTAACCGCCCCGCTCCGCCTCCCTACAGAGGTCGCCCAGTACTGCCCCGGCCTCAACTGAAGCAAGCTGGTCCTTATCTCCGAGCAGTATCAATCGAGCGTGGTCAGGCAAGGCCCCGAGAAGATTGGCCATCATTTCCAGGTCAATCATCGACGCTTCATCCACCACGAGCACATCTAGCGGAAGTGGATTGCTTGCGTTGTGCCGGAAGTGGCGAGAGTCAGGCAAGCTGCCAAGCAATCGGTGCAATGTGGTTACGGTAGTAGGTATCTGCTCACGTACGTTCGCTGGCACCGGCAACGACGCCACCTGATCACCAATTGACTCGGTAAGACGTGCAGCGGCCTTACCAGTTGGTGCGGCCAAACTCACTCGCAACGGCGCCCCCACAGCAAGCGCAGACTCCTGCAGTAGGGCAATGAGTCGAACTACTGTGGTGGTTTTCCCGGTACCAGGCCCTCCCGTGATGAGAGTGAAATGTTCACGCGCGGCGAGCGCACATGCCACTTTTTGCCAGTCGGTCTTGCGCTCACCATCCAGCAGAAACGGCTCGGGAAATAACGTCGACAGGCGAGCAGCAAGGTCCTCTGGTGCATCTGCCGGCAATCGCATCCGTCGCGTAATGCTGGTAGCAACTTGCTGCTCGTAATCCCGGTAACGTCGCATGTACAGACAAGGACCGATCAACACTAGCGGAGCGCAATCACCTTCTAACAACACACTACCGGCACAAGACTGTAGCCACGCCTCTAAACTCAATCCTGCCAGTATCTGGGAGGGTAGCAGCGCAGCTACCTCCGGGGCTTCGCCTTCGGGCGGCAATGACAGGGCCAGGTCTGGGTGTCTCAGCGTCGCTTCAAGATCAAGGCATATATGGCCCTGTCCCAGTTGATGACTTGCCAACGCGGCAGCCAGGATCAGGAGCGGAGAGGCGGTTGGGTCCAACTGAATGAAGAACTGAGCCAGTGCCCGGTCCAGATCACGCAGCCAGCCGCGCTCGCACCAGCTTTCGAGCAGTTCAAACGTTTCAGTATGGTCGGAAAGTGCCGAGGACGATTCAACAGTCATGCGAATCTCTCCTGGGACTGACCAAGAAACAAGGCGTCTAGCTGCTCAATCAACCCTCTCGCGGGGCGAGTCTGGTAAACCCCGCCCCCTGGGGAGCGCACAAACAAGTAAAGAGCTCCCCCCATATGACGGTCATAGTCGTAATCCGGCAGACGTAAACGCAGTTGACGGTGCAGTGCTAGCACGTAGAGCACGTACTGTAGGTCGTAGCGATGGGCCGCCATCGACGACTCCATCGCCTCGCGCGTGTAAGCAGCATCATCAGCACCGAGCCAGTTGGACTTGTAGTCCGCTACGTAGTAGCGCCCTTGGTACTCGAAGGCCAAGTCAATGAAGCCCTTGAACATGCCGTTCAGTGTGTCGGCTTGCAAAGGCTGCCGCGGTAGGCCGGGCAGCTCAGTACTCCTGACCAATTGATCTAGCTGCCTGACATCGACCTGCCGGGCCTCGAACCAAAACTCCAGCTCAGCCTGATACTGAGTCAAATCTCCTAAGCTCACCGAGCCCCCGTCGCCGAGAGCCATTTGCTGACTCAGCAACGCCAACAGCCACTCGTGCAACGGATCGATCCAAGCCTCGAGGCCACGACGCTGACAACGTCGTGCCACGAGCTCGCGCAGCTGCGCTTGGTTCGCTAGACAGTGGGCAAAGCCTTCCTCAGCAGCCAACTCCAGAAGGCCATGCAGGAACGTTCCTGGATTCGATCCGCGAGGGAAACGATGCAGCCCGTGAGTGGACATGAGCAACGATGCCGGTACTACTTCGGAGCTGTCATCATCAGTGGAGTTCTGCATCGCCAGGCTGTCTGGCGCGGTATCCTCATGCCGACTCACCGGGATGATCGCCCCCTCGTCTACGCGCAGTGCACTGTATGACGCAATCCACCAGTGCTCAGCGGCATCCCGTGCTGGGGTGCTCCATTGAACGGGAGGGAGTTGCGCCTCATCTGCGCGGTAATGCTGTTGGCTGGCTTCTGGGGCAGCTGCGACTGCGCTGCGCAAAGGATCGATCAAAGGCGCCAGCCATCTGTTCAAATCTTGGCTAGCAGCTAGCGGTAGGCCACCGCCAAGCAAATATCCCAGAGCAGAATCGTGTAGCCGCGACCGATGTGCGTTACCAATTTTCAGATCCGCAACGCCCATCCAACACGCATGTCGTGCCCGTGTCAGAGCAACGTAGAGCAGGCGCAAATCCTCACCCAAACGCTCGCGCTCAGCACGCGCCAGGGTTTGTGCGTCGGCGTTGAACACCAGTCGCCGCTGCTCCCCATCATGTATTTGAATTGGTTTATCGCCATCTACCGACCGGAAGGCGCAAATGAAGGGCAAAAATACCAGCGGGTACTCCAGACCTTTGGACTTGTGGATCGTCACCACGCGCACCAGCGCTTCGTCACTCTCCAGACGAAGCACCTGATCGTCCGCAGCCGGCCCCTCATTGGCTAGCAGCTCACTCAGATGTCGGATCAGCGCCAGCTCGCCATCAAGCTCAGCAGAGGCCTGCTGTAGCAGCTCAGCTAAATGCAACACGTTAGTTAGTACGCGCTCACCCTCCGCACGCCCCATCAGACGCTGTGGCAGCGCGAAATCCTGGAGTAACTGACGCAGCATCGGTAGAACACCCTGGCGCTGCCAACGCTGGCGGTACTCCCGGAACTGCATCACTCGACGTTCCCAAGTACGCTCATTGAGGTTCAGTGCTTCTAGCTCGACGAGATCCAACCCCAACGTTGCACTCGCAAGCGCCGCTCGCAGCGGACGATCTTGATCGGGCTCGGCGCAGGCACGAAGCCAGAGCAAGACATCTCGCGCTTCCTGTCCGGCAAAAACTGAGTCTTTGTCGGACATATACACGCTGCGCACACCGTGGGTTGCCAACTCCCCTCGGATAGCCTGGGCTTCTTTGAAATCGCGCACCAGCACTGCAATGTCGCTAGGTCGCAGCGAGTCAAACTGACCTTCGCGTCTAAATCCAGCCCTCCCCTGCTGCCCCAAATCGAGCAAACGGACAATCTCGCTGGCCGCCCCTTCTGCCAAAGCCTTGCGATAGGTCTTTTTTGCCACTGGCTTGTCTTGGGTCAACTGCAAAGCAGTGAGCGCCGGCTGTTCCTCGCCCTCCACAGTCCAAACTTCTTCGCGTCCTTCTGCCTCCACTCGAATGAACGGCAGCTCGTCACGTAGTAGAAATGCCCCGCTCCCGACTGCAGAGCGCTCAGCACGCAGGAAGAGCTCGTTCACAGCATCAACCATGTTCTGGCTGGAACGGAAGTTACGCTCTAGGTTGTAGTGGCGCCCCAGGGTTGCACGGCGAGCCCGCAGATAGGTGTAAATATCGGCGCCACGAAACGAATAGATGGCCTGCTTGGGATCTCCAATCATGAACAATCCACAGTCCTCCCGATTGGCCTCGACCTGGTAAAGCGTGTCGAAGATGCGGTACTGCAGCGGATCGGTATCCTGGAACTCGTCGATCAGCGCAATCGGGAATTGCCGACGAATTACCTCGGCAAGGCGCGGACCATTGTCACTCTGCAGCGCTGCGTCAAGACGGGACAGCATGTCGTCAAAGCCCATCTCAGCACGTTGGCGCTTTTCGTGATCGAAGCGATGACTCACCCAAGCAGCTGCATGGCGCAAGGCCGGCTCAACGGGATCAGGGAGCCTTTTCAGTTGCTCGGGCAGCGTGATCATGGCGTTCAGGGCAGGGTGATCGGGCGGCGTCGTTTTCCAGATTTCAGCTAGGCCGTTGGGAGTCAGACGCTCGAAGCCTCTGCCAATTTTCAGTGCCACCTCAGCACCAGAGGCCCATTCCCTCAACTTCCTGCTCCAGCCCTTGTAGTCCGGCTGTTTGAGCTTACTTCCGTTGAACGCTTTGGATTCTCGTGCCTGATCTAGCAGCGATTCGATCTCATCTGCCCAGGCCGACCATGGTGCCTTCAGGTCTGACAGTTCTTGCGCTCGCCTGGCTTGGCTGTGATCAATCACCTCTCGAAGCGAGAGGCTGTCAGGAGCGTCCGTCTCGCCAAGCAGATCCTGCAACTTCTTGCCAAGACCCGCAGGGGTTTCCCAGTTCTTAACCACCCATGACAGCGCAGCCCCATCTAGCGGATAGCAATGCTGTCGCCAATAGTCACGGACTACCTCAGCCAGTAGGTCGCTGTGATCGGTCTCTAGGGTCTGGTTGAACAAGCTGCCACTGTCGAAAGCATGTTCGCGCAACATGCGCTGACACCAGCCATGAATTGTTGAGACCGCAGCCTCGTCCATCCACTGCGCAGCCAGCTCCAAACGTCGCGCACAACTTGCCCACTCAGCTTCGGGAAAATCACCGCGCAACTCCTCGAGCAACTCGTCTGGCTCACCGTCTCCTCGAAAAACCTCCGCCGCCTGCACTAACCGCGCACGAATGCGATCTCGCAGCTCTCGAGTAGCCGCATCAGTAAAGGTCACGACGAGTATCTGGGGCGGCAAGAGGGGCTCACGGAAGGCGTGCTCGCCTCCATGGCAAAGGATCAGCCGCAAGTAGAGTGCGGATATGGTGAAGGTCTTACCCGTACCTGCACTTGCTTCAATCAGTCTGCTGCCACACAGCGGGAAGCGCAGGGCCAGAGGCCGTTGTGACGAACTCATGCCTGGGACTCCTCAAGCTGGGTCAGCTCACTATCCAAAAGAGATCGATAGAGATGTTCGCTCAAAATCGGGAACTGCCCGTCTGCGATGAGCGCAGAGTAGTCGGGATATTGGCGAGCAAGGCTGGCGCTAGTGGTAACCTCACCGACGATCTTGAAGGCACCCTCATAACAGCTTTGCGCCTTGTCCTCATCCTGGTTCTGCAGCCAATTCACAGAGGTTTTCAGAGCCACTGGCAGAGGAACCGCCATACCAGTACCCCAAGCTTGCAACCACCCACCTAGTACGCGTTCGGCATCGACCTCCGATACCGGCGCGAAGCTCAGCGACTGATCCTCCCCCACCAACAGCGTCGTCAGTGGTGCTCCGCAGGCCGCTGCAATAACGTGCATCACGTACGGCCGCAACAAACGGTGCCACTTCAAATCGTTATCGTTGGCGAGGCTACCAGGCATCAATTCCAAACGAGCCAGACGTCCATCAGCATGACGACGCAGCCCACTGAGCCAACCCTGCAGCTGTATACCGGAGGCTTCAAAAGCCAGTTGCAGGGAAGACTCTTGGCATTCGAGCCAAAGCTCGCATAGCGAGCTGTATCGCTCCATCTGATTTGGCAATGGCCCCAACAGATCTGCACGGTACTGCTCGCCAAAGCCAGCAAGCGGCAGTTGACCACTGCGCCTCAATCGATTGGCAGCTGCTTCCAAAGCATCCTCGCGATCTTCCTGCGGCACTGCCAGTGCAGCTTTGAGCAATTGATCCTGCAAGTGGTAGCGCTCCAGACCATCAAGGCCAAAGGGCTCGCTATCCAACTGCGTCTGTTCCTCTTCGTCCAAGTACACCCTTAGGCGGCGCGTAAAGAAGTACTTAACCGGATCCTTCAGGAAGCTCTGCAATTGCTCGGGACTGACTTTGCGGCCCTCCTCCCACTGCGAAAGGGCAGGCGCCGCTGTTGGTACAGCTACCTGCCCATACAGCTCAGCCCACTCGTGGGCATAGCTAAATAGACCTGACTCGCCCCCAAAGTACCGGCGACTAAAGGGTTGAAGGGGGTGCACCGTAGTCAGCGCCGTGAGCAGTTTCCCTGCTCTCGACAAGCGCCATCCGCTAGCCAAGTGATCGCGCAACTGGCCAATGAGTACCGAAGGGGGTCGTTCGCTATTGTCACGAATGCTGCGTCCGGCCCAGCTCACATAGAGTCGTTCACGAGCAGCCAACAATGCCTCAAGCAGCAGATAGCGGTCGTCCTCGCGCCGCGATCGGTCTCCAGGGCGGTAATCACCAGCCATCAGATCGAAATCCAGCGGAGCCTTACTGCGCGGATAGTCGCCATCATTCATGCCCAGCAAGCAGACATGACGGAATGGGATGGCTCGCATCGGCATCAACGTGCAGAAATTCACCGACCCAGCCAAGAATCGCTGACTCAGCCGCCCCTGATCGAGGTTTGCCAACCACGCCTCGCGTACCACTGGCAAGGGCAGTATCTCGCTCAATGCCGCAGTATCGCAAAGCGCTAACCAGCCCTCGAGAGCGTCCAACAGTTGAGTACGCAATATCTCGTCGCTATCACTACAGGGCAGGAAGAAAGCCTCTAGCAGCCCGCGCAAACGCTCTCCCCAGGTCGACGGCACAGCCGGCTCTTGAAGAACCTGCAAATGTCGATCGAGTGCGTCCAGCAAACGAGTTAGTGGACCAATCAGTACCGCATCGAGGCCACCCACCTCATCGTAAGGCTCGATCTCGGCAAAGCTCCCAGCGGCCCCAACTGCATATCCCAGCAGCATGCGTCGAAGACCGAAGCGCCATGTGTTCTGCTCCAGCCCTTCACTCTGACCTAGAGACTGACGCTGGGCAGCGTCCAAGCCCCAGCGCACGCCAGCACCCTCAAGCCAACGACGAAGCATCGGCATGTCCTCTTCAGCGATGCCAAAGCGCGCACGTACAGCTGCTACATCCAGAAGGTCGAGTATTTCGCTGACACTAAGTCGGCTCTCAGGCAGCCGCAGCAAATGCTCCAATGCAATCACTAGAGGTTCTTTGCCACGTACGCCTTGGTCAGCCAAGGTGAACGGGATGAACCGCGCGTCCCCAGGGGTGGACTGACCGAAAACCGCCTGAATATGCGGCGCATAGGCATTCACGTCCGGCACCATCACGATTACATCGCGCGGCCGTAGGCTCGGGTCGGAGCTAAAGCACGCCAGAAGCTGATCGTGCAGCACCTCCACTTCACGCTGAGCGCTGTGGGCTACATGGAAGCGCAACGAGCGATCAAGATCAGGATCTACCGGCGGGTGAGTCGCTCGAGTTTCGGCCAGCGTGCGCAGATCCAGGATGTCGTTCTGCAACTGACCAAGCAACGTGCTTTCAGGAGCCGCAGTGAACAAGTCGATGCGCTCGAACCGGTCACGATAACGCTCAGGCTCGTCATGCCGGTCGAGTAGGTTGATGTAGTCGCGCCCTTGTTTCCCCCACGCAGCCAACAACGACTGAGCATGTTGGTGCATCTGCGTGTCGTCGAATGGCCCGTTTAGTCCACCTTTACGCTGCTGCCGTCGGTAGTCGTGGAGTAGCAGATCCTTGTCTTCGACAATATCGCCCCAGTGGTGCTGGCAAGGATTGTGGACATACAGCATGACCTGGGTAAAACGTGCCATTGCCTGCAGCGCCTCCAACACCTGAGCTGGCAAGGAAGAGATCCCGAAGACCGTCAACCGACGCGGCAGGCCCGGTGGTCGTTCCTCAAGCTCTCGCAGGCGGGCGACGAAGCGTGGGTGCACGCCCGCCCGGCTCTCCGCCAAATGCTCGTGCCCTACATCGCTGAGCAAGGCTCGCCACAAAGCCGGCTGCCACCGAGAGGTATCGTCTAACAGACGCTCGCCGCCACGCGATGTGCGTAGCCGATCTTGCCCCTCAGCCCAATCAGCCAACCAGTCGGCGCGGTAAACTTGGTATTGGTCAAACAGATCTGCCAAGCGCTCGGCCAATTGATATCGCTTACGCAGATCGCTGTCGTCCGACAAAAAGCGGCGCAAGGGAACGAAAGCATCATCAGCGAGCAAGCCAGGGAGCAATCGCATCAGACGCCACGTCAGGGGGGCCTTGTCCAACAGCGATTGAGGAGGAATCGCGTCCTTGCCCAAAACGGTGCGGTAGGCTTGCCACAGAAAGCGCGCCGGCAGATCAACATCAAGCGCCGCGGCGATCCCACAGCCTTCGTGCTCAGCGAGCGCAAGCTTAAGCCACTGAGCGATGCCATTGCTTTGCACCAGTAGCACTTCGTTTTCCAGTGGCCGCAATGGGTAGCAGCGCATCCACTGCACCGAAAGAGAACGCAGCTCTTCCAGGTGATTGCCGTGGATGATGATCAGGCCAGGCTCAAGCTCCTGCATCAGTCAGGTTCCTGCATATGCACAGAAGGGAAACGTTAAAGGAGCGCGACGACAACGCATGTCGTCGCCACCAACTCATGGCTCACAAAGTGCGCAACAGCGTTGAAACAGCATCGCTAAACGGCAACCGCCACTGCCGGTCCTTTCTCTGGGGGCACCTTCACGGCGGGAGAGTTGAGGAACATCACCACTTCAAGCGCGCGTAGCGGCGAAACCGCATACCCCATTTTCCGATTGACGGAGGCATGGAGCTCAGGAAATCGATCGTCCTGCTGCAAGCGCTGCAGCAGGCCCAGATAGGTTTCATACTCGTCGGCGTTGTTGACTCGATAAGCGTGTGCAGCCTTCTGCCCACGGTGCAGGAAGCGGTAGATCCTCGAGTCCCAAATCGCGAATGCCTCAGGGTTCACAAAGTGGAGCAGCTTGGATGCCCCAACGACAGACCGATTAACGAGACCCGCTAGCTGCTCAACCTCTTCACGGCTAAGTCGTCCAGCAGTGCGAGCTTTGTTGAGCAATGCCACCCCGGCATGTACATCAATCGACTCGCTGACGTGGATTTCCAAAATGGTCGGCATCCACCCGTACACCATGTGGGCACCGCAAACGAAGGCTTGCTCGTCCAGCACATGCGGCGTCTTCAACGCCGACAAAATATGGGGGTAGGCACGAATGTAGGACTGTGCCCGATCAATTTGGGTGCACGGTTCAATCTGGAAAACGTCGATCATGTCGCTACATCCTCAAACCGGCTCCAGCCGGTAGGTAACAAATTGGTCAATAAGCTCGAAGAACAGCTCCCCTTCGGATACTTCAGAGGGCGTCGACGCTGCGCTCCAGAAGGTCGATGTCTCGCGTACGCAGCTGCACAGCTGCTCTACCAAGGGACTCATTAGGAGCAAGCCCTCAAGCTCGTCACGCTTGAGTCCCGGCATAAACAACAGCCCGACCTGCTGCTTTTCCGTAAACCCTAATGCGGTGAACGCATCGCCATTGCGGCTCACCCATCGAGCAACTGCTCGAATATCCGGATGCTCACGCGCATCGCGCACGGGTAGCTGTGCAATTCGGATATGGCCTGGGTCGACGATCACGCGGCACGCAATGTAGTGCTCTCCCGCGTTGAGGGGGGCACTTGCGTTGGCAAGGGCGCTTTCGGGCGTAGGACTGGCATATATAGCGTGCCGCCGGGAGGGCATGCTCAAAGGCCTCAGCCACTCCCAGAGGTTATCAACCACATAAGGAACATTGCTTGGTACACGAGCAGACGCGTGCCTGCGCAGCCCATCCCTTGCCTTGGCTATCTGGTTGGACGGAATCGCTCGGAATAGCTCCATGCGGCCTCCCTGCTGCATATTGAATTTGAGCTCCAGCATCCTACTACCGATGGATGGCCATTTGACACTCGTCAAAACTGGAAGAGCTTTCCAGCCCGGCTAATCCCTTGTCTTTGCAGCATGGCATCCGTAGCGTTAGGACAGTTATGCGAACGTGAAAGGATTGGGTCGGCTGGAAGAAACTCACGTTCGTTGAACACATCGATGGCTTCTCCAAAGCTGACGCCCCGTTGCTGATCATTCGCTTCAGCCCATTTTCAACAGCCATGCGACATCTCGTGTCGCAAGCAAATAGGGGTAACTGAGTGGAACAGCTCTACCGCCAAGATCTAATCCTTGGCCTGCTTCCAAATAAAGAAAATGCGCTCGAAAGCGCCGCCATCCATCAACGCGTCACAAGCCAGGGAATCGATGTCGACAAACGCACCATCCAGCGCGACCTGAGTGAGCTTGAACTTAAGTTCCCTCATGTACACAGCCGACCCAAGGGTGGAGGTAAAGCTAAGTTGTGGTGGGCAGACAAGTCGCTCTCACGCCTGAGTATGTTGCCAACTGATGCGATGAACCTCGTCATGATCATGGATCATGCATCGCGGTTCGGTATGGAGACGCAGGTACGAAAGCTGGCCCCTATTCGGGAATACGCGGCATCCCTTCTAAAGGGAAACCGACCGGCTCAGGACTGCACCGGAAAAATTGTCAGCAATACCCGGTTCGTGACTCTCGCCCCAAGCTCTGTACCCCAAGAAATTCTTGAGGTGATACAGCAAGCACTGTTGGACGGCGCCAGTGTGAAGGCCAGCTATCTGAGACGAGGGGCGCAGCAACCTAAAGAGCTTCTTCTCAAGCCCCTTGGGCTTTCCTACCAAGACTCGAACATCTATCTCTCCTGCGTCTTCAAGGGCCTTCCGGACGGCAACATCGCCGCCCTTCCGCTACACCGCTTCTTATCTGCCCGCTCCACTTTCGAAGACCTCCACGCTCCCGAAAAATATGACATCAACTCCGTCGCCGCTCAGAAGAGCCTGATAAGCCTGAAGACAGACCTGCCAGTCCCCTTGAAGCTACGCGTCAGCCCGACACTTTTCGTACGCCTACAGGAAAACGCGCTCACCCACGACCAGCAAATGGAAGCACTCACAGACGGCTGGTGGTTAGTGACGGGCAGCCTCCATCTGAGCCAAGGACTAGATCTGTGGCTTTTAAGCCAGGGGGAACATGTGGAGGTGCTTGAACCAATCGAGCTACGCGAACAAATCCGCGAGACGGTGACACGCATGGCAATGCTCTATGGATTGAGTTAGCCCATGCGACATAGGGTGTCGCAAGCAACCGGCAACCTGTCTCCTATCGGCATTCATAGGAGACCTAATGATGAAAACCTATTCCGCGTTTCTGCAGCGTGTTGTGCCCAATGCAGGCTCTCGAGCCAACTTCAAGATCACGGTTCAGGCTGTCAGTTCGGATATGGCTCGAGTAACGGCTGAAGCCCAGTACCCCGGCTACAAATGTGTGAACGCGCCGGTACAGGTGCGCTGACTATGGGGCAGCGCCGTTGGCATTCTCGCGACTACCTGCGTCACCTACTGTCTCGCGACGAAGGCATCGACGGCGCGGCACCGCTATTGGCAGACAAAATTACCGCGAAGCAAACACCGTCCAGAGACCATATTTTCGTAGGATGGTCGTCTACGGCATATCTCGAAGCCGGGCGAGTCGTGAACGACATCCACATGCACTGCAATAGCCCTCTGACGTTGGGCCAACTGCAGTTCCGTCAACACCAGCTCACGGCTCTGGAGATGGCGCAGGACTGGCCCAATAAGCGATTCGATGAGATCCATTGGCTCAGGGCCCTTCCCTCGGCCCCTATCCCCTATTTGCAACTGTTCGCTCACGCGAAAATCGTCCATATACATCACCTGGAGCCGCCTAGTCCCGATGTGCATCCTCACGCTCGCCACTACTTGTGGGCCAACTGGGACGAACTGGCTGCGTTCTGGGCAAGCCTGTATTTAGCTCGAGAAAACTCATGCATCCCAGGGCTGAACTGGGACAGCTACACCGCATGGTCACCCGGCCCTAGAGTTGGCCAGGTGAAAAGTAGCTGGGGCACTACTACCGCCTTGGCTACGAGCAGTCTGTTGGCACAATTGAAGCCTGCTGATCATTCAGATACGACCCAGGCCTTGCTGCTAATCGAGTCCAACCTGGACTTCACCTTTGGCGATCTTATAAACACTGCGCACCGGCTCGAAGCCGCTATCGAGCAGCAAATCATTGCCTCCGGATGGCTGGCTGGAGGCGTCTCAGGATGCGGCCTCAGACTCCTTAGGATCGGACCGCCATAAGAGTTGTCGCTACCCACACAGCACCACGACACAATCTGTCGCCCACTTGGTTAATCCTCTGGTCGACCTTGTGAAGGTTTTTGCCGGGAGCCTTCACTGTCTAAGAACGCCAGGAGACATCATGCGCAGTAAGACTGTTCGCGCCGCAGGCCCGCATTCTGATGACGTTACCCCGCTAACCTTGAAGTGGATCTTCTCCCTAACTCTCGACCTAGGCGGTCACCGTCAGCTGGTTGGCGAACGCAACTTCAATGATGATGCTCTTGCCGCTGAACTGGGAGTGGCAGACCTCGAGGAGCAATTCAAAGAACGACGATTCCTTTTCGATGATGAGGAGGATGACGCTTCGCATCCGAAGCAAAAAACCAGCTTCCGCCAAAAAGTGCTCAGTCGAATGGCCGCAGAGCGGCGTCTTTTCCTGCGCGATCATCCCACCCCCGGCTACCCGGACAACTTGGCTGAAAACCTAGCCCAATTGGCGCATTTAATCGGCCTGGAGGAGCTTGATCGCGCGCTGCTCGGATTTTGCGTACTCATGCATAGCGATGCACTCCTGGAGGAAGCAACCGACCAGCTCGGCCAGATCGGATTCAACCGCACCTTGCGCGTGCTATCTCACCTGCTTGGCCACTCGGCAGAGGACATCAGGCAACATCTGTCTGCCCAAAGCCCCTTGGTACGTACAGGGCTAATTGAAGTGAATATGTCTCGCACCTATCGCTCGGGGCTCATTGACCGGCTGGGTGTTGGAAATAAGGATTTGCTTCGCGATTTGCGCTTTCATCGCGGCTCCCCCATCGGCCTATTCCAAAGTGCTTTTCGCAAGGCGCCAGAAGGCGAGCTACGCATCGACGACTATCGGCATCTCGCTCTCCCCCTTTCAATCGCCCGCCCTTATCTCAAACGAGCTCTTCGAGAGGGCACGCGCGGTGTCAACGTATTGATCTACGGACCTCCCGGAACAGGGAAGAGTCAGCTACCCCGCCTTCTTGCGGAGGAATTGAAGGCTGAGCTGTACGAGATTGCCTGCACAAATCGAGATGGTGATCCAATCGACGGCCGCGGACGCCTTTGCGCATTGCGCACCGCTATGGGCATCCTGAATCAGAAGGCAACGATGCTAGTGCTCGACGAGATTGAGGACCTGATCAGCGAACCCAGCATCTACTCCCCTGACCAGGGCAAAAGAAAGGGGTGGATCAATCGAACGCTGGAAGAAAATTCGCTGCCCTGCTTCTGGCTCACGAATAACATTCAGGCTTTAGACAATGCCTACATTCGCCGCTTCGACTTACTTTTGGAGCTGCAGAATCCCCCGAAATCTGAACGTGAGCGCATCATTCGCAATGCGGGAGGAGACCTGGAAGATGAATTGGTCCTGAGAATGGCAGGCCATGAACATCTCACCCCCGCTGTTGCCACCCGAGCTCTGCGGGTAGCAGAGAGCCTCCGCGGATTGGCTGATGCTCCCAATCTCAGCCATGCGGTCGAGTACATGGTCAACGCCACCCTTCAGGCTCAGGGCTTTGACAAGCTTGCACGCGGTCATGATCAAGTCCTACCCGTTTTTTACTCCCCAGAGCAGAGCAATACGGATACTCCTTTGGAAGGACTTCTAGAAGGTCTAACGCACAATCGCGATGCCAGGCTGTGCTTTTACGGCCCCCCTGGAACGGGTAAGACCGCGTATGGCCATTGGCTTGCGCGAGAAATTGGTCGGCCGCTGCTGATTAAGCGGGTCTCCGACCTTGTTTCGCCCTACCTCGGCATGACAGAGAAGAGCCTCGCCCATGCTTTTCAGCAAGCAAGGGACGAGGACGCCGTTCTTCTTCTTGATGAAGTAGACAGTTTTCTCCAGGAGCGTAGGCACGCCCAGCACTCTTGGGAGGTCACCGCAGTAAACGAGATGCTCATGCAGATGGACAGCCATCGGGGCCTACTTATTGCGTCGACCAACCTGATGGAGAATCTCGATCAAGCAGCCCTACGACGCTTCGATCTGAAGGTTGGCTTTGGTTATCTGCGCCCCGAACAGGTCAGTCATTTGTTCCGCCTGCATTTGGAGCAGCTGGGGCTTAATGCCCCTACTGCTGGCCAAGATGCAAGAGTGCGGACACTGCAACGTCTGACGCCTGGCGATTTTGCCACCCTTGCCCGACGCTCTCGCTTCCGCCCATTCTCTGATGCAGACGAATTCTTCCTTGGCCTGCAATCGGAGCTAGCACTCAAAGCGGCGCCGGCGCAGCGCCCAATTGGCTTTGTGCACTGAAGACGGAACAGGAATGCACGCATGGAGGACCATTAGATTAGCGTTTTGTTTTGCCAAGCAGCTCGCCCCTTAGTCCCTGTCCCCGCAGCAGGGTCGGCAGCAAAAAAGGACAGTCGATTAAGGATTTGCAGTGCAAAAATATCCGATCAAGATTGCTAACACTGGCAAAGTTTTCCTTCCTTCGGAGCAATCCGGCAAAGCATGGATCGACGCCCTTGAGAAAGCTCATCGGTCCACTCACGGCCTCTGCATGTGCATGAATGATGACCGTGTTAGGCCCGTATCGATCCGACGCCTAGGAGAGAGTTTTTACGTAGCTCGCTTTCGCGATACGAGCCATCACCATCACAAGAAATGCCGATTCTATGCTCCCAGCAACGAGCAGAGCGGAATGCAAGGCTACACCCAGCAAGCAGTTCAGATTCGCGAGGATGGTGATCTGGCTATCCGGCTAGATCGAGCACTGTCGCCTCCGCGAGCGGGGGCTACCGAACCTGCGCTAGCGCCCCCACGGGATCGCGCTCCAAGGCAACGCCGAAACACAATGAGCCTGGGCGGTCTGCTCGACCTTCTGTGGACGGAAGCGGAGCTCAATACTTGGCACAGCGATCATCCAAGAAAACTATGGGATCAGCGCGTCGGCAATGCACTTCTCACTCAAGCAAGGCGAATCCATGTCCGCCACAGAACGCTGGACGAAGTCCTATTACTACCTGCGCGGGAAGGCGAGCAAGAACATGACCGTAACAAGAGAGTGGTCAGTAAAGCCCGAGGAAGCGGACTGCGACTAGTGGCAATAGGGCCGTTGGCTCGCTTCGATCCGGAACGAGACAATGACATGCTCCAGTTACGCCTAGGCGCGCCCTTCGGTGTACCCAAGTTACAGCTAGACGAGGTCACTCGAGCCGCACTCAGACTTAGCTATGCCAACGAGCTTGGTGCCTGGCAACGCGGGGCGAAAGTATATGCAATCGTTCAGATGGCACTCTGTCCCAAAAATCCGCGCACGTCCGTAGACACTGCTGACGTTCTAGGGATTAGCCTCTTACGTCTAAGCGAACGCTTCATTCCGCTGGATTCGAGCTACGAAGGAACTCTGGAGCAGCAACTAGTCGCCGCCGGACGTAGCTTCACAAAACCGATGAGGTTTGACCACGACGACGCAGTCTTCCCGGACTTCTGGCTGCTGGATATGGAGTGTGACTACCCCATTGAGGTTTTTGGCATGAATACTCCCGAATACCAGCAGCGTAAGGCTGCTAAACGCATCCACTATGCAGACAGACAGAAGTACCCAAAAGGTTGGTGGTACTGGGATTTGTTCGAGCATGGCGAAATCCCTGCTCTGCCCTCCTAGAGCCAGCATGACTGCTTAAAGACGAGCCTTCGAGCTGTCGAGACCAGCCATCACGCAGTAGAGCCGGAAGACCTCAGTGGCGAAGCTTCTTTCTCAGCACCGGCTCAAACGTTCTCCAGCTGCCGCTAGACTACTCGCTGTATTTTGAAGTCGGCACCGAAACTCACCCAATGCTTGTCAGCTCGGCCCAGGCTAAGGACTCAACGAATCCTTGTGATACAAAGACGAACTGGCTCAAGGGATCTCCGAATCCCGCGCATCGGAACAAGGACGTGTTACTCAAGAATAGTCTTATTGGCGCCGGCCTCACATTCTCGCCTCGCTTCACTGCTTATCTGACCGAGGACGAGCTCACCCTAAAGCTTGGAGACCAGAGCTACTCCTGGTCGCTCGTGGCTATCGCAGAGATTGAGCTACTGCCTGGAATTGTCTGGGCAGCACTGCAGATCAGAACGCTCAAGGGTGACGACGTTAAGCTCGATGGAATCGAAAAGGTCGAGGGAGATCGCTGGCTCAGCGCATTCAGGTCTCTGCAGCTCAAGTATCTTGCCACGGCAGGAAAAGAGGCCTTGGCAGACTATGCGAAATGGTCGAAAAGGATTCTCAGCAGGTTACCCGACAGCTGGCATCCATCGTGGATGGGAGATCACCTGGCCAGCAGCAAGGCGGAAGCTGATCTCAAATGCGGTCTTTCTGTTCAGGACATCGCCTCGCACCCTCTGATAGTTGACGCCTGCAAGGCTTATCCCGACATCCTGCCGACGCCGCCCATCAGCCCTGCACAGGGCCTGAATGCCCACCTGAGCAGGCTCAACGAGGCACTCTTCGAGCGGCACAAGTCGCTTTCGCTGTTCGACACTCTTGAAACCACGCCGCTCACCATGGAGCAACGGCGGGCCGTGATCTGCTTCGACTCCAAGCTGTTGTTAGTGGCGGCAGCTGGATCAGGAAAAACTGCGACCATGGTCGCTAAGGCCGCCTACGCAATCGCTACGGGGATTGCCAAGCCTCACGAAATTCTTATGTTGGCTTTCAACGCAGACGCAGCTGAAGAGCTACAGCAACGCCTGGACAAGCGTCTGGCTCAATACCCAGACGCCAATAACATCGAATGTCGGACGTTCCACAGTTTCGGGCTCTCAGTAGTTGGAGAGGCGACAGGCTCTAAACCGCGCCCAGCGCCGTGGCTTGAGTCTGGACAGGACATCGCAAAGGTGGTGTCGCTGATGCAAGCACTGGATCAGACTGATGCCGCCTTCCACAGCACTCTGATGTTGGTCAGGACAGTCTTTTCTCGCCCAATTGGCGGGATGCCTGGCTCATCATCGTCTTCCCAGAGTGACGATGATGAGCTGCTCACTTCGCGAGGAGAAAAAGTCAAAAGTCGCGAGGAGCAACTGATTGCCGACTGGTTGTATTTCCATTGGGTGGACTATCGGTACGAAGCCCCCTACCCCTTCGATACAGCCGACGCCAAGCACAGCCAATACCACCCGGACTTCTACTATCCGCAGATACAGCTGTTCCATGAGCACTTTGCGCTAGACGCCCACGGTGTTCCGCCTAAGGAGTTCAAAGATTACGCCCAGGGTGTCACTTGGAAACGCGCTCTGCATCAGCAACATCAGACGGATCTGTTCGAGACAACTAGCCACACACTACGGTGCGGCGAGGGCCTGCCAGCGCTTCAGCACGCACTCGAGAGCCGCGGGGTTGTTCTCAAACCAGATCCAGATCGGATCCCAACCGGCCGTCCACCGCTTGAATACGAAGCGCTGGCTAGGATCATCCGCAACCTGATTCAACACGCCAAAGGCAACCGCCTAGGCCCTAACGAGCTCAGTGAGCGAGCTGCAAAAGTCGACCCTATTCGCGGCCCCTTAATCATCCGCCTGTATGAGAGAGTGCTCGATCGTTGGCAGACGGAGCTAAAAGCTGCTGGCACAGTCGACTTCGACGACATGATCAACCTCGCCATTGATCACGCCGAATCGGGGCGATACCGCTCCCCCTATAAGCTTGTCATCGCCGACGAGTATCAGGATGCCTCAGCTGCACGAGCGCGGCTGCTTCGCGCAATCACAGTGAGACCGGACACATTCCTCACAGCCGTCGGTGATGACGCGCAAAGCATCAACCGCTTTGCCGGGGCCGACATCAGCGTTATGCGGAATTTCAAAACGTTCTACGGCTCAGGAACTGTGCTACAGCTGACGCAAACATTTCGCTGCCCGGAAGAGATCTGCAAGATCTCCAGCGACTTCGTTCAGCAAAATCCGCTACAGCTAAAGAAGGACGTCAAGACGACTTCGACTGTGAGTGGAAAGGCGCTGCAATGCTACGCCGCACAAAGCGATGATGAGCTGCGAGGGCTCGTAGAAAACACCCTGACGAAGATCGCGGCAAAACTCAAAACCGTGTGGGATCTACCTCGTAAACCCACGATTATGCTGCTTGGCAGATATCGCAGCGATCGGCCGTACAACATGCCCGAGCTCAAGCGAATCTGCGGGCCGAATGTCGAAGTCAACTTCACCACGGTGCACAGTAGCAAGGGCACTGAGGCAGACTACGTCTTGATCTTGAATGTCACCCGCGGGCGCAAAGGGTTTCCTAGCGAAATCACCGACGACCCAATTCTCCAAGCAGCTATGCCGCTAGCTGAGGAGTTCCCTTTCGCTGAGGAGCGCCGCCTCTTCTACGTAGCTCTCACTCGCGCGCGGCGCGGCGTCTTCATCTACACGCTTGAGTTCCGACGCTCTGCCTTCTTGGTCGAGCTGGAGAAAAAAAAGCAGCTCACCATAGTCGGCCAGGATGGAGCCGCGGTCTCCTCGGAACCCTGCCCGGCGTGCGGCAATGGATTCAGGAAGGTCAGATCCGGAAAGTATGGAGAGTTCTACGGTTGCTCTAACTATCCCAGCTGCAAATGGACTCAGAACATTCCAGCATCTCGATGAGCTCCAGCCCAGCGCAAGCTTCGCAGAAGGTCCCAGAGGAGCTCTGAATGGTACGTACCCAACGGCCAGACTAATACAGGGAACTGGCCCAGTTTATGGTGGGCACCACGCCTAAAGGAGACAAGGATGTTCTGGAACAAAGAAAGGACGGTGCGGGTCGAGCTTCTAAGCCCACCACTCGTGGTTACCACTGCCCACCCCGTTGCACATCCAAGCGCAGCTCAAGAGACAGGGCCGCGCACCGGCCTGATCAGCATTGATCAATTTCTAAAGCTCGCTGCGATCATGGTTGGGGTAACGAATACCGCACTCCTCGTGATGGGCTACATGCGCTACGTAGGACTGATGCAGCCCTTTGGCATCAGCCGAACCGAAGTCGCATTCACCCTTTCCGACCTACTCTCCTTTGGCTACGTCAGCTTCCTGAACATGACGCTCTCTGGTCAGTTAGCTGTAGCCATCGTCGCGTCCTTCCTCACGCTACCGGTGATGGCGATCATGCTTCGCTTCAAGCGAGACATGCACTTCGTCCCACAAGCCCTACTCGCTTGGGTTATCGCTTCGGGACTGTTCTTCGTTGTGACGGGCCCCTACTTTTTTGCGTTCACTCCTGGAAAGGACGCAGCCTTAAAGGTTGCAGCGCAATCACTCGGTGTTGAAGAAAAACTGCAGGGGCTAGAAACCGAGCAAGAGGTCACTACCGATAATGGCTCTCTCACAGGCAATATCATCCTGGCCATGCCGGACATCACCTATCTGCTCAAGGACGGTGTGCTGTACAAGATCCGAGCTTCAGACGGGAAAATTCTACGGAAGACCCATCTAAAAGCCCGGCTGGCCCAGACTACCCAAACAGAGCCAACGCCGGGCAAGCCTTCTAGCAATTGAGAGCCTCAATGCTGGCTGCTACCAAAGCCATGCAGGCCATCTCCATAGGATTTGGTAGCAGCCTTGCACAGGTAGCTCGCTCGATAGAACAAAGAAGCCAGAGCTTCCTCATCGGCGGGCTGTCGAGTGATTCGATACTCAGCCGCTATAGGGATGTCTACCAGCCCACTTACAGCCTCAACTCTTAGCCTAAGCGCTTGCGCCCACGCCTCCTGCAAACGGGTGAATATGTTCTGTCCAGAAGAGGTCTTCTTACCCACTCTAAAGTACGCATCCGCGTTGAGGAGGATCAGCAGATGGTAGTGGGGCCTACCTCCACTCCCCAGCTCTCGGGTCCAGACATAGCGAACTGTGCTGTCATGGGCGTATCGGTTGCGCGCTCGAGCTCTCCGTCGGTCGTGCTCGATCTTGGCTTTGAACGACTCCAGGAACTCCCTAATGACAACATTCGTGTAGACACGCGCAGGGAGCTCAAGCCTCAGTGGCAGCCGTAAGTCCACTCGGAAAGCGAACACCCTGGAGTACTGCTCCAGAGCCAGTTCGATCGTACGTTTACAGCGACAAAGGTACTGCTCAATAAAAGGGCCCTTCTCGTCCATAACGGACCAACCCTCGAAAGTGCTTTGGTAGTGCAAGTGGAGGTTAGTGTTGCTTACATGGCGAGGCATGAGGGGTGCTCCTTGTGTGAGGTTCACACCCTCTGCGTATGAGGTATTTTTTTACAACGAAATGTTCAGGGCACCGGAGAGCAATCACCGTGCAGAGGAAAGGACGACCGAGCGCGTGGTAACGGAGCATGAAGTCAGATAAAGCATATTACCCGTGCCGAAAATACTCATCTCAAGAACAGAGAGGGCAATAGCAAAAAAACAGCATAGATCATTGACACCACTGAAGAGCTAATTACTCCTACAAAATATTAACATTCGAAAACTGGCAACCACCGCTAGCAAGCCATTTATCGCCAACTATCCTCCTCGAAACAAATCAATAACCACCGTTCTCACGGAACAGCTGACCATGGTGATACTCAATCCACTCGACCACGTCGTAAGGAATGTAGAGTTCTCTTCTTGCACGAGATATAGCAATGTAAACTGCACAAATCCTTTGATCAAACTCAGCAGAATCTTTGAACATAACAGTGGTTAGAAGCCCTGGAGTCAGTAGAACTTTATCAAACTCCATCCCGCCAGCCTCTTCTGCCATAATCAGTATGCAGCTATTACTAGACTGCTCGAACATCATGCTCATGCGGACGATATCAGAAACATTGAAGCCTTTTTCTAGCTTATCTTCCACCCAAGAAAATGACTCATCAAACTTACAAACCTCACGAACCTGCCTCCAGCTGATCATTTCACTGAAGAACGGATGAGGGCCATCTACACCCTGGTCAGCACTGTAGTAATTCGGTTTAAACAGCGCAACAACAGTCGCCATGAAGCATTTGAAATCTGCTTCCGCAGCTTGATTAGCAAAGTACACTCGGCAGTTTGCCTCACTAAGCTCAATAGCCCACTTCATCATATCCCAATAAGAGGCCACCATCACAACACTACCCGCAGGTGGTAGGAACCCTACTGGATAATGTTCGATACCGACATCAATGTCGCTCGCTCCCTCAAAAGCAATTTTCCCTTTAGCTGAGTGCCGGGAAATCAAAGGATTAATTAAATCCTCCACATTACGCCCGCACCGAACTGAACGACTAATATCGCTTCGTCGGACCTCACGACTTCTTTTTACCACCGACTCTTTCGCTTGCTGATATTCATCTCCAAGAGTGATAAGCACTTGGCGACCCCGCTCTATTATTTGAAGCAAAGACATAGGGACATCTTGGCTTTCGTCGATCAACACGTGCGTGTAACGAGCAGGCACCACGCACGCAGCCAAATCCGCTCGCTTTATCAGCAATAGTGCCTCGAACCCAGTCTTTCTTGCCCAGGAAGGATTTGACTCAAGATAACTCCACAGGCGGATTGAGTTCTGAAGAAGCACCGTACTATCGAGATTGGACAAGGGATAGTTGAAGTAAGGAATATGCTTAGCCGAAAGCATTTTGTCCCTAGATCTGCAATAACACTCTAAGACTTTAAGGCAGATATTAATAGTAGCCTGGGCATCATATTCGCGGACACAAATAATACTGAGCTCTTCCGCCAACTCGTACTTACTAGGGACCCTGAGTACGTTACTTGCCGGCTGGTATCTTGGCCCATACAGTAAGAACTGCGCAAACTTAATGAATGTCGCCCCAATCTTCCTGTCACCTGACCCGCCCATACGCTTTCGAAGGGCGTCCAACTTTCCAGGCGTATGGGCCAACAACAATGTCGCTTCTGGCCTCAAGTACTCCGTTAATGCACCTAATAAATGGCTCTTACCAATCCCTGCGTATCCTTGTACATGCAGATCCTCGTCCATGTTAGCATGGAAAGTTCTGATTAATTTATCTTGCGCAGAGCTCAACCAGAGCTCACGGTGCCTCGGTGTCACCACCTGCTGACTGAACGGATTCCTCCCCCTTAGGTGGCGAACCTTGAATGCCATATCCCACTTCCCATTGGGAAGCAAATAATCGCGAGCCGACACTTCATCGGCAGCGAGGTAGCGCACTTTTAGATTTTTCAGAAAGTTGCGGCCGGCATGGAGCTTTCGCGGATCAAAAAGTCGCTTAGCCTCAGATAGTAATCCTGAAGGCGCGGAGTTCTGGCTGTCTACAGACCACGCAATAAGGCTTGCCAGAACCCGCTCAACGTCATGAGGAGTAAGCTTACCCTCTGATACTGCCACCAAATTTTGGATCACTAAAACTGCAGCCAGCTCCGCATCCGTTAACGTCGCAAGTAGCTTTGCGCTATCGGCGCCTAACAGACTTTCACATACCTCATCTGTAATAGGCAAGAATACAGGGCTGGATAAATCAAAGTGTTCCGGATGCATAAGTTCTCATAGCCAGTGGGGCAGAATTTTGGGATCAATCCCAGTCAGGATCTTCATCCAATTCAAAATCTTCTATATCTGGCCAGCACCCCTTCCACGGCTGAAGCCTGTCGACAACACGCTCGACACTTTCTCTGACAGGTAACGTGCTGCGTGCATCGTTAAACCAACCCAACTCAATCAACCTGTTGCGAATGAGTGATGCCGGCACACCAAGGCTGGTGCTCAGGTCCCCAAGAATCCTATAAGCAGTCACGATATTGTACTGCTGATGGTCCACATAAATGAGCCCATGCCCTCGATCCTTGACATCATAATGCTTAAGCAGTGGCCGCAGCTGCTTTTCCAATGTTTCCGGGGCCGTCCAATCCACCCCGCTCGCTCCACCGGATTCAGTCATGGCTTTCCTCACCTTTGACGCCGAACTCAAAGCGGTAGCTCCCCAAAGTGCCGGAGGTGCCTCCCGGGAACGTCGTTTGCTCCCCTGCCACATGAGAACTGCTATCGATGCACTCATTCAGCTCGTACAGCGCCAGCTCAAGCAGCCTGCGGAGCCCTTCGGAACTACCTGAGTCCACCTGCAATTGCAGGGAAAAGGCCCTCACTGCAGGAGGACGGTCATGCATGGTGGGGTCATCCTCCTCAGTAGCTGTCGCCTGCTGATGATCTCTCCCAGGTAGATTGGCCGTCGCTCCACTGAGAATTTCGGCGTGCTCCTCATCCATAAGGTCCAGTACCCTCGAAAATTCCAGAGCTCTATCGGGGTGCAGTCTCATTTTTTCTTTCACGTCCACGCGACGGATCTGCCACTCCCGAAGTCTCTGCCGAGTGAGATTATCAATTTCGGCCACTGCTGCTTCCTCTCTGTATCAGTAAGACACCTTGCCGACTCCGCCCGAAATTGCCCTTCCAACCCTAAACTGCATGTCAGGGCTCAGGTGAGCGAGCTAGAGCTGCTGGATCCTGCGGGCCTCCCAGATGTTACGGCCTACCTGGGCCAGAATACAAAACCTCTTTTCCCATGGCATAATCTCCCACACTCAAATTCTATCTAAATCCTCAACATCCTATCTACAAGTACCATGCCCAGCAAAAGCACTGCACAAAGAATTTCCAGCTCTAGAGTCAGAGGCAAGTACTTTATAGTTAAAAAGCCGAACCCACCCATATAGAGACCAGGGTACTTCACTTACTAAAAATTAATTATCATGCGCATACGGCATAAACACCATGACTGGGGGTTGCAACCAGTCATGGTGTCACCCAAACCACTAGCCCAGCACTCCCTCAAAACGTATCCAGGAGCGCGTCACGCTCTTCAATTCGCTCCATAACCCATTCATTCACCTCTTCAGCGACCCAACCTGTAGATCGCCCTCCCAATGAAACAGGTTTAGGAAATTTTTCAAGAGCGATGAATTTGTAGATAGTCGATCTAGCCAGACCAGTTGTGGCCATGACTTCCTGCAGTCTCATTATTCTCATGAACGGGCTCCTCATGTTCGTCCAGAGAATTGGCAGGCTCATTAAAAAAATACTGAATACGGAACTTTAGAGACAACTAACCGCCACAACAAAAAGCATAGGATGGTCTGAATTAGCCCCGACGTTCCGAGTCCGATAGCCCAGTTGCTTCAAAAAACGACCTGCCGAGCAGGCGGCTGGGCGATATGCCCCAAGCTCTGCCCGGTTTGG
>NZ_JBLUQA010000022.1:0-55667 GCF_048068295.1 Pseudomonas sp. NY15435
GACGTCCGCGTGGCCGACAACGGTTCCGAACGCACCATCGACCGCCTGCACAAGCAAATGGATGACGTCCGCGTGGCCGAGAACGGCTCCGAGCACACCATCGACAAACTGCACAGCAACATGGTCGCCGAGTCCGGTGGCGACACCGTGTTCGATGCCCACCTGAAGCGTGTTTCCTGATCCAGCGAAATACGCCGAACAGGCGAAAGAAAAGCCCGGCATCTGCCGGGCTTTCTCATTTCCGCGATTCGCTGAGCGCGATCAGCTTTTGTTCTCGGCGCTGTCCGGCTCGCCATCGGAGCGGCCAATGGTCGCCGGCGCTTCCACCACCAGCTCATCCGGCACTTCCTCGACGCGCGGGTCCAGCGCCGCGGCCATTGGGCTGACTGTATCGGGCATCGCCACGTGGTGCAGCGGCGCCTCGTCGACACGGTGCACACCGGTGACGCGCTTGGGCTGGACCCAGAAGATCAGGATCAGCGCATAGGCCGACACCAGCATGTAGAACATGCCGGGGCCGAAGTGGCGCATCATCGCGCCGGCGAACAGCGGGCCGATACAGGCACCGACGCCGTAGGTGGTCAGCAGCATCGCCGACAGCGCCACGCGGCGCGATTGCTCGACATGGTCGTTGCCCAGCGCCACGGCCAGCGGGTAGAGCGTGAACAGCAGCATGCCGGTGACGAAACCGTTCACCAGCAGCAGGGTATAGGGCAGCTCGATCAGGCCCCACATCGGCACCGCCGCCAGGCACAGCAGCAAGGCGTTGGCGCGGATCAGCCAACTGCGGTTCACCCGGTCCGACAACCAGCCCAGCGGCCACTGTGCGCAGAAGCCGGCGACGATGCACATGCCGACGAAGAAACTCGCCTGTGATGTGTCCAGGCCATTGCGTGCCGCATACACCGGCGCCAGGCCGTAGAAGGCGCCGACCATCAGACCGGCGACGAAGATGGTGCCCAGCGACTGCGGCACGCGCTTCCAGAAGAAGCCGATCTCCAGCGGCGCCGCCACCAGCTTGGCCGGGTGGACGCGGCGGGTGAGCGCCAGCGGGATCAGGCAGGACGAGAAACAGATGGCGACCAGCAGCAGCGGCTTGTAATCCAGCGCCGGGCTCAGCGCCAGCAGGCCCTGGCCGACCACCAGGCCGGCGTCCACCGCCACCATGTAGCCGGCGAACACCTTGCCGCGCTGGTGCCCTTCGGCCTGCTCGTTGAGCCAGCTCTCGATGACCATGTACTGGTTCATCATCACCGCGCCCATCACGAAGCGCAGGACGATCCACACCTCCAGCTGCGAGACCAGCGCGTGGATCAGCACGATCACCGTCGCCATGCCGGCGCAGGCCACGTAGGAACGGATATGGCCGAAGCCGGCGATCAGCTTGTGGCCGAACTTGCCGCCACACACCAGGCCGAAATAGTAGGCCGCCATCAGGCCGCCGACCCACAGGTCGCTGACGCCTTCCTGGGTCAGGCGCAGGCCCATGTAGGTGGTGAACAGGCCGGAGCCGGCGAGCATCAACAGCGTGGCGGTATAGAGCGCAGGGAACGTGACGAGCGGGCTGAACATGGCGAGTCCGGCAGGCAGAGAGGGATGGGATTGTGGCGGCATCGGCGACCGCCCGGACATCGGACAGCGCAGGTGAGGCAAAGATCACACGCTTTGCCGCGATCCGCATTATGGCCGTCGGCCAGCGCCCCGGCTATCGGACGCGCGCTCGCCGGCAACCGGTGAAACCCTGCGCCCGGCGGCGACTCCAATGCAGTATGTGGCCGGAGAATCCTCATGCCGCTCATGGACCTGAAACCCTTCCTGCTCTACTGCACCCTGATCAACTACGCCATCCTGCTGGTCTGGTTCGCCGCCTTTACCCTCGCCCACGACTTCGTCTATCGCCTGCACACCCGCTGGTTCGCCCTGCCGGTGGAGAAATTCGATGGCATTCATTACGGCGGCATGGCGATCTACAAGATCGGCGTGCTGCTGCTCAACCTGGTGCCACTGCTGGCGGTGTGCATGCTTTCCTGAACCGATGCGCCACTGGTGCGACATCATGACCGTCGATCGGAAAGCAACTTGTTGAAATTTATTGGAAATACTCAGGTCGTAGGGTGCGTGCAGTTTTCAGGAGAACACCAACGTGAACCACGCAACCCGCAGCCTGCGAAAGACTCTCGACGCCGTCGCCGCCAACAACGAGGCCACGGCCCTGGAAGTCATGCGGGCGGTCGAACAGGTCCAGGATGACCTGCTCCGACAGAAGCTGCTCAAGTCCATCCACCATCTCAATCAGGACGCCGCCGAGTTGCGCGCCCTGCGTGAGGAGATCGCCTCGCCGATGACCCGCCGTGCCTGATTCGGCTCAGGCGACCGCCGGCTGTGTCGGCCGGCGATGGACCCAGATGCGCTTGAGCACCGTGGCGAACTGCGCCGACAGCCGGCCGCTGTTGTAGGTCTGGCCGTAGCGCGCGGCAATCGCCTGCACTTCCTTCGACAGCTGCGCATAGCGGCGTGCCGGCAGGTCCGGGTAGAGGTGGTGCTCGATCTGGTGGCTGAGGTTGCCGGTGAGGATGTGGAAGAGCGGGCCGCCTTCCAGATTGCTCGACCCACGCAACTGGCGCAGGTACCAGTGGCCGCGCGTCTCGCCCTGCAGCACCTCGGGCGGGAACACCGCCGCCTTCTCGGTGAAGTGGCCGCAGAAGATCACGGTGAAGGTCCACAGGTTGCGCATCAGGTTGGCGATGACGTTACCCAGCAGCACTGCGCCGCAGGCCCCCGTGAACAACCCGAGCAGCGGGAAAACCAGGTAATCCTTCACCCACTGGCGCCCGACCTTGGCGTTGAACTGGCGCAGCAACGGGCGCAGTTCTTCCTTGCTCATCCGCCCCTTCACGTACTTGTCCAGGCGCAGGTGCTGCACCGCCACGGCGTACTGGAACAGCAGCGCCTGGAGGGTCACCCAGATCGGCTGCCAGCGGTAGAACGGCTTCCACTTCTGCTCGGGGAACAGCCGCACCACGCCATAACCAACGTCGTCATCCATCCCCAGCACGTTGGTGTAGGTGTGATGCACATGGTTGTGCGTGTGCCGCCAGAAGTCCGAAGGGCCGACGATGTCCCACTCGTAGTTCTGCCCGGAAAACTCCGGATCGTTCATCCAGTCGTACTGGCCATGTATGACGTTATGACCCAGCTCCATGTTCTCCAGGATCTTGCCCAGCCCGAGCAGAAAGGTGCCCAGCAGCCAGGTGGGCGGGAACCAGCCGGCCATCAGCAACGCGCGCCCGCTCCAGCAGCAGAAGCGCACCACCGCGCGGATGCGGCGGATGTAGCGGGCGTCTTTCTCGCCCAGGTCGTGCAGGGTGCGCTGGCGCAGGGCGTCCAGCTCGGCACCGAAGGCCGCCAGCTCGGCGGCAGTAAGGTCGCGGTCTTCGCGCATGAGAGCTCCTAGAGATCGACGGCCAGGTCGCCCTGGGGCGCGCTGACGCAAATGCGGATGGGCTGGCCCGGTTCGCTGAACAGCTCGCCGCTGCGCAGGTCACGCACACAGCCGCTGACCAGCGTGCAGGTGCAGCTGGTGCAGACGCCCTGGCGGCAACCATGTACGGGGCGCAGGCCACTGGCTTCAGCCTGTTCCAGCAGGCTACGACGGCTGTCGCCCTGCACTTGCAGTGCGCTGCGAGCAAAGCGCAGGGTCACTGACTTGGCCGGTTCGTTCTCGTCCCAGGCGGGCGGGCTGAAGCTTTCCACCTGCAGACTTCGGCTGCTCGCACCCAGCACCTGCCGCACGGTTTCGACGAAGCCGCCGGGGCCGCAAGCCAGCACATGACGACCAGCCAGATCAGCAACGTGATCACGCTGCAGGCGCCCGGACAGCTCGCCTTCCCGTGCGGCATCACCACTCAGCGCCCAGCGCAGTTCGAGGTTCGGGTATTGCCGCGCCAGCGCCTCCAGCCCAACGACGAAGGCCTTCTGGCCACGCTCGCGGACGTAATGCAGCAGCGTCACCGGCCCGCTGTAGCCGCGCGCCAGCGCCTCGCGGAGCAGACCGAGCAAGGGCGTCAGGCCACTGCCGGCGGCGAGCAGCAGCACGCCCTGGCCATCGGCTGGCCAGCTCAGGTCGCCGTCCGGCTGGCCCAGTTCCAGCACGTCCCCGACGCAGAGTTGCTGCAGCAGGAAGGGAGAAATCCGCCCGCCCGGCTGCAACTTCACGGCGAACTCCAGGCAGCCGTCGTCGGCGACACGGGTCAGGCTGTAGCTGCGGCTATGGCGAATTCCATCGCGCTCGACGAACAGTTGCAGGTGTTGGCCGGGCCGCGCGCCACGCCAGTGCGCATTGGGGCGCAGGCGCAGTTCGAGCATGTCGTCCGCCACCCACTGCCGCGCCTCGACCCGCGCGAATACGCGCTGCAAGGACCAGCCGCTATTGCAGGCGCGCAGCACGGCATCGATGTCCGACTCGCGCAGCCACTGGCCATGCACCAATGCACGCAACGGCGACAAGAGCGGCGATACGAAACGCAGGCCGGCGAAGGGAAACAGGGACATGGTCGAACACCAGACAGTAAACACGTGTTCACTTAAAATCGCATGCACAGGACTTTTCAGTCAACACCTGTTCACTGGACTGATCACGAACTTCCCCAACGCCAGGCGGCATTTGCTAGAGTGCCTGCGCCTTCGCCTTGGATAGCCCAGTCGTATGTCCACTCCCCGCGCCGAACAGAAACAACAGACCCGCCTGGCCCTGATGGATGCCGCGCGCAGCCTGATGGACAGCGGCCGTGGCTTCGGCACCCTGAGCCTGCGCGAAGTGGCGAAAACCGCGGGGATCGTCCCGGCGGGCTTCTACCGGCATTTCGCCGATATGGACCAGCTCGGCCTCGCCCTGGTCGCCGATGTTGACGAGACCTTCCGCGAAACCCTTCGCGTGGTGCGCCACAACGAGTTCGAACTGGGCGGCGTGATCGAGGCGTCGGTGCGCATCTTCCTCGATGCCGTCACTGCCAACCGCACCCAGTTCCTTTTCCTCGCCCGCGAGCAGTACGGCGGTTCGCACCCGATCCGCCAGGCCGTGGGCGCTCTGCGCCAGCGCATCACCGACGACCTGGCCGCCGACCTGGCGCTGCTCAACAAGCTGCCGCACCTCACCGCCCAGGACATCGACGTGATCGCCGACCTGGTGGTGAAGACGGTGTTCGCCACCCTGCCCGAGCTGATCGACCCTCCGGCCGACTCGCTGCCCACGCACCTCTCGCCCCAGGCCAAGATCACCCAGCAGCTGCGCTTCATCATGATCGGCGCCAAGCACTGGACCGGGATCGGTTCACGGCCCTGACCCCCGACCGCCCTTCGCCCCCTGCCCGACCTGTAGGAGCGAGCTTGCTCGCGAACCGCTGCACTGCGGAATGTGTTCGCGAGCAAGCTCGCTCCTACAAAGATCCGCATCGCCCCGCATTGGTGCGCACCGTTTTCGTGCGCACCATCCTTGCCCACGCGCACCATTCCTGATCGCCCGGACAACCCCGCCAGCCCGCGCCAGCGCTGACATGCACCTGCGCTGGCAAGCCCCTTGCTCTAGCACCGTCATTGCTACTGCCGGACGCTGCCATGCTGGTCATCCACCAACGAATCGAACCCCGCGAACACTGTGACGCCGAGCTGCGCCTGAACTACGAAGCGCGCAGCAAGAGCCGCCTGCGCTGCTTCACCAGTACCGGTGAAGACGTCGGCCTGTTCCTCGAGCGCGGCCAGTCGCCGCTGGCCGACGGCGAGTGCCTGCTGGCCAACGATGGTCGCGTGGTACGCGTCTGCGCGGCGCCCGAGAAACTGCTGCACGTCACCTGCGCCAATGCCCGCGAGCTGAACCGCGCGGCCTATCACCTGGGCAATCGACACGTCGCCCTGCAAGTCGGCGACGGCTGGCTGCGCCTGCTCGACGACTACGTGCTCAAGGCCATGCTCGACCAGCTCGGCGCCACGGTGGAAGCCATCGAAGCGCCGTTCCAGCCCGAGCACGGCGCCTATGGTGGTGGGCATCATCACTCGCACCACGGCGAAGAGCAGTTCAACTACGCGCCGAAGCTGCATCAGTTCGGAGTGCGCCGGTGAACTCGGCGCAACGGGTTAGCACCCTCTCCCCAACCCCGGCTGCGCGCCCCGCTCCGAAGGGCGAGGGAGCCGAACAGCATGCCCTGGCAGATAGTCGCTCGTGACTGAAATCTCGAACCTCTGGCCGCTGCTGCGCCTCGCCAGCCCGCAGTTGCCCATCGGCGGCTACAGCTACTCGCAAGGGCTGGAAAGCGCCATCGACCAGGGCCAGGTGAAGGACGCCGATGGCGCCCGCACCTGGCTCGTCGATCAACTGCATCTCAACCTCGCGCGCTTCGAAGGCCCGCTGCTGGCCGAATTGCTGCGCGCCGCGCAGAGCGCCGACTGGGCCGCCCTGGGCGATGCCGCCGAGCGCCATCGCGCCAGCCGCGAAACCCGCGAACTGGGCCTGGAGAACCGGCAGATGGGCTTCTCCCTCGGCCAGTTGCTCGAAGCCCTGCCCGAACTGGACGAACCCGCTCGCCTGTGGCTCGCCGAGCAGGCCGAACCCTCCTTCGCCGCCGCCTGGGCGCTGGCCGCCCGCGCCTGGGCGCTTTCCCCGGAACAGGCCCTCGGTGCCTGGCTGTGGAGCTGGCTGGAGAACCAGTTGGCGGTGCTGATGAAGACCCTGCCGCTGGGCCAGTTGGCCGCGCAGAAGCTTACCTCGCAATTGCTTCCCGAACTTGACGCCGCCTGCCAGGCCGCGCTGGAAAACGATCCCCACGGCGGCGCGCCCTTCGGTCTCGCGCTGGCCTGCATGAATCACGAAACCCAATACAGCCGTCTGTTCCGCTCCTAGGAGAACTGCCATGAACTCTCAACCCCTTCGCGTCGGCATCGGCGGCCCGGTGGGCTCCGGCAAGACCGCCCTGACCCTGGCGCTGTGCCGCGCCCTGCGTCAGCGCTACAACATCGCCGTGGTCACCAACGACATCTACACCCAGGAAGACGCGCAGTTCCTGGTGCGCAATGAGGCATTGGAGCCGGAGCGGATCATCGGCGTGGAAACCGGCGGCTGCCCGCACACGGCGATCCGCGAGGACGCCTCGATCAACCTCGAAGCCGTGGATCAGCTCAACCGCCGCTTTCCGGGCCTCGACCTGATCCTGGTGGAGTCCGGTGGCGACAACCTCTCGGCCACCTTCAGCCCCGAGCTGTCGGACCTGACGCTGTACGTGATCGACGTCTCCGCCGGCGACAAGATCCCGCGCAAGGGCGGGCCGGGCATCTGCAAGTCCGACCTGCTGGTGATCAACAAGATCGACCTCGCCCCGCTGGTGGGCGCCTCGCTGGACGTGATGGACCAGGACGCCACCCGCATGCGCGGCGAGAAGCCGTTCGTGTTCAGCAACCAGAAGACCGGCCAGGGCCTGGCCGAGATCATCGCTTTCATCGAGCGCCAGGGCCTGCTGACCGCAGCCTGAACAGACCCACAGACCAAGGAGTGACCATGACCCTGCGTAAAGCCCTCTACAGCCTGGCGCTGTTCCTCACCCCGGCGGTGGCCTTCGCTCATCCGGGCCACGGCGACCACGGCCTGATCGCCGGCATCGCCCACCCCATCACCGGCCTCGACCATCTCCTGGCGATGGTTGCCGTCGGCCTCTGGGCCGCCCAGCAGCAAGGCGCCGCGCGACTGGCGCTGCCCTGCACCTTCGTCGGCACCATGCTGATCGGCGGCCTGCTGGGATTCGAGGGGTTGGAGATTCCGTTCATGGAGACCGGTATCGCCGCTTCGGTACTGGCGCTGGGCCTGTGCGTGGCGCTGGCGGTGCGTCCGCCGCTGTTCCTGGCGATGGGCGCGACGGCGCTGTTCGCCCTCGCCCACGGGGTGGCGCACGGGCTGGAACTGCCGGACCTGAGCAGCCCGTGGCTGTACGCCGCCGGCTTCGTCGGCGCGACCGCCGCGCTGCATGCGGCGGGTTACGGTCTGGTTCGCGTGCTGCCGCAGGCCGCGGCGCCGCTGATACGTTTCGCAGGCCTGGCCTCGGCAGGCGCCGGCGCCTGGCTGCTCGCCGGCTGACCTGCTCTTTGTAGGAGCGAGCTGCTCGCGAACGGCCTCGCAGCGGGATTGGTTCGCGAGCAAGCTCGCTCCTACAAGATCAAAAGCCCCTCCCCCTCTCCCAGAGGGTGAGACGACCGTTTGGTGCAGGATGAAGCCTCGGCGTCAGCCGGCTCAGACGGCCCCCTCTCCCTCTGGGAGAGGGCTGGGGTGAGGGAGAAATCCCGGCACGCCCCCCCTGAGTGCGACGGTTACCCGACCATACATCACCCCTTGCGATGCACCGAGAACCCCGCCCAGGCCTGGCTCACCGGCATGATCTCCAGGGTATTGATGTTGATGTGCGGCGGCTGGTTCATGATCCAGTGGATGGTCTCGGCAATGTCCGCGGACTGGATCGGCTCGGCGCCGGCGTAGGTCTTGTCGTACTTCGCCTGGTCGCCGCCGAAGCGCACCAGGGAGAACTCGCTCTCGCACATGCCCGGCTCGAGGTTGGTGACGCGCACGCCGGTGCCCTGCAGGTCGCAGCGCAGGTTCAGCGAGAACTGCTCGACGAAGGCCTTGGTCGCGCCGTAGACGTGACCGCCCGGATAGGGCCAGTGGCCGGCGACCGAACCCAGGTTGAGGATGCTCGCGCCCGGGCCATGGGCGATCAGGCGCGGCAGCAGCAGGCGGGTGGCGTACATCAGGCCCTTGATGTTGGTGTCCACCATGGTGTCCCAGTCATCCAGCTCGCACTCCTGCGCAGGGTCTGTGCCCAGGGCGAGGCCGGCGTTGTTGATCAGGCCACGCAGCTTGGCGAACTTCTCCGGCAGGCTGTCCACGGCGGCGGTCATCGCGGCACGGTCACGCACGTCGAGCACCAGCGGCAGCACGTCGGTCTCGGCGGACAGTTCCTGGGCCAGCGCGTTCAGGCGCTCCTCGCGGCGGCCGGTGATCACCAGCGACCAGCCATCACGGGCGAAGCGCCGTGCACAGGCTTCGCCGAAGCCGGAGGTGGCGCCGGTAATGAACAGGGTGGGAGTGGTCATCACTGAAATCCTCTTTGCTGGCGCCGCCGTCACCGGTGCATGCCGGAGATTCGTGCGGTGCGCGTTCTTGTCGGTCGGCCGAGCATAACAGCCCGGGCCTGCCGCGTTGCGTTACAGCCGTGCTGGATAAAACCCGAACAGCCGCTTGAGAGCCCCATGGCTAAAGGCCCGCCGAGATCTGCACCCACCTTGTCCACAGGCTGCTCCACGGTTTCTGTGGGCAAGCGGAATGGCGTTTTCCGCTGGACGATTTTCGAGCGCTTGCCTGCAAGCCGCGCCGCCGCTGCGCTGGAGAAGTTCTTCCCAAGGTTATCCACAAGTCTTTCAACGGCAGACGGGGACAATTGTCAGCTTCCCGGAACTTTTCCGCGAAGCCGTACCTGTCCATCCATACAGGGGTTGCAGGGCAATCGAACAGAAATCGAGCGGCTTTGGCGGCGCCTGTGGCGACGCGGGCTCGCAAGGTTCTCCCAGACGTTATCCACAGCCCCGCCCACAGAATTTCGGGACAACTTCACAGGACCAGCAGACGCGCCGCGATCAGGTCTTCCAGTGCATAACCGACGGACTTGAACAGGGTGATCTCGCTGTCATCCTTGCGTGCACCGCGCCCCTGCAGGAGGTCGGCCAACTGGCAGCCAATGGCGCTCTCATCGATCACGCCTTCGCCCAGGGGAATCAGCAGATCGCCCGCTTCCTCCCGCGCACCTTCGCAGGTATCGACGACGATACGCGCACGGCGCACGGCTTCGCTGTCGGTCTCGCGCATGCTCGGAAGAAAGGCGCCGACCAGATCGAGGTGGCAACCCGAACGCAGCCATGCGCCGAGCACGATTGGCTCGCGGGAGGTGGTGACGCAACTGATGCAATCCGCTGCCGCCACGCCACCTCGCAGATCGACACAGGCGTGGGCGGGATAGCCCTCGTCCTGCAGCTGCTTCACCAGGGCGTTCACCTTGTCTTCCTGGCGCCCCCAGAGGGCAATGTCCTCGTACTCGCGCACCGAGCAATGGGCGCGGACCATATGCGGCGCCAGGGTGCCACTGCCAACGACCAACAGCCGTCGCGCATCGCGCCGCACCAGGTAATCGGCGGCCAGTGCGGAGGTGCAGGCGGTGCGCCGCGCAGTCATTTCCGACGCTTCGAGCATCGCCAGGGGGTGGCCGGTCTGCCCGTCGAACAGGCAGAACAAGGCGGCCACCGCCGGCAGGTTCTTCGCGCTGTTATTGGGGAATACGGTGACCAGTTTCACGCCGATGTCCTGCCCCGGCCGCCACACCGGCATGGTCAGCAGCGAGGCGTTTTCGGGGAGTTCGTGGCAACCGCGCACCGGCGCTTCGCAGGCGCCGGCCAGGCCGATGCGCAGGGCTTCGATCAGTTGGGGATAACCCAGGCGCTGGGCGACGTCGGCGTTGGTGAGGAAGCGGAGGTCTTGCATGGAAACCCCTCTACAAAGCGGCGAAGAACCTGTAGGAGCGAGCTTGCTCGCGAACAAGCCCCGCTGCGGAGATGTTCGCGAGCAAGCTCGCTCCTACGAAAGGCGACGGTGTCAGTGCCCACCCAGATACGCGTTGCGAACCTCCTGGTTACCCAGCAATTCCGCGCCCGTGCCGCTCAGGCGGATTTCACCGTTGACCATCACGTAGCCACGGTCCGACAGCTTCAGCGCATGGTTGGCGTTCTGCTCCACGAGGAACAGCGTCATTCCGCTCTGCGCCAGCTCGCGCAGGGTCTGGAATATCTGCTTGACCACGATGGGCGCCAGGCCCAGCGAGGGTTCGTCGAGCAGCAGCAGCTTGGGCCGGCTCATCAGCGCGCGGGCGATGGCGAGCATCTGCTGCTCACCGCCGGACATGGTCATGGCGCGCTGGTTGCGCCGCTCCTTCAGGCGCGGGAAGAGATCGAACATGCGCTGCATGTCTTCCTGAGCGTGGTCCATGCCGATGGGGATGGTACCCATCAGCAGGTTCTCCTCCACCGTCATGTCGGGGAACACCCGGCGCCCTTCCGGCGACTGCGCAATGCCGTTGGAGGCCACGTAGTGCGCGGACTTGTGGCGGATATCCTGGCCCTTGTAGAGGATCGCGCCGCCGGCCGCGCGGGGCTGGCCGAAGATCGACATCAGCAGCGTCGACTTGCCCGCGCCGTTGGCGCCGATCAGCGCCACGGTCTCCCCTTCGTTGACGGTCAGCGAGACTTTCTTCAGCGCCTGGATCGGCCCGTAGAACACATCGACCTCACGGAATTCCAACATCGGCGCCGTCATGCCAGCTCCTCTTCGTCTGCGCCGAGATAGGCGGCAATGACCTTGTCGTTGTGGCGAATCTCCTCCGGGCCGCCACGGGCGATGACCACGCCGTGGTCGAGCACGATGATGTGGTCGGAGATGTTCATCACCATGCCCATGTCGTGCTCGATCAGCAGCACGGTGATGCCGTGGTGGTCACGCAGGTAGCGAACGATGCGCGCCAGCGCCTGGGTTTCAGCGGGGTTGAGGCCAGCAGCCGGTTCGTCGAGGCAGATCAGCTCGGGCCGCGTGCACATGGCGCGGGCGATCTCCAGGCGACGCTGCTGCCCGTAGGACATCTCGCCGGCCAGGCGGTTGGCGCAATCCACCAGGTCCACCACTTCCAGCCAGTAGAAGGCGTGGTCCAGCGCTTCGCTTTCCGCGCGTCGGTAGCCGGGGGTATTGAGCACGCCGGCGATGAGGTTGCGGTTGACGAACATGTGCTGGGCCACCAGCAGGTTCTCCACCACCGACATCTCGCGGAACAACCGGATGTTCTGGAAGGTGCGCGCAAGGCCCGCGCGGTTCACCAGGTGGGTGCCGCCGAACATCTTGTAGTAGAGGCGGTTGCCGAACTGCGCCGGGTTGACGAAGTCGCCGCCCTGGAACGGCTGGCCGAGCACCTTGATGACGTCGGTGGTGCCGCCCTGGGTGTTGAGCAGGATGTTGCCGCCAGTGGCCTTGTAGAAGCCGGTGAGGCAGTTGAACACCGTGGTCTTGCCAGCGCCGTTGGGGCCGATCAGCGCAGTGATGGAGCCGCGCTCCACGTCGAGGTTGACGTCGTTGAGCGCCTTGATGCCGCCGAAATGCATCATCAGGTGCTCGACGCTGAGGATCTTGTCACCGCTCATGGCGCCACCCCCTTGCGTACGGCAAAGCCGCTACGGCTGATGCGGATCAGCCCGCGCGGACGCCAGATCATCATCAGCACCATGAGGATGCCGAACAGCAGCACGCGGTAGTCGGCGAAGCTGCGCAGCAGTTCCGGCGCGACAGTGAGGACGAAGGCAGCGATCACCACGCCGACCGTCGACCCCATGCCGCCCAGCACCACGATGGCGAGGATCAGCGCCGACTCGAAGAAGGTGAAGGACGACGGGTTGACGAAGCCCTGGTAGCTGGCGAAGAACACGCCGGCCAGACCTGCGGTGGAGGCACCGAGCATGAACGCCGAGAGTTTCACCAGCACGTGGTTCAGGCCCATGGCGCGGCAGGCGATCTCGTCCTCGCGCAGGGCCTCCCAGGCGCGACCGACCGGCATGCGGGTCAGGCGGTGCTTGATGTAGAGCACCAGTAGCACCACCAGGAAGAGCACCACGTAGATGAACAGGAACTTGAAGTTCTGGTTGTAATCGATGCCGAGGAACTCGTGGATAGGCGTGCCGCCCTCCTTCGCCCGGCGACCGAACTCGAGGCCGAAGAAAGTCGGCGACGGCACCGGCATGCCGTTCGGGCCACCGGTGAAGGACAGCCAGTTGTTGAGGATCAGGCGGATGATCTCGCCGAAGCCCAGGGTCACGATGGCCAGGTAGTCCCCGTGCATCCTCAGCACGGGGAAGCCCAATAACGCTCCCGCCAGCGCGGCGACGATGGCCGCCAGCGGCAGCACCGTCCAGAAGCCCAGGCCGAGGTACTGGTAACCCAGCGCGAGGCCGTAGGCGCCGATGGCGTAGAAGGCCACGTAGCCCAGATCGAGCAACCCGGCGAGGCCGACCACGATGTTCAGGCCCAGGCCCAGCAGCACGTAGATCAGCCCGAGGATGATCACGGTGAGCAGGTACTTGCTGGCGAAGAACGGGAAGATCACCGCGGCGAGGATCACCAGCGGGACTATCCAGCGCAGGCGCGTCTTGTAGCCCGGCGGCAGGACGCTGATGCCCGAGTCGGAGCTTTCGAAGCGATCCATGATGCGCAGGCCGGCGGGCGTCTGCAGGAACAGGCTGAGCAGCAGGCGGCCGAGCATCACCGCGCCGATCATCCAGGCAAGGCGGACCGGTTCGACCTTGAAGCTGTAGCCATCGAGCACGATGCCGACGATGGGGCCAAACACGATCAGGGCGATCAGACCGGCGAGGACGGTGTCGACGAGGCTCTTCCGGATATCGATGCGCGCTGCTTTCGGCGCGGCAGAGGTCTGGGTAACGGACGTCATGCTTACACCTTCGATACCTGGGGACGACCCAGGAGCCCTTGCGGTCGGAAGATCAGGATGGTCACCAGCAGGCCGAAGGCGAACACGTCCTTGAAGTCGGTGTTCACCATGCCGGAGAACTGCGCCTCGGCCACGCCCAGGATCAGCCCGCCAAGCATGGCGCCGGGCAGCGAGCCGATGCCGCCGAGCACCGCGGCGGTGAATGCCTTGATGCCGATGATGAAGCCGGCGTAGAAGTCGAAGGTGCCGTAGTTCATGGTGATCAGCACGCCGGCCAGCGCGGCCATGGCGGCGCCGATGACGAACACGTAGGAGATCACCCGGTCGGTGTTGATCCCCAGGATCGAGGCCATCTTGCGGTCCTGCTGGGTGGCGCGGCACATGCGCCCCAGCTTGGTGTACTGGATCACGTAGGTCAGCACGCCCATGCCGACGAAGGCGGCGATGAGGATGAACACCTTGGTGTAGGTCAGTTGCACGAAGCCTTCGCCGATGTGGAACTTGAAGGCGCCGTCGAGCAGGGTCGGCACGCCTTGCTGGCGCGGGCCCTGGGCCAACTGCACGTAGTTCTGCAGGATCAGCGACATGCCGATGGCGGAGATCAGCGGAGCCAGGCGCGTGGAGTTGCGCAGCGGCTTGTAGGCGATCCGCTCGATCACCCAGCCGTACACGCCGGTGACGAAGATGGTGAAGACCAGCGTGCCGAGGATCAGCAGCGGGAACGACTGCAGGCCGAAGAAGGCCAGCAGGGCCAGGCCCACCGCGGAGAGATAGGCAGAGATCATGTACACCTCGCCGTGGGCGAAGTTGATCATGCCGATGATGCCGTAGACCATCGTATAGCCGATGGCGATCAGACCGTAGACCGACCCCAGGGTCAGCCCGTTGATCATTTGCTGAAGAAAGATACCGTCCACGATTGGGTACTCGCGCAAGCAGGGCAGGAAAGGCTGACGGCTCGCGCAATCACCGGCTTGTGACCAGCTGCGCGCGTACCGCCGACCTGCGGGGAAGCCGGCGCCGCGGGTAGCGGCGCCGGCCGGTCAGGCGGGCTTACTTCTTCATCGCGTCGAGCTGGTGGTACTTGCCCTTGTCATCCCACTCGTAGACCACGTAGTCGGAGACTTTCAGGTCGCCCTTCTTGTCCCATTCCTTCTGGCCCATGACGGTGGCGACCGGGTGTGATTTCAGCCACTCGCTGGCCTTGGCCGGGTCGGTCTTGCCGGCGCCATTGAAGGCGGCGGCCAGGGCCTGAACCGAGGAGTAGGCGTAGAGGGTGTAACCCTCGGGCTCGAAACCGTTGGCGCGGAATTTCTCCACCACGGCCTTGCCGTCCGGGATCAGGCGCGGGTCGGCGCCGAAGGTCATCAGCACGCCCTTGACGTATTGCGGGCCGCCAGCGGTGGTGACCAGTTCGTCGGTGACGATGCCGTCATCGGACATGAACTTGGCGGTCAGGCCCTGCTCGCGCATCTGACGGACCAGCGGGCCGGCTTCCGGGTGCAGGCCGCCGAAGTAGACGACCTCGGCGCCCGAAGCGCGGATCTTGGTGACCAGGGCGTTGAAGTCCTTCTCGCCGCGGGTCAGGCCTTCGTACAGCACTTCCTTCACGCCGCGCTTGTTCAGCTGCGCCTTGGTGGCGTCCGCCAGGCCCTGGCCGTAGGTGTCCTTGTCATGGATCACCGCGACCTTCTTGGCCTTCAGCACGTCGACGATGTAATCGCCGGCGACCACGCCCTGCTGGTCGTCACGGCCGCACATGCGGAACATGCCGGAGAGACCGCGCTCGGTGACCTGCGGGTTGGTGGAACCGGGGGTGATGGCGATGACGCCGGCCTCGTCGTAGACCTCCGAGGCGGGGATGGTGGAGGAGGAGCAGAAGTGGCCGACCACGGCGACCGCCTTGTCCTGGTCGACCAGGCGGTTGGCCACGGCCACGGCCTGTTTCGGCTCGCAGGCGTCGTCCGCCTTCACCAGCTTGATCTTCTCGCCATTGATACCGCCAGCGGCGTTGATGTCTTCCGCGGCCTGGCTAGCCCCACGCCAGTACTGTTCCCCGAACGAGGCGTTCGCCCCGGTATGCGGACCTGCTACCCCGATAACGACATCGGCCTGTACTACGGAAGACACACCCAGTGCGGTGGTTACCGCCAGAGCCAGAAAGCCTTTTCTGAAAATCTTCTGCGACATGGAGTTTTGCTCCTGAGGGTTTTTGTAATGGCGCGTTGTGTTTCTTGTTGGCGATTTCTCGTTTAAGCGATTCAGCGAGATATCGACAGCAAGCGGCGTGCCATTCGTTTTTGTTATTAACCAAGTCCTACAGCGAAAACAGCGCAAGCTGGCAGACATCAAGCGCTAGACACGTGCAACCCATTGAAAGAAAAAGGTGCAACCGAACAGGCAGCAGGGTGCAACCAACCTTCCCGTGAGCTGGCTTTTTCCAGCCACCACAGGCGCAACCCCAACCGTAACCGTCGCTGTCACCGAACTGCACATCCGCGGTGCAGACCCGTCGGGGTAACGCACCATAAGAGGCTAGACCAAAGTGCAGCGAGCGTTGGTGGGTCAAACCGGGGCGGCGCGCGCCCCACTTTGAACCGTCTCAGATCACCACCCGCAGGCACTGCCCGGCGTGGTAGAGGGAGAAGCCGGCTTCGTACAGACAGCTGCGCAGGCCAACCGCGGAGATTTCCTCCATAGGCCGCAGCGGCATCGGCAAGGCGCTGGCGTCACCGTCCAGCAGAAAGTCGGCGAAGGCCTTGCCCACCACTGTGCCGGTGGTGACGCCACGACCGTTGTAGCCGCTCATGGCGACCAGCCCCGGCGCCGGCTCGAACAGGCGCATGAGGTGGTCGGGGGTGAAGTCGATGCAGCCGGTCCAGGTGAACTCCCAGTCCACCTTGCCCAGCTTCGGGAAGTAGTGCTGCTGGATGCGGTCCGCCCAGCTTTTCAGGAACCACGCCGGCTTGCCGGTGCCCTTGCCGAGGCTGCCGAGCAGCAGGCGGCCGTCGGCGTCACGGCGGATGCTGCTGAGCACCTGGCGGGTATCCCAGGAGCCCTGCCCGCCCGGCAGGATGCGCGCAGCTTCCGCGCCCTCCAGCGGGCGCGAGGCGACCTGGTAGTAGTAGCCGGGGAAGAAGGTACGGCGCAGCTGCGTCCACTCACCCTCGGTGTAAGCGCTGGAGGCGATCACCACCTTGTCGGCGGTGACCACGCCACCGGCGGTGATCACGTTCCACGCGCTGCCGACGCGCACCAGGCCAACCACCGGGGAATGGTGATACAGCTCGCCACCCAGACCGACCACCGCGCGGGCGAGGCCGCTGACGTAGGCCATGGGGTTGAGCGTACCGGCGCGGCGGTCCAGCAGCGCGCCGGCGATCTTGTCAGTGCCGCAGGCTTGTTCACAGTCGGCGCCGGTGAGCAACTCAACAGGAGCGCCGCGGCGCCCCCATTGTTCGCAGCGGCTGCGCAGGTCGGCCAGGCCACGGGCGTTGTGCGCCATGTGCAGCGTGCCTTCGCGGCGCGCCTGGCAATCGATGGCGTACTTGTCGATCAGCGAGAACACCAGCGAGGGCGCGTTGCCGAGCATGCGGTTGACCCGCTGACCGATCTCCGCGCCCATGCCCGCTTCGATCTCGTCCGGGGGAATCCACAGGCCGGCGTTGACCAGCCCGACGTTACGCCCCGAGCCACCGTGCCCGGTGGTGTGGGCTTCCAGAACGCAGACCTTCTGGCCCCGCTCCAGCAGATGCAGCGCGGCGGACAGGCCGGTGAAGCCCGCGCCGATGACACACACATCGACCTTGCGATCCCCGCGCAGCTCCGGAGCTTCCGGGCGGGCGGGCGTCAGGTATTCCCACAAACACTCTTGGCGAAGCGACATCCAGCGATCCTTCTACGCGAACCTTGTGAATGACTCTGTACTTCAGGCCCGTTCGTGGGCCGGGGTGGCTGTAGGAGCGAGCTTGCTCGCGAACCGCATCGCGCCGAAGTCCAGCCGGACTCCGTTCGCGAGCAAGCTCGCTCCTACAGGGGCCCATGGCCCCGGTGCGATCAGTCGAAGACTATGCCCTGGGCCAGCGGCAGTTCCCGCGAGTAGTTCACGGTGTTGGTCTGCCGGCGCATGTAGCCCTTCCAGGCGTCGGAGCCAGATTCGCGGCCGCCGCCGGTTTCCTTCTCGCCGCCGAAGGCCCCGCCGATCTCCGCGCCGCTCGGACCGATGTTGACGTTGGCGATGCCGCAGTCGCTGCCCACCGCCGAGACGAAGGCCTCGGCCTCGCGCAGGTCGGTGGTGAAGATGCAGGACGACAGGCCTTGCGGCACGCCGTTGTTCAGCGCTACCGCATCGTTGAAGTCCTTGTAGGGCACCACGTAGAGGATCGGCGCGAAGGTTTCGCTGCGCACCACGTCACTCTGCTCGGGCATCTCGACGATGGCCGGCGACACGTAATAGGCCTCGGGGAATTGCTCAGCCAACTGGCGCTCGCCGCCGAACACCACACCGCCCTCGCCGCGCGCCTGCTCCAGCGCGCCCTGCATGGCCAGGAAGCTGCGCTCGTCGATCAGCGGACCGATCAGGTTGCCTTCCAGCGGATGACCGATGCGCACCTTGGCATAGGCCGTCTTCAAGCGGCTGACGAACTCGTCCTTCACCGACTCGTGGGCAATCAGCCGGCGCAGCGTGGTACAGCGCTGCCCGGCGGTGCCGACGGCGCTGAACAGCACGGCGCGCACGGCCATATCGAGGTCGGCGCTGGGCGCGAGGATCATCGCGTTGTTGCCGCCCAGCTCGAGGATGCTGCGGCCGAAGCGAGCCGCTACGCGCGGGCCGACTTCACGGCCCATGCGGGTGCTGCCGGTGGCGCTGACCAGGGCGACGCGGACGTCGTCCACCAGCGCTTCGCCGGCGCTGCGATCGCCGACCACCACCTGGCTCAAGTATTCCGGCGCATCGCCAAATTTCTTCAGTGCACGCTCGAACAGTGCCTGGCAGGCCAGCGCGGTGAGCGGGGTTTTCTCCGACGGTTTCCACACCACCGAGTTGCCGCAGACCAGCGCCAGCGCGGTGTTCCAGGACCACACCGCGACCGGGAAGTTGAACGCGCTGATCACCCCGACCACGCCCAGCGGGTGCCAGCTCTCGCGCATGTGGTGGCCGGGGCGCTCGGAGGCGATGGTCAGGCCGTAGAGCTGGCGCGACAGGCCGACGGCGAAGTCGCAGATGTCGATCATCTCCTGCACTTCGCCCTGACCTTCCTGGGTGATCTTGCCGGCCTCCCAGGACACCAGCTCGCCCAGCGCCGCCTTGCTCGCCCGCAGCTCCTCGCCGAACAGCCGCACCAGCTCGCCACGGCGCGGCGCCGGCACCTTGCGCCAGGCGTCGAAGGCATGGGCGGCGCGACCGACCTTCTGTTCTACCTCGGCGGCGCTTTCCAGGCGCACCGCGCCCAGGCGGCTGCCGTCGATGGGAGAGTGGATGACCTGATCGCCACCGGTGGCCAGGCGAGAATCGACGCCGAGGGATTCGAGCAGTGCGGAAATCATGCGGACTCCTGTTTGTTTCGGATGACCTTATGGAATGCCGGAAGTAATAACTGGCTTGCCTGGGCACAACAAACAACGTTTCCTATGCACATCATTCCGTAAATTCATGAACTGCCCGCCATGCTGAGCAAACGCCACCTGCCGTCCATGACCGCCCTGCAATGCTTCGAAGCGGTGGCACGGCACCTGAGTTTTACCCGCGCTTCCGAAGAGCTGAACCTGACCCAGAGCGCAGTCAGCAAGCAGGTCGCTCAATTGGAGGAAATGCTCCAGCACCTGCTGTTTCGCCGCGTGCGTCGCCGCCTGCAACTCACACCGGCGGGCGACCTGTACCTGGTGGAAGTGCGCAAGATCCTTACGCAGGTAGAGATATCCACCCATTACCTGCTGTCCTATGGCGGCGAAACCGAAGTGCTGCGCGTGGCGACGCCGCCGACCTTTGGCGCGCGCTGGCTGATCCCGCGGCTGAACGGCTGGCGCCATCGCCACCCGAACATCCACCTGGACCTGCGCCAGGAGCTGGAGCCCGGCGACCTGTTGCAGTCGCGTTGCGATATCGCCTTCTTCTTCGGTGCCGCCACCCTGCCCGGCGCGGAGTGCGTGGCGCTGTTCGGCGAAGAAATGGTGCCGGTGTGCTCTCCGGCGATCCTGCCGGCGCAGCCGCTGACCGACCCGACCCAACTGGCAGACCTGGTCCTGCTGCAGAACGCCACGCGTCAGGAAGCGTGGCACGAGTGGTTCTTAAGCCTCGGCCAGCACAGCGAGCACAGCTACCACGGACCGCGCTTCGACACCTTCTACATGTGCATTCGCGCTGCCCAGGCCGGCTGCGGCGTGGCGCTGTTGCCGCGCTTCCTGGTGGAAGAGGAGCTGAGCGAGGGCAAGCTGGTGATCGCCTGGGAGCACGGGCTGCAGAGCCGCAACGGGTACTACCTGGCGTACCCCGAGCATGCGGCGGCGGTGCCCAAGGTCAGGGCGTTTGTGGAGTGGATCGGGGAGCGGATGGAGGGATGATTTCTGTGCGGTCGGGGGCGCCCTCTCCCTAACCCTCTCCCTTCAGGGAGAGGGTTAGGGAGAGGGAACGCCCAACTCCGCACTCCCCCGAGAACACCTACACCAACAAACTCCGATCAAACACAAACGCCCCCGCTCCCTGCGGCGTAAAGCGCAGGACATGCTGCGGCCGCCCCATCGGCGGCTGGTGGCGCTCGCCGGTATCTTCCACCCAGCCCGCTGCCTTCATCCGCTCCAGCCTTCCGCGCAGGCTGGAATGCTGGATTTCCTCGCCGATGGATAACTCGAACGCCTTCAGCGCCTCTGCCACGGTGAAACGTTCTGGCAGCAGGTGCAGCGGCAACGCGCTGTACACCGACTTGCCCGCCAAGCGCTCACAAGCCTGCTGCACCAGATGGGCATGGTCGAAAGGCAAGGCCAGGCGCTCGCCGCGCACGGCGTCGAGCGGCACGAAGTCGAGATCGTCGGCGGCCAGTTCGGTATCCGGCGCCACCAGCACGAGATAGAACACGCTCAGCGACCAGCCACGCGGGTCGCGCACCGCATTGCCCACCGTCGCCACCTGCTCCATGTAGGCCGGCTGTACCCGCGCCTTCTCGCGCAGCGCGCGCAGGGCCGCGTCGTCCAGGCCATGATCGGCGCAGCGGCCATTGATCAGCACGCCGGGCAACGCCCACTGGCCCTCGTACGGCGCCTGGGCGCGGCGGATCAGCAGCAACTCCAACCCCCGCTCGGGGTTCAGGCGCAGCGCCACGATATCCACGGTGGCCAGCACTTCAGCGCTACTCATCGATGCTCCTCGAATGCTCCCTCGTTGGAAGAAGTCCTGTGACTTATTTCACCATGTACAGAAAGCATCTTCCACCTCCGAGCATTTTTCATCTTTCTGCTTGACGACTTATTTCACGTCGTGAATTATGTAGCCACGACAGATCACCACCGGTCAAGCGGAGGCTTCCATGAACCTGATCGCCAGCTTCGATGTAGACGCCCAGAAAGGCTTCACACCGCTCTGCCCCAATGAACTGCCGGTACCCGGCGGTGACGCCATCGGCGGCGCCCTCAACTTCATGGCCGAGCGCGCCAGCCTGCGTCTGGGCAGCAAGGACGCCCACAGCCCGCAAGCGCCCTGGGTAGTGAGTGAGCCGGCACAGATGCTGCAACCGCTCAGCCTGCCCAATGCCGACCTCACCTGGGTCAGCCACTGCGTGCCGGGCACGCCGGGCTTCGAGCTGCTGGACGAACTGCCGCAGCCGATGGACTACGACTTCTTCATCTGGAAGGGCGTGGAGCCGGACCTGCATCCGTACGGCGCCTGCTTCCACGACCTGGCGGAACGGCGCAGCACCGGGGTGATCGAATACCTGCGGCAGAATGCGGTCAGCCACGTGCTGGTGGGCGGCCTGGCGCTGGACTACTGCGTGAAGACCACTGCGCTGCAACTGCGCCGCGCCGGCTTCGAGGTGCTGCTCTACCTGCCGGCCTGCCGCGCCATCGCGGAGGAAACCGCGAAGGCCGCCTGCGTCGAGATGCGCAGCGCCGGGGTGATCCTCTGCGCGAACGAGAACGAATTGGATAGCGCCCTCGCGGGCATCAGGGAGAACTGATCATGGCCGAGAGCGTGTTTGCCGAGCGCATCGTGCAGAACCTGCTGGACACCGACTTCTACAAGCTGACGATGATGCAGGCGGTGCTGCACAACTACCCCAACGCTGAAGTGGAGTGGGAATTTCGCTGCCGCAACGCCGAAGACCTGCGCCCATACCTGGCGGAAATCCGCTACCAGATCGAGCGCCTGGCCGAGCTGGAGGCCACGCCGGACCAACTGGCCTTCCTCGAACGCATCCCGTTCATCAAGCCGGACTTCATCCGTTTCCTCAGCCTGTTCCGCTTCAACCTGCGCTACGTGCACACCAGCATCGAGGACGGCCAACTGGCCATTCGCCTGCGTGGCCCGTGGCTGCATGTGATCCTCTTCGAAGTGCCGCTGCTGGCCATCGTCAGCGAGGTGCGCAACCGCTATCGCTACCGCGAGGTGGTGCTGGAGCAGGTCGGCGAGCAGCTGTACCGCAAGCTCGACTGGCTTGCCGGCAACGCCAGCGAAGAGGAACTGAAGGAATTCCAGGTGGCCGACTTCGGTACCCGCCGGCGCTTCTCCTACCGTACCCAGGAAGAGGTCGTGCACATCCTCAAGCGCGACTTCCCCGGCCGTTTCGTCGGCACCAGCAACGTGCACCTGGCCCGCGAGTTCGACGTGAAGCCCATCGGCACCATGGCCCACGAATGGCTGATGGCGCACCAGCAACTCGGCCCGCGACTGATCGACAGCCAGATCGCCGCGCTGGACTGCTGGGTACGCGAGTACCGTGGCCAACTGGGCATCGCGTTGACCGACTGCATTACCATGGACGCCTTCCTCAGCGACTTCGACCTGTACTTCGCCAAGCTCTTCGATGGCCTGCGCCACGATTCGGGCGACCCGCTGGCCTGGGCCGAGAAGGCCGTCGCCCACTACCGCCGCCTGGGAATCGACCCGATGACCAAGACCCTGGTGTTCTCCGACGGCCTGGACATGCCCAAGGCGTTGCAGCTCTTCCGTGCATTGCGTGGCAAGATCAACACCAGCTTCGGTATCGGTACCAACCTGACCTGCGACATCCCCGGCGTGGAACCGATGAACATCGTGCTCAAGATGACGGCCTGCAACGGCCACCCCGTGGCGAAGATTTCCGACACCCCGGGCAAGACCCAATGCCGCGACGAGAACTTCGTCGCCTACCTGCGCCACGTGTTCAAGGTGCCGGTGTAACCCTTTTCCCGCTTTCCACAGGAGCCCTCCAGATGAAAGACAGACAGGCCGCCATCGCCAGAGAACTCAACGTGCAGCCGCCCTTCCAGTCCGACGCCGAGCTGCAGGCCGAGATCCAGCGCCGCGTGCGCTTCATCCAGGACTGCCTGAAGGGCTCGGGCATGAAAACGCTGGTGCTGGGCATCAGCGGCGGCGTCGACTCGCTCACCGCCGGCATGCTCTGCCAGCGCGCCGTGGAAGGCCTGCGCGCCGAGACCGGCAACCCGGACTACCGCTTCCTCGCCGTGCGCCTGCCGTACAACGTGCAGGGCGACGAGCAGGACGCCCAGGACTCGGTGGACTGCATCGCCCCTGATGAGCGCCACACCGTGAACATCGGCCCATCGGTACAGGCGCTGGCCGCCGAGACCCAGGCGCTGGAAGGCCTGGCCCCGGCCACCCGCGACTTCGCCCTTGGCAACACCAAGGCGCGCATCCGCATGGTCGCCCAGTACACCATCGCCAACGCCCGTGCCGGCCTGGTGGTGGGCACCGACCACGCCGCCGAGGCGGTGATGGGTTTCTTCACCAAGTTCGGCGACGGCGCCTGCGACCTCGCCCCGCTCACCGGCCTGGTGAAAAACCAGGTGCGCAGCATTGCCCGTAGCCTCGGCGCGCCGGAGCATCTGGTGGAGAAAGTGCCGACCGCCGATCTCGAAGACCTCGCCCCCGGCAAGCCGGATGAGCATTCCCACGGCGTGACCTACAAGGAAATCGATGCCTTCCTGCACGGCCAGGACGTCAGCCAGGAAGCCTTCGACATCATCGTCCGCACCTTCGAGAAGACCCATCACAAGCGTGCGCTGCCCACCGCGCCTTGAGTACACGGCAGCCAGCGGCGCGAGCGATCCCGCGCCGCTGGCAATCAATGCTGGGGAATGACGTAGCGCCAGATGGCGATGAAGTGCAGCAGGCTGCCGGCGATCACGAACAGGTGCCAGATGCCATGCCAGTGGCGGAAGCGACTGTCGTAGGCAAAGAAGATGATGCCGATGGTGTAGAAGGCCCCGCCACCCACCAGCCAGGCAAAGCCGGCGCCGCCCAGGGCGCGGTACAGCGGCCCGACCGCGATCAGCACGATCCAGCCCATCACCGCGTAAATGATGATCGACAGCACCCGTGCCTCGGAGCGTGGTTTGATCTCCTGCAGCATGCCGATCACCGCCATCGACCAGACGATGCCGAACAGCGTCCAGCCCCACGGGCCTTTCAGCGTCACGAGGCAGAACGGCGTATAGCTCCCCGCGATCAGCAGGTAGATCGACAGGTGGTCGAGCTTGCGCAGGATGACCTTCGCCCGGCCCTGCACACTGTGGTAGAGCGTGGAGATGCTGTAGAGCATGGTCAGTGTCGTGCCGTACACCGCCACGCTGACGATGCGCAGCGGCTCGCCCACCAGGCTGGTGGCTACCAGCAGCCAGATGCCGCCCACCAGCGCCAGCACAGCGCCGATCAGGTGTGTCCAGGCGTTGAAGCGTTCACCGTGGTACATGGGTCCCCCGTTACGATTTCAACCACGCAACACCCTACCTCGGTTTTATTAAATAAAAAGCCCGACCATGGGTCGGGCTTTTCGGATCACAGGCTTTCGAGCGAAAGCCGGATCACTTCACCGCCAGGGTGCCCTTCATCATGGCCGAGTGGCCCGGGAAGGAGCAGAAGAAGGCGTATTCATCACCAGCCTTCAGCTTGGAGACGTCGAAGGTTACCGAATCCTTCTCGCCGGAGCCGATGATTTTGGTGTGGGCGATCACGCGGGTGTCGCCTTCTTTCACGTAGTTCTTGTCCAGGCCGGCGGCCATGCCGTCGGTCACTACGCCCTGCATGTCAGCGGCGGTGGTCAGCACCCAGTTATGGCCCATGACGTTCTTCGGCAGGCTGCCGGGGTGGGACAGGTTCACAGTGAAGGTCTTGCAGCTCTTGTCCACGCTGATGGCGTTGGTGCTGAACTGCATCTGGTCGTTGCCCTGGATGTCCACGGAGCATTCGGCGGCCAGCAGCGGGGCACTGAACAGGCCAAGCAGGGATACAGCGGCGAGTTTACGGAACATGACATGCCTCCTAGGCAGGTTGGGCGGAGAATCCTGAAAGGGAAGACTGCCCGAACGTGATCGGGGTTCCCCTGATCTGCATCAATGGCCATCGGCCACGAGCCAAGCTACGAACTGTCTATCAGGCCGATCAGCAGGATCAACGAGGCAGATCAGCGCACCCCGCCTAGCATAGACCCCATCCCCCGGCCCAACAGGAGTTCACGCCATGCACCGTCTTGCGCTGTTACAAAGCCCGCTGTTACAGCACCTGCTCGCCTGCTATGCACTCGGGGCCTGCGGCGGGGATTGCCGCCGGGCAGAATTGGAGTAATGGATTTTCGGCTTGGTCGCCCCTCGCTCTGCCGCTACCCTGACGGCCTGCAAAAACAGGCCAGCAAATCGAGGACAGCTCCATGACCTTGCGTTCCATCTGCGTATTCTGCGGCGCCAGCCCCGGCGCCACCCCGATCTACCAGGAAGCTGCCGAAGCTCTCGGCCGTTACCTTGCTGAAAACGGCATCCAACTGGTCTACGGCGGTGGCGCCGTCGGGCTGATGGGCATGGTCGCCAATGCCGCGCTGGCCGCTGGCGGCGAGGTCATCGGAATCATTCCGCAGAGCCTGAAGGACGCCGAAGTCGGCCATAGCGGCCTGACGCGCCTGGAAGTGGTGGACGGCATGCACGCGCGCAAGGCCCGCATGGCTGAGCTGAGCGACGCCTTCATCGCCCTGCCGGGCGGCCTGGGCACGCTGGAAGAGTTGTTCGAGGTCTGGACCTGGGGCCAGCTCGGCTACCACGCCAAGCCGCTGGGCCTGCTGGAAGTGAACGGCTTCTTCGACCCGCTGCTGACCTTCCTCGACCACCTGGTGCAGGAGCGCTTCGTGCGCCAGCCGCACCGCGACATGCTGCAGCGCGCCGCCTCGCCGGCCGAACTGGTCAATGCCCTGGCCGCCTGGAAGCCGCTGGCCGCGCCCAAGTGGGTCGACCGCACTCCAACCTGACGCACGACTACCAGCAGCGTTCCGTGGCCGCGCCGCGGAGCCCGCTGCTGGTCAGCGTCAGCACCCCGCAGGCGTCCCGCGCCATCGCCCCCACCGGCTCGGCCTGCAGGACATAGCCTGACTCGTCCGGCTCCCCGACGAAGCCCAATCGATAGAACACCTGACCTGCGCCCCGTGGTGACTGCGCGAACGGCAGCGTTGCGCCAATGTAGCTGCCTCGGCTGGTGTAGAAGCGCTCAAGCGACTGCGCCAACTCCACCAGGGACTTCTGCGCGTCCACCCGGCGTACCCGCTGTATGTGCTCCTGGTACACCGGCAGAGCGATCCCCAGCAGAATGCCGATCAGGCTCAGACAGACCAGCAGCTCCACCAGCGTGAAGCCGCCCACTCGTTGGCTCAGCGAATTCATCTCAGCGAGACTCCCACCAGGCCTTTCGGCCAGAGTCGCGAGGCAGGTCGACCTTCCGGCTCTGCCCGCGGCCGTCGCGATCCAGGGTCAGGAGGCGCAGGTCGCCGGCGGGATCGGCCTGGAACAGCGCTCCACTCGACTGCTGCCCCCCGTCATCGTTCGACAGATCGCCCTTGGGCAAGCGCCCGGCCGGCCCCTCCCCACTGCCGAGATCCAGCACGACTGCAGAATGAATGAGGGGATTGCTGCAGGGGTCCTCCGCCAGCGCAACCAGGTTGAACAGCACCCATTTACCGTCGCGTATCTGCGCCTGTTCGATGCTGCGCGAACCGTCGGCCGGCAGGTCCAGATACCAGCCACGAACGGCGTCCACGTCGACACTCGCCCCCGCCGGCCGAAGGTCGGGCCGTCCAGCAAATGCCTGCCCGTCATCCAGCACGCCGTACAGGCTGTCGATCTTCCCTGAAGGTTCATCGTCGCCCACCCGGTAGAAACGACCGCTGCCGAACAGCACACGCACCTGCCCGCTGCGGTCCAGCGCGGCCGCCACCGGTGCGCTGATCGCCTGTGGGCTGCCATCCGGCGCCAGAGCGCGGAACAGCGGCTTGCCGCCCAGTGACGACGGAATCGCAGAGTCGCCGCCCGCTTCTCCCGACAGGTCCACACGCCAGAGATTGCCAAGGCTGTCCCCCACGTAGAGGCGATTGGCGGTGACATCGCCCCGGCTGCTGATCGCCGTCACCGCCCCGAGATCGCCGGCGTCCGGCAGATGAATGCGCTTGAGCACATGACCATCCTCGGCATCGAGCAACCAGATGTCCCCGCCGCGTTTTTCCGGGTCCCTGGCACCCGAGGACAACGCCACCACGAACTTGCCCGACCCCAGGGCCATGAGCGTTGGCCGCCCCAGCGTGTAGCCAAGGTCGGGATGGCTGAATTCCCAGAGCACACTGCCTGGGCGCACGCTCTCGGGGTCGGTGACGTCCAGCGCGAACAGGCTGTTGCCGCCAGCGCCCAGGCCTCCCACCAGTAGCGTCCGCCATTGCCCGCCGATCCAGGCGTTGCCAACCGTGGGCGAACCATCGACGTAGTAGCGATGGGTGTAGCCAGCGTCGGCCAACTCGCGCAGATGCCCCAGTACCGCCGCTGGCACGTAGGCAAACAGCTCCCGCCCATCACGCGCATCGAACCCATGCAGCATGCCGTCATTGGCGCCCACCGCCACCAGCGGCGCACGCTTCTGATAAAGCGCACTGGTGAGAAACTCTCGGTAGCTGCTGCCCAGCGGCTTGGGCAGCTCGTCGTAGGGCTGAGGGTCGTGCCAGGAGTAGACCGGCCGTGATCCGACGATATCGCCGAGCCGGCTGGCGCGCTGGCGGAACGACGAGGCGCTGCCCGGCTCGCGGTGCTCCAGCAGTCGGGAACCACGCAGGTAGTCCATCAGCACGTGCCCCTGCTCAACACTCAGGTTGCGACGTTGCTCGTCGTCCAAGGCGCTCCAGATGAAAGGCACACCTTCGCGGGCAACCTGCGATCCATCCGCAGCCGCGCTGGCAAGCCGCACGGACAGGAGATTTCGCCCCGCCAGTTGTACCTCGCTCAATTCATCCAGCTTTCGCGCGGCCGACCATTGCGGCTGCCGCTCGCCCTCGCGCCACAGCTGAAGATCGCCACTCCAGCGGCGTCCTTCCAATACTGTGCTGAACCACTCATTCGATTGCGGGCCCGCGCTGAAGTTACCGACGCTCACTGGATCATCGCCAGCCACGCGAGCAAATGCCTGCTTCAGCTCATCGCGCAGCTTGTCGGGTTCGGCGAGCCGCAGCAGGTTGGCGGGCCAGCCATCCACCCCCTTCCATCGGCTTTCCGGCAGTGGCGAGCCAAGCACAGGCGAGTAGCTACGCGGGACAGCGAAGCCGCCGTACAGGGCCGTCAGCCAGAGCGCACTACCCTGCCCGGTCACTTCCTGGGGAGTCGCCAGCCAGTGGGTGGAGGCGCTTTGCCGGCCTGGCAGGTCCGGGCGCAGATCGCGCACATGGGCGTCATAGGCCAGGCCTGCCAACGCAAGCGAGGCGTCGGAGCCTGCGCCACCCTGCATGGCCTCCACCTGCCGCGCCGCCCGGGCCACGTCCGGATCACCAAGGCGCAGCAGACTCGCGCCTGCCTCGCCAACGCCCGCGCCGCCGAGCCCAAGCAGGGCATTGCGCTGGCAGGCGTTGGTGAGCGGGTCACGCCAGTGGGCCGAGCCTCCGTCACCGTCCTGATGACGCAGATAGCGAATGGCAGCATGGAGCAACTCGCCCACATCATCGGACGACCTCGGCTTGGCCTCGTCGAAACGGTTGAGAGAGACCATCACACTGGCCGGCCGATCGATGAATACGCCGGTCTGCGCCGACCATTCCTCCTGCGGATTATCCCGCCCATCGTCCAACCTGGGCCCGACAAACTTCTGCGGTGCGCGTAGCACCACGCCCTCACCCAGCTCCGACCGGCCGAAGACGCTGAAGCGCAAGCGCTCGGAGTACTGCTGCAGCAGCCCCTCGGGCTTGTAGTGCTCGCCGTAGCGCTGGCAGTTGCGCTCCAGTTGACCGGCAACGCAGACCTGCACGCGCACCGCCAACCGGTAGGACGCCGCCGGCAACAGCGGCTCGCCGGGCACAAACTCCTGCGGCTCACCGGGAAAGTCCGAGCTGCGACTGAGCAACAGGCTACGTCCCTGCCCCGCAATGCGCAGATGAAGCGCTGTACCAGAGAATGGCGTGGCGCTCGCGACAGCGTTCGGCGGCAAGGCGCGATCCGCAAAAGCCTCGCCCTGCTCCAGGCTCAAGCCTTTCTGCAGCAGCGTCTGTCCGATGCTGTCGACGAAGCGATCGCCCCCGGTCAGCACTGTGCGGTAGATATCGATGGCTTGCGCCGTCGCCCAGTTGAGGAAGTTGCCGCTCCAAGCTTGGCGACAGGCATGGCCCTGGGCGGGGCCGACAGGTTGGAAATAGCGGTCCGACGGGGCTTCACCGAAGCGGTAGGCATAACACTTGTCCGGGTCGAAGTAGCCGAAGTATCGCTCGCCGGCAGCGTAGGCAGGCTCCGGATTGGCCGCTGCTGCCGTCGCCGAGCTGGCCGAAGACGGCAACAGCAGGAGATTGCCCGGTGCACCGCTGGCGATCTGCAGCGGCACCTGGCTGACCGGCGCGGCCAGCACCGGGTGCGCCAGGGCAGCGCTTCCCCACAGGAGACAAACGCTTGCGAGCCTCACCGCCACCTCCTGCTTGCTGTCATCGAATGAAGTAGATGCTGCTCAACCGAACCCTGGAAACCGGTTCCCCCGAAGGCTGGCGACGCACGCCAAAGCCGATGGCGCGTACCTCGATGGCCACCCCACTGGCCGAACCACCTTTGCCCACTTCCAGCCCTTCGTTGCCCAGCCAGCGGAGGAACCGCAACTGGTAAACCGGCGCCGCGGCCATCTGCGCAAAGCCACTCACGCTGCCGTCGGCGCCATAGGCAGACGCCTCGGCGTCGCTACGCTGATGAATGTCCCGCGCCGCCAACTCCCCCGCGCTCAGTGCCGCTTCTGCCGACTGGAACGCCATCTGCCGGTCGCGCAGGTTGCCGGCCATCCGCTCCTCCAACTGCTCCATGCGCATGCCCGCAAGGCCAATAAGGGTGAGCAGCAGCAACATGACCAGTGCGACCAGCAGCACCGCCCCGCGCTCGGATTCACCACGCATCGGCGTCCTCCCCTTCATGGCAACGGATTGCGCAGCGCGACGGTGCTGCCCATCACCAGCCGCAGTCTTCGCTCCGCGTCCGGCGCCAGAGTCCGGCCGTCGAACTCCATCGCCTTCGGTGCCTCGTCCACGTCACGGGTCTGGCTTTGCAGCAACAGGCTGATGCGCACCGTGCGCACGCGGCGCCAGTCGCTGGCGGTCATTTCCCGCGCCGCCTTGTAGGCCGCCACCACGTCCCGGCCTGCCTCCGCCACGCCATAGCGCAAGCTCATCCCGGCGACACCATTCACCAGTTCATCGGTATTGGATTTGATTGAGGTTTCGCTGTTGTCGGTGACGAACAATCCCGACGTCCCATCATCGTTCCGGCGTACCCAGTAGATGGCGTAGCGGTACCGATAGACCCGTGTCGCCGACGCCAGGAAGTGCTCCAGCGAGCGATCCGCCAGCAGGCTCGTGGCATTCCCGGCGTTGCGCAGCAGCAGGCAGGACTGTTGATCACCGAGCAGATAGAACGCCCCTGCAACGGCGCCGCTTGCTGCGAGAGTCAGGCGATTACCGACAATCGACTTCGCTTCGAGGACCGGCTCCGAGGCATAGCGCAGCAGCACCGCATCGGTATTGGCCAGCCGCCCGGACGGTAACCAGGACACCGCCGACATACCCGTGCCGTAACCCTCGATGCCGGACTTCTCCAGCGCGTATTGCGCGGTATCCATTCCCGAAGCATTGGCCAGCCCGCCCGGGCAGGCTCCGATGAAACCAGTGTTGCGCAGATCCTGCGCCATGGCCTCCAGCGCGAAGCGTCCGCTCTCCTGCAGTTCGGCCAGGGCATTGCCGGCCTGATAGCTGCGCTTGCTGCCCAGAACGATCTCGATGACACCCGCCAGGAGCAACAGGCTGAGCGCCATGGCGACCAGCAGCTCAACCAGCGACAAGCCGCGCTGGCGCATGTCACAACCCGACCTGGTAGGTGAAGGTCTCCCAGTCGTCGCCGGACGCCGCCAAGTGAGCACGGGCACGTCGGTCACTCCAGCGCACGGCGATCACTGCGCTGAACAGATCGCCCCGGCGGACTACCTGCACCGAGCCGCTGCCCGTACCCCCGAGCGCCGTGCAAACGTTGCTCTGCCAGAGGCCGAGGTCGAGTTGAGCCCGTGTCGAGCCACCGCCTTTCGGGCATCCAGCGGCCACGTCGGCGAAGTTCGTGTCGTAGTCGCCTGCGCGGGCGGCGTCCGGATTGGCGCGCAACAGATCGGCCATATCGCCGGCCAGCCAGGAGGCATGGGAACGCTGCAACGAGCTGTAGCCGGCGGCGATGCAGACGTTCTGCAGACCTGCCAGCCCCAGCAATCCGATGCCGAGGATGAGCACCGAGACCAGCACTTCCACCAGGGTGAATCCTTCGCTCCGCTTGCCGCCGTCCATGCCCGTCGCCTCGCCTGTGAGGAGTGAGCCTCAAGGGTGCAGGGCACAACGCGGGGCGGTCAGCCAGACATTGGCTGGGAGATGGAAGGGAAAAATCCGCCAGCCGCCACCGAACAACCAGCGGAGTAGGAAAGTGGCCAAGCGCGCTCGCGGCCTCGCTGTGAGCGCTACCAACAAACCTGGCTACTGCGGCATGCGCCGCAAGTGCTGCTGCAGGCGAGTGAGGAAGCCCACTTCGTAGGCCGTCTTGTCCACCGGCGTGGAGTGCGTGATGCGGCCACGGATGTAGCTGGTCCAGAGATAGGCGTGGCCCTGGCCGTTCAGCCATTGCTCCACCCAGCGAATACCATCGTCCAGTGCGGGCTGTGCATCCTTGGGCCAGATCAGCGGCAAGCCGAGCTGGTCGTCGATGGGCGGTACGTCACCGGTGAAGGCGCCGGTCGGCAGGTCTGATTCGGGGTCGAGGGTGTTGTCTGAAGACATTTGCGTAACTCCGACGTTTAGGAAGAAAGCTGCCGCTTCGCTGTCAATCGAAGGGAGGCAGACCACGCGGGGTTGACAGACCGGACGTCGGGCCGGCAGACCCCACGAGGAGGTCTCCCCGCGCGATCTGCCATAGCGTCTTCAACCAAAAACTCGGGTCGAAGCAGGGCCTGCAAAAGCGTTCGCCGCTTTCGCATGCACCTGTGTTGGCGCAATCGCGCCGACGTTCCGGGCTGTCAAACCCGATCACGGATATGCCGTGACGGGCGCAGCATAGGGTCTGCCTCGCGAGCCGGCAACAACAGGTGCTCGCGCACGGGTGGTATCGGCTGCATTTGCCAGGAGTTGAGGGGCGAGGGCGACCGGTACGCGGCGATTGCAGGTCTGATGATTGGTCGCACAAGGGTTGCGGAGCGGTCTGATTGGCCGCACTTGTCCGAACTGTTGGGATGAGCGCTTTCCATAGGGCTGGGAGGCCTGAACATGGACAGCGCGCCGCTCCTGATCTTCGACCATAGCCGGCACACCCTCACCGTGGACGGCCAGAGCGCCCTGCTGGACGTGTTGGTCTTTTCCGGCACCGAGGCTCTCAGCGAAACCTTCAGCTACGCCATCGAAGTCACCAGCCCCAACTTCGACATCGCCGCCGATACGATGCTCGGCAAGGACGCCAGCTTCAGCCTGCACGCCGCGCCGCCCTCGGTGACCATTCGTGGTTTCACGCCGTCGCCGGTCGCGCCGCTGCGTACCCTGCATGGAGTCATAACCCGTTTCAGAAGGCTCTCGGCATCGCGCGATGAAGCACGCTACGAACTGACCCTTGAACCGCGTCTGGCCCTGCTCGACAAAGGCTGTCAGTACCGCATCTACCAGAACCAGAGCGTGCCCGAAGTGGTGGAAGCCATCCTGCGCCGGCATGGCCTGCGCGGGCAGGATTTCCTCATCGAGCTCGGCAGGACGTACAAGCAGCATGAGCAATTGCTGCAGTACGGCGAGACGGACCTGGCCTACATCAAGCGCCTGTGCGCCGAGCGGGGCATCTGGTTCAGCTTCAGCATGGATGCGCGCCTGAAGATCGACGTCGTCGAGTTTCATGACTCGCCCATGCACTACCAGCGCGACCTTACGCTACCGCTACGCCCCCTGAGCGGCCTGGAAACCACCGGCCAGGATGCCGTGTGGGACCTGCAAGCCAGCCACCAGGTCGTCCAGCAACTGGTCAGCACCCGTGCCTACTACTCTCGCGACGCCGGCGCCAACCTCGACGGTCAGGCCGACCTCACCCATGGCGCCACCACCACCTACGGCGAGGCCTACCACTACGCCGACGAGCCTTACCAAACCCTTGGCGATCCCCTCGCTCGCGGCGACGAAGAAGGTCATGCCGAAAGCGGCGTGTTCTACGCGCAGCTGGCCCACGAACGCTACCTGAACGACCAACTCCGCCTCGACGGCGCCAGCAGCAGCGCCGCCTTGGCCCCCGGCCACGTGCTCAAGGTTAAAGGCGGCGCTCCCGCCGCGTTCAGCGAAGGCGCGCTGATCGTACGTACCCATTGCACCGCCGCCCGCGATCGCAGCTTCGAAGTGCACTTCGAAGCCATCCCTGACGGCAACATCGCCTTCCGCCCAGCAGTACCGGCCAAGCCGCGCATCGCCGGCACTGTCCCGGCGCGCGTCACCAGCCCGCAGCGGAACGACCCCTACAGCGACATCGATGGAGAAGGGCGCTACCGCGTCAACTTCCTGTTCGACCGCGACACCTGGCCCGCCGGCCGCGAAAGCATGTGGCTACGCCTGGCACGACCATACGCCGGCGATACCTATGGTCTGCACCTGCCGCTGCTGGCTGGCACCGAAGTGGCCGTGGCATTCGAACAGGGCGATCCTGATCGGCCGTTTATCGCTCACGCCCTGCACACGGACCTGCAGCCCGACCACGTCACCATCCAGAACTACAAGCGCAACGTCCTGCGCACGCCGGCCAACAACAAGCTGCGGCTGGACGACACACGCGGCCAGGAGCACATCAAGCTCGGCACGGAATACAGCGGCAAGAGCCAACTCAACCTCGGCTACCTAGTGGATGCCAAACGGCAGAAGCGCGGCGAAGGCTTCGAACTGCGCACCGACGGCTGGGGTGCGGTGCGCGCCGGCAAGGGCCTGTTCATCAGCGCCGACGCGCAGCCCGGTGCCCAAGGCCAGAGCCTGGACATGCAGGCAGCCCTGCGGGAGCTGCAGGAATCCTTCGAACAACTGCGCAACATGGCCCGCGACGCCGCCCTCGCCATCGTCGACGCGCCGGACCTCTACGCTCCCGAACAACTCAAGGGTGCCCTCGATCTGCTCCAGCAACCCGGCATCCTCGCCAGCGCCCCGGACGGCATCGCCCTCACCAGCGGCCAACACCTGCAGATTGCCGCCGCGCGGAACCTCATCGCCACCGCCAGCGGCAGCATGGACGTCAGCGTGGTCAGGCGCTTCACGGCCGCCGTTGGTCAGAACATCAGCGTCTTTGTGCGCAAGCTGGGCATGAAGCTCTTCGCCAACCAGGGCCCGGTGAGCATCCAGGCGCAGAACGACCGCATGGAACTGCTCGCCCGCAAGGCCGTGGATATCGTCAGCACCGAGAGCGAAATCCGCATCAGCGCCAAGAAGAAAATCATCATCAATGCCGGCGGCAGCTACATCCGCATGGACGCCTGTGGCATCGAGTACGGCACCCAGGGCGACCATCTGATCAAGTCGGCGCATTTCGACATGCGCGGGCCGGCCAATCTAGACGCAGCGCTACAAATTCTGCCCCCCATCAGCAGCGGGAAGTATCGCGGAGTTCTTGCTCTGATTGATCAGCATAAGAAGCCGATTCCCGACCGGTTCTACAAAGTTGTCAGTCCATCTGGATTGGTTCTGGCGTCGGGCGTAACCGACCAGAGCGGAAAAAGTATCGAGGTCGTCAGTCACGAAGGCGCCAATGCAACCGCCTATATCGGCCAAGGTGGCTGGACGGTCAGCGAAGTTGAGATTTCCACGGATGATGAACACGGCTGTTGCTGAGCAATGGAGCCGAATCAAGGAGAAAGGAACAGATGCATATTCATCCATGCAGTGCGCATATCCATTTCAGTTCGATCGGCACCCCAATCGCTGGCTTGGGATATCGATTCACTCTGCGTTCCGGAAAGATCATCCGAGGTAAATCCGACGAGGAAGGTTTTTCAATAGGGCTGTTGAGCAAAGAAGCGGCCACGCACCATTCCTACAAGATGATATGGCTAGTCCCCGAAGACCAGATAGGCCAACCCATTGCTCTGGATATCTGCCGAGATGATGGCAGCTGGAAACGAATTGGTGAGTTCAAGCTGGAGGATGGAAAGCAAAAGCAGATCAATGTTGAGGCCAACTCAATCGCCTTTCCTTTCCTTATGTCCCGCGACAGCTCCGAAGGTATCAAATGAACGAAATCACCAACCAACCACAAGCCATAGACTCATCCCAACAACCAATCGAACCACAGGTAAATACGTATGTAATTCCGACCACGCATTGGATAAAGATATATGTATCGATGAACCAACACGAGGAAAATGGGACTATCACTCAACGCGCAGCAAGCGCAATCCCTTATGTGTGGGTCAAAGAGTCAGATGACCAAGAAGGTGCTTGGATTATAATTTCTACGGGCACTACTGGCCAATCGGTAACTCACACACCGCCTGCGACCTTGCTGACTCTCAAAATAAACGGACCAGGCAGATACCGCGCCTATATAAAAGAGCCGTCATTTAACGATGAAATTGGCGATCCATACGAAATTCCATTTCACGCTCTCAGTACAGCAATAGATAGTGAGCACGCCGTGCAGCCTTGGCTTGCTGTGTCGGTGACCACCGACGCTTCTGCTGAAAACCACACAATAATCCAACAACATCCAAACGACCTAAACAGGAACGTATTAGAATATCCTCCAGCGGGATCGCAGCAAAACCTGACGCAGATACACACTCAGCAGAATTCCGCCCTGAATCTGGGCGATTACATAATAACTCGCCAGTTGTGGTCGGACGCTAGCCGAGCCTATGGCGCTCATCATCAATTAATATCTAATAGCGCATTTAGAGAAATATTGGAAGAGATTTACCAAGAGCAACTCCCGGAATCCCCACAACACGCGCTAACAGCCTCGATAGAGAATGGCACAAGAACCATAATATTTGACCCGCAATCAACTAACGGAGGGCGCAGCACCAGATCATTCTTACCAAACAATGGTCAGCCATCAATGATGATGACTGCCGGAGAAACCTTACGACGCACCTACCCTAGAACGCTGGAACTATTATTAGAGTTGATGGAGGAACTAAACATCCACTATGCACGCTCGACCGGGGCCTGGCGACCACATTTTGGATCATCTCTGCATCGCTATGCCGCATCATTAGATATCACTCACTTACGAACGCGTGTAACCACTCAAACGGGAGGAGAAGTCGAAGTAACCATACATTTCCATCGCAACACTGATCCGGACTCGAATCCTATCGGAAACCCTCCAGCAACTTCTGTCAGCAGCATCAGAAAGCGGGACTTCTCCTTAGCGGTTCATACGTATCTTGCAGAACATAAAATGGCCGGAGACCTTGGATGGCTGGGAGGGCCCTGGCAGCTCACCTACAACCAAGTAGGCCTTTTAGGAAGCACAATTTTCATAAAAACCGATGAAGTACATAAACACCATCTACATATGAGCGCACCATAAACTATAGAAACGCATCAAAATGAAGCTCAAACATCTCACATCACTCATTCTAATCTGCATATGGCAAGTTTCACTAGCCGAAAATCAAGCTGAGACCAACGAGGGGTTCTATAGCGAAGAAATGGGAATTTGGTACCAATATCCGATCCCGCCCAAAAAAACCATAGCAACACAAAACATCTTCAAGTCCCTATCCAAAGGCGACCCACTGAATGTCACATTCACAGCCCAAAAATCCTGGCCCGTCAGAGCCTTATACATTGGCGCGTCTGATGAGCTTTATGAATTTGACGAAGATGGCAACGTGCTTTACGACGGGGACTACCAGATAGAAAAAGACGCAACAGGAAAGACATCGAAATACCTGAGGCAGGTCCTGATAAACGGTAGCCCGTTGTGGATTGGAGCGACGGTATTCAACATCATAAGCAGCGATCGCAATGAAAGTGAAAACGCTTGGAGCTCCACTTATCCAAACGGTCTAATTAAGGGAACTAATGGCGGCTATTGCCCTGCCCGACCCGCCAAAAAAGAAAGAGAATTAAACATGGATAGATTTTGGCTGGACGGTGACTGTGACAATGCAGTTAGCTTAAGAGGAGGAAGAGCCAAATATTTCACCTACCCAGGATTCGAAGGAATAAAAGATCCATATTTCTACTGGGCAATACAGTACTTCGACGAGCCTAAATCACCATTCCCAAGCCCAGGAGAGGGGTGCAGGCTATACTGCGAGAATTAAAATATTTAGAAAATGGGACAAATTTATTTTTCCCACCCCAAACCATGTATGGACTCAGGGTTAGCGCACCCAAAAATAAACCCACCCCTTTCCCCCATTAAAAATCGACAGCCTTATATTCCCTTCATCTCGAATGGAAGCAATAAAAAAGCACTCACCATTGAACGAAAAAACATCACTCGCACTAAAAGTAAAACATCAAAAAAAACAGATCAAAAAAGGATATACACATGGACAAGGCATTCCAACTCCTGGCGATATTAATTCCAAATGCAAACGAATCAAAAGACTCCACAGCAGGACAGTGGATACTTTTAGCATTACTAATACCCCTGGGGTTTTCCTGGCTCTTTGGAAAGATTCCTGGATTCATCGACGGTTGGGGAAAGGTCTCACGCAGACGAGTTTTATCAAGGAAAGCGCTTCAAGAAAGTATTGGTCAGTCCTCCGCCCTTTACGACTACCTCCAGCAATTGATCGAGACTGAATCTTTCCACGTTGCAACAAATATAAAAGTACCCTGGAGAACCGTTATTGCCCTCGGACATCTGTGCCAACACGGGCTCCTACCACATAACGGACTAAAAAACATGGCAAACTATATTAGCCCAGAAGACGACGGCAGCATAAAATTTATCAACAGCCCCGGGCCCTTGCCAACATTGAGATTCCTCTTAACTATGCATGGCTTTCCTATGGACTTGGATCAATATCATGGATTTTACTTTTCGCCACCTTCGGAGCCTGGGGCTACCCGTTAGGTTTTGCCTCATTCTTCATCTTCACAATTGTCGCCATCTTTATCACAGAAAATGAGAAGGCACTCCGAGCAAGGAAACTTGAAGCGGACCTTTGCAAATATGAACTACCTATTTGCGAAGCCCTGATTCGCCGCACTCGAACACTAATGAGTGAAGCCGAGCCAACAAGGGAATAACCAAAATATCAAAAGATTATGCTGCACGCCCATCGCTCCCTGAGCAGAAAGCAAAACAAACTCTCGCCAGGAAAAGAAAAGGCCGCCTCGCGGCGGCCTTTGCAGGAGCGGGAGCCGTCAGCCGTTCGCCGACTGCTGGACGATCACCGTCTGCGCCGGCATCGGCGCCGGGAAGTCGGTGCCCAGGGCTTCCTTGATGGTGCGGTTGGTGTCGAAGTAGACCTGCCAGTAGTTGTCATTGTGGCAATACGGCCGTACGGCGAGCACCGGGCCGACGAGGTTGAACTCGAGGATCTCCACATCCACCGGCGGGTCGCTCAGCACGTTGGGGATGGCCGCGACGCGTTGCTTGAGCACGGCGACAGCCGCCGCATAGTCAGCGGCACCGGAGAGCTGCGCCTTGAGCTCCACGCGGCGGTACGGGTTGTGGGTGTAGTTCTGGATGGTGTCGCTGAAGATCTTGTTGTTGCCCACCAGGGTCAGGACGTTGTCCGGGGTGTTGATGGCGGTGGCGAACAGGCCGATCTCCTTCACGGTGCCGGTCACGCCGCCAGCGGTGACGAAATCACCGACCTTGAACGGCCGCAGCACGATGATGAAACCGCCCGCCGCGAGGTTCGCCAGCAAGCCGGACCAGGCCATGCCGATGGCCAGGCCGATGGCAGCGATCAGCGCGGCGAGGCTGGTGGTCTGCACGCCGAAATAGCCGAGGATGCCGACGACCAGGAGGATGTTCAGGGTGACGGTGATGAAGGAGCCCACATAACGCAGGACCGTCGGGTCGACACTCTGTCGAGCCAGGGCCTTTTCCACCAGTCCGACCGCGAAGCTGATCAACCAGCGGCCGAGCACCCAGAAGAGAATGGCGACGAGAATCTTTACACCGAAAGCGAGCGCGTACTGCGAAACCGTCGCCCACAGTGCGTTGATCTTCTCCGTACCCACATTGATGATGTTCGTATCGTCCATGGAAGCGCACCTGCGAGAGAAAGGGACCAGATGAACGCTAGCACGGCCCCAGCCGTTTGCTCGTCGCAGTGCTCAGCCCAGAGCCCTGGCGGGCTCCGGGCATCATTCCACTAGCAGTCGCCGGGTAGCGAGGCGATCCAGTGGTTGAGCATTTCCAACCCTTCGCGGTGCACCAGCGTGCGGCCCAGTTCGGGCATCATGTCGCCCGGTTTGTCGCTGCCGACGCGGTAGCTCAGTACGGATTTTTCCGGGCTGCCGGGGTGGATGTCCTCAAGCCGCCCACCGGTACCGCCGCCTGCTGCCACCGGCGGTTTGCAGAGGCCATAGGCAATGGAGACCGGGGTGTGCGGATCAAGGTGCAAACCTGAAGTGCGCGCCGCGCCCTTGGGGTTGTGGCAGTGCGAACAGTTGACGTCGAGGTAGCTGCGCGCCTGTTTCTCCAGGTCTTCACCGGGGCGCGGATGGCCCCACAGGGCGTTCTGCGGCACCTGCGCCAGCGCCGGCAAGCCCTTGAGGAAGCCGCGCGCCTGCCAGTGCTGCAACTGGTTGTCGCTACCCTCGGCGTAGGCAAAGTCCTTGTTCAGGTGCCGCGCCTTGGGCCCCAGCGGCGCGATGCCGCCGCCCTTCTGCTCGGCGTGGCATTCGGAGCACTGGTTGGCGTCCGGGACCATGTAGGTGAAGGCGGTCTTCGTGCCGTCCTCGGCGGTCAGCTCCAGCGCGGGACTGTCGCCGGCGACCTCCAGGGTCGCTTCGCTCTGGTCGGCATTCCACACGTAGGGCAGCGCCGCCCACCCGTCCTTCTGCCGCACCAGCACGCGGGTCTCCACCAGGTGCACCTTGGCCATGTCGAGCCCGGCCTTGGGGTCGCGGTCGTCCTGGTTGTTCCGCAGCAGGTTGCCCTGGGCGTCCTTCGGGTAATAGAAAGTCTTGGTCAGCACGGTGCCGACGGGATAGTCGAAGCGGTCCTCGGCGTACTGCGCGGACTGCCCTTCGGGCATCCACACGGTGCGCAGCTTGTGCGCGTAGTCGGTGAACAGCGAGGTATTCAGGTCATAGGGCAGTACCTCGGCAGCCGGCGTCAGGTGCCCGCCCGCCAGGTGCAGCATGCCCCAGCCACTGAGCTTTTCCGGGTAGTCGTCGCCTTCTGGCTGGTAACGCGGCTTGCTCTCCTGCCCGCACCCGGCCACCAACGTGGCCAGGGCGAGCGACAACAGGAACGAAGCAGGTTTCATCATGCCTTGTTGCCCTTCTCACCCAGCCCGGCCTGTTCGATCTTGGGCAACGGCTTGAGCTTGCACTGGTGCGAGCTGATGTCGGTGCTGATGTTCTTGTAGCCGTTGGGGCCGTCGACGTTGACGATGCCGGCGTTGCCGTTGTCGATACAGATGGCCAGGGCTTCGGGCAGCTTGCCGTCGACCAGTTTCTTCTGGTTGAAGTAGCCGTCCCAGAGGATGTCCGGCAGTCGTCCGTTGAGGCCGAACTTGGCGATCTTCAGCGCTTTCAGCTCCAGGTGGTCGGGGCTGTCGCCGCCGGGCCCAAAGGTGTTGTCGTGGATGAAGATGCCTTCGGGGTAGGGGTCGAAGTTCGGCTGCGTGGCCTTGTCCGAATAGCCGGTGCTGAAGTAGCTGCTGACGATGACGTTGGCGGTCTTGTGGTTGCCGATTCGGTTGTTGAAGATCTCGACGTCGTCGTTGGAGTTCACCACCACGCCCGAGCCCGCCGGCACGCTGGCCACCGGGGTGCCCTTGTGGCCGAAGTTCTCGTGGTTGTTGCCCTGCACGTCGTTGTCGAAGACACGGGTGCCGCGCCCTGGCTGCGGCAGGTTGGGCATGTTGAAGACGAGGATGCCGCCGGTATTGTCGGTGGCGACGTTGTTGTAGACATCGGCGCCGATGGTGTTCTCGATCTCGATGCCGGCGACATTGCGCTCGGCGCGGTTGTTGCGCACCACCACGTTGCGCGACTGGCCCACGTAGATGCCCGAGTCCGAGGCGCCGATGGCGACGTTGCCTTCGAGCAGGGTGTTCTCGGTCTGCACCGGATAGATGCCGTAGCCGCCGTTTTCGGTGGAGGCGCCGTTGGTCCACTCGGTGCGGATGTTGCGGATGACGATGTTCTTGCCGCCGATGACTTTCAGGCCGTCGCCCTTGGTGTCCTCGATGGCGAGGTTCTCCAGGGTGAAGTCGGAGGCGTCGACGAACAGCCCTTCGGCACCGGCCTTCTGGTTCTTGAAGTTGAGGATGGTCTTGTCCATTCCGGCGCCGCGGATGGTCACGCCGTCCACCTTCAGGCTGAGGCTGCGGTCCAGGTGGTAGGTACCGGCGGGAATGTCGATGACATCACCGGCCTTGGCCTTGATCAGGCGGGCCTGCAGGTCCTTCTGGAAATCGCTGCTGACGGCGGCGGTGGGCTTGTCGCCTTCGCCGCAGGCGGCCAGGGCAATGGAGAATGCGAGAAGGGAGAGGGTAGCGAGACGCATGGCGGGCTCCGGTCTTGTTTTTATCATATGGAACTATCGTACCAATTAAGCCCGAGAATACTCCTACATCCCGCGCCACGCCAGCCCTTCAGACGCATCGCACTTTGATTGATTGACGTCACTGTTTCCCCGCCACGGATCGGGATGATCGGCGCTTCCAATCCAAGGAGTGCACGGATGAGCTTCATGCCCTGGAACGACGAGTTCGTGATCGGAATCGAGCGGATCGATGAACAGCACCGCTGGCTGGTCGACCTCACCAACGCGCTGTACGACAGCCTCAACGGCCCGGATGGCGAGGGCCAGCCCATCGGTGAGCTGCTGGAGCAGTTGGTGGAATACACGATGAATCACTTCATCGTCGAGGAAGTGCTGTTCCAGCGCCTGGGCTATCCCGAGGAGGAGGCACACCGGGCCGAGCATGACCGCTTCAATCGGCAGATCATCGACCTGCTGTACCGCCACGAGGATGGCGAGGTTGTTTCAGTCGAGGCGCTGGAGCTGCTCAAGGCCTGGCTGATCCACCACATCCTGAAGGTGGACAAGGCCTACGTGAGCTTCTTCAAGCAAAAGGGCGTGACCGCTTAGCGGGCACGCCCTTTTTTACAGCACAGGCGGACGGATCAGCGCGGGATGTTCGGCTGCCGCTTGGTGGTCCGCTTCTTGCCCTTGGCGTAGCCGCTGGCCTTGCCTTCCTCGGCCTTGTTCCACGGCTTGGAGCCGTTGCTGGCCCGCGGCGGCAGGCCGGTATGCTGGGTCAGCAGCGGCTTGCCGGTCTTCTTGCTGCCGGCCGGAGTGGAGTTCTTGCGGCGCGCGCTCTGGTACTCGTCGGTCTGCGGCTGGTAGGTCGGGATCAGGTGGTGCTTGCCGTTGCCGATCAGGTCGGCGCGGCCCATGCGCTCCAGCGCTTCGCGCAGCATCGGCCAGCCCTTCGGGTCGTGGTAACGCAGGAAGGCCTTGTGCAGGCGGCGCTGCTGGTCGCTCTTGACGATAGTCACGCCGTCGCTCTTGTAGGTGACCTTGCGCAGCGGGTTCTTGCCCGAGTGGTACATGGCGGTCGCGCTGGCCATGGGCGAGGGATAGAACGCCTGCACCTGGTCCGCGCGGAAGCCGTTGCGCTTGAGCCACAGGGCGAGGTTCATCATGTCCTCGTCGGTGGTGCCCGGATGCGCCGCGATGAAGTACGGGATCAGGTACTGCTCCTTGCCCGCCTCCTTGGAGAACTTCTCGAACATGCGCTTGAAGGCGTCGTAGGTGCCGATGCCCGGCTTCATCATCTTCGACAGCGGGCCTTCCTCGGTGTGCTCCGGGGCAATCTTCAGGTAGCCACCGACGTGGTGCGTCACCAGTTCCTTCACATACTCGGGCGACTCCACGGCCAGGTCGTAGCGCAGTCCGGAAGCGATCAGGATCTTCTTCACGCCCGGCAGGGCGCGGGCCTTGCGGTACAACTCGATGAGCGAGGAGTGGTCGGTGTTGAGGTTCTCACAGATGCCCGGCCACACGCAGGACGGCTTGCGGCAGTGACGCTCGATCTCCGGGTCCTTGCAGGCGATGCGGTACATGTTGGCGGTCGGGCCGCCGAGGTCGGAGACGACGCCGGTGAAGCCCGGCACCTTCTTCATCTCCTCGATTTCGGCGAGGATCGACTCGTGGGAGCGGTTCTGGATGATCCGCCCCTCGTGCTCAGTGATCGAGCAGAAGGTGCAGCCACCGAAGCAGCCACGCATGATGTTCACCGAGAAACGGATCATCTCGTAGGCCGGGATCTTCTCCTTGCCATAGAGCGGGTGCGGCACGCGCGCATAGGGCATGCCGAACACGTAGTCCATTTCCTCGGTGCTCATCGGGATGGGCGGCGGGTTGAACCACACGTCCACCTCACCATGCTTCTGCACCAGGGCGCGGGCGTTGCCCGGGTTGGTCTCAAGGTGCAGTACGCGGTTGGCGTGGGCATAGAGCACCGCGTCGCTGCGCACCTTCTCGAACGACGGCAGGCGGATCACCGTGCGCTCGCGCTCCAGTCGCGGGTGGGCCAGCAGTTGCACGACCTTGGCTTCGTTCGGGTCTTCCTGCTCGCCCTTCTCCTGCTCGATGGCGCAGGCGGCGGTGTCCTGGGTGTTCACGTACGGGTTGATGATCTTGTCGACCTTGCCCGGACGATCGATGCGGGTGGAGTCCACCTCGAACCAGCCTTCAGGGGTGTCGCGGCGCACGAAGGCGGTGCCGCGCACGTCGGTGATCTGCTCGACCTGCTCGCCGGCCGCCAGGCGTTGGGCGATCTCCACCACGGCACGCTCGGCGTTGCCGTACAGCAGGATGTCGGCGGTGGCGTCCATCAGGATGGAGCGGCGCACCTTGTCCTGCCAGTAGTCGTAGTGGGCGATGCGGCGCAGCGAAGCCTCGATGCCGCCAAGAACTACCGGCGTGTCACTGTAGGCTTCCTTGCAGCGCTGGCTGTAGACCAGGCTGGCGCGATCCGGGCGCTTGCCGGCCAGGCCGCCCGGCGTGTAGGCATCGTCGCTGCGGATCTTCTTGTCGGCGGTGTAGCGGTTGATCATCGAGTCCATGTTGCCCGCCGCCACGCCGAAGAACAGATTCGGCTGGCCGAGCTTCATGAAGTCGTCCTTCGAGCGCCAGTCCGGCTGGGCAATGATGCCCACGCGGAAGCCCTGGGCCTCCAGCAGACGACCGATGATGGCCATGCCAAACGACGGATGGTCAACGTAGGCATCCCCGGTGACGATGATGATGTCGCAGGAATCCCAACCCAGCTGATCCATCTCTTCCTTGCTCATGGGCAGGAACGGCGCCGGGCCGAAACACTCGGCCCAGAACTTGGGATAGTCGAACAACGGCTTGGCGGCTTGCATCACGGGCACCGGGTATCTCTAAGTAGGTATCGCGGAAAAACGCGGGCGCGGAATATAGCACAAAAAGTGTACAAATCCGACCATCGAACTCAGATTTAGGGGGGCATTTAACCGGCGCACGGTAGATTGCCAATGCCATCATCTGGCTATACTTCAGCCACTATCCGCAGTACGCCTGGCCATCCCGACCAGGCCAGGGAGTGCCTGTCGTGCGTCGTGCCTTCGTGCTGTTGCTTACCCTGCTGTTCTGCCATACGGCGCTCGCCTTCGAACTGGACGACAAGGCCAGCGGCGCCTGGCTCAATGATCACCTCGAATTGCTGCAGGAACACGGCAGCCCCATGACGCTGGAGGCCGTGCAGGCCAGCCGCGACTTCGTACCGGCCAACGGCCGCACCAGTGTCGGCCAGAGCCCCGACGGCTGGTGGCTGCGCCTGGACCTCGACCGCCGCACCTCGCCGGTGGGTGGCTGGTGGCTGGAGGTAGATGCGGTCAACCTGAAGGACCTGCGCCTTTATCTGCCGGACGCCCAGGGGAATTACCGCCAGGTGCTGTCCGGCGAGGCCGTGCCCTTCGCCGAAGGGCGAGATCGCGACTATCGCCGCCCGGTCTTCCACCTGCCCGAAGGCACCGGCCCGGTACGCCTCTATGCCCGCGTCTACGATCCGGCTGGCAACTCCTTCCCGTTGCGCATCTGGTCGCTGAACGACCTGCAGGACCATCGCGCCGATACCAGCCTGTTCCTCGGTTTCATCTACGGCCTGATCGCCGCGCTGCTGCTGTACAACCTGTTCATCCTGCTGACCCTCCGCGACCGGGCGTACTTCTGGTACGTGCTGACCACCGCCAGCGCGCTGCTGTTCAGCCTGGGCATGACTGGCCACGGTTTCGAGTACTTCTGGCCGAACCACCCGGTACCCTGGTGGCTGGACCGCATTACCCTGCCCTCACTCTGGGGCCTGTGCGTGCACCGCTTCACCATCACCCTGCTGCAAACCCGTCGCCATGTGCGCTGGTCGCACTGGCTGCTGAACCTGAACTGCGCGCTGTATGTGCTGACCATCGTCCTCGGCGCCCTGCACCTGCGTGGCGTAGCCGGCTGGATGCTGGTGGCGATTACCCTGATCGGCGTGCCGGCAGCCCTCGGCGGCGCCCTGGTGCGCTGGCGCCAGGGTTCCTTCCCGGCCTTCCTCTACCTGCTTGGCTTCGGCCTGGTGCTGACCAGCGTGAGCATCTCGGTGTTGCGCGCCGCGGGTGTCGTACAACCCTCGCCGCTGACCTCCTACATCTTCCCCATCGCCGTGGCCATGGAATCGGTGCTGTTCTCCTTCGCCCTCACCTCACGCATCCAGGGCCTCAAGCGCGAACGCGCCCAGGCATTGGAACAGGCCGACCGCGAGAAAAGCGCGCGCCTGACGCTGATGCAGAGCGCCCAGCAGGACCTCGCCACCGCCGTGGCCGAGCGCACCGCCGAACTCACCCAGAGCAACCAGTTGCTGCGCGAACGCGAAGTACAGTTGCAGCACGCCGCACACTACGACCCGCTGACCGGCCTGCCGAACCGTCGCTATCTGGTGGAACACGCCGAGCACGCCCTGACCAGGGCGCAGCAGAATGGCGAGACGCTGGCCCTGATGCTGATCGACCTGGACCACTTCAAGCCGATCAACGACAGCCACGGCCATGACGCCGGGGACTTCATGCTGCAGAACGTCGGCAACCGCCTGCGCCAGTGCGTGCGCGGCAGCGACTGCGTGGCGCGCCTGGGCGGCGATGAATTCGCCGCGCTGATCTCGGGCCCGGATGCCGAGGGGCACGCCAAGGAAATCGCCTGCCGCATCCTCAACGAGCTGTCACGCCCGGTGAAGTTCGACAGCCTGGAACTGCGCGTCACGCCGAGCATCGGCGTGGCCATCTATCCCAGCCATGCCATGCAGTTCAGCAAGCTCTACAAGGCCGCCGACCAGGCGCTCTACGAGGTGAAGGGCAACGGCCGGGCGGCCTATGCCATGGCCAGCGAGCCTGCTGGCGAGACCAGCGAGCTCTGGCAGGAAAACGAATGGCTGGAAAGCGAGGACCGTGCCTGATCAGCTGCGGTAGCGGCGCGGCACGCGGGCGGTGACCTTGGTCAGCAGCTCGTAGCCGATGGTCCCGGCATGGGCCGCCACCTCGTCCACCGGCAGGTTGGCGCCCCACAACTCGACACGGTCGCCTACAGCGGCGTTGGGCAGATCAGTCAGGTCCACCGCCAGCATGTCCATGGACACGCGCCCGGCCAGCATCGTGCGCTGCCCATCCACCAGCACCGGCGTGCCGCTCGGCGCGTGGCGCGGATAACCATCGGCATACCCGCAGCTCACGGTGCCGATGCGCGACGGCCGCTCGGCCACCCAGCTCGCGCCGTAACCAACGCTCTCACCGACCGCCACCTCGCGCACGGCGATCAGCTGCGCCTCGAGGCTCATGGCCGGGCGCAGGCCCAGTTCAGTCGCGCCGATGTCGGCGAAGGGCGTGGCGCCATAGAGCATGATGCCGGGACGAATCCAGTCCATGTGCGCGGCGGGAATGGTCAGCACGGCGGCGGAGTTGGCCAGCGAACGCTGGTCGAAATCCAGATCCAGCACACTGAGGAAGCACGCCACCTGATCTTCGGTCAGCTCGTCGCCGCGCAGGTCGGCATTGGCAAAGTGGCTCATCAGGTTCAGCTCGGCCACCTGCGGCGCCTGGCGCAGGCGCGGATGCCAGTCACGCAGTGCCTCGGGCGAGAAGCCCAGGCGGTGCATGCCGGTGTCCAGCTTCATCCACACATTGAGCGCACTGGGCAGTTGCGCGGCGAGCAGTGCCTGGGCCTGCTCGGGGCCCTGCACTGCCACGTCCAGGCGCAGTTGGGCGGCGATCAGGTATTCCGCCGGCTCGAAGCAACCTTCCAGCAACAGGATGCGGGTGTCGGCGTGCAAGGCGCGCACCTCGGCGGCTTCTTCCAGGCAGGCCACCGCAAAGCCGTCAGCGTCATCATGCAGGCAGCTCACCACTTCACGCGCGCCATGCCCGTAGGCGTTCGCCTTGACCACCGCAAAGGCCTCACGGCCGGGCGCGCAGCGCTTGGCGACGGCGTAGTTGTGGCGAATGGCGGCTAGATCGACGTGGGCGACGAGCGGGCGCATGGCGGCCTCTGCAATGAAAACGGGCGCCTATCTTAAGGCGCCCGTCGGTCACGCGGAATGCGGCATCGTTACTCGTCTTCGAAGTTGTACATGCCGGGCGCGAGATTCTCGAAGCGGCTGTAGCGGCCAAGGAAGGCCACGCGCACCGTGCCGATGGGGCCGTTACGCTGCTTGCCGAGGATGATCTCGGCGACACCCTTGAACTCGGTCTCCGGGTGATACACCTCGTCGCGGTAGACGAACATGATCACGTCGGCGTCCTGCTCGATCGCTCCGGATTCGCGCAGGTCGGAGTTCACCGGGCGCTTGTTGGGGCGCTGTTCCAGCGAGCGGTTGAGCTGAGAGAGCGCCACCACCGGGCAGTTGAATTCCTTCGCCAGCGCCTTGAGCGAGCGGGAAATCTCGGAAATCTCGTTGGTCCGGTTATCGCCGGCGGAACCGGGAATCTGCATCAGCTGCAGGTAGTCGACCATGATCATGCCGATCTCACCGTGCTCCCGCGCCAGGCGGCGGGTCCGCGCGCGCATTTCCGAGGGCGAGATGCCGGCGGTGTCGTCGATGAACAGCTTGCGGTCACTGAGCAGGTTCACCGCCGAGGTCAGGCGCGGCCAATCCTCGTCATCCAGCTTGCCGGTACGTACCTTGGTCTGGTCGATGCGACCAAGCGAGGCCAGCATACGCATCACGATGGAGTCGGAGGGCATCTCCAGGGAGTACACCAGGATCGCCTTGTCGCTGCGCATCAAGGCGTTCTCCACCAGGTTCATGGCGAAGGTGGTCTTGCCCATCGACGGACGGCCGGCAACGATGATCAGGTCGGACGGCTGCAGGCCACTGGTCTTCTCGTCGAGGTCGGTGAAGCCGGTGGTGATACCGGTCAGCGCGTCCGAGGTGTTGAACAGGTGGTCGATGCGGTCGATGGTCTTGACCAGGATGTCGCCGATGCCCACCGGGCCGCCGGTCTTGGGGCGCGCTTCGGCGATCTCGAAAATCTTGCGCTCGGCTTCGTCGAGCACTTCGTTGGCGCTGCGCCCTTCGGGGTTGAAAGCGCTGTCGGCGATGTCACTGCTGATGCCGATCAACTGCCGCAACGTGGCGCGCTCGCGGATGATGCCCGCATACGCCTTGATGTTCGCCACCGAGGGCGTGTTCTTCGCCAGCTCGGCAAGGTAGGCCAGACCGCCGACCTGGGATAGCTGGCCTTCACGCTCGAGCTGCTCGGAAAGGGTGACCACGTCGATCGGCTGGTTGGCTTCGGCGAGCTTGTAGACGGCGCGGAAGATCAGGCGATGGTCATGGCGGTAGAAGTCGCCATCGGACACGGCGTCGGAGACGCGCTCCCATGCGTTGTTGTCGAGCATCAGACCGCCCAGCACTGCCTGTTCGGCTTCGATCGAGTGCGGCGGCACCTTGAGGGAAGCGGTCTGCAGGTCGTATTGCTCGGGGACGGTGATGTCGTTCATGGGCGCTTCGTGCGGGCTCTTCGTAGAAATTCAAAGGCGGAAAAAACAAAGGGCACGGTACCGAGATTCAGTACCGTGCCCGATGTTAGCGGACTGATTCGCCCATGCAAGATGTGCGAAACGTCCTAGCGACGGATCGCTTACTCGGCGACTACAACCACGTGCAGGGTTGCATCAACATCCATGTGCAGTTGCACTTCGATGTTGTATTCGCCTACAGCGCGCAGGGCGCCGTCGGGCAGGCGAACTTCGCTCTTTTCCAGCGGGTAGCCGGCAGCCGAAACGGCGTCGGCGATGTCGCGGGTGCCGATCGAACCGAACAGCTTGCCTTCGTCGCCAGCGTGGGCGCCGATGGTCACGATCAGTTCGGCCAGTTGGGCAGCACGAGCTTCAGCAGCGGCTTTTTTCTCAGCAGCGGCTTTTTCCAGCTCTGCACGGCGCTCTTCGAAAGCAGCGACGTTGGCAGCGGTGGCAGCGGTGGCTTTGCCCTGCGGCAGCAGGTAGTTACGAGCGTAACCGCCCTTTACGTTCAGCTTGTCGCCCAGGTTGCCCAGTTTGGCGATCTTTTCCAGCAGGATGACTTCCATTTGAGTCTTACCTCTTAACTTTTAACCTTCACCGTTCGCAGCTTTCTGGCGTTTCGCCAGACGACCGCGAAAATCAAACAGACTGTCGACTACGGCGACAAGACAGATCACATTGCCCAGTACGAATACCAGCAGGTACAGCGGTGCCAGCCAGAAGCCCGGAAGCTTCTTCAGCGCGGCCAGGCCGTGCCCCAGTGCGATCCCGGCGAACAGCAGCGGGATCATGCACAGCGGCGCCAGCATGGTGGCCGCGGGCCCTGCGAAAGGCAGTGCCACAACGCCGACCAGCAGCGCTACAGCCGTGCCCGGCGACAGGCGCAGTGCGCGGAACTCGCGGCCAAACCCTTCCGGGTTGAACAGTACTGCTTGCCAATAACGCGCCAGCATCAGGCACAACAGGCTGATCGTCTGCAGCGAGGCTGCCATCAGGCCGGTGATGGTCGGAACCATCTCCGCCTGCAGGGCGGCCATCTGTTCCGGCGAAAGCTTGGCTTCGGCCAGAACCTGCGGCAGTGCCTTGCCGAATGCATCGGCAAGACCCGCGACCAACCCGGCCGACACCGTGCTGAGCAGCAGCACGAACACCGCACCGAGCACAACGCTCGCCAGCATCACCTGGTTCCAGGACACCTTGCTGCGCAGAACCTGCGCCAGCACGGCACTACCCACCAGAACCAGACTCACGCTGGGGTCACCCAGGTACCACCAGGCCAGTGCCGGAAGCAGCGCCCACACCAGGATGCCAAAGGCATCGCCGGCGCCACGGCGCAACAGCACCAGACTGCCTGCTGCGGCACCGAGCCAGAACAACGGCTGCAGTACCGCGGCTGCGACGACCACCAGGGTCGCCTGCATGCGGCCTCGCATGACAAATTCAGCCAATGCGCGCATGCGATCTATCCATCAATTCCAGTCGACTGCCCGATCAACGGCCGTGGCTGTCGGTGTAGGGAAGCAGGGCCAGGTAACGGGCGCGCTTGATAGCAGTCGCCAGCTGACGCTGGTACTTGGCTTTGGTGCCGGTGATACGGCTCGGAACGATCTTGCCGGTTTCGGAAACGTAGGCCTTCAGGGTGTTCAGATCTTTGTAATCGATCTCTTTCACGCCTTCAGCGGTGAAACGGCAGAACTTACGACGACGGAAGAAACGTGCCATGTGTGTGGCTCCTCAATACTGGTCCGGGATTACTCGTCAGCGCTGTCGCGGCTATCTTCGCCGTCAGCGGACTCGCCCTCGTTCGATTCGGGACGCTCACGGCGCTCACGGCGCTCGTTGCGGCTCTCTTCGGCCTTCAGCATTTCGGACTGGCCGGTAACGGCTTCGTCGCGACGGATGACCATGTTACGGATCACGGCGTCGTTGTAGCGGAAGTTGTCTTCCAGCTCTGCCAGGGCCTTGGCGGTGCACTCGACGTTCATCAGAACGTAGTGAGCCTTGTGCACGTTGTTGATGGCGTAAGCCAGCTGACGACGGCCCCAGTCTTCCAGACGGTGAACTTTGCCGCCGTCTTCTTCGATGGCCTTGGTGTAACGCTCGACCATGCCACCGACTTGTTCGCTCTGGTCCGGGTGAACCAGGAACACGATTTCGTAATGACGCATAAATGCTCCTTACGGATTGCAGCCTGCCGACTAAGCGGTCAGACAAGGAGTGAATGATTTTTTCCTTGCCGCTCGGAAGGACGCGCAAACGCCTGCCCGGACGACAAGGGCCGACATTCTAGAGAAGGGGGGAAAGCGGCGCAAGGCAATTGACGATTATTTGTACAGCTGACGCAGCAGGTACTTGTAGGAGCGAGCTTGCTCGCGAAACGAGTCAGCGCAGAGCTGGAGCCCGTTCGCGAGCAAGCTCGCTCCTACAAAAAACTTAGGCGCCAGCCTTGAGCTGGCGCTGGCGGACGATCTCGAACAGGCAGACGCCGGTTGCCACCGAGACGTTCAGGCTGCTGACGCTGCCCTGCATCGGCAACTTGGCCAGGTAGTCGCAGTGATCGCGGGTCAGACGTCGCATGCCCTTGCCCTCGGCGCCCATCACCAGCACGGTCGACCCGGTGAGGTCGAGTTCGTAGAGCATCTGGGTCGCCTCGCCGGCAGTGCCGACGATCCACAGGCCGCGCTGCTGGAGCTTCTCCAGAGTGCGCGCGAGGTTGGTCACGGCCACCAGCGGAATCACTTCGGCGGCGCCGCACGCGACCTTGCGCACAGTCGCGTTGAGGGTGGCGGACTTGTCCTTCGGCACGATGACCGCCAGCGCCCCCGCCGCATCGGCAGTACGCAGGCATGCGCCGAGGTTGTGTGGGTCCGTCACGCCGTCCAGCACCAGCAGCAACGCCGGGCCGGTGGAGCGCTCCAGCAACTCCTCCAGCATGTTCTCACCCCACACCTGGCTCGGGCTGACCTCGGCGACGACGCCCTGGTGCACGCCCTCGGCCCACTCATCAAGTTCCTTGCGGTCACGCGTGCCCACCGGCACGCGCGCCTGGCCGGCCAGATCAACCAGCGCCTGGACGCGCGGATCCTGGCGGCCTTCGGCCAGCCACAGCTGCTTGACCCGTTTCGGGTGATGGCGCAGCAACGCTTCTACGGCATGGACCCCGTAGACCTTTTCCCACTGACTCATTTCTTCGCCTTACGCTTGCTTGCCGGTGCGCCGCCAGTGGCACCCGCCTTGGGTGCGGCAGAGCCCTTGCGGTGCTTGGACGGCTTGGCGGACCGGGCTTTCTGTTTCGACGGATTGCGCGGTTTGCCCGCAGCAGGCGCGGACTTGCCTTTGCCGGCTGCCGGCTTGTTGCCGCCAACCTTGGCCTCTTCGAGCAGCGCCTTCTTCACTTCGCGGCTCTTGCGCACATCGGTATTGCCGAGCATTTCCTCGGCCTTGGCGAGCATCTCCGGCGCCACCGACGGCAACGCCTGGACCACGCCAACCTTGCGCTTGCGCGGCTGCACAGCGACATCCGGAGCGAGGTAGGGGTCGTCCGCGACGGCACGCGGCGCCCTGGCTGGCTTGTCCTTCGCAACCGCGCCCTTGGGCGCCTTGCCCTTGGCCGCCTTGCCTTTGGCGACCGGCTCGGCCTTCTCACCACGCTTCTTGCGGCCGATGGGCGCGCTGAGCACATTGTCGGAGAGCTCGAAGTCGATCTTGCGCTCGTCCAGATCGACACGCGCCACCACCACCTCGACGGTATCGCCAAGGCGGAAGCTGCGGCCGGTGCGCTCGCCACTCAGGCGATGGTGCACGGCGTCGAAGTGGTAGTAGTCGCCAGGCAGCGCGGTGACGTGCACCAGGCCCTCGACATAGATGTCGCTCAGCTCGACGAAGATGCCGAAGCCGGTCACCGCGGTGATCACGCCGGGGAAGGTCTCGCCCACGCGCTCACGCATGAACTCGCACTTCAGCCAGTTGGTGACGTCGCGGGTTGCCTCGTCGGCGCGGCGCTCGGTCATCGAGCACTGCTCACCCAACTGGGCAAGACGCGCCTCGTCGTACGGATAGATGCGCGCCTTGGGCATGCTGGCGGCGCCGACGCGCTGCACATGCTCGGAGGCCGCCTTGGAGCGGATCAGGCCACGGATGGCACGATGGGTCAGCAGGTCGGGGTAGCGGCGGATCGGCGAGGTGAAGTGGGTGTAGGCCTCGTAGTTCAGGCCGAAGTGGCCGGCATTCTCCGGGCTGTACACCGCCTGGCTCAGCGAGCGCAACATCACGGTCTGGATCAGTTGCAGGTCCGGGCGGCCCTGGATGGACTCCAGCAGCTTCTGGTAGTCCGCCGGGGTCGGATCGCCCTTGCCGCGGTACAGCGTCAGCCCCAGCTCGCCGAGGAACTGGCGCAGGTTGTTCAGCTTCTCCTGCGGCGGGCCGTCGTGGACGCGGTACAGCGCCGGAATGGCGTGCTTCTCGAGGAACTTGGCGGTGGCCACGTTGGCCGCCAACATGCACTCTTCGATCAGCTTGTGCGCGTCGTTGCGCTGGGTCGGGCGGATCTCCGAGATTTTCCGATCCGCGCCAAAGACGATGCGGGTTTCCTGGGTCTCGAAATCGATCGCCCCGCGCACGTGGCGAGCACCGACGAGGACCTTGTACAGGTCATAAAGCGTGTTGAGGTGCGGCACCACCGCCGGCAGTTGCTCCTTCAGGCGCTGGCCTTCGGGGCTGTCCGGGGTTTCCAGATACTGGCTGACCTTGGTGTAGGTCAGGCGCGCATGGGAATGGATGACCGCCTCATAGAACTGGTAGTCGGTCATCTTGCCGGCCTTGGAGAGATTCATCTCGCAGACCATGGCAAGGCGATCGACCAGCGGATTCAGGGAGCACAGGCCGTTGGAGAGAATCTCCGGCAGCATCGGGATCACCCGCTCGGGGAAGTACACCGAGTTACCGCGCTTGGCCGCCTCTTCATCCAGGGCCGAACCGACCTTCACATAATGAGAGACGTCGGCGATGGCGACGAACAGCTTCCAGCCGCCGCCCTTGCGCTTCTCTGCGTAGACCGCGTCGTCGAAGTCCCGGGCGTCCTCGCCGTCGATGGTGACGAAAGGCAGGGCGCGCAGGTCAACGCGTTTTTCCTTGTCCTTCTCCAGCACTTCGGGCTTGAGCTTGGCCGCTTCTTTCTCCACCGCCTCGGGCCAGGTGTGAGGGATGTCATAGCTGCGCAAGGCGACTTCGATTTCCATGCCTGGCGCCATGTAGTCGCCGAGCACTTCCACCACCTCGCCCTGGGCCTGGCGATGCACGCTCGGCCAGACATCGATGCGCACCTGGACAAACTGGTTGTGCTTGGCCTTGCCGGCCTTGCCCGGTGGGATCAGCACTTCCTGCTGGATCTTCGGGTTGTCGGCCACGACCGTGCCGATGCCGCTCTCGTCGAAGTAACGGCCGACGATGGTCTCGTGTGCGCGCTCGACCACTTCCACTACAGCGCCTTCACGGCGACCACGGCGATCGAAGCCGGACACGCGCGCCAGGGCGCGGTCGCCGTCAAACACCAGGCGCATCTGCGTCGGGCTGAGGAATAGGTCGTCGCTGCCATCATCGGGGATGAGGAAGCCGAAGCCGTCGCGGTGGCCGGCAATGCGGCCGAGGATCAGGTCGAGCTTGTCCACCGGCGCGTAGGCGCCACGGCGGGTATAGATAAGTTGGCCGTCGCGCTCCATGGCGCGCAGTCGGCGACGCAGCGCTTCTTCCGGCTCTTCGCCGAAGAGGCCGAGCTCTTCCAGCAACTGGGCCCGCGTCGCGGGGGCGCCGCGCTCGGCGAGGTGCGCCAGGATGAGTTCACGGCTGGGGATGGGGTTGTCGTATTTTTCCGCCTCGCGGGCGGCCTCGGGATCGAGGTTTTGCCAATCGGCCATTAAAGTGCGGTCACCTTATATATAGGGGTATGGATCGCCATGTGCTTATTGAAGCGCGAAATCCGCTCGTCGGTCAGCTTTGGGCAAGAATAAATTTTTTATCGCATCAGGGGTTTACAAGCGAAAACGCTCTCCGTATAGTTCGCGCCCACAGCGTCAGACAGACGTTGTAACACGGAAACGATGAGTAATCATCGACTCCAGTGCCCAGGTGGCGGAATTGGTAGACGCACTAGGTTCAGGTCCTAGCGGTGGCAACACCGTGGAAGTTCGAGTCTTCTCCTGGGCACCA
>NZ_JBLUQA010000023.1:0-34146 GCF_048068295.1 Pseudomonas sp. NY15435
CGCATAAGCTTCATGTCTGGACTCCTTCTCATCAGTGACTGCGGTTCGCAACTTCAGTCTGGCACTCGAAGTGCCGAGGTGAGGGGGAGTCCATCCCATTGCTTCTGGCCGTTTGCTGCCCCTGACGAGAGGCAGCTTCCAACCCATAGCTGCCCTCTGTGAAGGTAGCTGGTGACGAAAAAACTCTGCAAGGTCGAGGTGACGAGGAACTCGGTCGGGAAACACTGCTGTAGCTAAAGCACGTTCCAAAAAAGGCGTTGATTTTGGACCCTCGGTCAACGCACTTTGTTGGCGATCTCGCTCGGCGGCAGAAAACAGAATAAGGCGTTACGATACCAAACTAGGAAGATACGTTGTCCCCTGCAAGCGGTTGTTCCAGTGCTCTTGCCAGTGCATCGATTCCGCTGACCATCAACTTTGACCTCAGTGGCAGCATTGTCTGGGGCATCAAGGTCTCAGGATTTCGCACGTGACGCGGGATGTAGCCCAGCAGGCCCGCGTAGTTCGATGCATCGCTGCCCAAGCTTTCGTAGAACCGCTCGAACAACTCCTCGTCTTTTTGCCGGGTCAGCAGCTGATACTGAGATTTACAGAACGCACACACCTGAATGTAGAGCGGGATGAATAATGGCCCAGCTACATACTTTGCCTTTTCGAGCGCAGTTTTGAGGTGGGATAGGGCCAGCGTGCTGTCGCCTGCCAGTATTGCGTCCTGCGCGCGTATCCATTCACCGAGCCACGTGGGCGCGTTCATCAACGTATGGTGCCAGCCGCGTCGGAAGAACCGCCGGTGTTCATTTTTGTAAACTAGCTCAAGGCTATTAGGAATCTCTGCCGCGAGGTTGAGGGAAGACGGCAGGGCTCTGATTCGATTAATCAGAGCTTGATATCGGTTGGGTGCTTGCTGGGCGAAGGCTTCCTGGTCGATGGGATAATCGTTAAGCAGCAGATCGAGCAAATCACTGCTGGGTATTGAGTGGCCTTGCTCAACCTGGCCACACACCAGGTGGTCCTGTGCAGGGGGCTCGAATGGACCACATTCCGTGACTTGGGCGTTGAGGTTGTGATCAATCATGGCCGAGAAGGCGTGAATTGCGAAAGCTTCTTCGTGGATGTGCTTCGGTAAGTGATGGGTCAGTGGTCGGAGAGTCGGATAAAAAGTCTCCCACTTCATACGGCTGTGTCGACGAAGTCGGTCGACCACCTGTTTGGACTGAGTATTGACCGGTTGAGAGGTGAAATCACGGTTCCAGACCTGCTCATTGAGCGGCCCTTCTTTCTGAAACTCGTGGTACTGATGGAGCTTATGCAGCGAAATGCCGGTGATTTGGCAAGCAGCGTCAGCAAACCCTCTCAGGGGCCATTGTTCATCTCTTTGGGCAGCTGGCCAGGCATCGCCGGGTAACAAGGCGCCGACAAGCGTCGCCGTCAATGCGCGAAGGTCATTGCTAAGGAAGAACTGATAGCTGTACCTCTGGTTCTCCGTGTTGCAAGCGTGCTCCCTGACAAACTCTCTATAGTGCGCAAGCGCAGACACGTAAAAGCCTACTGCCAGCTCGGATACGCCCCAACGGGAGTATCGCTCAACGATTAGGTATTCAATGTATTGGCGTAATTCCACGTACTCGTCGACGGATTCAAAGTCGGCTTTGGACAGGTGGTTAACATAGGCTTGAATCGTCCGACTTTTCTTAACCTTCTGGGCATCCTTGGGGGCTAACTGGGTAGTCACCGCCATCAAGTCGCTGAGAGATCCATACTTGCCGTCCTCCTTCTTGATCGCCTCGAAAGCTTTTCGCAGTGCTGCACGCCGGTCTTTCTCTGTGGCGGCTACTTGAAAGGTGACGTCTTGGTTATCGCTACTCCAAAGCCCTAGGCAGTCGCAGACGACCTTGTGCAGGTAACCTAGACTCGGTAGTTGATCGGTGGTTGGCAGCATCACTATTTCCTTGAAGAGAAGTTGTCGCCATCCTAGGCAAGTGAAAGCCTCTCACTAAGTATCAAAACCGCGATAGGGGCAGACTTCGGGAGCATGAGGACTCGTTACCAAGCCCCCAGCGCTTTCTCGCTAGTGCGTCCGATTACTTCGAAACCTGGCGTGTAGGTAATGCGCGGCAAGCGTTCGCCTCCCGCCGGCCGCCACCGCTCACCTGCTAAAGATCCTACAGATCCCGTCACCGGAGAAACCCCGAGAAGCCCCAGAATTGCTGTCCAGCTTTCGGGCCGGTTTTCTTCGTGCGAATCACCAGCGCGTTACCGTATTTAGGGCACTTCCGTTCGGCGGTCGGGCCGCTGCGGCGTTTGAGGTTTTGCACGTGAGCGCGGAGTGTCGCGAGTGAAGGTGAACGGCGGCCGCTTTACAGGGCCACGAGCATGGCTTCGCTTTCGATTTGGTTGAACACTGACTGCAGGAACGACCTATGTGGTTAATGAAGTCAGTACCCTGCGCCTGGGGCAGCCGATGACCGACTTCTTTCCTAGTCCTAAGGCTCAAGAGGAAGCGGCCAAAAATTATGCTAACAACTGTGTGGCAGGGCATTCCAGGGCCACTGCATAGATAAGCTTCGTGGCCAGCTCTGGCTCGGCCGGCGTCTGCTGCTGACGTGGGCTTGCCGATGGACCAATCACGAGTGGTCAGGAAATGTCGATAATGGAGCAACTGCTCGATCAACTAGAGCAAGCATACGGAAAGCACCCCGCAGGGAGGGAGGCTTTGCGCCAGTTCGCACTCGACAACATGGTTGACGCCCAAGCTAGCGGACAGCCGCGTGAATGGCTCATTCGTGAGTACGTGGATGAGCTCCGGCGCCTCTTCCTGACAACTCCGCGGGCGCCGCTCGCAGCCATACTCCCGGATGTGTTTGGTCACTCCTTCAACCAGATTGAAGGGGGCCGCTTCGCCGCGTTTGCGGTCTCGCTCTGGTACGACCGAGATGACCCTACACCGACGCTCCAGGCAGCAGTCCTGAGCTTGGCTGAGGTTGAGCGTCGGCAGGCTGTCTACCTGGTTGACTCACTACGCCGTAACGCCTGCATGTCTGACGAGCGCTATGAGCAGCTGACGGCGTTCGCACTCGGTTGGAGTGAACTAAAGCCCGCTGAGATCGACCCCGCGCTGCGCCAACTCGCCGAGCGCTACCAGCTCAGCCAGGTAGCGATGGAATGGGGGCTGTGTGACGACGCAAGTCACTTGCTCCAATACTCCCTGCCGTACCAGAAGCGCATTTTCTCGGAGCCTGCTCGCCGGCAGTAGCCAGGCTTCGGAACCTTGGTTGTGCTCATCTCGGTGCCTGCTGTACACGGCATCATGGTGGTCAACTTCTACGGCGCGTCGCTGACCAGCAACACTGTGCTAGATGTGTTCCGCAGCATCCGCTGCAACCCTGAAGGGTAGTGAATCCGGGAGAGCAAGGCACTTCTCGAAGGGCGTTGAGATGATCAAGGGTGCGATTCTCTTCATGGCATGCTTTCAGCTGGCGCCACGACTCGAGTGAGAGTCTTTCAACCGTAGTCGACATTGAGCTCAAAAAAAGACGCTGCAGAGCTCCCTCTGCAGCGAAGAGTGTGAACCCGTAATTCTTATTGCCTGGCACACTACAGGCGTGCTGGAAGGAACGATGATGGTCTTCGAAATTGCTGAAGGCCAGATTGTGATCAGACCCCGCTGGCTTCCGATAGGGAGCGGCCCTTGGTTTCCGGGGCCAGGAAATAGGAAATGACGAAGCCAACTGCTGTCATGGCCGCCATGATCAACATGGTACCGCCGTCGCCGTAGTGCTCCAGTGAAAGTGGCAGCAGGAAGGTTCCCAGCGCTGCGCCGATTCGGCTGACCGCAGTGATCACACCCATCGCGGTAGCGCGGATGTCGGTGGGGAACAGTTCGTTCGGATAGGACCATTCGAGGATGTTCGGGCCGCCCGAGGTTACTGCGTAGAGACAGAACCAGAAAACGATCAGTCCAACGGGGGCCTCAGGAGCAATGCCAAGCGCGAGGAATGGGAGAATCATCAGAGCGAAGGACCACAATAGAAGCGGTCGGCGTCCGACGGTTTCCGAAAGGCGTAGTGCCGGAAGGCAACCCAACAAAAACAGCAGGGAGATCAAGGCGTAGCCGATATTGCTGAGATTTCCTTCGCTCAGCCCGAATGCCGACAGCATGACGGGGCCAAAGGTGTAAATCGCAAAGACCGGTGTGACAGCGCAGAGATAGAACATTCCGCAGAAGAACGTACGTTTGAGGTACTCCCCCTGGAGAAGCGCCGAGTATCCGAGACGCTTCGGACGAACCGATTCGGCATCGCGGATGGACGAAAGATCTGCCTCTTGCCCATAAATCTTTCTTACGACTGCCTGTGCTTCTTCGATCCGGCCTTTGGAAATCAGCCACCGCGGGGATTCCGGGGTACCGATTCGCATCAGTAGGATAATCAGGCCTGGCACACCTGAGCTGGCCAGCATCCAGCGCCAGGAATCCTCGCCAAGATACTCGACCATTGCAAAGCCCAGGAAGGTTGCGACGGTTGCTCCGAGGAACCATGCAACCACCAGCGAACCGAGCATTGCTGCACGCTGTTTGGTGGGAAGCCATTCGGCGAGCAATGACGTAGCGATGGGGTAGTCGGCACCAATAGCCACCCCGATCAGGAAGCGCAGCAGAATGATCTGCCAGGCATGATCGACGAAGGCGCAGAGCACGGACCCCACAACCAGAACGATGAGGTCGATCGTGTACATCAGTTGACGCCCGATGATGTCGGTCATTCGACCGAAAATCAGACCGCCGAAGAAGATGCCGATGAGTGCAGCCGCGCCAGCCAGACTTAGGTCCGTACCGGACAGACCGAGCGCTGGCGTCATACCGATCAGCGCAACGCCGATGATGCTCAGCAGCCAACCATCAAGGAAGGGGCCGCCAGCGGATTGAAAGAGCAGCCGCCAATGGAAGAAGGTCATTGGGCTGTCGTCGATGATGGAGGAACCACGATTAGCCGCTGATGAGGAGTCAGCGAGTGTTGCTGAGTCGGATCCGGTGATCACTGTCATTTCATTCACCCGTTCTAATTGTTTTCATTCGTGGGTTCGGCAACGGCCTGCTCGTTCATCGAGCGGCGCCGATCAAGGTCATTTCGCGCGCAAGTAGATGTACGGACGGGACTGGATCCTCCGTGAGAAGCTTAAAGGAATCCGGCCCGTGAGAGCCGGAGTGGGGGATCAGGCCTTCAGGAAGTCCTGCCAGCGACTTTCTGCAACGAAGTCGAGTTCCTGACGAGCCTTGTCGCCGGAGAAGATCGAGGCGTAGGGATCGCGCTCGTAGCGTTCCTTGTCGCGAATCTCCGGGAGCTTGCCGAGTACTCGTTCCACCCATTGCAGGGTTGGTTCCGCACGGCAGCTGTCCTGGGCGGTGATGAAGAAGTTACCGCTGTTGATGTGAGTCGCTCGCAGCGCAGCCTCGAAGGCGCGCGCGCAGTCCTCAGGGGTGATGTAGTAGAACAGCCAGCGAGAGGACTGATCATCGGCGCGCTCGATGGTCGGCGCGATGTTCTCAGGAATCAGCACCATCATTGGGCGCAGGCACACAACCTGGATGTTGCCGCGGCGAACAAAGCTAGCGGCCATGTTCTCCATCAGCTGCTTGCTGACGCTATAGGCCTGGATGGGGTAGTGAGGATGTTCTTCGTCGACCGGCAGATATTCCGGAGTGAACGACGGATTCGCTTCGGAGAGGCCACAGGCCGAGATGCTGGAGCAGAGAACGACACGCTTGATGCCCAGTTCATTGGCTGCCTGAAGCACGTTCCAGGTTCCCTGGACGTTGACGTGAATATAGTCCTCGGGCTTCGCCTGGTGATCAAAATCGATGGCGGCTAGGTGGACTACTGCGTCGGCACCCACGAACTCTTTACGAAGAGTATCCAGGTCGAGAACATTCGCCTCTGCGAACTCGACATTCTGTTTGGGCGGCCGAAGATCAAGGACTTTGACTTCGAAGTTGTTATGAAGTTGCTCGACTACATATTGGCCGAGACGTCCGCTGCCACCGGTAACTACAACTTTGTGCGGCTGGGGGAGGGAAGTTTCACGCACTGCATATCTCCTGCTCAGAAATTATTAGATTTATGAGGCAGGAGGGTATGGAATTCGTACCGAAGGCGCGAAGTATAAATACTTGGTCACCTGTGAGAATTTTTCATTGGCTTGGATGAGATCCACTCATCGGGGCCACAGCCATCCGGCAGATGGCCGCAATCGCGTATCCCAAGAGTTATCGCAGAGCTATCAAGTCACTCAGGCGGCTTGGGCCTTGAGCCACTCGATGAAAATACGCGCCTGTGGATTGTTCAGGACGTCTGGGCGGTACAGCAGGTAGTAGGAGTAGTGTGGTAATGCCGTGTGGAATGGCGCCACCAGAGTACCCTCACTCAGCTCACGATCCAGCAGCGACAGGCAGGTCAGGATGAAGCCTTGGCCATCTATCGCTGCATGCAGCCTGACGTTCGTGTCGTCGATGCTCACCCGTTTGAACGGTTTCAGACGTGGCTGCCCGGCCATTTCAAGCCAACGATCCCAGTTGTCCGGTGTTTCCTCGTCCAGCAGGACTTGCCCCGCGAGCGAGGCCGCAGTCACTGGCTCTCCAAGGGCCGTCAAAGTGCGAGGGCTGCAGACAGGTGTGAGGTCGCCATTCACCAGAAGGTACGACTCCAGGCCTGGGAAATGTCCGCTGGCCCAGGCAATGGCGATGTCGTAGGTGTCGAGGCTGGTTGGTGAGAACTGGATGGTGTGGTGCAGGCTCAGCTCGATTTCAGGGTGTTGCTGCCAGAAGGACGATACACGAGGCATCAGCCATTTCTGTGCGAAGTACGGGCGTAAGGCGATGCTGAGTGGGCGGCCATTCCCCAGCTCACGGACCTTCTGGGTGACATCCAGCAAATGCGCGAAAGTGCGGCTGCACTCCGGCAGCAGATAGCTACCCGCATCCGTAAGCAACAGGCGATTGTTCTCGCGACGGAACAGGCGGATCCCGAGGTTTTCCTCCAGCAACTTGATCTGATGGCTGATTGCGGAAGGCGTGACATTCAGCTCCAGGGAGGCCTGCGTGAAGCTGAGGTGTCGCGCCGCGACCTCGAAGGTCTTGAGGGTGTTCAGGGGGGGAAGTCGATTGGTCATGATTCTTGTTCTGTATGCAGCAAGGCTAGATCGACGTACGCATTGAGCGCTATTCGAGTGTTGGGCAAAAGACTTTTTGCGTCAATCATTCGTAGCCCAAGAGTCATGTCATCTCTGCCCCTTTTATTTTTTCTCATCCGCCTTTGAATTCTTATCGTTTGTTCCCCTGGTAGTGCGTTTTTAGGATGAAGGTCGAGTCATTCAAACTCGCCATCAGCCTGACCAGGAAGGAATAAAAATATGTCAGTCGTTGAAGAAGTTATTCGCATTCGTGAGCAGTCGTACACCGAGGAGCCCGGTAATGTTCTCCCCGGGCTTTCCCAAGGTGCCTATATAAGCGAAGAGTTCTATCGTACGGAGCAAGACAAGGTATTCGCGAAGAACTGGGTCTTCGTCGGTTTTGTTCATGAGTTCGTCGAGCCTGGTACCTGTGCTCCGATCGAAGTCGCTGGCCAGCCGCTGCTCATCGTCTCCAACGATGATGGAGAGGTTGGCGTCTTCCATAACGTTTGCCGCCATCGCGGACTGAAGCTCGTCACCGATCGCTGCAACGTCCAGGGCTCGATCAGCTGTCCTTATCACGCCTGGTCCTATTCGCTCGATGGAGGGCTTGAAGCGGCCCCGCACTTTGGCGGCTTCCGCAAGCAGGACGTACCTGGCTTCTCCCGCGCCGATCACGGGCTCAAGCGTGTACGACATGTGGAGTGGAACGACTGGATCTTCGTCAACCTGTCCGGCGATGCCGAGGACTTTGAAGTGTACTCCCGCTCCTTCGCCGAGCAGATCAAGATCCTCGACGTGAAGCTGCTCAAGCCGATCGGCAAGATTGATCTGGGTGAGGTGAAGTGCAACTGGAAGTTCCTGATGGAGAACTTCATCGAGCCGTACCACGTTCCGATCGTGCATGACGAGACCGCGTCGGGCCAGCCGCTGAAGGACCATTACACCATCGTCGACGGCCGCTGCTTGGGCTCGGCGATCGACCTTGAGGCGGAGAAGGAAACGACCGCGAAGTCCAATGCCTTGGATATGAGCGCTCGCTACCTGACGTTGTTCCCCAACTTCGTCCTGGGTATCTACCTGCCGGACCAGGCGGGTGTGCATCTGAACATCCCGGTCTCGGCCGATCGTACTCGTCAGTTCCGCGTTCTCTACAGCGTGGGCGAGCAGCACTACACCGACTCCGACAAAGAGAACCTCTGCAACCTCTGGTACAGCGTGCACAAGGAAGACCACGAGATTGCCGAGCTGCTGCAGGAAGGTCGTCGTTCCTCGGTCATGAACGATGGTGGCGTGATGTCGCCGCACTGGGAAGACAGCGCCAATCAGTTCCAGAACCTCGTTCTCCAAGCGATGAAGGACTGATCCATGCAGGTACGCCCGATGCACACGATGCTGCGGGTCATGGATCTGCAGCGCTCGATGGACTTCTACGTTGGCCAGTTGGGAATGCGCCTGCTGCGCAGTACGGATTACCCCAATGGTCGTTTCACCAACACCTTCATCGGATTCGAAGAGGAAGAGCGTGGAACAGTTCTGGAGCTGACACATAACTGGGATCGAACCGAGCCATACGAACAGGGGACGGCTTGGGGGCATCTGGCATTCGGTGTGAGTTCTCTCCGTGATTTCGTGGAGCGTCTGCGCGCCGCCGGCGTATCGGTGGTGCGGGAGCCTGGTCCCATGTCGGGCGGTACCCGGGAAATTGCGTTCGTACTCGACCCGGATGGCTATCGGGTCGAGTTGCTTGAGTCTGTGGTGGAGGACGCCTGATGACCGTGCGCGAAGAGGATTGGGCTGTTGCCTGTCGGGTAGATGACATCGGCGACGAGCAGGCCAAGCGAGTTCAGATTGGCGATGAGGCGATTGCCGTCTTCAACCTCAACGGTTGTTTCCATGCGCTGGCAGATCGCTGCCCCCATGGCGATGCATCGCTGGCCGAGGGCTGGATCGAGAACGGCGAAGTGGAATGTCCTCTGCACCAGGCTCGATTCGATATCGCGACTGGCGAGGTCCTCTGCGCGCCCGCCAAATCCTGTGCCCGGCGCTATCCGGTCAAGGTTGAAAACGAGGTGGTGTTGATCGGTCTGTTCGAAAACACCCTGCAAATCGCATAACAAGAATTTAGGAGTCTACGCATGCCCGTCATCCAGAAAGGTGTCGTCAGTTGGTCGGGAGAAAACCCGGGTATCTACCTGAAAAGTGCTTCCGATCCCCAGGGCGATTGGCAGGTCTTGGCCCTTTATTTCCGCGTGATCGCATCTGAGTACGGTCGTGGTCGCGGCATCCTCCTGCTGGGTGACCCTGCCACAAAGGCTGGGTATCCCGCGGCAAGGAATCTGTGCATCGGCGATAACCTGAAACTGATGGATTACCTGCTGACCAACTTCGTGCCGAAATTCGGCGCTTTCCGCGGACGTGAAGCGCTGCCCCACATCACGCTGCTGCAGGCCACCTGCGGGAGTACCGATGAGAAAGATCCGACTCAATGGGTGGAGACCATTGCAGCTGGTGATGTGAGTCTGTCGCTGGCCTGGAAAGGGCTGCAGAGTCCTTTTGCTGCTGACGTCGGGCCGAGTATTTCTGCGACTGGTGAGCATCGGATGTACAGCCTGTTTCAGGGCGCGGACAAGGGAGAGATCCGGCTCAACGGAGAACTGCTCGATGGTGTGGTGGTGGAGCGGGACTTCCTCGACGGCAAGCTCAATTCGGCGTTTCTCGCCTTTGCGGAGACCTGGGTCGAAGAGGGGAGTGAGTAATGAATCTTGCCCTGCGCCGTCATCTAGCGGACTCCATGGCGGTCGATGCCATGATTGGTTCTCGCCCCCGTTGGACCACTATTGCCTCTGCCAGAGCGGTGCTCAGTCTGGAAGGGCGCTATCTGCTCCACGCAGGCCCGCCGATCACCGAGCGCAGCCTGATCTCACTTCCGCAGAAAAACTCGATGTTGATGGCCATTCTGTTCGAGGAATGGGCTACTGATCGGCAGGGTGCCGAAGAGCTGCTGATGTCCGGCAAAGTGGCTCTGTATGCCGCCCAGGATCACGGCTGTGCTGTTCCGCTGGCGGATGCGCTGTCTCCGAGTATGCAGTTGCTGGTGATCGAGGATGGCAGCTGCCCATCTCGCAAGAGTTTCAGCACCATCAATGGTGGTGACGGTCCTGTCATGCGCGTCGGGCAATACAGCGAGAATGTTCTGGAGCGCCTGCGCTGGATCAATCAGCATCTGGCGCCCCAGCTACAGACCGTCATCGCACGTAGCCCGATAGATCTGCTCTCGATAGCGGATGCAGCGCTTGCTGTGGGGGATGATTGCCACGGTCGGACACAACAGGGCAGTCAACTGATTGCACAAGCGCTCTTGCTGCGTGCCGGCTCTGACGGCTTTGACGATGAAGCCAGACGGTTCCTCGAGCAGTCTGCGGCATTTTTCCTGAACCTGTGGATGGCGGCTGTGAAGTGCTGTTTCCTCGCGGCGGAAGAGGTTCCGGGCAGCAGTGTCGTGACCGCCATTGGTGGCAATGGCAGACAGTTTGGTATCCAGATATCTGCGATGCCGGGTCGCTGGTTCGTGACGGCCGGAGATGCGCCACTGGTTCCCGGAGCGGATGAACAGGTTCGTCAACGTGCGCTGGGAGCAATTGGCGACAGCGCCATTGTCGATGCCTTTGGTAGTGGAGCGATGGCTTGTGATCTCGCTCCGCTGACAGCAGAGCGTCTGGCGAAGACCTGCTCCGAGTATGGAAGGGCTTTCCCGAGCAAACTGCTCCAGTATCCGCACCCGCAACTGCTCAAGTCGCAGGCTTACCGTACCGGGCTGGATGCGAGGCAGGCCTGCCGGCTGGAGCTCGGGCCGGTTATCAGTCTGGGCGTGCTGGATAAGCAAGGGCTATTGGGTCGTCTCGACGGCGGCTTCTTCTTCAGTCCGCTGAAACCCTTCCAGGCCGCCCTGGAGGCGTTGGAGGCTGCTGATGCGCCCGCATGAGCTTGGCCTGGTACAGGCAGCGGAGGCTATTGCGACCCGGGAGTTGAGTTCCGTGGAGCTGGCAACGGATTGTCTGGCTGTTGTTGCGGCGAAAGAATCTAAAGTGGGAGCTTGGGTCCATATCGACCCGGATCAGGTTCTGCGCGAGGCTCGGCGGTTGGACAACGAGCTGGTTCGTGGTCCTCTCCACGGCGTGCCTGTTGCCATCAAGGATATCATCGATACCTGCGATATGCCGACCTGCAGCGGCTCTTCGATCTATGCAGGCCGTCGTCCAGCAATGGATGCTGCCTCCGTGGCGCTGCTAAAGCGCGCGGGTGCCTTGATGATGGGCAAAACCGTCACCACTGAGTTTGCCTATTTCAAAGCCGGCAAGACCAGAAACCCGCACCACCTAGATCACACGCCCGGTGGTTCCTCCAGTGGCTCTGCTGCAGCCGTTGCAAGCCTCATGGTGCCGGCCGCATTGGGCTCGCAGACGGCAGGTTCGCTGATTCGCCCGGCGTCCTATTGTGGTGTCGTGGGTTACAAACCGACTTACGGCGATTTCCCGACCACGGGAGTGAAGGGGCTCTCGCATTCGCTGGACACGCTGGGCGTCCTTACTCGCTCTGTCGAGGATGCTCGTCTGCTGCGCTCGGTGCTCACGGCTGACACCGTATTTCCCTTCAGTAGCAGTGAGCGATGGATTCCTTCCATTGGGCTCTGCCGCACACCGGATTGGCTGCAGGCCTCTCCTGAGACACGCCACGCACTGGAGCAGCTGCTGTTGTCGCTTGGTGCCTGTGGTGCCCGAGTTGGAGATGCCCATCTACCGCCCAGCTTCGCGCTATTTGCGGATCTGCAGCGCAAGGTGATGGCCTACGAAACAGCACGCAGCCTAGCTCCCGAGCACGACGGCTATCGGGATCAGCTAAGCGAGCCGCTACTCGCGCTCATCGAATATGGTCAGAGCCTGTCCACCGAAGAGTACAGCGAAGCGCGTTCCAGCGCCGAGCAGGGTATGGCTGCGACTTCTTCGGTCTTTGACGAGTGGGACGTGTTGTTAGCCCCGAGCGCTCCTGGGACCGCTCCGCTTGCCAGCGAGGGTACGGGTGATCCGTTGTTCAGTCGGTTGTGGATGTTGCTGGGTGTGCCGACCATCTCGCTGCCGGCGCTCACAGGCCAGAACGGGCTACCCATTGGCATTCAATTGGTGGGGGCGCGCTTTGGCGATGATCGCTTGTTACGCGCTGCGCGATGGGTCGAGCGAGTTCTTTTAGATCGCCCCAAGTTTTCGCTTCTCTAGGAGTACGCCATGCATGCGGATTATCTGATTGTCGGTGCGGGCCAGGCTGGTCGTCGTGCTGCTGAGTCGCTTCGTTCCCTGGCTCCTGCGGCGCAGGTTTGCCTCGTCGGAGAGGAGGCGGAGCTTCCTTACGATCGCCCCATCCTCTCCAAGGACGCGCTGTTCAACGTCGAAAATGAAGTCAAGGCTTTCATCCAGGAAAAGAACTTCTACGAGAGTCAGCAGATTGAGCTGCGCCTCGGGAACCGTGTGGCGAAGATCGATCGTGGCGCCAGGCAGGTCGAGCTGGCGAATGGGGAAACGATCACGTACGAGAAATTGCTCCTGGCAACTGGCTCACGCGCGCGTCCTTACCCTGGGCAGGTCGGCGAGGGGGTGGAACTGCTCTACCTGAGGACCCTCGAGCAGGCTCGTCAGTTGCGTGAACGATTGGTCGCTGGCAAGCGGCTGGTCATTCTCGGGGGTGGATTCATCGGCCTGGAAGTCGCTGCCAGCGCCCGTAAGCTGGGTTGTGCAGTCACTGTGGTGGAGCCCGCGCCTTCGCTGCTACAGCGTGTAATGCCCACGGCCATCGGCGATTACTTGTTGGAACTGCACCGTCAGGCTGGCGTAGACGTGCAGTTGGATACCCTCCCGAGCAAGATCTCGCGAGGGGCAAATGGCCTGGTCATAGAGACAAATCGGGGTACTCATGAGGCCGATGAGATTCTTGTCGGTATCGGTGCTCTGCCGAATGTCGAACTGGCGACCGAGATGGGGCTGCTGGTTGAGAATGGCATTGTGGTCGATGCGCAGTGCCGAACCAGCGACCCGCATATCTTCGCCGCTGGTGACGTGACCAGCCACTTCAATCCTCTGCTCGGCCGTCATGTGCGGGTTGAGTCCTGGCAAGTAGCCGAACATCAGCCCCAGGTGGCAGCGGCGAACATGGTCGGAAACGAGGAGAGTTACGCGCAGATGCCGTGGCTGTGGTCCGATCAGTACCTGTGCAACCTGCAGACCCTCGGATTCTTCACTGGTACTGGGCAGGTGTTGCTGCGCGGCAAGATGGGGGACGGTGCGTTTAGCGTCATTGAACTGGATGCAGAAGGGCGTTTGCTCGCGGTGGCGACTGTGAACCAGGGGCGCGATATGGCCGCTTTCAAGCGCATGGCGACTTCCGGAAAATCCATTGATGCCGTCGCATTGACGAACGGCGCAAACAGTCTGCGCAGCCTGCTTTAGCGGCGCACCCTCAAGAGCATGGCGTCCCCGTCGTAGTACTTAGGGCACCATGCTCTTGCGCACTCTTTGAGGCTCAAGCTAGGTAACTGCACTACTGGCGACAGGTTCGGACGCTTACGGCAGCATTTCACTCTCATCGAATCGGCATCTGACTTCCTTGCTGCTCATCTGAGCTCCGGCGCTTACAGATCTGTAGGGCGAGGCTTCTGAACTGGTGGACAGTCGCAGGCGGGTTTCCGTACCGATGAGCAAAGTAGAGCGCAGAGACAGCCTGCTCATCGGCGATACGCTTGAAGACGACCTCGGGATGAGCAAAATTACGCAGGCGCAGCAGCACTGCCGCTATCCCTAGTCCGGCTGTCGTGAGTCCGATGATTTCAGCTGCGCGCGAGGCATCGTACTCACTACCGTATGGAGGCAGAGGCGCAGCAATTGGCAGGAGTTGTTGGCTTTGGATACTGTTGCAGTGAACGAGAAATCAAAGCATTCAAGCCAAGGAGAATACGAATGGGAAATCCTTTCGCGCGGATGATGAAAGACGAGGTCTTCATCGTAGGCTCTGACCAATCCAAGCAGGGACCGTTTAGAACCGCCTTTGCAAACAAGGAAATCTCTATCTTCGACGAGACGCTGGACGTTTCGGAGGGCGACAAGGTGATTCGCGAGCTTCCGAACGGTAAGGAAGAAATCTATACGGTTACCGAGGTCTCATTTAGCAGCGGACTCAAGACTATCGGCCCTCACTACACACTCAAGCTCTCGAAAGACATGGCTATCAGAAGCGCAGTGCCAAAGTCGACGACAAACCACATCACGATTCAGCATTCCAATGGCATCCAGATCGGTGACCACAACACTCAGCACCTTCAGATGGTATTGGAGGAGGTTCTACAGCGTATCGAGGATTCCGGCGCTTCCAGAGCAGAAGTGGAGGAAGTCAAAAACATATTGACCTCCTTCCTGAAGCATCCGCTTACTGTATCTGTAGTGGGCGCTGCGTTACCGACCGCACTAGGCCTTTTGAGCTAATTGGCATATCTCCTCTCGCTTAAACCCCGCGAGAGGGGGGCAGTGTCAACCGCGAACTACGTTAGACCACCGTTAGATTTGCACAGGGCGCGCAAACCCTTTCTCTGGGTATATCCGCCGCGCCTCACTTCCGATCGTCGCTCCCGGGCGATTTCTCGGGCTGTTCTAGTTTCGTCAGGATGGTGGACGTCTTTTCCTTCTGTTCCAGAAGTTGCTTTGCCTGCTTCAGCCGGGACACCGCTCCTGTGGTGTAGACCCAGCCAGGCTCGATTCCTTCGAGCACCTAGAGCACCTGGCCGGTGCGCCGGATGATGTACTCCAGGAGCTTGCCGGTGGGCGCTTCAGTCATGAACTTGCGTAATGATGGGAAAATACCGACTCTATGGGGCAGCTCATTTTCCTGACAATGGTTCAACGCTCCTGGTGCTGGCAATATCGTAAGCCTCGCTGGTATAGGAAAGCGCATCGCCATCGAGGATCTCGCCTTTTGTGCCGGTTACTTGATAGACCACCTCGGCAGTTCCTTGATAAGTTAATTTGTTGCTGAGCAAAAAGCGCTTCTTCAGAATCTGCGTGTCCTGAATGCTTAGCGTATAAGTCATGATCGGGTGGTTGGTGATGGCAAGCTCCATGGAGTGCAACGCGAGGTCTTGAAGGAGAGCATCATCGGAGTAGGCCAGCGAATTGAACCGCGCGACGACCGCCTCACGTTGCTTGATACCCTCGTTCACAGCGGCGACCTGTTTAGCCTTCGGCAGGGCGTCGAAGTCTTTGCGCTCCTTGGCCACGATCATGGTGAAGATCTGCAAGGTATGCATCTTCCCCGCGAACTCATTAACCAGCTTTTCTAGCCGAAGGCGATCAGCTTGCCTGGCTAGGGAATACGTGCTGAAGACATGAGAGCAGGCAGCGAGGCGGGACTCGAATAGGTCCTCGCGTGCAGTGGTGGTCATGGTGAATGTCCGGTTGATCCTGAACATGCCACCCAAAGTGTCGATTCCCGAAGCCAGAAACTGGGCCGACTGAATAGCTGCGATGGCGCCGGGACTAATCGCGCCGGAGTAGGGGTGCAACTTGCTGAAGTCGAACCCATTCAGTCCCGCTGGACCTCTACCACCGGGCGGTGTTGGACTTACGGAAGCGATGGCCTGTTTCGCTGTCTCAAATAACGCGTTGAATCGCGCAAGGCGCAGTTTGGCGGCAACAATTTCGCCCATCCGCGCTTCGCTGATAGGTACAACCAACTTCTTAGGGGACTGGCCAATCGCGGCCTTCACTTCGGAATTAGCCCCTAGCATCTTGCAGATTTTATCAGCAGCCGTCCGGGTTACTTCAATGCCCCCCTTGCGGCTTTGCAGCATGATGTTCTGGGCATCGGATGCGAATGAAATCGACCCATCGACTCCTATTTGCTTGGGATCACCCAGCAGGGTACTCAGGGCAGTAATCTCAGCATATTTGGCAGTAGCATCATCCTCGGCGGCACCTTTTCTTGACGCAGAGATGGCTGCTCTGTCCGCTGCCGCAGCCGTCGACAGCGTAGTCGCGGTTTCCGTCTCGGCAGCCACCCTATCTTTCCTTGCCTCGGCGAGCTCCTTCTGAAGTTCTTCAATTTCCTTTTGCTGCTGAAGGACTTTTTTGGCGTCGTCGAATTCATCGGCGAATGTCGATGGTGACGAGATCAAAAACGAAAGGCCCATGCAGGCCAGCATCGCCGAAATCAACGAGGTTTTACGCATTTTTGACACTCCATGTCATCCAGACTCCGACGACTCAGCTGGGGTTGATGGTGTGGGCTCCTTCAGGAACGTTGACACGTTCTGGGATTGGTTGCCGCCCCTGCTAAGGGCCGGCGAGTAATACGCTATTAAAATGACACTAGACAAACTTTGGGACATGTCTAAGGTTTTTTTGCTGCCAGACAACGCAGCTTGTACTTGCCGTCCCTGGCGAATTTTCCGACTGCAGTCGCGTAGTACAGACGGAAGGCAGGATGACAAGGAATATTCCCTGTCTTCTGGAGGTAACCATGACCGCTTCAAACATCATCAAGGTGGAGCCCCTAACGGTTGGCGAAAGCATCACCTCCTCGATGCCGATACCGACCGCATTTCGTAAAATCTTGGCAGTGGACCCTGCCACTGTCGCTCAAGTAGTTGCTGCCGCGCTGAAGTACCTGCAGGCTCGGGACATCGCCTCCTGGCAGGACGACGTATCGGATGCACTCGATGAGATATCACGAAAGCTTGATCAAGTTATTGTGGAAATTCAGCGACTGCGCGGCTACATCGATGAGCGAATCACGAAAGAATCCATCGACCTATTCGAGGGGCAGATCAACGCCCGGCGCATGACCTCCGAACAGATACTGGCTGGCCTGGATAACCAGCCTATGAGTTCTGAAACCAAGGCAAGGCTTGTGGGCATCATGGACGAGCTAGATGTCCCCCTCTGGCAGCTGATGAACTGGAAGAAATTCACCTTCGATCCATACAGTGCAGTGATCGTGGGTGTTCTGACTAAGCTGCTGCTATTGCGCATCAGCGAGCGCGCTCCTGGTGAAAGTCTGTCCTTCGCCAAGAAAGCGAATGACGGTTTTTTTAAACCGGCCACCGACCCCTCTCTCTCGACGTCCCTTGAGTACGCACGGAACGCGACAGCAGCGGTTGCGATGCAGAAAAGCACGGAGTTGAACGCCTGCCTCAACCGTTGGTGGCTATTAAGTCGGAGTGAGATTGTCCGGCCGGGGAAAGGACCGGATAGGGTGCCCGAAGTAACTGTTTACAGTCTGTACGGGAATGCCACAGGCTCGCTCGAAAATGGCTTCTCTATCTCAACTAGTCCCGATATCGGCCGTGAGGTGGATTGGTATCCGCCAGCGCTACACCACAGTGATGGGTACGACGCCCAGCTGTTCAAGTCCAACCTAGAAGCTCAGCGGGTGCTGATCACCACCATGATTGAGCAGGAGACCGTGTTGCGAAATCATGTGAACAACCTGATAGAGGTACGCGACGAACTGGAACGGTATAGCCCCTGATGAGAGGCGCCAGTCGCAACCGCTACGTGCCGATGGTATGGATGAAACGCCTCGGCATGTGGTCCTTTTGATTATCTGTGAACAGCCAGATAAACCGGACTTGTATTTCAAGCGTACTTTTAGCCTCACTCAAGGCTGTCGAAGAGAAGGCGCAGGCCCACTCAGCTAATGATTGCTTTGGGTCGCAGGGACCTCTCGCAAACGGCCGATTCTGGCCGAGAGCAAACACTGGCACACGCTTCTATCGGCCAGGGGACAGCTTACGTTTGCATCGGGCGGCTCCTTATCCAGTGTCAGGACTTAAGAGTTTTTGAGATCGGTAAGAACAAAAACTAAAACTTATGCAGTTGAGAGCGCCTACGGATTTTTAATTTGTCTGGTGCGTCTTAGCTAAACAGAACTTTAGTCATGGGGTGGATTGTCGCCTTCATCTGGCGTTCGCCATTATTAAAGTAGTACATAGATCGAGTTAGAGAGTGATTCGAGATATAGCAAAATGGAATTGCAGGGCCATTGGTGAATGCTAGCATTGGTTTAGTTGTCGAAAGCCTGAGGGTGATCCTGAGTAGTAGGCTCACCATTTATCCTGCTTGCGCAGTAATGGCGGCATCCGCTTTCGATGGAAGCTATGCTATTAATGGGCGAAGTTTCGGCGTAAAGAAGTAGATCCAAAATGCTCGTTTCTAAAGTCACCGCTGGACTATTTTTAGAGTGTGTGAACCAAGACTTTACCCCGTTCAGCGCGGCTAATTGATTCTCTATTTGTGTCATCGCTATTTTAAAAGAGGGAAGACAAGATGAGATGTGGAGTTTCACTGATAGCAGTCATGTTTGCGATGCAGTGTGCTTGGGCTGATCAGGATTGCGATTCGAGCTTGCGGCTTCAGAGTCATATTGAAAACTCCAACTACGAGTCTGAAATGGCATTCCTGAATTTGGTTACTGAGGAGAATTATAATCAGGCCAAACAGGGTGGAAGTGTCAAGTACGGAAGTATGTTTGGCGCGGACTACAGTAGTTTTAATGAGAGTAGGCGTAAGTTTTTTAATGAGAATCGCTACAATCTTAGTGTCAAAGATAGTCGGGAGGTTTATCGATCTTACCTTTCAGATGCGCAAATTGCGGCATGGTCTGATTGTAAGCGTGCTGCAGCACAACCAATTGTAAGGTACCAGCGTACTGGTGATGAGGTTACTGGGGTAGAGATTGAGTGGAGTCCGCACGAGCCGTTAGGTACTCTTTTCCTGGATGAAAAGGTGATGATATTTAACGCGGTGGATCAACCAACGTTAAAAGAGTTGAACGGTAAGCGTGGCTTCACACTAAGGCATGCTGATCCTAGCAAGCCGATAGCTGGATCAATCAACGGTCATACTGGGGAAAAGTGGTTTTGGCTTTTCAAATCTAATAACTGGAGAGACCGAACGGTATATGTATACGTTCCAGCTAGACCCAGGCTAGGCCCCGAGGCAGGACCGAAGAAATTTGTAGTCCCAATCCCCAAGGGGCAAGTAAAAACGTCTTGGGCCTATTGGCAAGGAAGAGCTTGGCCGGCAGAGCCAAAGTCAGGAGAAATATTCAGAACTAGTTGGGAGTGCATTTCTGCACCGGTTAATATGACACTAGTCGTGGTTGGAGACTTGGTGCCTCGACATCTTGGTGCCAGAAAGGGCTACTGCGTTCAGGGAGCAGAGTACTGCACCCACAGTGGCGCAGAATACTGCACGGATTTAACTATTGAAGAAGGATGCTACGTCAATACTAACTGGGTTGACTGGTACGACATGACAATGAGAAGGCTAGGTATGCGACGAAGCAATGAGCAAATGTGCCAGCCCGAAGATTAAATATAAACATGCAACTGGTCACCGCTACGGCGCAGGAACGTGGTGACCTGGCAGCGGCGCAATGTCGGCGCCGCCCTCTCAGCTATCAGCTCTCCTTAGCTTATTAACTCTACCTACCCATCAAGCGAGCTTTAAAGCCTTCGATCCAAGTTTGCACCATTACCGAGTACGGAGCTGACGGTTCGGCCATCCGCTTGATTTCTTTAAGTACCTCGTCCTGGAGCCAGTACAAGCGACGAACGATTACCTTATCCCGCTCATAATTTTCTCCCGGAGCTCCAGGGGAGGGTTCTAGTTGCTCGGCCATGGACCCCACCTCTAATGCTACAGTCTCCAAAAACTCAAGCTGTCGAAGCAAACGTGTTCGCTCTTGCACCAGTCCTAAACGATTGAGGCCATACACATGAATGGACATTACCCCCTTCAGGCTTACGCCCGCCTCAAGCGCGTCTTCAATCACCTGCTGAGTCGCATTATCAGCCCATTGCGTATTAAACGCCGGAAAGCCTGCGTTCTCATGTTTTTTGGGTAGTACAAGGCTGATGAGATTTTCTCGATCTATGAAGAACTCTAAATGGTCTTCAGGCGTGTCGCGACAAGGATCTAGGAGCAAAGGGTGCTCATTAATAAGCTCCGAGTCCTCAGTACTCGCCCTGGTTCCTAGTATTGGAAAGCTGTCCTTCTTCCCCGTAAGGGCAACTAGTCCGTAGTTAAAGCCACGACGATTCTCAAGCAAAGTTAACAGTGCCGCCGACAACTTTGGTATTACCTGCTTCCGCTTGCGATTGCAGTCTATGCAACTAGGTAAGAGGTTTTCCCAATTCATGGCAAGCCACCAATACCCTGGGTGACTCTCATCCTCGTGAACAGCACCTTTGGGGCGATAGTGCTCAACGTCCACAGGAGCGGTGGATGCATAGAAGCTTTCACAGTAGGAGCACTTACCATGAAACAATTCATCAAGACGTTTCTTGACGCTATCGGATTTATAGACAGTAAATTTAGGTCGCTTACCTACGGGGGCAGCCAAGTAAGCCTGAAAACTTCTGAGCTCTTTTGAGGCAGGACAGCTTTCGCCAGATAGTGCATCTGGTATTCTTACCGTGCTACGGACGACTGCTCGCATCGCTAGAGCGCCTCTAAAATATTGATAATGCGCTGCTTTGACTCTTGACGTAGTTTCAGGAGGTTCTCAGCAGAGGACTGCCTCCGCCTGGCCAAAAACTCAGCCACCGCTTCCTGTACAAGTTGCTGAACTTCCGTGTCGCCAATCGGTAGAGAGTCTTTTACATCACGCTCGAAGCGCAACCATGCTTCTTGCTGTGGTTTTGTTAGCGCTCCACTATTTTTGGCGGCAAGCAGATCAGCAAACTGGGCGAACTCACGCTCAATACTAGGCTGTTCAGTTGTTGCCAAGTTAAAAAAATCAGAGGTGAGTAACTGCTCAATAGTGAGATGGCTGACGTTAGGGAGATCACGCATCTTTTCCACCGCAGTTGGCCAGCGGGTTTCCATTCCTTGCTGTCTTGGTACGCGGTGCATGACGACCACCTCGCCCTCACGCATGCCGCGCAGGCATAGGGGGTCGTGGGTTGTAGCAATAAAAGTGACTTTAGGTAGCGCTCTGCGTAATGCAGACATTATCTGAATTTTCCAACGCGGATGAAGATGCGCTTCGATTTCATCGATAAGGACTACCGCCTGGGCTGAGTCCAGGTTGTCAAAAACCACCGGATTACGGGGGCTCAGAAGTCCATAGAGAATGTCGCAGACCATCGCCAGCATCGAACGGTATCCAGATGAGGCTAGGCTAAGAGGTGTTCGATTAGGCAGGTCATTGCTGATGCCGGTCACTATTAGGCAGCGCTTGTTCTGGAAGTCGCGTTCGATTACATCAAACTCACCTTCAATGGAAAGTATTTCTCGGAGAACTCGAACTACACTATCAAAGTCATAGTCGCTTAAACTAAGTAGCCAGCGCTCAGGGTTTGAGAGAAGTCTGTCAGATCGAAAAAGACTTTCAATAGGTCTGCTCAAGCTGTTTTTACGGGCGATTTTGCGATATTGACGAAATGCCCCGTAAGCAAAAACAGGTGGTAATGCAGACTGCCCCTCAATGATGTAGCCTCTATTGGTTATGGTCAGGGTGTGCTTCAGATCGAAATCAAATGTTAGGTCTACAGTAGCAGCGGCAGCTATGGGCTCGTTCGACGCTCCTATCAATTCTGGGTTTAGCAGAAAATCGGAGCTGTTTAAATCAAGCTCTTGTCGCGCTTCATCAACGGTAAGTGCAAGCGCCACGGCCTCAAGAATTGAGCTTTTGCCTGCCGCGTTTTCGCCAAGGATCAGCAACGCCGGCTGAATAGTTTCGAACTCCTGTCCCACCAGCGACTGGGGTTCTGGAATTTCAAGCCGAAGCTGTTCAATGCCCTTGAAATTGATTATCTCCAACGAGGTGAGAGTGGGAGGGTCACCGGTTACTTCACGCGTCATGTAAGAGTTATTGCGGGGTAGACGAATTATTCGATCATTTAATAAGGAGGATAATTCGTCCTCTGATATTAATTCGGCGCCACTGTGCGAGAATTTATAAAAGGCTCCGAGTATTTTGTTTTTTGTTAGGGAAGCTTTGTGGGCGTTGTTGTTTGTAAGTATAAAAAATATTTCTCGGCAAGTTAAGTACCAAAGTCCGCCAAACTCAAGCTCTTCAAAGTCGAATAGCCAGGTTAGCTCATTAGGATTGATGTGGTTGCGCCGATCAATTGCGCGGTAAAGCTCAGAGAAGTATTTTTCAAAGGTTCGTCGTCTGCGCTCAGTAAGTTCGTCACGGTCTAAGTTGAAATGTGTGACCGTTGTTTTTGCTTCTTCTGTTTGTGGGAAGATTGAGCCGTAAATATCTACCGTGAAATGCGGTACAAAATTAATTGTGTTGCATGGGTCTAATAGTAACGGTCTTTCTTTGGGGGCGACTCGCCAAAGACCGAGATCTTCTCGCTCGTAATCTCTGAGTTGCGATTCTGTGGGTAAAGGCGACCGCTTGTTTTTTACGGGAAAATAATCCGACGCTAGAGGGTAGCACTCTGTGCAGATCGGATAAATATTTTCCCACGCATGGCTGAGCCATGTGTAATACAGATGGTCGCCCGTCTTGCGCTTGCTTGGGTTGGCATTACTAGTCGGACGAAATCGGTAAGGTTTTGTATGGGTCTTGCTCTCACAAAATGCACATTTTCCATGAAAAAGTCGGCTCAAGGCCTTGTTAATAGACTCATGATCTAGGTTTAGTTTGCTTGGGGCACGAGATTGGGCCCTCTTAGCGTCTTCGAATTGAAAGAAATTGAGCAGGTCTCGACGATGGGCGCGGAACTCTTCATTCTGTAACGCTCTAGGTGGTGGCTCGCTATTACGGTTGAAATTAAGCAAAGTATCTTCCTTGATTAGCCATTTGAATTCATTGCAACTCGCGTGATTTGCTCACGCGAGGTGATTTTTGTAACTCTGCATGCCAGCATACAAAGCCAACTTATTGCATCAGCCTTACGTGAGCTATTCAGAGTCGCGCATGGACATAACATAAAGCTCCGAAAGCCCTTTGGAAAGCTGCAAAGTGGTGCGAGTGATCCACCTGTAGCCATGGTCTGTTGGATGACCTCAGAAAGATTTGTTGTGAAGTGCAGATCGCACCTGATTTTGTGGAACCCTGATGACCGCTTTGAGGCGATTGTTGGTCCCAATAAAGGGCCGCTGCCTACACAAGGTGAACGGCGTAATCAAGCCGATTCCGGTCAGCAGCGATCATCGGCTCTCTACAAAAGCTGGTGTGAGTAATCGCCCGGTTGTCATCTCCTTTTGCACCGTTGGCGCTTTGCCAAAGAGGGCGACGTAGATCCCGTTTAGGGTCGAGAAGGATGAGAACTCGGGGCGCCGGATTTCCCGGATGTTCGGTCGCTCGCTCTTTTGGCCCTCTCGGTTGGGCTTCGTTTGCTTGGCCACCTTTGCAGTCTCCAAGCTGGGGAGAGGCTTTCCAGGCTCACCGCCGAAGTACAGAAATGGTCCCAAGGCCAAGGTTCGTTCATCGAAATAAATCCAGACCACGCATCCCGATGGTTTGTTGGCCAGGCGCACATGCACGTTCTGCTTGGTGGTGCTGGACCCAATGAACGATGTTTTGAGCTGCACGTGGCGAATTACGCCGTGCGCTTCAAGGACAAGGTCATAGCCGGCGTTATCGACCTCGGGCTTGGCTACCTCCAAATCATACCGATCCAAGCGCCAAGACTCTTTCAGCAGCTCGCCGACGAAGAGGTGCTCCACCAGTTTTTCGCGGTAGGAAGAGTGTTCGGTGTGCTTGCTCATAGTTGTCTAGGGCAAAGGTCCATTTGAGTTCTCAGTCTAACCTTTGACCTGAGCCGAATCCGAGATGAATCTGGCTGCTATGCCTCAATGCTCTCCGACTGCTACTGGCTACCAGCTACCTGTCGACCAAAAAATAAAGTGCAGCAGGAGCCCAGCGGGCTCCTGCGTATGACACGTTAGCGCCGAATTGAGTCTGCTCGCCGAGATCTCATCTGAAATACGGCGAGGGTTAGTACGATTACCAGCATCAGTGGCCAATAGCGGACGGCGAGAATCAGCAGGGCGACGACGACTGCGGTGCCGGCGAAGGTGCTTATCAACACAAAGAGCAGGCCCAGAAAGCGCAGAAGATCCATGAGGGACTCCAGCGATCACTGAGGTTGCTGCTGGCTACCTTGAATGCGCTGATAGACCTCATCACGATGCACTGTGATGTGAGCTGGCGCAGAGATACCAATACGTACCTGATTGCCTTTGATTCGGAGAATGATGACCTCGATGTCATCGCCTATGCGGATGGTCTTGCCGATGCTGCGGGTGAGGCTGAGCATGATTTTCTACTCCTGATTTAGGCAGTCCCGATCGGGAATCAGCACCTGTGTTCTTCGTTGGTTGGATTATCGATTGCGCGCTTCTGCACGGTCGCGCAGCAGCCTCGAAAGCGTTGAGGGCGTGGTTGCCTCCGAAGGGGAATCGACTTTGGTCGATGGACTGATCGAGGCGGCCGCGCCCTGAGGGAAGAATTCTTCAGCTATGGATTCGCTTTCTTCTTCGTTTTCCTCAAAAGCTCCATTGGATAGCCCCAGCCGTGCCGCGTTATCCAAGGCCCTTTGATCGAAGCCCGCGGCTTGGCGGGCCTCGTGGTTTTGCTGGGCATGCTGCAATGCTTCCTCCGTTGTCATCCCGTTTCGCACGGTAATGTCCACATAGAAGATTGGCAGTCCATGGCTTAGCGACGTCGATTTGCCGTGCAGTCGCAACTCCAAAGGAAGGCAGGCCAAACGATCGCCTGAGATAGCCTGGAAATACTGCAGGCGTGCAGTCAGGGTGCGAATGCTGTTAAAGCTGGTAGTGCGGAGAACGAAACTACCCAGCGAGTCCTCATCACCGATGGTTACGTTGAGTCGGCCATAAGGTTTACACGCGCCACCTATTGCCAATGGGCAGCTGTCGGGTGAAGGGCAGGGGAGCGACTCGACTCCATCGATGCCGCGACGCTTGCAGGTTTCTCCATTTCCCACGCAAACAGGTCTGCTGGTCTGCCGATCGAACAGGCAGTACTCAGCACGAAAATTCAAATATGGATCATTGAACAGCAGACGGATCGGGATGCTTCGAATCTTGCCCCCTTGAGCCTTGCGTAGCTCTTCGTCGAGGGGATGTGCCAACCACTGATCGTGAAACTGGACTTGCGTAGTGATGGTGAATTGATCGTCCTTCTCCGGTAGGCGTTTGCCGTTCCGCTCGACGACCTTGCCGATGGAAATCCGCCCGAGCACGGGCGGGGTAATTGCCAAGCCTTTGAGCATTGGTGGCTCTCCAATGGGGGAATAAAAAAGGCCACCCAGGCGCTGTGAAGCGCCTGGGTGGCCAATGGGGGAATCGCATTTAGAGAATCAGGAACCGGCGGCTGCCAATCTTTGTGGTGGGGTAGCGTGCGAGTAGATAGGGCTTCTCTTTCAGGGCTTGAGAGACGTCTAGCGTTACGCTGTCTTTAGCTTTGCGCCAGGACACCATGCCATTGGCGAACACCGCCCGACTGGCATCGCCCATGGCTTGTTGTAGCTGTTGCTTCAGCTCAGCCTCGCGCTTGCTTTGTCGGTCGAGAGTGGCGCGCACAGATTTCAATTCGTCGAACGCCGCTGATAGGGCTGCGTCCTTAGAGAAGTCCAGTGTGCGGCCCTGATCCTGGGGGTACAGACAACGCAGGGCGCGCTCGGCAGAATCCGATCCATCTGCAGGTGGTGGAGTGTCGTGCTGCACGTAACCCCAGAACTCTTTCTCCAATTCGATCAGCCAATGGATGAGCTCGTCATCGCGCTCGATTCGGTGGATCTCTAGCTGCTGACCACCAAGCAGCACAGCCACATCTGCCGCCTGCTTCCCAGTCACCGCCAGTTGGTGCATCACCTGTAGTTGTACGTAGACCGGTACACCTTCTTTCCAGAGGCGCGCACCGTTAATGCCAGCAGTTTTGCACTCGAGTATCTGTACGTCCTCGACACCGGTGACTTCACGATCGATGTTGGCCAGCATCCAATCGAGCTTCGTATCAGGATGCTGCAGTACGGCGTTGATACGGCGCACGCGGTTACCAGTGCGCTGGGTGTAGTGCCGCGCGACAATCGACTCCAGGATGTTGCCCCAGTACGTAGGGCTTTCCTCATCGTCTGCATCGCTCCTAGGTAAGCTCGAGTCGCGGCCAGTTTTCTCCAGCCATAACTCAAGCTGTGACTTATATGGGTTCAGCCCGACGGCAGCTGCGGCATCGGAGCTTCCGATGCCGCGCTTGCGTACAGCGAGCCAGTCATCGCGGGACAGATCCTTGGTGCCCACCAGACGCAGGGCAGGGCGAAGGTTTGCCGAACTGGGGTTGAAATAGGCATGAGCCATAGAAGTCTCCGGGCATAAAAAAGCCCGGAAGGTTTTCACCAGCCGGGCTTCTGAGAGTGTTGGGGCTGGGCGTAATGCCTAGCCCTGGTGAGCACCAATGCTGATGAAGAAGCAGACGATCCAGGTGATGAAGTAGGCAAGGTTTTGGTTAAGCAGTTTGGAGCGTTGATACAGGTAGACCGGTACCACGAATACCCAGCCTTTGAAGCGGCTGACATCGTGGCCAGCTTGCTTGAGGTGCTTGGAGTCGAGGACCGAGAGGCCGATGTTCAATGCCAGGGTGACGTACCAGTAGCGGTTCTCCGACATGGCTCGCTCCCACTGCGCTTCATTCGCACCGAACAGGCCGGCGACGAACGATTCGAGTAGGTACCCAATGATCGGAGCGAAGGCTAACAGCCAGACTATTTTGTTATTCACGCCTGAGCCGGTGAGTGGCGGCGGACCGAACTCCTCCAGGTGCTGTCGCAGCTCGGTTTGCTCGATCTTCGCCCAGGCGGCCATGCCTTTCTTCCAGACCATCGAGCCATAGGTCAGCGTTCCATTGCGAATTAGGTCGATGATTTGCTGTTGATCAAAGCCGCCTTTGCGTTCTCCGTTCTTCTCGTAGTGCCATTGATTGCCGACTGCGTCAGCGCCGTTGGATTGGGCGCTATCAAAACTAGTGCTCATGACATTTCCTTAGGGTGAGCGAGCCCACTGCAGAAGATGGCTTCCACAGGGCCTTGAGGGAGGGTTTAGGGGGTTACTTCTTGGGAAGCATGTCGGCATTCACACCGACTTGATTGCCGCTCTTGTCGTAGCACATGGGGATGGAGTCGCAGACCCCTCCTTTGGCCACCACGTCTGCTTCATTGACAACCGGTATGCCTGCCTCTGCCAGGTTGCTCAGTTTCACGGTGAGAATCCCGAAGTCAGTGTCGATGGTGCAGTACTCGCTATCGTTTACAGGACACACCACATGAAATTTCTCGCCGGAGGTACGGCTCCCTGTGGGAAAGGCATAGTGGCGTTTGCCATTGAAAGCCGGCCCCGTGCCGTTGGCATAGGAAACGGGGTTCCCAGCCGTATCGGTTCCCATGTACCAACCCGAGGCGACGATGTAGTTCCCTTTGGGCGCACTGCCGTAGAACTCCTTCCCGAGGGCGCAGATCCCATCCTCGCCACACGTGACCGGCTTGTAGCCATACGTACTTCGTATTTCTCCATTTGGCATAACGAGTCGCACGTTACGTGGCGCATCAAGCGGCAGGCACATGCTGACCAGGCCATCACCGGGAAGGAACACCGTGCCCATTGGCGTGTTTCTAAGATCCCGCGGTTTCGAGCAAGGCATGACATCGTCAGCCGCTTGAGTGACCGTTGCTGCAGTAGCCAAGAGCATGGCTACGAGTACTGCGATTCTCATGCGTTTTCCTCTCTGAATGTTCCCAGCTGCACAGAAGTGCCTCAGGCGGGAAAATATAAAATGGGTCGTAAATGCCGTGGTCGTTTTTGCATCATAACGTGACGATTTTTGCCATGGCAAGAATCTCCGCTACACACGACATTGATCGTGATCTCGTAAAGCTTGGGGCCGCTGTACGAGCGAGACGGCTCGCCCTAGAGCTATCCCAAGAGGCATTGGCTGACGCGGCTTCGATCGACCGTTCTCACATGGGAAAGATTGAGCGCGGCGAGAGAAACGTGACCTTCCTGAACATTTGCCGCATCGCGAAAGCGATACGGTGCAAACCTTCCGATTTGCTCGTTGAAGCAGGTCTTTAGCGCTAGAGAGTTACCCGCTCATTCGGCGGATAGGCAAATAGCTCCGATCCGGTTCTATTTGCCTTGGACTCGCTATGCCGCCAGCCCCAAAGCGGCATCCAACGCCTTCTGCTTGATCACCGCACCCTGGCCAAACCAGGCGGAGTCCATGCGGTACTCGGTGCTGCGTGCGCGACGTTCGTGATCGACATACTCAGTTACCGCGTTCAGCAGCCCCCAAGCCGTGCCGTTCGCTGCTTCAAGTCGCGAGCCACGCCCCCTCCCGTCATACAAGCTCTGCACTTTGCGCATAGCGCGTTCGTTGACCAGCTTGTCTGGCATATCTCCATTGAAGGGCGTGTCGCACATCACTCCCATGAAGTACTTAATTGCTTCGTTTGGCCGTACCTTGCGGTCTGCCAAGATGCGCATGCGGTACATGAATTCGTCCCATTGCGAGATGGCGATGCCCAACTGCTTCTTCACAGCTTGGGCGTCGAAGCGAGTGCTGTGCGGGACCTTAATAGCGTGGGTTGCGCCATCGACAGCGATGGTGAGGGTGTTGTTGCAAACGACCCTTACGGTTGTAGGGGTGGCAGTCGTGGCCAGAGTTCCGTCGCAGGAGGTGGCCAGCAGTAAATACCCGTTGACCAGGTCATTACCTTTCAGAGATGTGTTCTGTCCGGTGCGAGCGAGAGCCCAAAACTTGCGGCCGCCTTTGAGCACCCCAGCAGTCTCCAGCTCGTACCCCGACACTTGCGTAAGGTCGCGGTAGAACTCCAGTACCTCTCGCGGCTGAACCACCTGGTAGCGCTGAGATACCACGGAGAGCGGAGCTTTCGTGTCGGATCGATAGAGCACCTTCTGTTCAGGGAATGAGTGGATGCTACCTAGAAGCCCTGATGAGCTTGCTTTGAAGTGAACGGGACTTTCCTGGATCTGCCAGTCCATTCCAGCCTCACGCTGCCAGACTTCCAGCGGTTGCCGTTGAGAGAGTTTGCTACCCAGACCATGCCAGGGAGCTGCGCCGACATAAGCCATGCTTTCTACAAGATGAGCCATGATGATTTTCCTTGTGGGCAATAGCCGGCATAAAGCGCTGCGTCAGACGCAGCACCGGCGGGTGGTTATGGAGGGATAAATTGGGGAGGGTGGAGTCCGATCAGATCGGCAGGTTGAAGCGGGTACCGCAGGTTAGGCAGATGTTGTTGGCTAGAGCGTAGTGGTCGAGTTGCTTCCCAACTTGGGCCCCGAGTGTGCAGCCACTGATGGCGCCTGCCAGGCTTCCGAGGATTGCCCCAGAAATTGATCCGAGGGTGAGGCTAAGCGGACTTAGGTGAGCGCTAGTTAAGCTAGCCCGGCTTGCTGCTAACGCAGCCGAGGCGCCACGAGCTGCACCACAGAGAGTGCCTGCGATGATGCCGAACTTCATCGCTGGATTCGCAGACGCGATCCTGAGCGATCCGCAGCGAGGGCAATTCAATGACATGGGCGGAATATCTCCTGGTGGTGTGTCATTGCAGTGATGTAGGACTGAGTTTTTTTTGAGTGAGATTTTCCCGATACTGAATTCGATGATGCTGCTGCGATGTGTGCTGCAGGCTTTTGCCAAGCCAAAAAGGAAAATGGGAGTGCAGCGGGTGAGTGAAAAGGGAGATCGATGCCTGCAGCATTACTTGCTGACGTACAACAAGGCCCTAGCGATCGGTAGCAGAAGCCGCGCGCTCGATGAGTGCCTACATCACTTCCTAGATCAGCGACCTTCCGGTAAGCACACTTCGGCTCATGACCGAGCTTTGGGCTTGGCTTCATCTCCGTTCTGGTTGGACCTGCAGGCCGTCCAGGGCTCCGAGCTGGCCAGCTTGGCATTAAGCCGAGTGCTCCATTTCGACGATGCAATCAGGCTCGACCTACTGGTGCATCTGGCTACCCAAAATCCTGAGACGCTCAGGTGGGCGATTCGCTATTCGAAGCTTTTTGAACGTGCCGATTCGCCGCTTTGGATTGGACTGCGATCAGCACTGGATGATGAGGAGTGGCGAACCTTCTTCGGAGTCTGCGACCGCTTGCTCGAGCAGCTTGAGCCATTCGATGCACTGATCCTCCACGCCGAGAGTCAGCTTGAGCATTTGTCTCTACTTGAGCTGCTTTCTTACCTCAGCGTGCTTGCCTATCAGTCGTTCACGGGGGACGCCGAGGACGACCCTTCCGGCGAGCAATGGGAGGTCTACAACCGCATCATTCTGCGGAAGCTCCAAACCTGCAAAGAGGAGGATTTCCGCCTGAGCGAATTGCGGTTGGGGAACTCCCTGAAACAGCATCTCGCGCCAATTCTCTTCACCGGTCAGCAGCCAACCGCCTCGGCGGAGTGTCGCGCGAATCTTGAATCGCTGGCTGTGCTGGTCGCTGCCACACACGAGCGAGTTGACTACGAAGGCTCGATCAATTGGTTTTGCTTCGACCCTGAGTGCCGGTACCAGTTAGCGCCTGGCGAACCTGTTCTGTACAACGCCACGGAAGAGGGAGTTGAGCGGTGGCGGCGAACTGAGCGTAAGCATGACCTGCTGTGGCACTACTGGATGAAGCGCGCTGTGCAGGAGCTCATCGACTCCGGTATGGCAGGGGAGGTGATCGGCTCCGCTGAGAATCACGAGCTGAACCAACTTGCCTATATCAAGGCACTTCGCAGCAAGTTACAGCTGCAGCAGATTTACGGTGTGGGAGAGCAGCTATCGCTGGGTGATGGCTCACGTGTCCAGCTTCAGCACGTGCTCTTGGCAAGCGAGCTAACCTCCGTTTTCTTCCAGCAGGCATTCATCCATCCATTCCAGGATCACTTCCGTGAATCGGGCGTTGTCGCCCATGCACTCGGTCGATTGGCCCTAGAGGGTATGGCGATGGGAGAGAATCGATTTCCAATGACCTGGTCGGAGGATGAGGAGAAGACCCAGAGGATCAAGGGATGGACTGTCTGTGAGGAGCATCCCAAGGGCAGCATCGAGTCGGCCAGATCGATTCTGAAGTTCTGGACCAGCGACCTTAAGTCCCTGTCACAGCAATTGAAGGCGCAGCCTCGAATGCCTGCGCCCAGGCTCTATGAGCGGCCCTTCTACAAAATTGGGCGCTATAGCTTTCAGTTTCCCTGGATTGTCGCGCATCAAAACAACCTGACCGCGGCCCTCAACAATCTGAGGAGAGTGGGGGCTCGCAGAGCCGGCATGCAGGCGGAGACTAAGCAGGTAGAAATTCAGCTGGCCGAGAGCTTGAGGTGTCGTGGCTTTGCCGTAGAGATCGGCTATCTCCCGCTGGCTACAGAAGACGATGATGCCGGTGAGGTAGACCTAATCTGCTACCGAGATGGTGTCCTGCTGATCTTGGAGGTCAAGTCCGGGTATATCCGCTCAACCACTCATGAGGTCTGGCTCCATCGGACGAACACATTACGTAAGGCCGCTTGGCAGCTACGACGTAAACGCGCTGCAGTTGTCGATGCTCTAGTGAGAGACCAAGACCTCCGATCAAGGCTGGGCTATTGCGGTCGGGAGCCACAAGAGTGCATGCATGTCTGGATAGTCGACACGTCCATTGAACTAGACGGGCAGGCAGTTGATGGATTCAGGATTGTGTCTCGTGAGGGACTTGAGGTCATCCTCAGGGACGAGAAGCACCTGCTGCATTCAGCAGAACGTGCAGTCACTGAAGACACAGAGGTGCTGTTCCCTGACGGTTTTTCGGCAGGCCGCTTCGTCGAGCTTGTCGAATCAGGAGAACCTTGGTGGGATCGCTGTTAGCGAGGACTATCCGCTCAAGAGCGCTTAGCGCCCGAGAAAGACGATCTTTTCGACGCTATTGCTGGGCTTTCTCGCTTTGTCGCGGGACAACGATGGGCCCCAAATGAGGCCCATTGCCTGTAAGGAATCTACTTCAGATTTTTTATGTAGTAGCGGCCAGATCTGAGTCGTCCGCTAACTCGATCTTCAAGTAGGTATTCTTGATCTCTGTACAGTGGCAGCGCCGAGATGGTTATGAATTCGCCGTTTTTTGTTCTAGGTTCGTCTTCAGTTAGAATTGACTCTTTGAAGTTGTAGTGTCCCCCATCTTTAACTATGTGGCCAAGGTCCTTTAGTAGCTCTATAGCTGCCGCCAGCCGTTCAGCGTTGGCTCGGCCACGAAGCCTATATGGGCCACGTTGTTTTATTTGGGTGAGAGTGACTTGTGTCTTGAATCCCTCTCTTAGGTGGTTCGGGATCTTAGATCTAGATCTCTGCATGTTTGCACCGGGGTCGCCCTCATCAAGTATTGTGCTGTTACGAGGGTCATCCCAAGATATTCTCAACAGGTAATTGGCAAGCTCACAGGCATCGGTGACAATCTGCGGTTCATTGGCGAGGTATTTGACGAAGTGCTCTGAGCAAGCCTGAGCTAGCGCCCAACTAAAATTTAAAGTGAAAAGATCAATTTCTACATCATCACTAGACTCTCGTTCGAATGCATGTATGACTGCCGCTATACGGCTAGTGTTCTCAAGTAGTTTTGAAGCATGATCTTTCAGGTAGCGGTATTTACGTTTGTCGTTCATTTCATTTTCAATAAACTCATTTAGGAAGATCCATCGCCTCTTAGCGGGCTCTGAAAACCTAAGGACTTGCTTAGCCTCGGGGGGCGGGGACTCCAGAAGTTCACTGATGCGGTCGTTGAAGGCGGCATGGCGCGGTTGTGAGGAACGCTGGTTAAATACCCGACTTCCTGCTTTCGATCTGGGCCTAGCAATAAGGAAACGAGCGAGGAAGCCAGTGCCACGAGCCTCGTCACCACGCCGCCCCATAAAATTGGAAATTACGCTTGGTTGCGCCATTAAGGAGAATGTCAGGCGAGCGTTATCCAACGTAATGGGATCCCTAGATAGACGGTCCACCATTACGCTGCCGCCATCCCAGAGGGTGTTTAATTTGTCGAGCTCGTTCAGGATCTTGCCATTGAATATACTATTAGCTTCGCTAGTTAGCAGGCAGCCATTTGGCGAGTTTTCGTATAGAAACTGAACTAGCGCTTGCGGGGTTGTATCTTCGTATAGAAATTTTCCCGAAGAGGAGGGGTAAGGTTCAGTTCGCAAGTGTTCTTCAATTTCCTTCATCGCTGCATCGGCTGACTCCACCTCCCCGAGGCTCGCGTACTTTCCGTACATTCGCTCTAAGTGACGCTGCTCAGTACTCCACATTTTGTGCTGAACGCGATGTTCTCTCAGCGCTATTTCATGGGCGGAGAGAGCGGCGCTGTTCTTGTTGTTGATCGATTTGAAGAAATACTTTTGCGTGCTGGTTTTTCGTTCGCCTGATTCGGCAATGATCAGCAACATCAAGGATGTGGGTGAGCGATTCCCTGGAGGCATCTCAACGTCGACATGACCTTGGCAGGCCGCCGCCATTGCTCCCAGAGCGCAGATTATGGCCATCTCCCTTGAGACCTCTAGCTCTCGTGAGGCTTCTTCTACCGCAGCCTCAAAAAGGCTGTGCTCTCGGTAGCACGGCCAGCCGTCATGCGTTCTCAATTGTTCGGTATCAGTGGGCTCATTCTTCGGGTGAATAGGTTCGCTCATGATTTTTCCTGCTATTTCTGCTAGGGAGTAGCGAAAATAGCAGGGGTGTTTATTAAGTTGCTGTATTGTTTTTCTGTCTCAGATAAAAAATAGATAAACTTTATTTTCTTTTTTTATGGGAAGGCGGGGGCGATTGAGGTTTTGTATGGGAAACCCTGAAGAAGACTTCCCGAATCTGGTGAAATACGCCGATCCCGTATCCTGAGTTTCCCGATGAAGCAGTTGACCTTCGCCGACGCCGAATACGCCGGCAAGCGC
>NZ_JBLUQA010000024.1:0-27710 GCF_048068295.1 Pseudomonas sp. NY15435
CCCCCCCCCCCCCCCCCCCCCCCCCCCCCCCCCCCCCCCCCCCCCCCCCCCCCCCCCCCCCCCCCCCCCCCCCCCCCCCCCCCCCCCCCCCCCCCCCCCCCCCCCCCCCCCGGGCTACCCTCTCCCCCGCCCTCTCCCTGAAGGGAGAGGGAGTTGTTCGGTGCACCCGGCCCGTTCAGCGCCGGGCGTTGCCTGTAGGAGCGAGCTTGCTCGCGAACAGTCATCCGGCTGCTCCGGCGCTCGGGCGGTTCGCGAGCGAGCTCGCTCCTACGAAAAGCCGATTCAGGCGAGGCCGATAGCGACCAGCAGCATGTCGATCACCTTGATCCCCACGAACGGCGCCACCAGCCCGCCCACGCCGTAGATCAGCAGGTTGCGCCGCAGCAGCTGCGAGGCGTCGCTGGCCTGTACGCGCACGCCGCGCAGGGCCAGCGGGATCAACGCGACGATGATCAGCGCGTTGAACACAATGGCCGAGAGGATGGCGCTCTGCGGGCTGGCCAGCTTCATTACGTTGAGCACGCCCAGTTGCGGGTAGATGCCGGCGAACAGCGCGGGAAGGATGGCGAAGTACTTGGCCACGTCGTTGGCCACCGAGAAGGTGGTCAGCGCGCCACGGGTCACGAGCAGCTCCTTGCCCACCTGCACCACGTCGAGCAGCTTGGTCGGGTCGCTGTCCAGGTCCACCAGGTTGGCGGCCTCGCGGGCGGCCTGGGTGCCGTCGTTCATGGCCATGCCGACATCAGCCTGCGCGAGGGCCGGAGCATCGTTGGCGCCGTCGCCGCACATGGCGACCATGCGGCCCTCGCCCTGCTCCTGGCGGATGCGCGCCAGCTTCTTCTCTGGCGTGGCCTCGGCAATCACATCGTCCACACCCGCTTCGGCAGCGATGGCGGCGGCGGTCAACGGGTTGTCGCCGGTCACCATCACGGTGCGGATACCCATGCGGCGCAGCTCGGCGAAGCGCTCGCGGATACCCGGCTTGACCACGTCCTTGAGGTGGATGGCGCCCAGCAGCTTGCCGTCGGCCACCACCAGCAGCGGGGTGCCGCCACTCTGGGCGATGCGCTCGATCTCCTTGGCGAGGCTTTCCGGCATCTGCGAGCGGTCCAGGCCGACGAAGGCCAGCGCGGCGTCCACCGCGCCCTTGCGGTAGACATGGCCGTCGAAGTCGATCCCCGACAGGCGCGTCTCGGCGCTGAAGGCAATCGGCGTCACACGGTTACGGTCCGGCTCCGGCAGGATGATCTGCGCACGGAGGAACTCGACGATGGATTTGCCCTCGGGCGTATCATCGGCCAGCGAGGCAAGGAACGCGCCTTCGGCCAGTTCCAGCGGTTGCACGCCGGGGGCGGTGTGCAACGCGCTGCAGCGGCGGTTGCCGAAGGTGATGGTGCCGGTCTTGTCGAGCATCAGCACATGCACATCCCCCGCCGCTTCCACGGCGCGGCCCGACTTGGCGATGACGTTCAGGCGCACCAGACGGTCCATGCCGGCGATACCGATGGCCGAAAGCAGACCGCCGATGGTGGTGGGGATCAGCGTGACCAGCAGCGCCACCAGGAACACCAGCGGCAGATTGCCGCCGACGAACAGGGCGAACGGCTTCAGGGTGACGACCACCAGCAGGAAGATCAGCGTCAGGCCGATCAGCAGGATATCCAGCGCCACTTCGTTGGGGGTCTTCTGGCGCTTGGCGCCCTCCACCAGGGCGATCATGCGGTCGAGGGTGGACTCGCCGGGGTTGGCGGTGATCTTCACCAGCAGCCAATCGGAAACCAACCGGGTGTTGCCGGTGACGGCGGAGCGGTCGCCGCCGGATTCGCGGATCACCGGCGCGGATTCGCCGGTGATGGCGGCTTCGTTGACCGCCGCCACGCCTTCGATCACCTCGCCGTCGCCGGGGATCAGCTCGCCAGCCTCGACGCGCACCACGTCGCCCTTGCGCAGGCTGCTGGCGGCGACTTTCTCGAACTTGCCGCTGGCGGTCCGGCGCATGGCCTGCAGGCCCTGGGTGCCGGCCTTGAGGCTGTCGGCGCGGGCCTTGCCGCGGCCTTCGGCGAGGGCTTCGGCGAAGTTGGCGAAGAGCACGGTGAACCAGAGCCACACGGCAATCTGCACGGCGACGAAGGTGGGCACCGCCTCACCACCGACCACACAGAGCACGGTGGTCAGTACGGCAGTCAGGGCCACCACCAGCATCACCGGCGAGCGTTGCAACTGGCGCGGGTCAAGCTTGACAAAGGCCTGCAGCAGCGCCGGTTTCCACAGGGCGGACAGCGCGGTGGTCGGACGTTTCTCGGCGGCCTTGTTCAGGACCAGTTCCAGGGTTTTAGCGTTCATGAAAGGTTCCTCAGAAACCGAGCGTCAGGTGATCGGCCACCGGGCCCAGCACCAGCGTCGGCAGGAAGTTCAGGCCGCCCACCAGCAGGATGGTGGCGGTCAGCAGGCTGACGAACAGCAGGCCGTGGGTGGGGAAACTGTTGGGGCCCACGGGTGTGGCTTTCTTCGCCGCCAGGCTGCCGGCGATCGCCAGCACCGGCAGGATGTAGCCGAAGCGGCCGATCAGCATGGCCAGGGCGATCATCAGGTTGTGGAACGGCGTGTTGGCGCCGAAGCCACCGAAGGCCGAGCCGTTGTTCGCGGTGCCCGAGGTGTAGGCATAAAGCAACTGGCTGAAACCGTGTGCGCCGGGGTTGCTGACCGCCGAGGCCGGGCCGGGCAGGCTGGCGGCGATGGCGCCGAGCACCAGTACGCCGACCGGCATCACCAGCAGGGTCGCCACCAGCAGGCGGACTTCGCGGGCTTCGAGTTTCTTGCCGAGGTATTCGGGGGTGCGGCCGACCATCAGCCCGGCGAGGAACACCGCCACCAGGACGAACAGCAGCATGCCGTAGAGCCCCGCGCCGACGCCGCCGAAGATCACTTCGCCGACCATCATGTTGAGCATCGCCACCATGCCCGACAGCGGGTTCAGGCTGTCATGCATGGCGTTCACCGAGCCGTTGGAGGCGGCGGTGGTGGTCACCGACCAGAGCACGCTGGCAGTGGTGCCGAAGCGGCTTTCCTTGCCTTCCAGCGGCGCGACCTGCTCCACCGGCAGCGCGCTGAGCGCCGGGTTCGGCTGGTACTCGGCCCACAGCGAAGCACCCAGGCCGAGGGCGAACAGCACCAGCATGCAGCCGAGGATGGCGCGGCTCTGGCGCAGGTCCTTCACGTAGTGGCCGAAGGTGAACACCAGCGCGGCCGGGATCAGGATGATCGACACGACCTCGAACAGGTTGCTCCAGATGGTCGGGTTCTCGAACGGATGCGCCGAGTTCACGCCGAAGAAACCGCCACCATTGGTGCCCAGCTGCTTGATGGCGATCTGGCTGGCCGCCGGGCCCAGCGGGATGGACTGGTCGGCGCCCTGCACGGTCAGCGCGTGGGCATAGTCGAGGAAGGTCTGCGGCACGCCCTGCCAGACCAGCAACAGCGCCAGCAGCAGGCACAGCGGGATCAGCCCGTAGAGGGTAGCGCGGGTCAGGTCGACCCAGAAGTTGCCGAGATTGTTCGTCGATTTGCGCGAGATGCCACGGGCCAACGCCACCAGCACGGCCAGGCCGACGGCGGCGCTGACGAAGTTCTGCACGGTCAGGCCGAGCATCTGGCTCAGGTAGCTGAGCGAGGCTTCGCCGCTATAGGCCTGCCAGTTGGTGTTGGTGACGAAACTCACCGCAGTGTTGAACGCCAGCGTCCACTCCAGGCCCGGCAGGTTCTGCGGGTTGAGCGGCAGCAGCCCCTGCAGCATGAGGATGGCGAACAGCAGCACCAATCCCACCAGGTTGAACGCCAGCAGGGCCAGGGTATAGCCCTTCCAGTCCTGCTCGTCTTCAGGATGGATGCCGCACGTGCGATAAATGGCCCGCTCCACCGGCAGGAACACGGGACTGAGGAAGGTGCGCTGCCCCTCCATCACCTTGTAGTAGAAGCGCCCGAGGAAGGGCGCCGGCACCAGCACCAGCGCCAGGAAGGCGACGATCAGCAACACGTCATGACTGTTCATGAACGCTCCTAGGAACGGTCGGCGCGCAAGAGCGCCACCAGCAGGTAGATGAACAGTCCCGTGGCCAGGACCAGGGACACACCGTCGAGCACGCTCATGATTGCTTTCTCCTCACGCGGGCGATTCCATCGCTTGAAACGGCGTTTGCCGCTTGACGGAAATTTTCCGCAAGCAACGCGTAAAGGAGCGATTCCCGCACTCGGCGAGGCGCATAAAGAAAACGTAAAAAACCGCTCTGCAAGGGCATCCCGCGACTTTGTATCGAACCCGATACACAGCGGACACGCTGGCGACACCCGCGGGCCGCAGCCTCGCCGACCATGGCCCGCGCACGCGATGACGGGTTAGCATGCACGTGTCGCATGCCCCTGGCGGCCTCTGGCCATCCTGCCCCACGTTCTCCCGCGACAGGTTTCTTCATGTACCCGACCTCTACCGACGACCCACGCCGCTGGACTACCCGTGCACTGCTGGTGGATGACGACGAGCCGATCCGCGAGCTGCTCTGCGGTTACCTCGCGCGCTTCAACATCGAGACCCACGGCGTCGCCGACGGCGTCGAAATGCGTCGTGCGCTGGAGAACGAAAGCTTCGACGTAGTAGTGCTGGACCTGATGCTGCCCGGCGAAGACGGGTTGTCCCTGTGCCGTTACCTGCGCGCCGAGTCAGACATCCCGATCCTCATGCTCACCGCACGCTGCGAGCCGGCGGACCGCATCATCGGCCTGGAACTGGGTGCCGACGACTATATGGCCAAGCCCTTCGAGCCGCGCGAACTGGTAGCACGCATCCAGACCATCCTGCGCCGTGTGCGCGGCACCAGCCTCACCAGCGAGGAAGGCAGCCGCGGCGAACCGCGCGCCCAGGTGCGCTTCGACCAGTGGCGCCTGGACAGCGTGTTGCGCCAGCTGCATGCGCCCGATGGCCTGGTGGTGCCGCTGTCCAACGCTGAATTCCGCCTGCTCTGGGTGTTCCTCGAACGCCCGCGGCGGGTGCTCAACCGTGAACTGCTGCTGGACGCCGCCCGTGGCCGCGCCATCGAAGCCTTCGACCGCAGCATCGACCTGCTGGTCTCGCGCCTGCGGCAGAAGCTTGGCGACGACCCGCGCTCGCCGCGGCTGATCAAGACCGTGCGCGGTGAGGGGTACCTGTTCGATGTCCGCGACATCGCCTGAGTCCGCGCCCGAGCGCGCAAAGGAAAAACCCCTGGAGCGTGCCGACAGCCTGTTCGCCCGGCTGTTCGGGGTATTCCTGCTGGCCATCGTGGTCGCCCACCTGCTGGCGTTCACCTGGTTCCACCATTACGGTCCGCGCCACGAGCCGCCACCTCCCCCGCCTCCGCCGACGGAACACGGCTTCGAGCGCGGCCCTCCTCCAGGAGGTTTCCAGGCAGGCCCCGAAGGCTTCCGTCCGCCGCCACCGCCCGGCCCGCGCCTGCCGTTCTGGAGCGTGCCTTTCGCCTTCCAGTTGCTGACGCTGATCCTCGCCGCCTATGTTGGCGCACGCCTGCTCGCCCGCCCGGTGCAGCACATGGGCGACGCCGCATTGCGCCTCTCTGAGGACCTGGACAGCCCGCCGCTGCCGGAAACCGGCCCGCGCGAAGCACGCCAGGCGGCCCACGCCTTCAATCGCATGCGCGAACGTATCCGCGAACAGGTGCAGCAGCGCAGCCGCATGCTGGTAGCGGTGTCCCATGACCTGCGCACCCCGCTGTCGCGTCTGCGCCTGCGCGTCGAGGAGATCGACAACCCGCAACTGCGCACCCGCATCGGCCAGGACCTGGCCGAGATGATCGGCATGCTCGACTCCACCCTGCATTACCTGCAGCAGGAACGCGCCACCGAGCCGCTGCAGTGGTTCGACGTGAAGGCGCTGGCCGACTCGCTGGCGGAAGACGCCTGCGAACGCGGTGCCGATGTCGGCGTGGAGGGTTACTGCGCTCCGCTCAAGGTGCAGCCGATGGCGCTGCGCTCGTGCCTGAACAACCTGCTGGACAATGCCCTGCGCTACGCCGGCGATGTCAGCATCGAGTTGCGCGACGGCATGCGCGAGCTGGAAATCCGCGTGCGCGACCATGGCCCGGGCATCCCCGCCGAGCTGCGCGAACAGGTGTTCGAACCCTTCTTCCGCCTGGAAGGCTCGCGCAACCGCAATTCCGGCGGCGTCGGCCTGGGCCTGGCCATCGCCCGCGATGCCGCGCGGCGCCAGGGCGGCGACCTGTACTTCGAGGAAACCCCCGGCGGCGGCGCCACCGCCGTGCTGCGCCTGCCCAGAAGCACAACGGCGTAACGCCGTTGTAGCCGCCAGCAAACAAAGCGCACAAACCCGCGACACAGACATACCCGAGGCTGTCATCAGCGGAGAACCCTCCGCTTCGGCAACCACGGAGATTCCCCCATGATCAGCGGCGTGAGCAGCAGCTATGCGAGCTACTACACCAGCTCGCTCGCCCGTACCCAGACCGCCAGCAGCACCACCGCCACACAGGGCGGCGGCACTGGCAACTCCCAGGGCGCGGCGAAATTCCAGGAAGACCTGTTCAAGTCCATCGACAGCGATGGCGACGGCAGCATCAGCAAGGACGAACTGACCAGCGCGCTGTCGTCCAGTGACGACTCGAACAGCAGCGACATCGACATCGACGCCCTGCTCAGCGAGCTGGACAGCGACAGCAGCGGCGGCATCTCCCAGGACGAACTGGCGGCGGCCATGCCTCCTCCCCCACCACCACCCGGCGACATGGGCATGGGCGATTCCGCCGAAGACCTGATCAGCGCGCTGGACAGTGACGGTGACGGCAGCATCAGCAGCGACGAACTCTCCGCCCTGGGAAGCAGCGACGACAGCGAACGCCTGAGCGAGCTGTTCAGCCAGCTCGACGCGGACGGCAGCGGTTCCATCAGCAGCGACGAGCTTTCCAGCGCGCTGCAGGCCCAACGTCCCGAGGGCCCGCCGCCGCCCCCGCCGGCTTCGGCCGCCAGCGGCTCGTTCGACAATTCCTCCAGCAGTTCTTCGGACAGCACGACGACCACTGCCACCAGCACATCGTCGACCAGCGCCAACACCGGTGCCGCCTACCAGAAACTGGTGGCCAACCTGCTCAAGCAGTACCAGAGCAGCGAAGTCACAACCCTCCAGGCGACCAGTGGCAGCCTGGTGAACATCGCCGCCTGATCCGCGTCGATGCCCACCGCCGGAGCGCCCCCCGCTCCGGCGGCCCTCTCTTCTTCCCGGATTGCCAGCCAGCGTGGAACTGTCCTAATCTTGGCCTCACCAAATTCATCCGATGATTGGATGTTTCAATGCCAAGCCCCATTCAGAAGCGCTCGCTGGTGGACATCGCCCTCGAGCAGATCCACCTGCGTATCGCCGACGGCACCTGGCCACTGGGCCAGCGCCTGCCTCCGGAGCCGGAACTGGCCGAGTCCCTCGGTATCAGCCGCAATACCGTGCGCGAAGCGGTGCGCGTGCTGACCTTCTCCGGCGTGCTGGAAGTGCGCCAGGGCGACGGCACCTACGTGCGCGCCTGCGCCAACCCGCTGGACACCATGCTGGTGCTGGCCCGCAGCTCGGTGGAGCAGGCACTGGAAGCACGCGGCGTCATCGAAGTGGAAGCCAGCCGGCTGGCCGCCGAGCGCCGGACCGAAGCCGACCTCGCCGCCCTGCGCGAAGCGCTGGAAGCCTCCGCCGTGCATCACGGCGGATCACTGGATCAGTACATCGCCCATGACCTGGCCTTCCACCAGCGCGTGGTGGACAGCGCCCACAACCCGGTGCTCAGCGAGCTGTACCGCTACTTCTCCCAGGTGATCCGCGCCGGCCTGGAGCGCACCATCGGCGACCCGACCCGTCCGCAGCCGAGCTTCGAGCTGCACCGCGAGCTGCTGGACGCCATCGCCCGTGGCGACGCCGACGCGGCGGCACAGGCGAACCGCGCGCTGCTGATCTGATTCCTGATTCTTTCTACGAACGCTTTCTGCCTTGCTGCCCTGGAATGCCCACCATGTCCTTGCCCAATGACCCGAAAGACGCCGAGCACAAGGTGTCCTGCCCACCCGAAGAGCTGCTGATCGACGCCGAAGACGACAGCACTGCCAAGGCCGCCCCACCCCCGCAACGCACCTGGCTGTTGCTGCTGGGCCTGGTGCTGGTGGCGATCAACCTGCGCCCGGCGCTTTCCAGCCTGTCGCCGCTGCTCAACACCGTGCGTGACGGCACCGGTCTGTCCGCCGCCGCCGCCGGCCTGCTGACCACCTTGCCGGTGCTCTGCCTGGGCCTGTTCGCACCATTGGCGCCGATGCTGGCTCGGCGCCTGGGCGCCGAGCGCACCGTGCTGCTGATCCTCTTCACCCTGGCCGGCGGCATCGTCCTGCGCAGCCTGTTCCCGGTGGCCGGACTGTTTCTCGGCAGCCTGGTAGCCGGCGCCAGCATCGGCATCATCGGTGTACTGCTGCCGGGCATCGTCAAACGCGACTTCCCGCACATCGCCGGGACCATGACCGGCGTCTACACCATGGCCCTGTGCCTGGGCGCCGCCACCGCCGCCGGATCCACCGTGCCGCTGGCAGGGCTGATGGGCGATAGCTGGCAACTGGCGCTGGCGTTCTGGGCGATCCCCGCCATCGTCGCAGCAGTGATCTGGTTGCCGCAGACCCGCCAGAACCATCACGCCCATCGCCCGGTATACAAGGTAAAGGGCCTGTGGCGCGACCCGCTCGCCTGGCAGGTCACACTGTATATGGGCTTGCAGTCGTCGCTGGCCTACATCGTTTTCGGCTGGGTGCCGTCCATCCTCATCGACCGCGGCCTGAGCGCAGTGGAAGCCGGGCTGGTGCTTTCCGGCTCGGTAATGGTGCAGTTGTTCAGCGCCCTGGCGGCGCCCTGGCTGGCCACTCGTGGCAAGGATCAGCGCATTGCGGTGGTGATCGTCATGAGCCTGACCCTGGCTGGCCTGCTCGGCCTGCTGCTCGCCCCGCTGAGCGGCATCTGGGGCTGGGCCGTGGTTCTGGGCCTTGGCCAGGGCGGTACCTTCAGCATTGCGCTGGCGCTGATTGTGCTGCGCTCTCCGGACTCCCACGTCGCCTCCAACCTCTCCGGCATGGCGCAGGGCGTGGGCTACACCCTGGCGGCCTGCGGGCCGTTCCTGGTAGGCGTGGTGCACGACGCCACCGGCGGCTGGGCAGCAACCGGCGTGATCTTCGTGGTGGTGACGGTGGCGGGTATTGTCTTCGGCCTGGGCGCAGGGCGGGACAAGCTGGTGCAGGTGAAGAGCGAGCACGTCTGACACCTGAAACCGCAGGGCGCATAACCCGTTCGGGATTGCGCCTTACCTGTAGGAGCGAGCTTGCTCGCGAACCCGCCCAGCACCTGAGCCGCCGGGCAACCCGTTCGCGAGCAAGCTCGCTCCTACAATGTGCGACGGCTAACGTGGCGCGGTGATCCTCACCACAGGGCCGTAGGGCGCATACTGCATGCTTCAAACTACCGGCGGCGGCGGTGGCCGGTGTGAGCTATCGACCCAGGCGCTGATCAGGTTGTAGACCACCGCCAGCAGTACCGGCCCGAGGAACAGGCCGATGAAGCCGAAGCTGAGCAGCCCGCCGAGCACACCCAGCAGCACCACCACCAGCGGCAGGTTGCCGCCGCGGCTGATCAGGTAGGGCTTGAGGATGTTGTCCACGCCGCTGATCACGAAGAAGCCCCAGATCGCCATGAATACCGCGTAGCCGTAGCTCTCCTGGTAGAACAGCCAGATCACCGCAGGCCCCCAGATCAGCGGTGGCACCATCAAGAGGCTGCAGACGAAGGTCAGCAGGCCCAGCACCAGCGGGCCCGGCACACCGGCAATGAGGAAGCCGATGGTCGCCAGCACCCCTTGCGCGGCGGCGGTGCCGATCACCCCGTTTACCACCCGTTGCACGGTGCCGGCGATGATGTCCATGTACTGCTGTGCGGTATCACCGATCAGGCGCTGCAACATGCCGTGGGCGAATGCCTGCAGACGCAGGCCGTCGCGGTAGAAGAAGAAGATCAGCACCAGGCTGAGCACCAGCTCGAAGATGCCAGCGCCCAGCTTGGCGCTGCGCGCCAGGGCCCAGTTGCCCACCTCGCCCATGTACGGTTTGAGCGCGGAGAACATCGCCACGCCCTGCTGGTCCGCCTGGTACCACCAGCCGATCAGCCGGTCGCCGACCAGCGGCACCCGTGCCATCCATTCCGGCGGCGGCGGCAACCCGGAGACCTGCAGGTTCTTCACCAGCTCCACGCCTTCGCGTACCCGGTCCACCAGGCCGAAGCCCAGCCACACCAGCGGCAGCGCCACCAGGACTATCCAGCAGAGGGTGAGCAAGCCGGCGGCCGCCGCTTGGCGTCCACCCAACAACTGAGTGAGCAGGCGCATCAGCGGCCAACTGGCAAAGGCCAGCACGGCCGCCCAGACCAACGCCGACCAGAAGGGCAGCAACACCCAGATGCTGGCCGCGAGCAGGCCAAGCAACAGCAGGCGCAGCAACAGGCGATCGTTGTCGAACATTGGAAACCCCGATTGGCTCGAAAGCCCCAGTGTAGGGCGTTTCAGCCTTCAGCGTAGGGGAATCAGTGCAGCCAGGTCAGATGCAGGCCGTCGCCATCGTCCTTACCCTGCTCCAGACGCGCATCGCGCACGCCCTGTGCGGTGAGTGCGGCGCGCCAGTCGCCGGCGTGCTGGCCGGCAAGCTCCACGCGCACGCCGGTATCCAGGCGCAGTGTGCGCACCAGCAGGTCCAGCCAGGCGCCGCCCGGCTCCTGCGGCACGTGGCTCAGGGTCAGTTCGCCGTTGGCCTTGAGCAGGCGCATCAGGGTCGCCGGGCTGGGCAACAGTTCGCCAAGGGCAGCGCCGCTGTCCAGTTGTTCGGCATGCAGGTAGGCGCGTCGGTTGCCGCGGGTGATGGTGTAGACCGCCAGCAGGCTGTTCTCGTGGGGCGCGGCAAGGCGCACCAGCAGGTAAGCCTGCTGATCGTCCGGGCCGAACAGCTTGGAATTGCCGAACACCGAGTTGGCCAGCAGGTTGCTGGAACCGCAATCGCGGCTCTCGCACCAGAACAGCGGGGTGGCGTCGGCCTTGAGCAGGTCCTTGCGCGCGGCGGCGAAGGCGCTCTGGCTGGAGTCCTCGTCGGGCAGGCGGTAGGTCACGGCGGTCAGGTCGCCGATGGCGCGCACCTCCCCTTCCATCCGCAGGCGCCCGCTGATGCGGCTGATGGAGCCCTGGGGGTAGATACGTTCCTGGCTGGCGGCCTGGTTGAAGTCGACGATCTCCGAACGCGGGAAGCGCGGGAGTATCTCCAGGTCGTGGCTGTCAGGCAGATCGGCGGCGCCGGCAATGCTGGCGAAGCCGAGTAGCCCGCTGGCGATCAGCGTGCGGAGCAGCCGTGACATCCGGTGCGCGTCGGTCCTGACGAAGTGAGGGTTTTCCGGCCCCTGGCGCGCGGCGGTCTGGATGTCGAGCATGCACAATCTCCCTGAAGCGATCCGTGCAGCGTCGCGGCCGGCCCCGCTTTAGTCAAGCCGCAGGGCGCTACCGGGTGTTTCCCTCAGGCTTGCAGGAAGGGTCGGAAGATAGCGGCGACGGCATCGGCGCCCGCCTCATCATCCAGGTGCAAATGGTGCTGGCCGGGGAGCTCATGCACCTCGAAGGGCCGGTCTTTCAGCAGTTCGCGGGTGGCCGGCTCGACCAGCATCAGCCCTTGCTGCGCCAGCACCAGGCTGGTGGGGCACTGCACGGACTGGACGAATTGTCGCGCATGGGCACGGGTCAGGCGCAGCGGCGACGGCAGGGTCAGGCGCGCATCGGTGCGCCAGGTGTAGCCACCGGGGACCGGCACCAGACCACGGGAGGCCAGCAGTTCCGCCGCTTCGCGGCTCACCGCGCCCACGCCCTTCATGCGTGCTTCCACAGCGCGATCGATGGCTTCGTACACCGGCTTGCGCTTGTTCGGCAGTGCCAACTGCGCCCGCAGGGCTTCGCCGAGCTTCTGCGGCGACGTGTCCGGCTCGCCGGTATAGGGCACCAGGCCGTCGATCAGCGCCAGCCGCTCGATGCGCTCAGGCATGGCACCGGCCAGCAGCACCGAGACGATGGCGCCCATGGAATGCCCGAGCAGGGAGAAGCGCTCCCAGCCCATCTGGTCAGCCACCATCAGCACATCCAGCGCGTAGTCCCACAGCAGGTAGCTGGCGCCGGGTGCGCGGTGGCCAGAGTGGCCGTGGCCGGCGAAGTCCAGGGCGAGGATACGCACGCCTTCGAGCTTGGGCGCCAGGCGGGCGAAGCTCATGGCGTTGTCCAGCCAGCCGTGCAGGGCGATCACCGGGCGGCCATCCTCCGGGCCGAAGAGGTGCGCGGCCAGCTCGATGTGCGGCAGGTTCAGGCGGATTTCCTGGACTTTGGCGGTCATGGCGATTCCTTAGGCATTGGCGCGCTGTTGCCAGCGGGCGAAGACGGTCTTGAGCAGCGCGGCGGTGTCCTGCGGGCGCTCCAGCGGGAACATGTGCCCGCCCGGCAGCGACAGGCTCTCGCCCATGGGAATGCGGCCGATCAGGCGGGCGTGATGCGGCAGCACCACGCGGCTGTGGCGGCCACGCACCATGGTCAGCGGCACGGCAAGTTGTTTCGCGCGGCCGGGGCTGGTGTGCGGCACGTTTCGATAGATGGAAATCTCGGTAGCCGGGTCGAACTTCAACCGCAGGCCGCGCGCATCCGAGGGCGCCAGCCCGTGGCGCACATAGGCTTCCAGGCAGTCGCGGTCGAAGCGCTTGAACAGCGGCTTGCCGGCGAAGTATTCCAGCGCCTCGGCAAAATCGTCGAAGTCCTCGCGACGTCCGAGGGTCCGGCCGGCGGGTGTCAGCCGATCGATGAAGCCCAAGCGCTTGGCAACGCGGATCACCAATTGGTCGGCCAGCGTCAGCAGCGGCGAATCGAGCATCACCACGCCGCGGTACAGCTCGGGTTTGCGCAGCGCCGCATGGTAATGCAGCACGCCGCCGAGTGAATGGCCGACGCCCCACACGGGCTCGTCCAGCGCCTCGAGGTGATGCAACAGCTCTTCCACCAGGTTTTCCCAGTTGGCATTCACCGGGAAGCGCGGGTCATGGCCGTGCATGTCCAGCCGATGGACCCGGTAATCCGGCTCCAGGGCGTCGAACAACTTGCCGTAGGTCCCCGAGGGGAAACCGTTGGCGTGGGCGAAGAAGACCGCTTGCGACATGCTGGGGGAACTCAGGGGAATGACAGCCTGAATTTTCCGACAGCACCGGGGGCGCGGCAATGACCCACGCTCCCGCGAATGACGGCACTACGGCCAAACTCCATGGCGCTCCGGCGGATTTGCCCTGATCCCCCTTCTTGCGGCGCGACTTCGGCGGATAACCGCGAACAGTTATGCGCCCTACGGAAAACTCATCGTAGGACGCATAACGCGGTACGCTTTATCCGCCGACAAGATGTGCTACTCAGACCCAATGCGTCGCGTGGTTCACCACGCTGAACAGAATGCCTCCCGCCACCAGCAGGAACACCAGCCCACAGGCGCCATCGATCACCGGCACGGCGCGCAGCAGGCGCTGCTGCCACATAGGCCGGGTGAGGATCACGCTGAGCAGGCTGAACCAGATGAACCCGGTGCCGAACAGCATTACCGCCACCGCGACCTTGCCGGGCGCCGACATGTCCGCCGGGATCAGGCTGGTCAGTAGCGCGAGAAAGAACACCAGCGCCTTGGGGTTGAACAGGTTGGTCGCCAGCCCGCGCAACCAGGGGCCAAGCGTCGAGTCCGGCAGCTCGCCGTCGATCCGCCCTGCTCCGCCCGGCTTGCGCAACGCACGAAGCGCGCCAACGCCGAGCCAGGCGAGGTAGGCCGCGCCCACCAGTTGCAGGGCGCTGAACAGCAGCGGTGAGCGGCTGAGCAGCAACGACACGCCAGTCAGCACCAAGGTGCCATGGACCAGGATGCCGCACGCCAGCCCCAGCGCGCTGAGTACGCCGGCGCGGCGGCCCTGGTGCAGCGAGGTGCGCACCACCAGCGCGACGTCCGGGCCGGGGCTGACCAGGGCGACCGCGAATACGGCAGTGAGCATGAGCAAGACGTGAACCTCCTGCATGGCGGGATTCTCCAGTGGGAATGGATCGGGATTTGTTGGGGTGGATCAGCGCTGGCGTAGTCGCGCGGGCGGCAATCCGTAGGTACGGCGGAACAGGCGGCTGAAGTGCGCCTGGTCATAGAAGCCCAGGCTCAGGGCGATCTCCGCCAGCGGCTGGCCCTTGATCACCCGTGGCAGCGCGCGCTCCAGGCGCAGCTGGGTCAGCCACTGGTGCGGTGGCAATCCACACTGGTGGTTGAAGCGGCGCAGCACCTGCCAGGGACTGAGGTCGCAGAATTCGGCGATCTCCTCCAGGGTCGGCGGCGTCTCAAGGCGCGATTCCAGCCACTCGCGCAGGCGCGCCCAGGTCGGCGCATCGAAGCCCTGCCCCGGCTCGCGGATGCGCAGGCTGGAGGCGCGTTCCAGCAGTGCGGCCAGCGCTTGCCAGAGTTGGCCTTGCTGCGCCAGCCGCTCGCCGCCCAGCATCAGGGCGTGGGCGCGTTGCAGTTCGGCTTGCAACAACGGATCGCGCAGTTGCGCGGCAGTCAGACGCGGCGCGCCCTGGCGGCCATCACTGAAGGCGCGGCAGGCATCGTCGAGCCATTGCGGGTCGATGGACAGCACACGGATGCGGTAGCCCTCCTCGCCCTCGCTGGAGCCGTCGTGGATGCTTTCGGGGCTCATCAGCAGGATGTCGCCGTTCCCGGCCAGCGAGCGCTCACCGCGATGGGTGTAGCGCTGGCAGCCGTCCAGCATCAGCCCGACGTGGTAGTCGAGATGAAAATGCCGGGGAAAGGCGAAACGGCGATACTCGGCGTCGATGAAGCGGACGCCGGGCAAACCGCTGCTGTGGTGTTCGATGCGTTCCATGGGCCTACTTTACCGGCGCGGGAACGGCGGGTCTTGGACAAAATTGCGAGTGGCTTTCTGTAGGAGCGAGCTTGCTCGCGAACAAAACTCCGCAGCGGAGCCGGTTCGCGAGCAAGCTCGCTCCTACGAAGAGCATTCAGCGCTCCAGCGGCACCACGGCCATGGTCAGCCGCGAGATGCAGCTTGGCTTGCCATCATCCCCGTGCAGACGGATTTCCCAGACGTGGGTCGAGCGGCCGATGTGCACGGCCTTCGCCACTGCAGTCACCCGCCCGCTGCGCAGGCCGCGCAGATGGTTGGCATTTACCTCCAGGCCCACGCAGTAGTACTTACTGGTATCCAGGCACAGGTAGCTGGCGGTGGAGCCGACGGTCTCCGCCAGCACCACCGAGGCGCCGCCGTGCAGCAGGCCATAGGGCTGGTGGGTGCGCGAATCCACCACCATGCTGGCGGTCAGCGAGTCGTCGTCGAACGCCTCGAAGCGGATATCGAGCACTTCACCGATGGTGTTCTTCAGGTTCGCGTTGAGCTTTTCCAGGTCGGGCGTGGTGCGCCAGGTCATTCGAAACTCCTTCTGTCATTCATGCCATTGCACCGCCTCGCGGCGCTCCGCCCATTCATTGAAGCGCTGACCGTAGGTCCCTTCCACCACGTTGCGCTTGATCTTCAGGGTCGGCGTGAGGAAGCCGTTGTCCACCGTCCAGACGTCCTTGACCAGCACCAGCCCGGCCAGCCGCTCGTGCTTGTCCAGCGCGTCGTTCACTTCCGTAAGCAGCTCCTGAAGGCTCTGCTCCAGTTGGCTGCGCGAGCCGTTGGCGGCTTCCTGGCGGCCGACCTCGGAGAGTACGCAAAGGCCCAACGGGGCGATCAGGCCGTCGCCGACCACGCAGATCTGCTCGATCCGCGAGTGCACGGCCAGGCGGTTCTCGATGGGGGCCGGGGCGACGTACTTGCCCTTGGCGGTCTTGAAGATTTCCTTGATGCGCCCGGTCAGGCGCAGGTGGCCTTCGGCGTCCTGCTCGCCCTTGTCGCCGGTGCGCAGGAAACCGTCCTCGGTAATGGTCTCGGCGGTACGCTCCGGGTCCTTGAAGTAACCGACCATGGTCGCGCCGCTGCGCACCTGCACTTCGCCTTCGTCGCTGATGCGCACCTCTACGCCGGGGCTGTTGCGGCCGATCCAGCCGGTCTTCTGTTCGCCGGGCCGGCAAACGTGGGAATAGCCGCAGTTCTCGGTCATGCCGTAAACCTCAAGCACGTTCAGGCCCAGGCGCTGGTACCAGTTGAGCAGCGCCTCAGGCACTGGCGCTGCGCCGCACAGGGCATAGCGCACGGCATCCAGGCCCAGTCCGGCGAGCACCTTGCGGCCGACCATGCGGCCGATGATCGGCAGCCGCAGCAGGCGGTCGAGCTTCTTCGCCGGCATCTGCGTATAGACGCCCATCTGGAACTTGGTCCAGATGCGCGGCACGCCGAAGAACACCGTGGGCCGCGCACGGCGCATGTCGGCGACGAAGGTATCCAGGCTTTCGGCGAAGAAGATTGTCTGCCCGGCGTAGATCGACGCCATCTGCACGAACATGCGCTCGGCCACGTGGCATAGCGGCAAGTAGGACAGCAGGCGGTCTTCCTCGCCGACGCCGAACAGATCGATGGCATGGCTGGCGGCGAAGGCGAAGTTGCCGAAGGTGTGCATCACGCCCTTGGGCGTACCGGTGGTGCCGGAGGTGTAGATGAGGGTCGCCAGGGTGGTGGCGTCCGGGCGCGGATCGTCAGTGATCGGCGCCAGTTGCTGCAGATCACTCCACGAATGGTCGAAGCAGCCCTCCGGGTGCAGCGGCAGTGCCACCGTGGGCACGCCCTCGGGAATGCCATCAACCATCGCCGGCCAGTCGTCCAGCTTGCCGATGAAGGCCACCCGCGCTTCGGAGTGGGTCATCACCTGGCGCACGGAGTCGGCCGTGAGATTCGGGTACAGCGGCACCGAGACATGGCCGGCCATCCAGATGGCGATGTCGGCGACTATCCAGTGCGCGCAGTTCTTCGAAATGATCGCCACCCGGCTGCCCTCGGGCAGGTCCAGGCTACGCAGCCAGGCAGCGGCGCGGCGGGCCTGATCGCCCACTTCGCCCCAGGTCAGGGTCTGCACTTCGCCGCCGGTGAGCGGCTGCACCAGGTAGCGTTTGTTCGGGTGGCTCTTCTCGCGCTGATAGAACAGGTCGAGTGGTAATCGGACTGCTTTAACCACGTGCCCCTCCTTTGTTCTTTTTGTCAGAGGTGTAGCTCAGGGATATAGCGATGGATCAACCAAGCACTTGCTTGGTTGAATATTCCATGCAGCGCAGCGGCAGACAAGACTGGTCGTGTGAACTTTTGTAGGAATCAGCCGAAGGATTGGTTCCAGCCGCTCTGCGACGGGCACTGCGCAGAAACATCCGGGCACGAATTGGTCTGGGCCGAGTAAGAACTCCCTCTCCCGCAAGCGGGAGAGGTACCGTTCGGAACAGGATGAAACCTAGGAATCAGCGGGCACGGACGGCCCTCTCCCTTGAGGGAGAGGGCCGGGGAAGTGGGGAAAGCTCCGGCACAAAGTATCCGGAGGTTTTTCAGCGAGCTCAGGAATGCCGCGGATGGTAGAGCGACACCAGCGCCATCAGCCCCGCCACCGGCACCTCGCCTTCCAGTTCCGCCAGGGTGGCGGTGCTGAACGGCACGGCGTCGTTGCGGCTGCCATGCACCAGCAGGCCCGCCAGCGCCCCCACCAGTGGCTGGTGGGTGACCAGCAGCAGGTTCTGCTCGTTGCGGCCGTCGAGGAAGCGCAGCACGTCCTTGGGGTCATCGTCCGGGGTGAGCCAGGGCGCAGTACCGACGGAACCTTCGAAGCCCAGCGCCTCGCGGACCAGTTCAGCGGTTTCCTGGGCACGTACATAGGGGCTGGCGAGAATGCCGTCCAACGGCTGGCCGGCAAGCTGGGCAGCACTCTTGAGCGCCTCCTTGATGCCATGGGCCGTCAGCCGGCGCTCGGAATCACGGCGGGCCTGGGGTTCGGCCTCGCCATGGCGCAGCAGCCAGAGCTTCAAAGCTTCGGCTCCTCGTCGCGCACCGGGTGCGGCGCCGGCGGCACGTCGTGCGGTGTATCCCCTTCGGGGGCATGGGCGGTCGGCCAGTCGGAGAACGGCCAGGGCTTCTCTTCGGTCTGGAAGGTGCCGAATCGACCGATCTGCGCGAAGTACTGGCTCAGGCTGTCGCCAAAGCCCATCAGGCTGCCGCTGGGCGCGCCGTAGATGATGCGGTAGACCAGTTGGATGATCACCACGGCACCGAGGATCATCTCGGCGACGAACCAGACCAGCGCGAAGACCAGCATCCAGACAACGCGCAGGACCAGGGATTCCTTCTCCAGACGGTCAGAGGGCTGACGTTCCGCAGACATGGTTGATACCTCCTCAGAAACCGGTGGTGGGAATGAAGTCGACGTCGGTTTTCGGCTCGCCGCTCATCAGCGCCCCGATGACCTGCTCCAGGGTGCGGCCGCCGAACAGGATGGCATTGAGGCCGGCCACCAGCGGCATGTAGACCTGCAGCTCGTCGGCCTTGGCCTTGAGCACCTTGAGGGTGTTCACGCCCTCGGCGGTCTCGCCCATGCGCGCCACGGCGTCTTCCAGGGTCAGGCCCTCGCCCAGGGCGAAGCCCACCTGATAGTTACGGCTCTTGGGTGACGAACAGGTGACGATCAGGTCGCCCACGCCGGCCAGGCCGAGGAAGGTCATCGGATTGGCGCCGAGCTGGACGGCGAAGCGGGTCATCTCCGCCAGGGCACGGGTGATCAGCATGCCCTTGGTGTTCTCGCCCATACCCAGCGCGGCGGCCATGCCGGCAATAATCGCGTAGACGTTTTTCAGCGCGCCGCCCAGTTCGACGCCAAAGCGGTCGCCACTGGCGTAGACACGGAAGGTGCGGCCATGCAGGGCCTTCTGCACTTGGGCGCAGAGGTCTTCGTCTTCGCTGGCGACTACCGTGGCGGTCAGCTCGTGCTCGGCGATCTCGCGCGCCAGGTTCGGGCCGGAGATCACCGCGATACGCGATTTCGGCGCAATCTCTTCGAGCACCTGGCTCATCAGCTTGAAGGTCTGCGCTTCTATACCCTTGGTCAGGCTGACCAGCATCTTGCCCGCCAGTTCTTCGCTACGGCCTTCAAGCACCTTGCGCAGGGCGCTGGAGGGCACCGCGACGAAGATCAGCTCGCACTCGGCCAGGGTGGCGGCAAGGTCCGAGGTAGGCTCCACGCCGTCGTGGATGCGCACGCCCTTGAGGTAGTTGGGATTCTCGCGGCGGGTGCGGATCGCCTCGGCCTGTTCCTCGTCGCGCATCCACTGGCGAACGCGCTGTCCGTTTTCTGCCAGCAGGTTGGCGAAGGCGGTGCCGAAACTGCCACCACCGAGGACGGCGATCGGTTGCTGCTGTGTCATGTCTGTTCCATTGGTGGCCGCCTGGGGGCGGCGATTGGGGCATTATAAGGCCGCATCGGCGACCGGCCAGTCCGGATCGCGGGAGTGGCAATCAGCGCTGCCTCGTTTAACATCCGTCTAACAGAAAACAGCACATCCAGACGTCGACACATCTGATAAAAACCGAGAACAAGGTCGTTCCGTGCATCGTCTCCCCCGCGTCCCTTTGCCGCTGTCCCTGCTTGCCGCGCTGCTGGCGGGCAAGGCTGTGGCGGGCGACCTGTTCGTGGACAGCCTCGACGTCCCTGAAGTTCTGACCGCAACGCGGCTCAAACAGTCCCCGGCAGAGGTCCCCGGCAGCATGACGGTGCTGGACCGCGACCTGATCAAGGCCTCCGGCGCACGCGACATTCCCGAACTGATGCGCCTGGTGCCGGGCATGATGGTCGGCTACCTGTCCGGCAACCAGGCAACGGTGAACTACCACGGCACCAACGTCACCGAGGCGCGTCGCCTGCAGGTGCTGGTGGACGGCCGCTCGGTGTACCGCCCCGGCCTGGCCACGGTGGATTGGAGCGACATCCCGGTAGCCATCGAGGACATCGACCGCATCGAGGTCTTCCGCGGCCCCAACGCGGTGAGCTACGGCGCCAACGCGCTGATGGGCGTGATCAACATCCTCACTCGCCACCCCGCCGACAGCCAGGGTACGCGTCTGAAATACACCGCCGGCCAGAATGGGGTCCGTGACTGGTACGCCAGCCAGGGCATCCATGACCGCTCCGGCGATTACCGGCTGTCTCTTTCCGGCCAGGAAGACGACGGCTTCGATCACGACCAGTTCGGCCGCGACTACCGCGACGGCCGCCGCCTGAGCCGCTTCAACCTGGTGGCCAACCACAGCCTCGACCTGCGCAACAGCCTGGATTGGCAACTCGCCGCCAAGGAAGGGAGCAACCAGCGGCCCTACGACTACGAGCCGATCTTCGGCAAGATTCCCGACGGCGACGACAATTCCGACCTGACCGCCCGCGATTACGCCGGCTCGCTGCGCTGGACCTTCGACGTCAACCCCGAGCACAGCTTCTACGTGCAGGGTTACGCCGAGCACTGGGAGCGCCTGCAGGATTTCGACGCGTGCGAGGCGCAAATCGCCTTCAGCCCACAGCTCGCGCAATTGTGGGACCTGGACCCGAAGTACGTGCAGAACTTCGCCGACACGCTGCCGCGCATTCCCCGTGGCACTGCGCAGGAGCAGGCGCTGGCCCGGCAGGTCGTCCAACAGCTGGCGGCCGGGGCCTATCTGCCGGTGTGCGGGCAGGTCAACCAGAACATCCGCGAGACCCGCTACGACCTCGAAATCCAGGACACCCTGAGCCTCGCCGACGGCGTGCGCCTGGTCAGTGGCATGAGCTACCGCCACGACCAGGCCACCTCGGAAACCTACTTCGACGGCACGGTGAACAACGACATCTGGCGCTTGTTCGGCCAACTGGAGTGGCACCTGACACCGCACTGGCTGCTGCAGGGCGGCGCGATGGTGGAGGACGACCAGCTATCCGGCAGCTCGGTCAGCCCGCGCATCGCCCTCAACTACCTGATCACCCCACGCCACAGCCTGCGCGCCGTGTATTCCGAGGCGGTGCGCTCGCCGGACATGTACGAGAACGACGTCAACTGGAGCTACCGGGTGCGCAATCTCTCGGCGCCGGTCTATGGCCAGTCCAGCGCCTACTACTTCGCCCGCGCCCACGGCCCCGGCGACCTCGACCAGGAGCGAATGCGCTCGCGGGAAATCGGCTACAACGGTCAGTTCGACGAACTCGGGCTCGCTGTCGACATCAAAGCCTACTACGACGAAATCCATGGGCTGATCAGCGATCCCTTGAAGGTCTCCGACTTCGCACCGACCAACGACAACGACATTCGCTTCAGCGGCACCGAAACCCAGTTGGACTGGCGCCTGACGCGGCAGGACCGCGTGCGCCTGACCTATGCCTACGTCGACTACGACGCCAGCAGCCGCTACGACCAGCGCCTCACCGCCCGCAACAGCGGCTCGGCCGGCTGGATGCGCGACTGGGGGCGTGGCTGGTCGAGTTCGGTCTTCTACTATGGCGACGACGCGCTGAACGAGCACCGCTTCGAGCGCGTCGACCTGCGCGTAGCCAAGCGCATTCCCCTCGGCCGCGCCGCGCTGGAACTGGCCGGCGTGCTGCAGCAACGTCTGGACGACGAGCCGCTGACCTGGCCGGAAAACCGCTACGACAGCCGCCACCTGCTCTACTTCAGCGCCGAGGTGGACTTCTAGCATGTCTGCCCGCCGCTCATGGACGAGCCCCGGAACCCTCCTCCCCGCCCTGTTTCTCTGGCTGGCCTGCCTGTTCTCGCTGCCGGCCCAGGCGCGCGACATCCTGCTGGTCAGCACCGAACAGAGTCCTGCACTGCAGGAGTTCGCCGACTCCCTGGCGCAACGTCGCCCGCACGACCAGGTGCGGCTGGAATCCCCCGAGAACCTGCCGTCCGCCGCCAAACTGGATGGTGAAACCCGCCTCCTGCTGCTCGGCAGCGGCGCGCTGAACTGGCGCCTGGCCAGCCACGATGGGCCGCCGGCGCTGACCCTGCTGGTCAGCCGCGTCGAAGCTCGCCAGGTGCTCGGCGAGCGTGACGTCCCACACCTCAGCCTGCTGTGGAGCGACCCGCCGCCGGTCCGTCAGCTACAACTGGCCCTGCAGCTCAGTCCACGCCCGCAGCGCATCGGCGTGCTGATCGGACCCACCAGCGAATTCCTGCTGGGGGAGCTTCAGCGTGCCGCCGAACAGCTCGGCGTGGAACTGGTCAGCGAGCTGCAGACCCGCGCCGAAGACAGCCGCCCGCTACGAGAACTGCTCGGTCGCAGTGACCTATTGCTCGGGCTGGACGACAAACAGCTTTATAACGCGCAGACCATCAAGGGCATCCTCCTGAGCGCCTATGCCGAGAACCGGGCGTTGATCGGCCCAACCGCCGCCTTCGTCAAGGCCGGGAGCCTGGCCAGCACCTACAGCGACCAGAGCGACTGGCTGGAGACCCTCGACACCCTGCTCGACGAGCCGGCGGAGCAGTGGCCCCGCAGCCTCTACCCCGAACACTTCAAGGTGCAGAGCAACCGCCAGGTGGCGCGCTCGCTCGGTATCGACCTGTCAGGCGACGCGGAACTCGCGCGGCGCCTGACCGAAGGAGAGAAACCATGAGTTCCCGCAAGAGCTGGAACATCCAGACGCGCATGCTGGCCATCAGCCTTGGCCCGGCGCTGCTGCTGACCGTACTGCTGACCGGCTACTTCACCTATTCGCGTCTGCAGGACCTGCGCCTGGAGTCCAACCACACCGGCCAACTGATCGCCAATCAGCTCGCACCGGCAGCGGAATATGGGGTGATTTCCGGCAATCTGCCGGTGCTGCAAAGCCTGCTGCGAGCGACGCTGAGCACCGCCCATGTGCGCTTCATCGAAGTTCGCGACCGCGGCGACAACATCCTTGTCTACGTCGAACACGCCGCCGATCCCGCGCAGGCGAGCACCAAGGTGGAAATCTTCCACGCCTCGATCCAGCGCGAGAACATCGCCCTCAACGGCAGCGATCTGGCCAGCTCCAACGACATGCTGCCGGCCGCGGCGCCGCCCAGCGGGGATTACCTCGGCCGCGTGGTGGTCGGCATGGCCAGTGACGCCTTCAGCGAGCGGCAGCAGGAAATTCTCCTCAAGGCCAGCCTGCTCGCGCTGTTTGCGCTGATTCTCACCTACCTCCTCGCCCGTCGCCTCGCGCGCCGCCTGGCCGCCCCGATCCGCACCATGGGCCGTGCCGTCCAGGCGATCCAGACCGGCGATTACCACACCACCCTGCCGGTGCCGGATGACGGCGAAGTCGGCGACCTCGCCCGGCACATCAACAACCTCGCCCGCGGCCTGCAACAGGCCAGCCTGCAACAGGAGCGCAGCATCGCCCAACTGGTGGCGGCGCGAGAGGAAGCCGAAGAGGCCAACCGCGCCAAGTCCGACTTCCTGGCGATGATGAGCCACGAGCTACGCACCCCGATGAACGGCGTACTGGGCATGCTCCAACTGCTGGAGACCACCGAGCTGAACCAGGAGCAGGCCGAGTACAGCGCACTGGCCACCGAGTCGACCGAACATCTGCTCAAGGTGATCAATGACATCCTCGACTTCTCCCGCGTCGAGCGCGGCGCCCTGGAGCTGGAGCGCATCCCGTTCAACCTGCTCGAGCTGATCCAGAGCTCCATCCAGGTCTTCCAGCACAGCGCCCAGCAGCGCGGCCTGGAACTGGAAATGAACGTGCAGGACGGTCTCGACAACCTCGAGGTGCAGGGCGACCCGACGCGCATCCGGCAGATCCTGGTCAACCTGCTGGGCAACGCCCTGAAGTTCACAGAGGAAGGCGGCGTGCGCCTGGAAGCCACCTGGCAGGCACTGGATGACGAAGTGCTATGGCTCAGTTGCTCGGTGCAGGACAGCGGCATCGGCATCTCCCGCGAGCGCCTGGAGCACATGTTCGAGGCCTTCCAGCAGGCCGACTCATCCACCTCTCGGCGCTACGGCGGTACCGGGCTGGGGCTGTCCATCGCGCGCACCCTGGCCGAACGGATGGGCGGCACGTTGGGCGCAGTCAGCGAGGAAGGCTGCGGATCGACCTTCACCCTGGAGATTCCCCTGCCCTTCCGGGAGCGTCAGAGTGCCGCAGAAGACGGGGCAAACGGCGGCGACACGCTTGCCACTGGTCAGCCCGTGCTGCTGGTGGAGGACAACCCGGTGAATCAAACGGTCATAGAAGCTATGTTGCGCAGCCTGGGGTATCGCGTCACGCTGGTGGGCGATGGTGCCCAGGCCGTGCGTACCTCGGAGCGCGGCGAGTTCGCGGCGATCCTGATGGATTGCCGCCTACCGGTGCTCAACGGCTACGAAGCCACCCGGCAGATCCGTGCGAAACCGGGCGGCGAACAGGTACCGATCATCGCCCTGACCGCCAACGCGCTGCAGGGCGACCGCGAGGCTTGTCTGGAGGCGGGAATGAACGACTATCTCGCCAAGCCGTTCAAACGTGCGGAGCTGCAGCGGATTCTGCAGCGCTGGGTTGCTCCAGGTCGTTGATCGGCGGAGCACTTGCCCGCAAACTGCGGACCGGCCCGAGGCCTGCGTCCCGACAGGGAAACCTGGCATCGGCGAAAAGTGAACAAGCGTTCGCCGATTGCTGTGACTTTCACTTAAAGGCAATAGTCTATGACTAGGCTGCCGCATGACACCGTGACAACAACAACGGAACGCGGCGCCGCAGGCACAAGCCAAACAACGCCTGCTATCCAGGATTTTTGAGGAGCTCGCATGACCAAACAAAACGCCTTCACCCGAGAAGACCTGCTGCGCTGCAGCCGCGGCGAGCTCTTCGGCCCGGGTAATGCGCAACTGCCCGCCCCGAACATGCTGATGATCGACCGCATCACCCACATCAGTGATGTCGGCGGCAAGTACGGCAAGGGCGAACTGGTCGCCGAGCTGGATATCAACCCGGACCTGTGGTTCTTCGCCTGCCACTTCGAAGGCGACCCCGTCATGCCGGGCTGCCTGGGCCTCGACGCCATGTGGCAGCTGGTAGGCTTCCACCTCGGCTGGCAGGGCAACCCCGGCCGCGGTCGCGCCCTGGGTTCGGGCGAAGTGAAGTTCTTCGGCCAGGTCCTGCCGACCGCCAAGAAAGTCACCTACAACATTCACATCAAGCGTACGATCAATCGTTCGCTGATCCTGGCCATCGCCGACGGCACCGTCAGCGTCGATGGCCGCGAAATCTACAGCGCCGAAGGCCTCCGCGTCGGCCTGTTCACTTCCACTGACAGCTTCTAAGGGTATCCGCATGCGTCGCGTCGTGATCACCGGTCTGGGCATCGTTTCCTGCCTGGGCAATGACAAAGACACCGTCTCCGCCAACCTGCGTGCAGGCCGTGCTGGCATCCGCCACAACCCCAGCTACGCCGAGATGGGCCTGCGCAGCCACGTGTCCGGTTCGGTCAACCTGAACCTGGAAGAGCTGATCGACCGCAAGGTCTTCCGCTTCATGGGCGACGCCGCCGCTTATGCCTACCTGGCAATGGAACAGGCGATCAAGGACTCCGGCCTCACCCCCGAGCAGATCTCCAACCCGCGCACCGGCCTGATCGCCGGCTCCGGCGGCGCTTCCACCCTGAATCAGATGGAAGCTATCGACACCCTGCGCGAAAAGGGCGTCAAGCGCATCGGCCCATACCGCGTGACCCGCACCATGGGCAGCACCGTTTCCGCGTGCCTGGCCACTCCCTTCCAGATCAAGGGCGTGAACTACTCCATCTCCTCGGCCTGCGCCACCAGCGCGCATTGCATCGGCCAGGCCATGGAACAGATCCAGTTGGGCAAGCAGGACGTCGTCTTCGCTGGCGGCGGCGAGGAAGAACACTGGAGCCAGAGCTGCCTGTTCGACGCCATGGGCGCCCTCTCCACCCAGTACAACGACACCCCGGAAAAGGCCTCCCGCGCCTATGACGCCAAGCGTGATGGTTTCGTTATCGCTGGCGGTGGCGGCATGGTCGTGGTCGAAGAGCTGGAGCACGCCCTCAAGCGTGGCGCCAAGATCTACGCCGAAATCGTTGGCTACGGTGCCACCTCCGATGGCTATGACATGGTCGCCCCGAGCGGCGAAGGCGCCATCCGCTGCATGCAGCAGGCCCTGGCCACCGTCGACACCCCGATCGACTACCTGAACACCCACGGCACCTCCACCCCGGTCGGCGATGTCGCTGAAATCCGTGGCGTACGTGCAGTGTTCGGCGACAAGGCTCCGGCCATCAGCTCCACCAAGAGCCTGTCCGGCCACTCCCTGGGCGCCGCTGGCGTTCACGAAGCGATCTACTGCCTGCTGATGATGGAAGGCAACTTCATCGCCGGTTCGGCCAACATCGACGAACTGGACCCGGAAGTCGCCGACCTGCCGATCCTGCGCGAGACTCGCGAGAACGCGAAGATCGACACCGTCATGAGCAACAGCTTCGGCTTCGGCGGCACCAACGCCACCTTGGTCCTGAAACGCCACAACGGCTGATCGGTGATCCAAACAAAAAAGGCGCCCCCAGGGCGCCTTTTTTGTTGCCTGCGATTCCGGTCCACCCTTGCGCTACCGATCACGTCACGATGAGCAGGCTGATAACAGGGAGTGCATCGATGGGATTGACGATCAGACAAGCGTGCAGCGACGACGCCAAGGCCATCAGCCGGGTGATCGTAGAAGCTGTCAGGGAGAGCAACGGCCAGGATTACCCGGCGAGTGTCATCGAGTCAGTGCTGGCGCACTTCACGCCGGGACGGGTGATAGAGTTGCTGGAGCAACGCCTGGTCTTCGTCGCCATGCTGGACGGCGAGATCGTGGGCACTGGCGCCCTGGACGGCAATGCCGTGCGCAGCCTCTTCATAGCCCCTCCGCAGCAACGCAAAGGCATCGGGCAGGCCCTGATGAGCCGAATCGAGAAAGCCGCCCTGGAGCGCAGCATAGAGACCCTACTGGTCCCCTCTTCCATCACTGCTGAGAGCTTCTACGCTCGCTTAGGCTACCGCGTGCTGCGCGAACAGCTTCACGGCGAAGAGCGCACCCTCATCATGACCAAGCCCCTCACCCCCTTGTAGGAGCAAGCTTGCTCGCGAACGCCTCACACAGGTACCGCCGACTGGTTGCCCGCCCCCCCCCGTAGGAGCAGACCTTGTCCGCGAAGGTCAAACCAAACTGAACCCCGCCGGCCCCAGCCAGAATCCACTCTTTATTCCCGCCCATAAAACAAAACCCCCGACCAGCTCTCGCTGATCAGGGGCTTTGGAATTAGAAGCTTGACGATGACCTACTCTCACATGGAGAAACTCCACACTACCATCGGCGATGCATCGTTTCACTACTGAGTTCGGGATGGGATCAGGTGGTTCCAACGCTCTATGGTCGTCAAGCAATTCTTTATGGACGCTCGTGGCAGGTGCACACGCTCATCCAGATTCGGGTATGTGACAGGTATTTGCGGTTCACACGAACTTTCGGTTCGTTACGTCTTCACCGTACAACACGCAAATTGTTTGGGTGTTATATGGTCAAGCCTCACGGGCAATTAGTATCGGTTAGCTCAACGCCTCACAGCGCTTACACACCCGACCTATCAACGTCGTAGTCTTCGACGGC
>NZ_JBLUQA010000025.1:0-3626 GCF_048068295.1 Pseudomonas sp. NY15435
AGCGGCATGCTCATGACGCCTTGCAGGAGGCGCGCGTTCTGCGCCAGATGGGCGTCGTAGATCTCGTCGATCTCGTGGCTGCTGTCGTGATAGTTGTAGAGCGCAAGCAGGCTGGTACCGACCAGCAATAGCAGCATTACTCGCCAGAGCGTGCGTTGGCGCAACGAACTCATGCTTTGCCTTCCACCAGGTAGCCAATGCCGCGAACGGTGCGGATCAGATCGTTGAAGAGTTTCTTGCGCAGGTGATAGACATTCACGTCCAGCGTGTTGCTCTCGGGCTCTTCATCCCAGCCGTAAAGGAGCTGAGTGAGCCGTTCGCGGGTGAAGACCTTGCCGGGTTGGGACAGCAGTTCATGGAGCAACCGGTACTCTTTCGGGGTCAGCACGACTGGATGCCCCTGGTAGCTGACTTGCCGAGTGGCCGGGTCGAGTGTCACCCCGGCATGCTCGATCAGCACCTTGGCGCGACCGGCGCTGCGACGCAGTAGCGCACGCAGGCGAGCTTTCAGCTCGTTGAGGTCGAACGGTTTGACCAGGTAGTCGTCGGCGCCGGCATCGAGACCGGCGATGCGATCATCGGTCGCGTCACGGGCTGTCAGGATCAGCACGGGCACCGCATCGCCCCCAGCACGCAACCGGCGCAGCACCTCGATGCCATCCAGGCGCGGAAGTCCCAGATCCAGCACGACGAGATCGAATGTCTCCTGCTGCAAGGCGTGCAATGCACTCACCCCGTCCTGCAGCCAGTCGATGGTGTAACCCTCCTGGCGCAATCCGTTGCAGATACCTTCCCCTAGAGCGGGATCGTCTTCGACTACCAGCAACCGCATGCTCAGTCCTGCTTGTCCTTGATCGTCTTGAGTAAAGCATCGATTTCGCCGCGCCGGCCCTGGTCGGCCACCTCACGGCCGGGCCGTGGCTGTGCCTGCAGTGCTTTCTGCAAAGCCGCACGCGCTTCGACGTAATGCCCTTGGCGATAGAGATGGTCACCCCAGAAGTAATTGCTGTCGATGCCTTCCGGATTCAACTGCAGCGCCTTGCGCAGCAGCTCATCTGCCTTGTCCGAGTCACCGAATCCGATGGGCCAGCCAGGCACTCGGTCATACAGTGCGCCGAGGCTGGTGTAAGCCGACCCCTGCAGAGCGTTTGGATCGAGAGCCAGGGCCTTCTCCAGGCTTGCTCGGGCAGCCTTGACCTTACCAAGCGCACCAAGCCCGCCCGTGGCACCGGCCCAACTGCTAGTCACGATTCCATTCCAGATCCAAGCTTCCGCAGCCTGGGGCTGCTCGCGGGTAAAGGTCTCCGCGTCGCCCGCCAGCTTTTCGAAAGCGGCTGCGCGTTGCGCCTCAGGCATCTGGTACTGGATTTGCGCCCAACGTTGCTGGATCGCGCTGAGGTGCTGGCTGCCAGTCTGATCGAGCGCCCAGGTCAGTGGGGAGAAGGCAATGAGGCTGGCGAGTATCAGGCGTTTCATTTGCTGTGCTCCTTGGCGTTGGCATAGCTGTAACGGCGGATCAGTGGGAGCTGCTTGCGCAACGCGCGGTCAACCACGCCGGGCAGCATGCCGTTGAGGCGCACGAAGAGTTTTTCAGGCCATCCCAGGTACAGCTCGTTGCGTTGATGTTGCACCGCATCAAGTACTGCCCGCGCGACATCGACCGGATCATCCATCCCTACTTTCAGCGCTTGGTTGAGCGCGGTGGCGGCTGAAGTGTTCATCGATGTTCGGGTGGCACGTGGCGCCGCGTAGAGTACGTCGACCGTGGTATCGGCCAATTCGCGTCGAAGCGCCTCGGAGAATCCGCGCAAGGCGAACTTACTGGCGCTATAGGTCGCGTAGCCGGGATAGCCGATGGAGCCGTAGATGGAGCCGACGTTGACCACCAACGCATGAGGCTGCTCGCGCAACAATGGCAGCAGCAGGCGGGTCAGCTGCAGGGGGGCCTTGATGTTGAGATCCAGCAGGTCGTCCAGCGTGTCTTCGTCGATCTGCTCAAGCAGGGCGAAGCGGTTCACGCCTGCGGCGTTGATCAGCACGTTCACGCCGCCCATGGCCCAGGCAGCGGTGGCTACCTCCTGCCGGCCATTCTTGGTACGAAGATCAGCAGAGTGCCAGCGCAACTGATGGGGATAACGGTTCATGAGCACCGCCAGACCGCCAAGGTGCCGGCTGATGGCCAGTACTCGGGCGCCACCAGCACACAGCTGGCTGGCCAGTTCCAGGCCAATGCCGCCGCTGGCACCGGTCAATACCACCACCGACTCACGCAAGCGCATGCTGCACCTCTGGCTGGTGGGCTCGCGGTAGGCCCCGGAACATCTCGGTGTACAGCTGGTAGACGACCTTGGCGGAATGAATCACCGCTTCTTGATCTTCCGGACGATCCAGGCGGTTCATCAGCTCGCGATAGGTTGCCATGTGATCCTGGTCGAGCGCGCCGTGGGAGCTCAGGTAGCTGAATGCCGTCGGCGGCAGGCCAAGTCCTTGCTGGATGCTGCCGGCGGCCTGGGTAGCCAGGGCGATACTGGTACCTTCGAGGACGTTGACCATGCCGAACAGGCCGACGGGATTGTCGCGGGCAATCAAGTCATAGAGGAAGGCCACCATCAGCTCGATCGACAGGCTGGGGCGGCTGCTACGCACCTGCTCCGCGTCGCCACCGCAGGCTGCAATGTCATTGAGAATCCACTGCTCGTGGCCGTACTCCTCCTCGATGTATTCGCAGACTGCACCGCGCAACCATTCAAGCCGGCTGGGCAGACGAGCGCCGCACGCCATCATCAGCGGCACGGTATGACGAACGTGGTGGTAGGCCTGGGTGAGGAAGGCGATGTAGCCCTCCAGGCTGACAACGCCGCCCAAGGCATCGCGAATGACGGGAACGCTGAAAAGTGCCTGGCGCTCCTGGGTGGTGGCCGATTGGAGAGTGTCGAAGAAGTTCATGGCAGACCTCAGGATTGCGATAGTTCAGTGATGAGTGGCTGGTGGCGACGGAGGATTTCCTCGCGGCGCGGCCGGCCATTACTGGTAAGGGTTCCGTCAGCACCGCTAAAGGGACTGGGTAGGCGTCTCCAGGCATAAACCCGTGCGTAATCGGGTAAGCCGGCGTTGCATTGCTGCACGGCCTGCTCGATGACTTCGTCGCTGATGCTTGGGTCGATGGGCCAGAGCAATGCGAAGTTGCGCGGCAGCCCCTCGCCGTGGACGAAGGCCTGGAGGATTGCGCCTGTCTGGGAAAGCTCGGCCTCGATCCACTCGGGATTCACGTTGCGACCAAAGCTGGTGATGAACTGGTTCTTTTTGCGGCCCGCCAGATAGAGGAAGCCAGCGGCGTCGAAATGGCCCAGATCGCCGGTTGGCCACCAATCCTCGTTGAAAGAAGGCTCACCCAGGTAGCCCAGCAAGGTCGAACCGCGAACCAGCACTTCCCCGTCATCAGCGATACGCACCTGGACGTGCGGTAGAGGACGCCCCACGCTGCCTGGATGCTGATCGCCTGGGCGGTTCAGGCAAACCACGGAGGCGCATTCGGAGAGCCCGTAGCCTTCGAAGACCGGAAGCCCCACTGCTTCGGCGCGCTCCAGCAAGCTGCTCGCGACTTTGGCACCACCTACTGCGACGAA
>NZ_JBLUQA010000026.1:0-3326 GCF_048068295.1 Pseudomonas sp. NY15435
CAAATTGTTTGGGTGTTATATGGTCAAGCCTCACGGGCAATTAGTATCGGTTAGCTCAACGCCTCACAGCGCTTACACACCCGACCTATCAACGTCGTAGTCTTCGACGGCCCTTTAGGGGAATCAAGTTCCCAGTGAGATCTCATCTTGAGGCTAGTTTCCCGCTTAGATGCTTTCAGCGGTTATCTATTCCGAACATAGCTACCCGGCAATGCCACTGGCGTGACAACCGGAACACCAGAGGTTCGTCCACTCCGGTCCTCTCGTACTAGGAGCAGCCCCTCTCAAATCTCAAACGTCCACGGCAGATAGGGACCGAACTGTCTCACGACGTTCTAAACCCAGCTCGCGTACCACTTTAAATGGCGAACAGCCATACCCTTGGGACCGGCTTCAGCCCCAGGATGTGATGAGCCGACATCGAGGTGCCAAACACCGCCGTCGATATGAACTCTTGGGCGGTATCAGCCTGTTATCCCCGGAGTACCTTTTATCCGTTGAGCGATGGCCCTTCCATACAGAACCACCGGATCACTAAGACCTACTTTCGTACCTGCTCGACGTGTCTGTCTCGCAGTCAAGCGCGCTTTTGCCTTTATACTCTACGACCGATTTCCGACCGGTCTGAGCGCACCTTCGTACTCCTCCGTTACTCTTTAGGAGGAGACCGCCCCAGTCAAACTGCCCACCATACACTGTCCTCGATCCGGATAACGGACCAGAGTTAGAACCTCAAGCATGCCAGGGTGGTATTTCAAGGATGGCTCCACGCAGACTGGCGTCCACGCTTCAAAGCCTCCCACCTATCCTACACAAGCAGGCTCAAAGTCCAGTGCAAAGCTACAGTAAAGGTTCACGGGGTCTTTCCGTCTAGCCGCGGATACACTGCATCTTCACAGCGATTTCAATTTCACTGAGTCTCGGGTGGAGACAGCGCCGCCATCGTTACGCCATTCGTGCAGGTCGGAACTTACCCGACAAGGAATTTCGCTACCTTAGGACCGTTATAGTTACGGCCGCCGTTTACCGGGGCTTCGATCAAGAGCTTCGCTTTCGCTAACCCCATCAATTAACCTTCCGGCACCGGGCAGGCGTCACACCCTATACGTCCACTTTCGTGTTTGCAGAGTGCTGTGTTTTTAATAAACAGTCGCAGCGGCCTGGTATCTTCGACCGGCATGGGCTTACGCAGTAAATGCTTCACCCTCGCCGGCGCACCTTCTCCCGAAGTTACGGTGCCATTTTGCCTAGTTCCTTCACCCGAGTTCTCTCAAGCGCCTTGGTATTCTCTACCCAACCACCTGTGTCGGTTTGGGGTACGGTTCCTAGTTACCTGAAGCTTAGAAGCTTTTCCTGGAAGCATGGCATCAACCACTTCATCATCTGAAAGATGACTCGTCATCAGCTCTCGGCATTAAGACCCCGGATTTACCTAAGATCTCTGCCTACCACCTTAAACTTGGACAACCAACGCCAAGCTGGCCTAGCCTTCTCCGTCCCTCCATCGCAGTAACTAGAAGTACAGGAATATTAACCTGTTTCCCATCGACTACGCTCTTCAGCCTCGCCTTAGGGACCGACTAACCCTGCGTCGATTAACGTTGCGCAGGAACCCTTGGTCTTTCGGCGTGGGAGTTTTTCACTCCCATTGTCGTTACTCATGTCAGCATTCGCACTTCTGATACCTCCAGCAAGCTTCTCAACTCACCTTCACAGGCTTACAGAACGCTCCTCTACCGCGCATCTTGCGATGCACCCGTAGCTTCGGTGTATGGTTTGAGCCCCGTTACATCTTCCGCGCAGGCCGACTCGACTAGTGAGCTATTACGCTTTCTTTAAAGGGTGGCTGCTTCTAAGCCAACCTCCTAGCTGTCTAAGCCTTCCCACATCGTTTACCACTTAACCATAACTTTGGGACCTTAGCTGACGGTCTGGGTTGTTTCCCTTTTCACGACGGACGTTAGCACCCGCCGTGTGTCTCCCACGCTGACACTTCCAGGTATTCGGAGTTTGCATCGGTTTGGTAAGTCGGGATGACCCCCTAGCCGAAACAGTGCTCTACCCCCTGGAGTGATACGTGAGGCGCTACCTAAATAGCTTTCGAGGAGAACCAGCTATCTCCGAGCTTGATTAGCCTTTCACTCCGATCCACAAGTCATCCCCTACCTTTTCAACGGGAGTGGGTTCGGTCCTCCAGTCAGTGTTACCTAACCTTCAACCTGCTCATGGATAGATCGCCCGGTTTCGGGTCTATACCCAGCGACTAAAACGCCCTATTAAGACTCGCTTTCGCTACGCCTTCCCTATACGGTTAAGCTCGCCACTGAATATAAGTCGCTGACCCATTATACAAAAGGTACGCAGTCACCTAACAAAGTAGGCTCCCACTGCTTGTACGCATACGGTTTCAGGTTCTATTTCACTCCCCTCTCCGGGGTTCTTTTCGCCTTTCCCTCACGGTACTGGTTCACTATCGGTCAGTCAGTAGTATTTAGCCTTGGAGGATGGTCCCCCCATATTCAGACAAAGTTTCTCGTGCTCCGTCCTACTCGATTTCACTTCAAAGAACCTTTCACATACGGGGCTATCACCCACTATGGCCGCACTTTCCAGAGCGTTCTGTTAGATTCAAAGAAGCTTAAGGGCTAATCCCCGTTCGCTCGCCACTACTAAGGGAATCTCGGTTGATTTCTTTTCCTCAGGGTACTTAGATGTTTCAGTTCCCCTGGTTCGCCTCTTACACCTATGTATTCAGTGCAAGATACCCAGGTTATCCCGGGTGGGTTTCCCCATTCAGAGATCTCCGGATCAAAGTCTGTTTGCCGACTCCCCGAAGCTTATCGCAGGCTACCACGTCTTTCATCGCCTCTGACTGCCAAGGCATCCACCGTATGCGCTTCTTCACTTGACCATATAACCCCAAGCAATCTGGTTATTGTCTCGAACGTGAAGACGACATTCGCCGAAAATTCGCGCTTGAACTCGCAAATTTTACCTTGACTTGAATAATCACCAGTGAAAGAGATTATTCAGTCTACTTCTATCACATACCCAAATTTTTAAAGAACAGTTCTGGCACAAAGACCAGACATCAATGTTCGTTCAACCTGAACATTCATGTCTGAGCTTTCGACGATTAATGGTGGAGCCAAGGAGGATCGAACTCCTGACCTCCTGCGTGCAAAGCAGGCGCTCTCCCAGCTGAGCTATGGCCCCATCGGATCAGCAGCACACCACAACAATTGGTGGGTCTGGGCAGATTCGAACTGCCGACCTCACCCTTATCAGGGGTGCGCTCTAACCAACTGAGCTACAGACCCAATCGT
>NZ_JBLUQA010000028.1:0-1440 GCF_048068295.1 Pseudomonas sp. NY15435
CGAAATCCGTGCCCCGCGCGGCACCCAACTGAACGCCAAGAGCTGGCTGACCGAAGCGCCGCTGCGCATGCTGATGAACAACCTCGACCCGGAAGTCGCCGAGAACCCGAAGGAGTTGGTGGTGTACGGCGGCATCGGTCGTGCTGCGCGCAACTGGGAGTGCTACGACAAGATCGTCGAGACCCTGAAGCAACTGAATGATGACGAGACCCTGCTGGTGCAGTCCGGCAAGCCGGTCGGCGTGTTCAAGACTCATTCCAACGCCCCGCGCGTGCTGATCGCCAACTCCAACCTGGTGCCGCACTGGGCCAACTGGGAACACTTCAACGAACTCGATGCCAAGGGCCTGGCCATGTACGGCCAGATGACCGCAGGCTCGTGGATCTACATCGGCAGCCAGGGCATCGTTCAGGGCACCTACGAAACCTTCGTCGAAGCCGGCCGCCAGCACTATGACGGCAACCTGAAAGGCAAGTGGGTGCTCACCGCCGGCCTCGGCGGCATGGGCGGCGCCCAGCCGCTGGCCGCGACCCTGGCCGGTGCCTGCTCGCTGAACATCGAATGCCAGCAGAGCCGCATCGACTTCCGCCTCGCCAGCCGCTACGTCGACGAGCAGGCCAAGGACCTCGACGACGCCCTGGCGCGCCTCGCGAAATACACCGCCGAAGGCAAGGCCATCTCCATCGCCCTGCTGGGCAACGCCGCAGAAATCCTCCCGGAACTGCTCAAGCGCGGTGTGCGCCCGGACATGGTCACCGACCAGACCTCCGCCCACGACCCGCTCAACGGCTACCTGCCGGCCGGCTGGACCTGGGAACAGTACCGCGACCGCGCGCAGACCGACCCGGCTGCCGTGGTGAAGGCCGCCAAGCAATCCATGGCCGTGCATGTCCAGGCCATGCTGGAATTCCAGAAGCAGGGCGTGCCGACCTTCGACTACGGCAACAACATTCGCCAGATGGCCAAGGAAGAGGGCGTCGCCAACGCCTTTGACTTCCCCGGCTTCGTCCCGGCCTACATCCGCCCGCTGTTCTGCCGTGGCGTCGGTCCGTTCCGCTGGGCGGCGCTGTCCGGTGATGCCGAGGACATCTACAAGACCGACGCCAAGGTCAAGGAACTGATCCCGGACGACGCCCACCTGCACAACTGGCTGGACATGGCCAAGGAGCGCATCAGCTTCCAGGGGCTGCCGGCACGCATCTGCTGGGTCGGCCTGGGCCAACGCGCCAAGCTCGGCCTGGCCTTCAACGAGATGGTCCGTCGCGGCGAGCTGAAGGCGCCGATCGTGATCGGCCGCGACCACCTCGACTCCGGCTCGGTGTCCAGCCCGAACCGCGAAACCGAAGCCATGCGCGACGGCTCCGACGCCGTGTCCGACTGGCCGCTGCTCAACGCCCTGCTGAACACCGCCAGCGGCGCCACCTGGGTCTCGCTGCACCA
>NZ_JBLUQA010000029.1:0-1184 GCF_048068295.1 Pseudomonas sp. NY15435
AGGATGGTCTGAATTAGCCCCGACGTTCCGAGTCCGATAGCCCAGTTGCTTCAAAAAACGACCTGCCGAGCAGGCGGCTGGGCGATATGCCCCAAGCTCTGCCCGGTTTGGGCACTTTGCTTGGGGATTTCTCCGCATTACGGGCGCACTTCTCCTGCGCTGGCCAACAAATACCGGCGCGCCATCCACAGGTTCGACAGGGCGAACAGCGTTACCAACTGCGCGGTGTTCTTCGCCAAGCCACGGAAGCGCACTTTCACGTAGCCGAACTGGCGTTTGATCACCCGAAACGGATGCTCAACCTTGGCGCGCACCTGTGCCTTGGCCTTCTCGATCTTGCGCTTGGCCTTGTACAGTGCGCTGCGCTTGCCCAGTTTCTGGTAGGTACTGCGGCGGGCCGCGACCTGCCAGATGACCTGGCGCCCTGCATGCTCTTCGCGTTTCTCCACGCCGGTATAGCCAGCATCGGCACAGACTACGTTTTCCTCACCGTGCAGCAGTTGGTCGACCTGGGTGACATCGGCCACGTTGGCCGCCGTACCCACCACGCTGTGCACCAAGCCCGACTCGGCATCGGCACCGATGTGCGCCTTCATGCCGAAGTACCATTGATTGCCTTTCTTGGCCTGATGCATTTCCGGGTCGCGCTTACCGTCCTGGTTCTTGGTCGAGCTGGGCGCATGGATCAGGGTCGCGTCGACGATGGTGCCCTGGCGCAGTAACAGGCCCCGGTCGCCCAAGTAACCATTGATCACCGCCAGAATTCCAGCCGCCAACTCGTGTTTCTCCAGCAGGCGCCGGAAATTGAGGATGGTGGTTTCGTCGGGAATGCGCTCCAAGCTCAGCCCGGCGAACTGGCGCAGGATTGTGGTCTCGTACAGCGCCTCCTCCATCGCCGGATCGCTGTGGCCGAACCAGTTCTGCATCAGATGGACGCGCAGCATCGCCATCAACGGATACGCCGGACGACCGCCTTCACCCTTGGGGTAGTGCGGCTCGATCAGGGCAACCAAGCCCTTCCACGGCACCACCTGATCCATCTCGATCAGGAACAACTCCTTGCGGGTCTGCTTGCGCTTGCCGGCGTATTCGGCGTCGGCGAAGGTCAACTGCTTCATCGGGAAACTCAGGATACGGGATCGGCGTATTTCACCAGATTCGGGAAGTCTTCTTCAGGGTTTCCC
>NZ_JBLUQA010000030.1:0-897 GCF_048068295.1 Pseudomonas sp. NY15435
CAGTTTGTCGATGGTGTGCTCGGAGCCGTTCTCGGCCACGCGGACGTCATCCATTTGCTTGTGCAGGCGGTCGATGGTGCGTTCGGAACCGTTGTCGGCCACGCGGACGTCGCCCATTTGCTTGTGCAGACGGTCGATGGTGCGTTCGGAACCGTTGTCGGCTACGCGGGCGTCGCCCATTTGCTTGTGCAGGCGATCGATGGTGCGGTCGGAGCCGTTCTCGGCGACGCGGGGTTCAGCGCTCTGCTGCTGCAGTTGATGAGTGCTGCGCGGGCCGTTGTTGAGGATGGCCGGGGCGGCGAAGACGGCGCTGGCGGTCATCAGGGAGGTGAGTGCAAGGCTGAGGGCGATCTTGGTTTTCATGTTGAGTGGCTCCGAAAGGGGGCGGTATGTTTTGGCTACAGGGTTATTTTCCCTTCGGATAAATCGATTTAAAAACGATGCTGGGTAATACAGAGCATCAGTGATGTCGATTATTTAGCCGGCTAATTTCAACTATCGCCGCCAATGATAGAACGACGAAAACCGCTCTAGGGCGGTGTTTTCAGGCGTGTTTCGGGAGGTTTCAGGCAAGACGCCGTTACAAATCACGGCTGGCCTGTTATCGATGGCAGGGTTTTGCGGATCCTGAGTGATAAGAAAGCCCGGCGGGGCCGGGCTTTTCTCTCACCTTGCGGTGTACTGCGTGCAGCGTTACGCCTTCAGGTGGGCGTTGAAGACGGTATCGCCACCGGATTCGGCCACCATGTTGCTGTGCAGTTGGTCGACGGTGTGCTCGGAACCGTTTTCGGCCACGCTCATGTCGCTGTGCAGGCGATCGATGGTTTTGCTCGAACCGTTTTCAGCCACGCCCAGTTGCTTGTGCAGGCGGTCGACGGTCTGGCTGGAGCCGTTCTC
>NZ_JBLUQA010000031.1:0-528 GCF_048068295.1 Pseudomonas sp. NY15435
CGCCAGTCGCGGTGCAGCTCACAGGCCACGCCGAACCAGGTCATCAGCTGCGCACCGGCCGCTTCCATCCGGCGCCAGGCGGCGTCGCGGGTCATCTCGTTGAAGGTGCCGGAAGCATCTGCCACCACGAACACATCGAAACCTTCCGCCAGGGCCGACAGCGCCGGGAATGCCACGCACACCTCGGTTACCACACCAGCGATGATCAGCTGCTTCTTGCCGGTGGCCTTCACCGCCTTGACGAAGTCCTCGTTGTCCCAGGCGTTGATCTGGCCGGGGCGGGCAACGTACGGCGCGTCCGGGAACTGCGCTTTCAGCTCGGGCACCAGCGGGCCGTTGGGGCCGGTTTCGAAGCTGGTGGTGAGGATGGTCGGCAGGTTGAAGAACTTCGCCAGGTCACCCAGCGCCAGCACGTTGTTCTTGAACTTGTCCGGATCGATGTCGCGGACCAGCGAGAGCAGACCGGCCTGGTGGTCGACCAGCAGTACGGCGGCGTTGTCTTTGTCCAGGCGGTTGTAGGTGGCGTTG
>NZ_JBLUQA010000032.1:0-472 GCF_048068295.1 Pseudomonas sp. NY15435
GCTGGACGTCGACCAGATCTCCGAGATCATCGAAGTGGTCAGCGCCGACACCTTCAAGCGCCCGATCTACGCCGGTAACGCCATCGCTACCGTGCAGTCCTCGGCTGCCGTAAAAGTGATCACCGTGCGTGGCACCGGCTTCGACGCCGTCGCTGCCGAAGGCGGTTCCGCCGCTGTTGAAGCCGTTTCCGGCCCGGCCGATGCCGGCAAGTCCGCCTTCGTGGGCGAAGAACTGGCCAAGTCCGACCGTCCGGAACTGACCGCTGCCAAGATCGTCGTTTCCGGCGGCCGCGGCATGGGCAATGGCGACAACTTCAGCATCCTCTACTCCCTGGCTGACAAGCTGGGCGCTGCCGTCGGCGCTTCCCGCGCTGCCGTTGACGCCGGCTTCGTGCCGAACGACATGCAGGTCGGCCAGACCGGCAAGATCGTTGCTCCGCAGCTGTACGTGGCCGTCGGTATCTCCGGCGCC
>NZ_JBLUQA010000033.1:0-410 GCF_048068295.1 Pseudomonas sp. NY15435
TGAAGAAAGTTTAAATTAGTCGTTGACGGCCCATTTAAACTCCCTATAATGCGCACCACTCCCAGCGACGAAGCGCTGAAAGAACTTGAAAATCAAGTACTTACAGAGATTCGAAGTTGAGAGTGGTGGTCAGGCGGGTGATTCACTTGCCGCTTTTCATTAGCTGCCCGGCAGCGAGCTGAAAAGAAGATCGCCGAGGTGGTTGACAGCGAGTTTGATCGCTGTAGAATGCGCCTCCCGCTGATGAGAAGGTTTCCTTCACTGAAGCACAAGCGATTGAGTAGAAAAGAAATTTTCGAAAAATAAAGCTTGACGAAAGATGAGGTTAGCGTAGAATGCGCGCCTCGGTTGAGACGAAAGCCTTAACCAACTGCTCTTTAACAAGTTGAATCAAGCAATTCGTGTGGGTG
>NZ_JBLUQA010000034.1:0-387 GCF_048068295.1 Pseudomonas sp. NY15435
GTAGCCGGTCAGCGCAGCCAGCATCTGGCCGGTCTGGTTGTTGTCGCTGTCGATGGCCTGCTTGCCGAGGATGACCAACTGCGGCTGCTCTTTGTCGACCAGGGCTTTCAGGGCCTTGGCGACCGCCAGCGAGTTCAGCTCGTCGTTGCTCTCGACCAGCACCGCGCGGTCTGCACCGAGTGCGAGCGCCGTGCGCAGTTGTTCCTGCGCGCCACTCGGGCCAACCGAGACCACCACGATCTCGCTGGCGACGCCCCTCTCTTTCAGGCGCACGGCTTCTTCCACGGCGATTTCGCAGAAGGGGTTCATGGACATTTTGACGTTGGCGAGATCGACGCCGGAGTTGTCCGCCTTGACGCGGACCTTGACGTTGTAATCGACCACGCG
>NZ_JBLUQA010000035.1:0-367 GCF_048068295.1 Pseudomonas sp. NY15435
CGATGAGTAATCATCGACTCCAGTGCCCAGGTGGCGGAATTGGTAGACGCACTAGGTTCAGGTCCTAGCGGTGGCAACACCGTGGAAGTTCGAGTCTTCTCCTGGGCACCACTTATTCAAGGATAAAGTCAGTCATCGACAGGCTTTATCAGGCGGGTTCGGAACCCTGATAACCGAACAATAGACCGCCCGATGCAACCAAGGGTTGCATCACCGCAAGACGATGAGCGATCATCGCACCCCATGCTGAAAAGCATGCCCAGGTGGCGGAATTGGTAGACGCACTAGGTTCAGGTCCTAGCGGTGGCAACACCGTGGAAGTTCGAGTCTTCTCCTGGGCACCATCTTCAAACGAAAAAGCCGAGCA
>NZ_JBLUQA010000036.1:0-352 GCF_048068295.1 Pseudomonas sp. NY15435
TGGGCGTTTCCACCGCTTCCACCGTGAAGACCGTGAAAGTCGAAGCTCCGGCTGCCCGTAGCGCCGGCATCAAGGTCAAGTCCGTTGCCGAACTGGTCGAGAAACTGAAGAGCGAGGCGAAAGTAATCTGATGGCTATCCTGGTAATCGCTGAGCACACTTCCTCTGGAAAAGCAGACGGCGCACTGTGCGCTGCCACTCTGAACACTGTCGCTGCCGCGCAACGGATCGCCGCCCGGAATATCGGTGGTGACATCGCTGTCCTGGTCGCTGGCCAGAACGTCGGTGGCGTAGCCGAAGCTGCTGCCAAGATCGCTGGTGTTTCCAAGGTGCTGGTCGCCGACAACGCCGCC
>NZ_JBLUQA010000037.1:0-344 GCF_048068295.1 Pseudomonas sp. NY15435
CACCCACACGAATTGCTTGATTCAACTTGTTAAAGAGCAGTTGGTTAAGGCTTTCGTCTCAACCGAGGCGCGCATTCTACGCTAACCTCATCTTTCGTCAAGCTTTATTTTCGAAAATTTCTTTTCTACTCAATCGCCTGGCTTCTGAGAGTCTCGACCCTCGTCAGCAGCAAGCACAAATCATGTGCTTACACTAATAGGCAAAGCCCCGGACAGCGAAGCTGACCGGGGCTTTGGGATAGGAGCTTGACGATGACCTACTCTCACATGGAGAAACTCCACACTACCATCGGCGATGCGTCGTTTCACTACTGAGTTCGGGATGGGATCAGGTGGTTCCAACG
>NZ_JBLUQA010000038.1:0-320 GCF_048068295.1 Pseudomonas sp. NY15435
GATCCCATCCCGAACTCAGTAGTGAAACGACGCATCGCCGATGGTAGTGTGGAGTTTCTCCATGTGAGAGTAGGTCATCGTCAAGCTCCTATCCCAAGACCCCTGGTCAGCTTCGCTGGCCGGGGGTTTTGCTTATTAGTGTAAGCAACCCGAATCCGGATGAGCGCCAAGGCGAGCATCCAACCGAATTGCTTGACGACCATAGAGCATTGGAACCACCTGATCCCATCCCGAACTCAGTAGTGAAACGATGCATCGCCGATGGTAGTGTGGAGTTTCTCCATGTGAGAGTAGGTCATCGTCAAGCTTCTAATTCCAAA
>NZ_JBLUQA010000039.1:0-317 GCF_048068295.1 Pseudomonas sp. NY15435
CCCGTCATCACCCACCACTCTCGCAAGTTACGCGCAGCGGTAGTTCAGTCGGTTAGAATACCGGCCTGTCACGCCGGGGGTCGCGGGTTCGAGTCCCGTCCGCTGCGCCATTTTCCCCCTCCTTGGTTCCTACCCCGAACCAGCCTGTTGAGTGATTCACTCCAGGCGCAAGGAGGTTGCTTTACCGGACGAAAGTCCAACCGACACGCAGCGGTAGTTCAGTCGGTTAGAATACCGGCCTGTCACGCCGGGGGTCGCGGGTTCGAGTCCCGTCCGCTGCGCCATATTCGAAAGCCCTCAGGTAGCAATACCTGAGG
>NZ_JBLUQA010000040.1:0-314 GCF_048068295.1 Pseudomonas sp. NY15435
ATCTCACTAGAATTTGCGCCCTCATCAGCGCACTCATAGCTCAGCTGGATAGAGTACTCGGCTACGAACCGAGCGGTCGGAGGTTCGAATCCTCCTGAGTGCGCCATATACGAGGCAACGCGAAAGCGGGGCTTCAGTGGCGAAAGGGCTGAAAAGCCATTAGCTGCAACCAGTTGGTGAATCTGGTTAAACTTTACCGACGACGCACTCATAGCTCAGCTGGATAGAGTACTCGGCTACGAACCGAGCGGTCGGAGGTTCGAATCCTCCTGAGTGCGCCATATACAAAAGGGCCTGCAGAAATGCAGGCCCTT
>NZ_JBLUQA010000041.1:0-304 GCF_048068295.1 Pseudomonas sp. NY15435
TCGTAACAAGGTAGCCGTAGGGGAACCTGCGGCTGGATCACCTCCTTAATCGAAGATCTCAGCTTCTTCATAAGCTCCCACACGAATTGCTTGATTCACTGGTTAGACGATAGGTTTGCTGCTCGGTTGGTTTGAGCGCGCCCCCGGCTCTTGGATAGAGAGCGGGTGAGGTCGACAAGCTGCCAAAGCCCGAACGATTGGGTCTGTAGCTCAGTTGGTTAGAGCGCACCCCTGATAAGGGTGAGGTCGGCAGTTCGAATCTGCCCAGACCCACCAATTGTTGTGGTGTGCTGCTGATCCGATG
>NZ_JBLUQA010000042.1:0-291 GCF_048068295.1 Pseudomonas sp. NY15435
CTTGAAGGTGTCGGCGCTGACCACTTCGATGATCTCGGAGATCTGGTCGACGTCCAGCAGGGCGGCAACGCGCGGCAGGAAGTTCTTGCCGTTGGTGGTGGCGGCGGCCAGTACGTGGCTGTAGCCCTTGCCGAGCTCAGCGACCAGCGGAGCAATGTTCTCCGGCAGCTGGTGAGCATAGGCGGCGTTGTCGGCGACCAGCACCTTGGAAACACCAGCGATCTTGGCAGCAGCTTCGGCTACGCCACCGACGTTCTGGCCAGCGACCAGGACAGCGATGTCACCACCGAT
>NZ_JBLUQA010000043.1:0-255 GCF_048068295.1 Pseudomonas sp. NY15435
GTAGCGCGGCTCGTTCAGGCGCAGGTCGGTGGTGACGATTGCCGGCAGGTTCAGGGCAACGGTCTGCAGGCCGCCGTCGATTTCACGGGTGACGTTGACCTTGTCGCCAGCAACTTCGACCTTGGAGGCGAAGGTGCCTTGCGCGTAGCCGGTCAGCGCAGCCAGCATCTGGCCGGTCTGGTTGTTGTCGCTGTCGATGGCCTGCTTGCCGAGGATGACCAGCTGCGGCTGCTCTTTGTCGACCAGGGCTTTCAG
>NZ_JBLUQA010000044.1:0-252 GCF_048068295.1 Pseudomonas sp. NY15435
TGCGGGAATAGCTCAGTTGGTAGAGCACGACCTTGCCAAGGTCGGGGTCGCGAGTTCGAGTCTCGTTTCCCGCTCCAAAATCGAAACGCCGCCCATCAGGGCGGCGTTTTCGTTAACCTCCGGCGAAAGCCGAGGTTACAGCAAGTTGATGCGGGAATAGCTCAGTTGGTAGAGCACGACCTTGCCAAGGTCGGGGTCGCGAGTTCGAGTCTCGTTTCCCGCTCCAGAATCGAAACGCCGTCCATCAGGACG
>NZ_JBLUQA010000045.1:0-238 GCF_048068295.1 Pseudomonas sp. NY15435
GGCGGCGTTGTCGGCGACCAGCACCTTGGAAACACCAGCGATCTTGGCAGCAGCTTCGGCTACGCCACCGACGTTCTGGCCAGCGACCAGGACAGCGATGTCACCACCGATCTTCTGCGCGGCAGCGACAGTGTTCAGAGTGGCAGCGCCCAGTGCGCCGTTGTTGTGCTCAGCGATTACCAGGATAGCCATCAGATTACTTTCGCCTCGTTCTTCAGTTTCTCGACCAGTTCGGCAA
>NZ_JBLUQA010000046.1:0-223 GCF_048068295.1 Pseudomonas sp. NY15435
TTCGGCCACGCTCATGTCGCTGTGCAGGCGATCGATGGTTTTGCTCGAACCGTTTTCAGCCACGCCCAGTTGCTTGTGCAGGCGGTCGACGGTCTGGCTGGAGCCGTTCTCGGCGACGTTCATCTGCTGGTGCAGGCGGTCAACCGATTGGCTCGAACCGTTTTCGGCAACGCTCATGTCGCTGTGCAGACGGTCGATGGTTTTGCTCGAACCGTTTTCAGCC
>NZ_JBLUQA010000047.1:0-217 GCF_048068295.1 Pseudomonas sp. NY15435
TCGTAACAAGGTAGCCGTAGGGGAACCTGCGGCTGGATCACCTCCTTAATCGAAGATCTCAGCTTCTTCATAAGCTCCCACACGAATTGCTTGATTCACTGGTTAGACGATTGGGTCTGTAGCTCAGTTGGTTAGAGCGCACCCCTGATAAGGGTGAGGTCGGCAGTTCGAATCTGCCCAGACCCACCAATTGTTGTGGTGTGCTGCTGATCCGATG
>NZ_JBLUQA010000048.1:0-205 GCF_048068295.1 Pseudomonas sp. NY15435
CAGTTTGTCGATGGTGTGCTCGGAGCCGTTCTCGGCCACGCGGACGTCATCCATTTGCTTGTGCAGGCGGTCGATGGTGCGTTCGGAACCGTTGTCGGCCACGCGGACGTCATCCATTTGCTTGTGCAGGCGGTCGATGGTGCGTTCGGAACCGTTGTCGGCCACGCGGACGTCGCCCATTTGCTTGTGCAGACGGTCGATGGTG